>CAZSNF010000054.1:0-1508 GCA_964608315.1 uncultured Rhodothermales bacterium | reverse complement strand
AGGGGCTTATATACGTAACTAGACAAATCGCAGAAAACTGCCAAAAAAATAAATTGAAAAACGGATTTAGGGTATTGCAATTCGCCGCGCAATGCCCTATATTATTTTCATCAACAGGGAGCGCAGCGTGAAACCCGCAAGTAAAAAACAGATGAATTTCTTAAGTGACTTGCTTGGCCGCAAGTCTCGAAAAATCGACGAAGCGGCGCTAGCAGCTCTTGGATACACAAAAGGCAACGGCAACGAAAAACTGTTCGACCGCCGCGAAGTTTCGAAAATAATTGATTATCTCCTGAAAATCTAAAAGGGGTGTGAAAATGAGCTATTTCCCAAGCGAACGATGGACGACAGGAAAATGCGCGGCCCCGAAGCTGGGGGCTGAATATTGGGCGGAAGGCCAATCGCCGGAAGGCGCGGTATGCCATGGTTTTGGCGACACGCCCGAAGGTGCCATCCTCTCCGCACGTTTAAACGGAGAGGACACAGATGCGCACAATCGCCGGAAGGCGCACGTCGAACGGTGCTGGATTGATGGCTGAATTACGAAAATGCCGCGATTGTGGGGAGGTTATGCCTCCCCACAAGCACGCTGGGAGACCGCGTATTGTCTGCAAGCGGTGCAGCTACCGGGCACGTGTACGGCGGAATACAGAACGCCAAAAGCGCCGCCGCGCTGCTGCACGCAAATTGCGGGAGGCCGCGCGTGTCTAGCTACATATATAAGCCCCCTCGCGTTCCGGCAGTGCGTCGAAAGGCACCCGAGCACGACGCCGCCCGCAAACGCTCAGTTCGGAATCCAGGGCCGGCCAGTCCGGTAGCAGGCGCTCCTGGTTCGGGACGCGTGCGCTGGCGGGGTAGATCGCCGCGTACAGCTCCGTCTCGCCCATGCCCGCCGGCACCGGCCATCCGATCCCGGCATCCCCGGCCTTGCGCAGCACCTGCGAAACCGTCCCCGTCGACTTTCCACCCGCCGATCCTCCGTGCGCGGGCGGCTTTGCGCCGCGAACTGGCTGGCAACGACTCGGCTTAATTGATTCCGGGGTTAAATGCGCGCTAATTGACCTACAACTTTTCTTATTCGACGTTTGATCTCTTTTGCGCGAGTGCGGACTTTTTGGAATTCAGCGGCAGGCGTTTTGCGCCGTCTCATTGCTGCGGTTGCAGGTCGGCCTCGAAGATCGGCGATAACACCACCATCGCCGCCGTCTGTGTCACCCGGTCCCGTACGCAAGGGATGCCCAAGGGTCGGAACTTTCCACCCTGCTTCCTCGGCATGAGCACCTGCCGAACCGCCTCGGGCCGGTAGGTTCCCGCTTTCAGGTCCCGCGCCAGTTACCCAAGCCACCGGCCCACGCCATACGCTTCGATGTCCGCTACCGTTTGACCGTCCATCCCGGCAGCGCCGCCATTGCGGCGGACGTCTTGCCAAGCGACGGCCATCACATCGGCGCGCCACGCGGAACTGCTCTTCGCGCTGTTGAAGCTCGTGTACCGCCGTGTTGCGATAG
>CAZSNF010000053.1:0-1562 GCA_964608315.1 uncultured Rhodothermales bacterium | reverse complement strand
ACGCGGAGCGCAGTCTCCGGGGCCTTGTCGAGCACCCGCAACAGGGCACGCGCCGCGCCGGTCGGGGAGCGCTTACCCTGTTCCCAGTTGCGGATCGTCTCGTGCGGCACGTCGATGCGCCGCGCCAGCTCCATCTGGCTGAGCCCCAGCCGCCGACGAATCCGGCGCGCATACCGCGCCGTGTCCTGCATCGCCTCGGCGTCGTCTTCCTTCTGCTGCAGGGCGATCTCTGCCTCGGTCGTGGCGTCCACCACCGCAGGGTCGATCCGCCCCTCAGGGAAGGTCACCGGATCGTCGGGATCAATCCTGACGCGCGTTGTACTCATAGTCCGATACCTCCTTCCTGTTGGCCTGGCGGGCCGAAATAATGCGGAGGGCCGAACCTCGCACCGTATAGACGACGACATACGCCCGCCCATCGATCACGCCGATCAGCCGATAGCGATCCTCGCCATAGTCCCGCCGGCGGTCCTGCACCACGATCCGGCGCGGATCGAAGAAGGCGCGAACGGCATAAGCAAAGTCGAAGCCGCGACGCGTGAAGCAGGCGCTGTTCTTGGCATCGTCCCATTCGAACTCCATCCTGATCATATAGGCCAATGGCCTACCCTTGTCAAGCCCCTCGACGATTGCAACACCATTCCCGCATGCGCTCGGACCGACTGCCGTTCATGCGCCACTCGGGCTCAAGCCTTGGAACACCATGTTGTTAGCGATCGGGCTGTACGCCCTGGGCAAGGGCTCCGGAAAATGGGCCGTGCCGGAGCGCCCCCCCGAAAACGGCCCTCGCTTGCACAGGCGGGCCTTTCGGAGAGGTCGCTCCCGGGATCTTTCCTTGCAGGAAGGCGGGGCGCCCCTAGGGGCGCAGAGAGGTCAGCCGTGGGCAGCGAGACCGTAATTTGTCGCAATCGGAGAGCGTCATCCGAACCTCGTTCGAAGCTCGCGTCCTCAGGAGTGTCGAGACGGAGTTGTGATTGTCTGGACTCGCTTAGGAGTGGAAGCGAGCGTGTCCACGAAACTGTGGCTCTTGGTCCCTCCGCTCCGAGCAGATGTGTTCAAGTCATGTCATGGAATCGCCCTGTTTCCTAACGGATGCGAATCCGACCCGGCGACGGTCGGCCAACACGGTAACGATTGGAGCAGTTTGAAGCGGGTGCGACACTACGAGTTTTGAGAAGACGGTCCGAAGCTCCACGGAATCGCAGCTTCACATCCTAGACTGGTTCTATCCTCAGATTTGGATCATTTTTCGTTTTGGGTGCTTGCGACTGTACCCGCATGTTCGTGACGGAGCCGGTCCCTGGACTTGGCGTTTTGGTCAGATGCCTTGAAGGAAGAACTAGCGCAGTATCGAGCATTTAAGTCATGGAGGCGCGGGTGGGAATCGAACCCACGAATAAAGGTTTTGCAGATCCTTTGGTGTTCCATTGTAAGTTTCTGGTTTAAAAGGGGTTACCGATCAATTCTATCACACCGGGACCCAATTCAGGACCCATCTATTGCTCCCTTAGCCCCAACTTCCACTGTAAAACTTGTGAACCCCCACGCAGTCGACACTGCCA
>CAZSNF010000052.1:0-1943 GCA_964608315.1 uncultured Rhodothermales bacterium | reverse complement strand
TTCATAACTCACTCCTTCGCAACAGGTTCCAAGGGCGATATGGACATGAATTCAAAATCCGGAAGATGGAATCAAAACAGGTTTAACAAGCAGTATAATACAGCAAAATAGTTTCAAGTAAACACAAGATATTGTGGTTCCCGATCTTTTGACCGAAACCGCAACATCTTGTACGCTGGTTTTCCAAGATTCGTGGTATTGCTTGAAATGGCTCGCATCTTAGGGAGAAATAGGCAGTGAAGGAAACTAAGTGCGAAAGTTTTGATTGGATAAACTGGGGCATTAGTGAAATAGCAACAGAAGCAAAGGAATTAGTTAAGGCAAAAGTATTCTTGGCTATCGGGTATTGGTTGGCAAAAAGGAGAAAAAGACAAAAACCCGAACCAGTCCGCATTTCCGCCGAGCTCACAGCTTCGGGTTTTTCCAAGTCCAAGTTGCGTATCGAATAGACACAACATATGGTGGTTACCTATTCCCACAAGGTATTGATTTCATTTCGCCAAGTGGATAATCACAGAAATTTCTTTGCGTGAGAAACAATCTGGAAGCAGAACCGGAAGATTCACGCTCGGGCCGAACACGTCATAGGCCAATCCGTGTGTCCCGACCACGGCTCCGATTGCAGGGCCGGTCGATTCCTATGCGGCAGGTCCATTCTTCGGGATAAGTCCGGTTTCTCCTTTCGATATAAGCTCGCATCCGGAGTGCCATCCGCGCCACTTTTGATGCCTGATGCTCGCCCGGTTCGGGGAGGCCGAGTACTGCAAGAAAGGCGTCCCCAATCGTCTTGACCCGGTAGCAACCCGACATTTCAGTGATGCGGTCGAACGCCGTATAGATGTCGTTCAACATCATGACCAGATGCGACAGGTCGTGCGAATGGCTCAAGCTCGTGAAGTCCACGAAATCCAGCATGAGCGTCGTCATACGCTCGAACCTTCGCGGCACCACGACGCCGTGCTCGTTCAACTCGCTCCGGACGAACCCGGATAACACGTTCTCGATCAGTTCGTCTCCTTCTCTCAGTTTCCGGCTCATGTCCAAATGGGCTTTTTCAAATATCCCCGCATAACTCTCCATCATGTGCTCTATTTCGCGTTGTCCCGACATGTCGATACATTCCACCATCGCGAGAGCCCTTTCAGGAGGCCTGTCGCCAGCACGCGCGATGCGGCGTGGTCTGGACAACGTGAAGATACAGCCCTACCTGACGGCGACTGCGATCAACCTCAAGTGGCTCGCCGCCGCTCTCGTTGTCCGATTATACGCCCTCTGGATGGCCTGTGTCGTCTGGAATCGCTGTCTGAAGACCCATATGCCCGCAAACGGCAAAACGGCCTCGGGGGGACCCAAGGAGCCTGAACCTGAAACGAACCGTTCCGAACCCCGGTTCTTCAACAGCCCCATGATCGGGAAACTGCTGGGCCACCCCCCATACAGACCACGGCGCGATACGCCCATCTGTCACGCGAATCGGTGCGAAAGGCCGCGGTGCGGATAGCCGCGATCATCGCGGCCGATATTCACGGCCAGCGCACCGCGTCCCCGTCGCGCCGGGCGGCTTTCGAGCGGGAACCCGCCGGAGCCCGGATGGCACGGGACCTCTGACTGAGTGCACACCGTGGCGGCGCCCTGAAGGGTTCGGCGCGTTGCGGACGGACCCGGCCGGGCGTTCGGTCTCTCGACTGCGACGTCTCACCCTTGCAGGGGGCCCGTAGGAGATGCGGGAGCGGGACGCCCTGTTCATCGGGCGCCCCCCGCTCCCGCCGGATACTACCACCGCGCGGTGAGGTCGATCCCGACGCCGTGGTCGGTGGTGTCGTCGGCAGCCTCGCGCCGCGTGGCCTTTACGGCGAGCGAGAGGTCAGGCGCACCGGGAGCCTCGGGATCGAGGCGCCAGCCCGCGTCGTAGTTCCGCGCCCCCGCCGAGAGGCCCCACGCCA
>CAZSNF010000051.1:0-2180 GCA_964608315.1 uncultured Rhodothermales bacterium | reverse complement strand
TCTCCGCGCCCGCCGCCGCCTCCAGCTCCAGGGGGCAATGCACGCTCGGACGGCGAAGCAACACGAACACTTCCACTTCTTCCTGAGACGACAGGCCCGTAACGCGGGACGCAGCCGTCAGGCGGTATCGGTAGCGAAGCGTCGCCTCCTCCGACAGAAACGACTCCAGCGTATCGTGGAACGGCGACGACGGAGCCACTATGGAAGGAGCAAGCCTGTCCTCGCCTATCAGGCGGGGCGCGTCCATGTAGTCGTGCGGCGCGCCGCCCGCAGGCTCCCAGCGGTACTCGAGATGCTCCTCGCCCGCCTCGTCCCAGGCGCGGCACTCGATGACGCCCGTCTCCAGCTCTTCGACGAAAACGGCGGCGGGGCACTCGATGAACGGAGCCGACCGAAGCACAGGATTGGATGGGCCGGACGGACCGTCCGGGAAACCGTCTGCTTGCGCGACGCCTACGAACGCATCCGGCGCTTCGTATTCGCTACCCTCTCTGCACCCCTCGCCGAACTCGTCGGGAATGGCGAAAGCATCGCATTCCTCAGGCAAGGGGGGGGGGCTCAAGGCCGGCTCGTCCTGCAAAACGCCCTTCGTCGGATAGCCCTCCCGGACCGCCTGGCCCTGCGCCGAAGCGGCGCATAGCGACCCGCCCGCGAACAATGCGCAAACCAGTCGAATCGTATGAACTGAATCCATCAGGGGAATACTCTGCCAATACCACATCGCCGCCGACAACGGCTTTTCGTCCGTAAAATACTTCGTCGGGGTCAGGTTGTCAAGGCTCTGGCGAGGACATTCTTCGTTGAAGCAGCGGATGCAAGCATCGCCACGCTCCTGCGCCCAGTATGCTTCCCGCAAATTTCAAAATCAAGCGACGACGAATTTTTTCGCCAGGGCAAGATGGTCCGGGGCGTAGCCTGACTCTGGACGAGCGAACACGACGCATTGATATATTCTCGCGCAGCGCGCCTTTCATGGTTCGTGAGCGGGCATATTGCAAAAACAAGAAACCCCAGACATTAATCAGAGTATTCCAGACCCTTTCGCGCCCTCCGCAGCGCATCTCACCAAAACGAGCAAGAATCGCATATGAATTATCGGAGATTCGGTCGCCTCAACCGGGAAGTCAGCGAAGTCGGATACGGGATGTGGGGTATGGCGGACTGGTTGGATTCCGACGACGCCGAGTCCATCCGCTCCATGAGCCGGGCCGTTTCCCTCGGATGTACCTTCTTCGACACGGCGCTGGCCTACGGCGACGGGCATAGCGAACAGCTGCTGGGAAAACTGGCGGCGCTGCACCCGGACGCGTCCCTGTACGCGGCGTCCAAGGTGCCGCCGAAAAACCGTCAATGGCCCAGCCGCCGCGGATACGCGCTGGACGATGTATTTCCTCCCGACTACGTGAAGGAATCCATCGAAAAAAGCCTCGAAAACACGGGTCTTCCCCATATCGACCTGATGCAATTGCACGTATGGGAAGACGACTGGCTCAATGACGACCGCTGGATCGCCGCGCTGCAGGATTTTCGGCGGCAGGGCCTGATCCAGGGTATCGGGATCAGCCTGAATCGATGGGAACCCTGGAATGGCGTCAAAGCGGTCCGGAGCGGATTGGTGGACGCCGTACAAGTGATTTACAACATTTTCGACCAGGCGCCCGAAGACGAACTGTTTCCTGCCTGCGCGGAGATGGATGTTGCAGTCATTGCCCGGGTCCCGTTCGACGAAGGCGGATTGACGGGCAACCTGACGCTTGATGCGTCGTGGCCGGAAGGCGACTGGCGCAACATCTACTTCGGGCCGGGAAACCTGGCGGAAACGGTCCGCCGCGCCGACGCGCTGAAAAAGATAGCCCCCGAAGGCATGAACTTGCCGGAAATGGCGTTGCGATTCATTCTGTCGCACGACGCCGTATCCACCATTATTCCCGGCATGCGCAAACTCCGCCATGTCGAAGCCAATATCGTCGCCAGCGACAAGGGCGGACTGGACGCCGACCTGCTGGAAACGCTGCGGGCGCATCGCTGGGATCGGGAACCCACAGCGTGGTCGCATTAAGGATACTCTGATTAATTCTGCAAAGTTCAGAGGCTTGCGAGGGGCGCGCTGGCAAGGAATGAAGAAGCAGTGCGGCAGGCCCCCCAAAATTAGGGATGACGCGGCCCGCGCGGTCCGCGCG
>CAZSNF010000050.1:0-2863 GCA_964608315.1 uncultured Rhodothermales bacterium | reverse complement strand
CTCGTCTTGTTCGTCCATACCGGCTTCCGGATAGGCGCGAATATGAACGCGGCGCTCATGATCTGCTATCTGGCCATACTGATGTCCGGCGCGTTGGCCGGAATCTCGATCAACGGAGCGTCTCAGCTCCGTAAAATCGGGGTTTCCCCAAAACCGCTCTACACCCTGTTGAGACTCCACGTCATTGCGCTCTATCCACTGCCGGCTCTGCTGATCATCCACATCCTCATCGTCTATTCGTACTGAGAGAACTGCGCGTGCCGCGACAGGCGATTTTCCGGATTCTATACGCGACCGGAACCCTGTTTGCCGTGGCTGTCACGGCGGTGTGGATCTCACTGGGCGGTGATCGCGGAATGCTGGTGATCGGCAAAGGCACCGATGCCCACCACCAGATAATGACGACCTGCGAGACCTGTCACGCCGGGCCGGTTTTCGCTGATGCGGCGGCGGCGGAAAGGGCGCTTAACAAGACTTGCCGGAACTGCCACGAAGAAGAACTGAAGGCCGCCGGTGACAGCCATTCGCGCAAGAAGTTTCGCGGTCCAAGAATGGCCGCATACTGGGAAAGACTCGATGCGCGTCGCTGTACAGCCTGCCATATAGAGCACCGTCCCGAGATCACGCGCGCAGGGGCCGTCACCGTCGCGATGGATTTCTGCGCGGCTTGTCATGCCGAAGGCGATCAGGACGTGCGGAAGGTTCGCCCGAGCCACGCGGGGCTGACCTTTAACACATGTGCGTCGGGGGGCTGTCATAATTACCATGACAATCGCGCCCTATATGAGGATTTCCTGGTCAGGCGCGCTACTCAGCCCCGGGTTGCGCCCTTACCGGTGCACAGTTTGAGTGCGCGTTACCGAACTCGGCAACTGCCAGAGAAGGCGGCACTCAGAAGGAGAGACGCCATAGCTCCCGAGAGCGCGCTCGCCGAACAGGCGGTGCTGAACCAATGGGCCACCTCCGGTCACGCGGCAGGGGGGGTGAACTGCGCCGGTTGCCACGCGCCTGATGTCGCGCAAGGTTCTCCTCGCGCCGAAGTAGAGGCCCGCTGGGTCGACGCGCCGCGCATGAGGGTTTGCGAAGGTTGCCACAAGATGGAAGCCCGAACGTTCTCACGGGGAAGGCATGGCATGCGCGGACACCCGTTGATCGCGCCTCCCCGAGACCCGGGCCGCCAGCTCGAAGCGCTGGGTCTCGGCGGCATCCTGCCGGAGGGAATCGCGGCCTGGCTCGCGGACCCGGTCCCTCCGACTCGTATGACCGTCGCCGAGTCGCGTCTGCCGATGCGGGCCGACGCCGTCAGTGGAACACTCAATTGCGGAACGTGTCACCGGCCCCATGCGGTGGACATCAAGAGGGCCGCGGTCCAAGCTTGCGCATCCTGCCACGATGACACCCACACCAGAGCCTACTTCGAAAGCACCCACTACGGGTTGTGGCAAGCCGAGCTTGCCGGTGAGGCGCCGCCGGGCGGTGGCGTCAGTTGTGCGACCTGTCATCTGGTCAAGATCGAACGTCGCGGGAAGATCATGACCAATCACAACCAGAATGACAATCTGCGACCGAACGAGAAGATGATCCGGTCCGTATGTCTGGATTGCCATGGCCTGGGTTTTGCGCTCGACTCGCTTGCGGACACGGGGCTCGTGGCCCGAAACTTCAGGGGGAAGCCCGCGGTTCATGTCAGAAGCATCGAATGGGCGAAGCGGCGCGCAGCGGCAACTGGGTGGAACAAAGGACATTGACCAACTGCTGCGCATCGTTCAAAATCCGGGAAGACAAACAGGGAGGATCAGATTGCCATGCGTCCAGGCACACGCAAGCTGGTCGGACCCGCACTCGGCGCGGCGATTTTAATGGCGGCGGGTGTTGCGGCCGAGGGGATACCGCACCGCCGGGTAGCCGATATGCTGCATCTCGTAGTGTCCTCGGATCGGGCGGTGTATACGCGCAAGGTGGTCCAGCGTCTTACGAGAGACAAGAAGATCATCACCGCATCGGAGCATTTCGAAGACGATTCGGCATTGCCTCTGCCGGCGCAGATGTTCCGTTTCGGCGCGGAATTGGTTGCCGACAAGACCGAGGACTTCTCGTATTCGCTACTCTCGTTACATCCGATCAACAAGAAAAACGGCCCGGGAACGAATATGGAGAGGAAAGGCCTCGAATATGTCGAAAATAATCCGGGAAAGAATTACTACGGTGAGGAGAAACTCGGCGGCCGACGCTACTTCACCGCCGTCTACCCCGACTATGCCGTGGCCGAAGCCTGCGTGAATTGCCACAACAACCACAAGGACTCTCCTCGCGCCGACGCCAAGGTCGGTGACGTGATGGGCGGCGTCGTCATTCGTATCCCGCTGGACTGACGCCAGCCGGTTTTGCGCGTTGTCCGGCGCCGTCCGTACCGACTTCGCAGAAACAGCGACTTCACCCGTGGGTCCTTAAGCATATTTCGTGTAAGGTAGAGATAAGCAATACACTTTAATTCAACAACCCGTATGAAAAACGATATCCGATACGTTTCCGATGATACGGACGCACCCTCCCGGTAACTTCACCCCAAGGGCAGGTGATATGTCTTGCCACCCTGCAGGAGGGAACAGCTTCACATCCGTATCGGTTCCAGTTTTTCGGTGCCGGATGGATTTCGAAACGTCACGGTAATTCCCCTCTGGACTTCGCCAGCACCCCACATTCATTTGACGATGAAACGGTTACCGGTCGTTCGCATTGAACTACGGAGCACAAACAGGGGGAAGACCATGTTGCCCTGAAACGGAGGCGGGAGGATTGCATTTTTCCGCCGCCCTGCTTTACACTTTAAAGACTGGGAACAAGACCGGGCGGCGCGAGGCCG
>CAZSNF010000049.1:0-3756 GCA_964608315.1 uncultured Rhodothermales bacterium | reverse complement strand
CCTGAGGAGGTCCAGGCCGAGTCGTCTGCGGAGGCTTCGCCCGCTCCTGAGGAGGCCCAGGCCGAGTCGTCTGCGGAGGCTTCGCCCGCTCCTGAGGAGGTCCAGGCCGAGTCGTCTGCGGAGGCTTCGCCCGCTCCTGAGGAGGCCCAGGCCGAGCCGCCTGCGGAGGCTTCGCCCGCTCCTGAGGAGGCCCAGGCCGAGCCGCCCGCCGGGTCGGCGTAACCGTTTCGAATTTCAGCACATTTACAGGATCAGGCCATGACCGAACCCCATTTGGACCTTGCAAAAATCGAGTATGTCGATTACAAGGACATCGAGTTTCTGAAGATTTACCTCAACGAGCAGGGCAAGATTTTTCCCCGCCGTCTTACGGGAACGCCCCAGAAATTCCAGCGCAAGCTTACGCGGGCGGTAAAACGCGCCCGTCATCTGGCCTTGCTGCCTTTTGTGGCAGATAACGTTCGATAGGAGCGAACTACCGCGATGAAAGTTTTATTATTGCAAGACGTAGACAACCTCGGTCACAAGGGGGACATCGTTACGGTCAGGGACGGCTATGGCCGAAATTACCTGATTCCGGGCCGCATGGCGGTGCTCGCTTCGGATTCCGTGGTGCGTCATCAGGAGGAACTCTTTCGCCAGCGTGCGCGAAAAATAGCCCGGGAGATCGGGGATGCAGAGCGCGTCAAGGAGCAACTGGAGGCGGCCAAGGTGGTTATCGCCGCGAAAGTCGGTCAGGAAAACCGGATTTTCGGGACTGTCACTCCGACGCAGATCGCGGAAGCGCTTGGTCAGCAGGGATTCCGGATTGATCGCAAGCATATCGCGCCCGACGAAGAGATTCGTATGCTTGGCGTGTATACGGCCACCGTCAAGGTGCACAAGAATGTCTCGGCCAACCTGAAAGTCGAGGTGGTTGCCGAGGCGGAAGCGTAGGCGCGGCGGACCAGGCCGTACCCTCCATTATTCCTTGCCAGCGCACCCCTCGCAAGCCTCCGGGCTTTGCGGACTTAAGGATACTCTGATTAAATCTGCTTCGATCAGCGCTTCACGTTCCTGCGAACAGGACATTGTACTGGCATCATTGAAATCAGCGGTAAACGCTGCGGATTCGGGGCATAGCGGACGTGAAGGCCCTCTGTGCCATCGCGCCTCTCGCAACCTCTGAACTTTGCACATTTAATCAGAGTATCCTTAATCAGAGTATCCTTTAAACCCGGTATGGTTTTGCGCCGCTACGGTTTTGGATTTTCGCAATGTTTTGCCCGCGTCGGCTGGCTGGTTGCGCTTGTGTTGTATGCGGGGGTTGTATGCCCGTCCGCGGTTGCGCAGGATGTCGGGCTTGCTACGGAGTATGTGGAATGGACCGTCTCGCCCGCCCCCGGAGCAGTTGCTCCCGGGGAGGCTTTCGAAGCCGTGGTCGAGGCCGATATCGAGGCGGGCTGGAAGATGTACGCGCTTGATTCGCCGGATCCGAGCTTTGCGGCGGCATTCGAATGGGACGAAGGGCCGTTTGCGCTTGCAGGTCCGATGCGGCAATATCCGCCCGTAGAGGCGCACGACCCCTGGTTTGACGCCCCGGTGCGCTATTTTACGGGGGAAGCCCGGTTTGTTGCGCCGTTAAGGGCGGGCGAGGATACTCCTGCAGGCGACCATGCGCTCCGCGGCGTCGTGCGATTCATGATTTGCACGGAAAAGGTGTGTTTGCCCCCCACGCCCGCCTCGCTTGAGGCCGTCGTGCAGGTTACCGGGAGCGGGGATAGCGTGGCGGACGCCGCGTTTGCCCCCGAAACGATCCCTGCTGCCGCAGAAAACGATTCGCTCCGCTCCGTGCCCGACTTGACCGGCGGCGCGTCGCCCGTCTTGTCTTCCGCTGCGGCGTTACCCCCCGTCGACGACGTACACGCCGGGGGGCTGTGGGGTTTTGTTCTGCTGGCGATCGGGGCTGGTCTGGCGTCGCTCCTCACGCCTTGCGTGTTTCCCATGATTCCGATCACCGTTTCCTGGTTTTCGAAGCGTACCTCGAACCGCTTGGAATCGGTTCGCATGGCGCTGGCCTTTGGGGCGGCGATCGTGCTTACTTTCACGGCGCTGGGGATGCTGGCGGCTTTCCTGCTCGGGGCTTCCGGGGCGCACTCCATTGCGGCCAATCCATGGGTCAATCTTTTTATCGCGGTTATTTTTGCGGTGTTCGCGCTTTCGTTGCTGGGCATGTTCGAATTTGCGCTCCCGAGTCGTTTCGTCAATTATTTCAATCGGCGGGGGAATGAGCGCTCGGACTATGCGGGCGCCTTTTTCATGGGTTTGACCCTGACGCTCGTGCATTTTTCCTGCACCGTTCCGTTCGTCGGGGCGTTGCTCGCGGTGGCTGCTACGACCGGAGAATGGGTCTGGCCCCTGATTGGCATGGCCGTTTTCGCGGCGACATTCGCCGTGCCGTTCGCGATGTTCGCTCTGTTTCCGAGAGCGGTGCAGTCGCTGCCCGGGGCGGGAGTCTGGATGCGGCATATTCAGGTTACGCTGGGTTTCGTGGAGCTCCTCGCGGCGCTCAAGTTTTTGTCGAATGCGGACCTGGTGATGGGCTGGGGACTGCTTTCCCGGCCGACGGCTATTGCGCTCGCCATGGTGATTTTCGGCCTTGCCGCATGCTATTTGCTGGGCATGATCCGTATGCCCCACGAATCGTCCCCCGGGCCTGTGGGCGCCGGTCGGTTGCTTTTCGCCGCGATGTTCCTCAGTGTTTCCCTGTATATGGCGCCGGGTCTTTTCGGCGCACAGTTGCCCGTAATCGATGCATGGCTGCCTCCGGCGGAAACGACGACGGCCCGCGCGGGCCTGTTTTCGGGGGATGCGGAGAACGAGCCCGTTTGGTATGACGATATCGATGCGGCGTTCGAACAGGCGCAAAGCGTTCGCAGGCCGGTATTTATCGATTTTACCGGGTATACGTGCGCAAATTGTCGCCAGATGGAAGTTTCTGTGTTTCGCGAGGAGCAGGTGAAGTCGCTGTTTCGGGATCGTTTCGTATTGGTGCGCCTCTATACGGACGCGCGCGACGAGGGGCCGGTCTTGCAGCAGTACCAGCTTGCCCTCGCGGGTACGGTGGCTCTCCCGACCTATGCCGTGGCAGATCCGTATTCCGGCGCGTTGCTGCATCGGTACACAGGCTATGCCTCGGTTGAAGAGATTGTTGAATTTCTTGAGCGGGGGATCGCCGTCTTCGACGCAGAAGCGCCTGCTCCCTCTGTGTCCGGTTAATCGTCTTGTTGCAGCGCGACCTCATCATGCGGGAAATAGAGCAGGCCATTCGGGTCTTGCTCCATGTGCTGGCGCAAACGCTTCGGCTGAAGTCCGAGGAACGGTACGAGGAAGCGCTTGCATACATTCGCGAGGCATTCGGCGAAGCCGACTTGTCCCCTCGTCCCGTGGCCGAGCTGTCGCCCGCCGAACTGGTTGCGCTGTGCCGATACCCGCGCGGTTTCGAACATGGCCTTGCGCTGGCCATTGCCGATCTGTTGTGCGAAGAGGCCGATGTACTGGCCCGGATGGGCGCACTGCCGGAGTCTCGCGCCCGCGCCGCCGGGGCCATCGCATTGTACGAAGCGGCGCGGGCTACGGAAGGGGCCGCGCTCCCGATAGACATTGCACAGAAACTGGCGTACGCCGAAGGGCTTGCAGAGGGGTGAATCAGGGCCTGTTACCACTATGCAGCGGCGCTCTGCGGGGCCTGTTTTCCTGTTAGGCCAGGCGCCGCGA
>CAZSNF010000048.1:0-4220 GCA_964608315.1 uncultured Rhodothermales bacterium | reverse complement strand
CCTCATTATGCGGGGCCTGCCGCATTGCTTCGTCATTCCTTGCCAGCGCACTCCTGGCAGCCTCTGAACTTCGCAGACTTAATCAGAGTATCCTTTAAAGAAAAAAACAGCGATGCGGTTTCATGTTTGAGCGTTCTTCGAACAGGGAATGTCCGTCCTGCGCATTGTCCATCGACGCGCAGGCGGACGTGTGTCCGTACTGCGGGTACGACCTGCCCCGGACCGCCTTTTCGATCAAGGCGGCGGCTGTCGCGTTCGCCCTGTTGATGCTCTGGCCGCTTTTCGAACTCGCGCGTTACCTGCTGCGCTGAATCCTTGTGGCGCGACACGTTTGTCCTTGCATCATCCATGCAGACGTGGCGACGTTCGCATATAATCCTCTGACGATAAATCATGCGCGCCGACATGCCGCCGTCCTCTGACTTGCCCAATTTGTCCAACCTGCCCGAATGCTTGCCGGGAGGCATGCCTGTCGATGTCTTTCTCCGCGACTGGTGGCGGAAGAAGCCGCTCCTCATCCGGAATGCGTTCCCGGATTTCGAATCCCCGATCACCCCGGAGGAACTGGCGGGCCTGGCGCTGGAGGAAGAGACTGTTTCGCGGCTCATCCTGGAGCGCGGCGGAGACTATCCCTGGCAACTCCGCCATGGCCCTTTCGAGGAGGAGGATTTTGCGAATCTTCCCGAAACGCACTGGACCTTGCTGGTGCAGGAGGTGGATCGCTGGGTTCCCGAGGCGGCGGCCCTGTTCGAGCGGTTTCGGTTCGCGCCGGCATGGCGGCTCGACGACGTCATGGCGAGTTACGCCCCGGACGGCGGGAACGTGGGGGCGCATGTGGACCGCTACGACGTGTTTCTGATTCAGGGGCTCGGGCGGCGCGAATGGCGGATCGGGGCGAAACCGCTGTCTGTCGAAGAGGAAATCTCTGCGCCGGACCTCGATGTGGACATGCTGGCGGATTTCGAGGCGGACGAGGCGCTGGTGCTGGAGCAGGGGGACATGCTTTATCTCCCGCCCCGGGTGGCGCACCACGGCGTTGCGCTGGGTCCGTGCATGACGTTTTCGGTCGGGTTTCGCGCGCCGGGCCATGCGGAGTACCTTGACGCCGTGCTGCGCCGGGCGATCATGGCCGCCGATCCGCTGGGGAGTTTGTCCGGGTCCGAATCGGCGCCGCCCGAGCATCCGGGCCGCATCGGGGAAGATGTGCTGGACCAGTTGTACAATCTGGTATGGGATTCGCTGACCGTTGCCGTCCTTGCGGAAGCCTTCGGCGCGCTCGTTACCGAGTCGCGGCGCGGCGAGGAACTGCCGGCGCCGGAACGGGAATGGACAGGGGAGGAACTGACCGAAGCGCTGCGGGGCGGCGCCGAACTGGTGCGCGTAGCGCCGAATCGCTTTGCGTTCATTGAGCAACGCGACGGGCGGGCCGCCCTGTTTGCCCACGGCGAGGCGTATCCATTGGAGCCGGGTCTGGCGTATGCCGCGCCGCTTGTTGCAGGCCGGGAACCGCTGAATGCGGAAACGCTCGGGGAGGCGCTGGAGGATGGGGATTTCCGGGAATTGCTGGCGGCGCTGGCGAATGCGGGGAGCGCGGGGGTTTCCGGGGGAATTTTTTCGACGGGCGTTCGTTGGGATGCCGAGTCTTGACACGCCCACTTGTTTTCGCGCTTATCGAGGCGCTGCGGTCGCTCGGGCAAGTTCTTCTGTGCAGGGGGATCTGCTTTGAGTGGGTGGCGGTAATGCGTTCCTGCTGTTTGCCCACGAAAAACTCCGCAACATCACCGTCTATTTGGTGTAATATATTGTGATTTGTCAGAAATATATCTATTTTTCTGACATAATAAAACAGAAAACAATCATGCACAGCCTGCCACATCGCATTCTGGAATACGCTGAGACATCGGCTGAGGCAACGCCGATCTGTCCTGCGGGCCTTCTCCATTGGGGAAGTCGGGCCGCCGTGGATCAGGCATTGTCGCGGTTTGCCCGCGGGGGACAACTTATGCGCATTTGCCAAGGCGTATACATGCGTCCGGTCGAGACCCCCTTCGGTTTGCGGGCGCCGAGCCTGGACAAGGTTATCGCCGAGCTTGCCGATCTATGGGGCGAAACGATCGTGCCGGGTGGTGCATCCGCAGCGAATGTCCTTGGGTTGACGACTCAGGTACCCGTTCAATCGGTTTATCTGACATCCGGGCCGAGCCGACGTTTGCAACTGGGTGCGCACACGGTTCAGCTTCGTCATGCTCCGCGCTGGCAGTTGGCTGCCCCGGACAGTGCGGCCGGGATCGTTATTCGTGCTTTAGCCTGGCTGGGACCGGAAGAGGTCGCGGATGGGCTCAAGCGCATTGTCCCAAGACTTTCCTGTGAAGAGTTCGATAAACTGGCCAAGGCCCGTCCCATCATGCCCGGATGGATGGCCGAGCCGGTGAGTGCGTTGATAGCTCATGCCTGAAGTGTTTTTCCATACTCTTTCGTCCAATGATCGCCGCGATGCATTGGGAGTTGCGGCCGGTCAAAGCGGGCGGCCCGCCTATCTTCTGGAAAAAGATATCTGGGTCGTGCATGCCTTGCGCTTGCTGTTCGACGCCCCTTTTGGCGAACACCTTGCATTCAAAGGCGGTACGTCTCTTTCCAAGGCGTATAAAGCAATCCGTCGGTTTTCGGAAGATATCGATATCACCTATGACATTCGCGTTATTGCCCCGGATCTGGCATCTGAAATAAATAAGGATTTATCGCTTACACGGAGTCAGAGCGATAAGCGGCGAAGGAAGATACGGCGTCAACTCGGTGAACAGGTGCGCGAACGGATTTTGCCGAACATCGGAGAGGGATTGTCCCGATCCGGCTTGTCCGCACGTGTCTATGTTGACAAAGAAAGCCTATCCCCTACCCTTCGAATCGCTTATTCGCCCTTGTTCGATGATTACAGTTTCGTCAAGTCGGAGGTTATGATCGAATTCGATGCTCGCGCCACTGGCGAGCCACGCGAGGAGCGGATTATTACATGCGACGCAGCGGAATTTTTATCTGGCGACGTGAAATTTCCATCAGCCCGCGCTTCCGTGCTGCTGGCCGAGCGTACTTTTCTGGAAAAAGCCACAGCCATACACGTTTTCTGTCTTCAGGAGCGCCGTCGGGGCGAACGCCTTTCCCGGCACTGGCATGATCTGGTTCGTCTCAACAACGCCGGTTATGCGGACAAGGCGCTGGCTGATCGTCCACTTGTAATCTGCTCGACAGAGACTAGGGAAGGTCGATCTGGGGCCTTCGGCGGCTCTAAAGGGCTTGACAGTGTCCGATGCTGGGCTTACATTGGGATTTGCTGTCTCTTCGTCTTCTGCATTCCCTCGATCATGCGTACTCGGTCTTTCCTTTTCGGCGTTCTCCCTATCCTTTGCGGCCTGTTCATCGCCGTGCTCTTTCTCTCGAGTTGCGATTCCGGGGCAGATTTCTCCTCTCTGGACGACATCGCCCCGGGCGATGGTCTAACGGCCAAGGCCCGCGTCTGGTACGCGGAACAAATGGAGATCGAAATTTCAGAGCGTTTGTCGAAGGTTGAAAGCAACGAAGATTCTCTTACGTTGCTTTCATAGAAAAATTTCCTCCTGATTGGCATGAATCGGTTGTTTTGTCTCTTGACGGAACAGAAGAAACGCTTGTCTTGACAACGACGCTTGGAGAATATACGGACGAACGCTATGACAGTACTATATATCATATTCGTACGCTTGTTATGAATATGGAACCTTCAGGAGATATAGTTTCGGGAAATATTGTTATATTTTCAAGCGAAGATGAGTTGTCAAAAAATGATTTTGCGAATTATGTGGAGCAATATGTGGCAAAAGATTTCGGTGAAATGGAAATGACGGTATCGCGTTATACCGCCTTGTTCGAAGGAATTGATTCATATGCTTATCGTCAAAATCAGATTCCCATTGAACTTTCTTTAGATTATGTTACAAGACAAATAGAAACTGGTCAATTTGGAAAAGTCGGTTCTATGTCCTCCATAAGAGAGAGTAGCACAATATGTCTTCAGAGTTGTCATTTTGCAAAGGGTACGCTTTGTGTTTATTCGGGCGATTCACCTCCTTTTTGCCGACCTTATGGTTTAGAATTGCTTTGTGTAGAGGTTTGTTATGGAACGCAAATTGTCGGTGGCGGCGGCGGTGGCGGCGGCGGCGGTGGCGGCGGCGGCGGCGGTGGCGGCG
>CAZSNF010000047.1:127-5734 GCA_964608315.1 uncultured Rhodothermales bacterium | reverse complement strand
CGCTATTGTTTCGCGCTTCCAAGGTTATATTTTGAGGCGACGGATGTCTATATGCGTGTCGTATCCAGGGTATGCGTATTGACAATCGTAGTTCAAGGTGCGAAATTGACGGGTAGCGAATTTTTGCGGCGAGCTAAACGTTACGCCAAGCGATATGACCTGCCGTATCGCTTCGATTCGCGGCAGGGCAAGGGAAGTCACGGTATGCTGTACATTGGCGATCATCGCACGACTGTAAAGCGTGGAGAGCTGACGGCAGGCACCTTGCGCAATATGCTGAAGCAACTGGACATCCAGAAGGAGGAATTCTGATGCAGTACGCATATCCATGTGTATTGACCCCGGAAACCGATGGCGGATTTTCGGTTTCTTTTCCCGATGTGCCCGGGGCGCTTACCAGCGGCGAGGATCATGCCGAGGCGTTGTTTATGGCAGAGGACGCCCTGGTGGCGGCATTGGGCGCGTACATCCAGCGCAGTGAAGATATCCCGGCTCCGAGTCCGGTTGCCGAGGGACAGGGACGCATTGCCGTTCGCGACGTGATTGCGGCTAAATTGGCGCTTTATTCAGCGATGCGGGTCCAGAGTATCGCAAAATCCGACCTGGCTCGCCGCATGGAAGCAAGTGAAGGCGCTATCCGCAAGCTCTTGGACCTCGACAGCCGCTCAGGTATCGGAGAGGTCAAGCAAGCATTGCATATGATAACCGCCGCAGGCAGCGAAATTGAGATGCCCGCATAGTTGGAACTGACTGGCCGGGTTACGGTGAGGGTGTCCTGTTAAACTGTGTAAACGGGTTTAAGGTTCGTCAGGCATTCTGTCTGCGTAGAGTATGACGAACTGGTTGAGGGCGTCCTTCCAGTTATTGATGGGTCGCGTCCATTTCTTCGACGCCTCGTTCAGGGCGAGCCACAGCAGTTTGAAGACGGCCTTGTCCTTGATGACCCAGAGCAGGCCGCGCCGCTTTTCCTGCGCCTTGCAGCCCCGTCGGCGGGGCTGCGGCCGGGTTTTTTGTCCGGGAAACGACTGGGGAGGGTTTTTTCCGGTTCGCCGCTGTTTTTTTGCGCTTCCGGGGTTATATTTTGCGGCGCTGGATGTCTATATGCAGGAACCGTCTCGTTCCATGGCCATAGAACCAGCGAGGCACTTGCCTGACGTCCCATCGCCCGCGCCATGCTCGAACTGTACGAAACGGGGATTGTCCAGAGGCCCTTTGAGGCGCGCCGCGATCCGGACGCGGATAATTGATACGGAACCCGCGCTGAAACGTATTTTATTCCGCACTTGAACCCACAAAAGCGATGCTTGATACCCTTTCCCTTGTCCGCCGCCTATCCGCCGCAGGCGTTGCCGAGGATCAGGCCGAAGCGCATGTTCAAGTGCTTGCCGAAGCCGTTGAACAGCAACACGGCGAAACCGCAACAAAGGACTTTGTACGCGCCGAAATCAGTACGGTACGCACCGAAATGAAAGCGCAGGAAACGCGCCTTGTCCGCTGGATAATCGGGGCGGGCTTCGTGTATACGGGCCTCTTGCTCGCCGCAATTCGCTTCCTGTTTTCGCCGTAATCCGTCCGGTTGCCGCGGGACAGAGGCGTATTGACATGACCGCAATGCCGAACGAGACCAGGCAGTCAAGCAAGGATTACCTTGAGCGGCTCGTTCGGCATTTCGAGCAGCCCGCCTTTATCGACAAGGACCCCGTCTCCATCCCTCACGGGTTCGACGATCCCCGCGACAGGGAGGTCATCGGCGTTTACGCCGCATTGCTTTCCTGGGGCCGTCGGGAAACCGTTCTGAAGAAGATGGCCGACCTTTGCGAACGGATGCGTTATCGGCCCTATGCGTTCGTCCGCGGGTTCGACCCGGACCGGGACGCCGGGCGTTTGCGCGAATTCCGGCATCGGACGTTTCAGCCGGAGGACCTTTTCTGGTTCACGCACAATCTTGGCCTTCTGCTCCGCCAGCACGACACGATGGAGGAACTCTTTGCGCGGAATTTATCGGCGGCGGCGCATGTGGGCCCCGCCATACAGGGATTCAGCGAGGCCCTCCTGACCGCGCATCCGAATACGCCCGCGCGCTTGCGGAAACATCTTGCGCGCCCGGCGACGGGAAGCGCCTGCAAACGCCTCAACATGTACCTGCGATGGATGGTGCGGCCTGGCCCCGTGGATATGCACCTGTGGAAGCGCATTGCGCCCCGGCAACTCATGCTCCCGCTGGACGTGCATTCGGGGCGAGAAGCCCGTCGCCTGGGCATGCTCGCACGCCGGAGCGACGACTGGAAAGCCTGTGTCGAACTGACGGAAATCTGCCGGCGCCTCTGCCCGGAAGACCCCGCCCGCTACGATTTTGCTTTCTTCGGCCTGGGCGCATACGGCCCGCCCCCCTCTGTCCCACCTTTTGTTGGCACAGAGGGCCTTCTGCCGCAAAACGGCTGTTATTGCAGTAACAGCGGAAAAAACGTGGAAAACCGGGAAAAAAACCGCAATAAACGGGTATATTCTGGTGTAGTCGGTCATCTGGACACAGCAAACAGGAGACGAAATGGACTGGAGTAACCCACTGATTTACCTGCCTGCGGCTGGTGTGATTTTCTCTGTCGGCACATGGGTCGGCAGTATGAATTCGTTCAAGAAAACCGCTAAAGGCGCCATAGACCGAATTGACAAGGCTATTGAGAAAATCAATGAGAGTATCGGTAGCATCAAGGTTAATATGGCTGTTTTGGCTTCGGGCAAAACCGTGGACGCAAGCCAAAGCCCAATTAGACTGAACGAATTTGGAGAGTCCATATCTCAAGAGATCCTGGGTAAGCAATGGGCAAAAGTCGAGGCAACCAAGTATGTGGAGCAATTTCGGGGTCAACAACCATACGACGTGCAGAAGTTTGCATTCGGCCATGTGTATCAATTCCAGCCCTCTGACGAAATGGGCGCAAAGATGAAAAACTGTGCCTATGAAAACGGCATAAGCATAGACTTGGTGCTTCGCGTTTTGGCGATAGACTTGCGCGATGCCATGTTGGATGTTCTTGGCATGGAACCTCCCGAAAACGGTCCTGCGCCGTAATCTTCCGGAACCGTAGACGCCTGACCCCATGGTCGAAAATCAGGGTTCCCTCACCTGAACAACCGATCATCCCACCACACGGGTTTTTCCTTGCCCGCTTTGAGGAGCGGAAAGTCCTTGTGCGCTGCGTTGATGACGATGTTGCGTTCCACGCGCGCGACGACACTGGGCACGACGAGAATAACGCTTCGCTGTTCGGCGCACCATTGATGTCCGAACGCCCGGGCCGCCTCGCTGTCGAGCAGTTCCCAGCCTTCCGGCAAGTCCTCGCCCGGAATCTCGCACTCGACTCCGGCGGGAATGGCTATATCGATCCAGTACTGCCTGGCCGGGGGTTCTCCATTCCATAGAACCAGTTTTTCCAGCATGGCTGTCGAGTAATGTTCGGAGGCGTAAATCACCCGGTCTCCGATCTCGTGCCAGCGGCCTGAAACCCGACTGGCGCCCTCGGCGCTATACACTGGCCAGGCGCCTTTCGGATCGCCTATCCGATATGCCGCAAGCGGCTCTTCGAGCCGGCGTACATGGCTCACGCGACAACTCCGGCTACGGCGCGGCGCACCAGATTCAACACGGCATGGGCTCCTGCGGAGCTGGACCGCGCCATTTCGAACGGCGTTGCGCCGCCAAGCAATGGATGAGAGCGATTCAGGAAACGATCCATACGCGCGGCGTCGCCGCGGTATGCCTGGGCAAGAGCGTCAATGACGCGCCCCAGTTCGTAAACGCGTTCGCTGTGTTTTCGCGGAAGAGGTTTGAACGATTTTTTCAGACGACGCAGAGTGGCTTCCGGCACCAGGGGGCCTATGACATGCGAACGACCAAGGAGATTGGCCAGCGCCGTTACGGAACAGGTGGGCAATCCCTTCGCGACCTGATGCGCCAAAGCGATCTCGTCGAATTTTTTCGGCTTTGGCAGGGCAAGGAGTCGCGCCAGCCGCACGGATTCGCTCGGGCGCCGCGCCGAAGGCTCGGCGTATGTTTCGAGTACGTCCATCATCGGCTGTCGTCATATAACGGTAATTTAATCGCCAAATGACAACGATTCAGGCATGATTATGTTTCCGAGCGGGAGCAGAGTGGTGGTTGGGGTTAGCCGGACCGCGTTTGGGGAATTTTAAGGCGTAAATGTTGCGACCTTGTTGCGACATGATCGACCCGGGGAGGCATTGCGTATTCAAGGGTGTCCAGACGCGCCCCGCCCGCTACGATTTTGCTTTCTTCAGCCTGGGCGCATACGGCCCGCCCGCCCCGGATGCATCCGAATCAGGACAAGGCGCGCCGGGATAAATCCAGTTTAGCCGAATCCCGGGCCGATGCAAATTCATACCCCGGCCTGGACGGCTCCATGAATGTAATGGAATCGTAGAAATCGTCCAGCGCCACAAACAATCCGTTTTTTTCCACCCATTGCCTCATTCGCTGGTTGCACGAATGCGCCCACGAAAGGATTTCCACCCTCCAGTCGCGCCTGTGCATTCGCTCCAGAGTGCTGTGAAAACCCGCGCCTTCCAGATAACCCGCTCCGTCGCCTGTCAGCAAGACCACAATGCCCGGATTCCCGTTATTGTCCAATGCGTCTTCAAGCATGCGTAACTGCAATAACCGATCAGGCATTTCCCGCTCTCCATGTTCGGGGCTGGTGCGGTCGAATAATTTTACCTCGACCCCATTATTCTCCAGACGATTCCACAACTGTCTCATTTCAGGAGGGACCGATCCCGCCGCAACAGCATGTCTTACAGGCCGGTCGGCATGCGCCAGCCTGAATATATTATCGAAATTGATTCGGACTCGATAGCGTGCATTCGGACCTTCGGCCTTCTCCTCGGCAAGCCGTTGCGCCTCATGGAAAACATTGGAGTTGTCCCAGTAAACGAAGACGCCGTCCATATCCAATGTGGTCTGGATTTAACGTATGGGAAGAAGCCAATCTGCGGCTGCAATTTACCGTAACCCGGCCAGTCAGTTCCGACTACGCGGGCAGCTCAATTTCGCTGCCTGCGGATATCCTTAGGCAGAGCCGGGCGGCGTCATGCCATGGCTTCGCAACAGCGCATCGCGGAGCTCTATCGCCAACGTTTTTTGGACGTCAAGGATCGTAACGCCGTGGTTATAGGCGGCAGCCTTCATCGCCTCGATGAATTCGGCGGGCGGGTCGTACTGCCCCTGGAGCACAACGTCCAGGGAAAAATCATGAATAACATACGGAGGCTTGCCTTCGACCTGGCCCGACAGATTACGGGCCTCCTCTTCTGCCCAGACTGCTCCGCCAACCTCTTTGGATATGGATTTGCCCAGGTCCGTCAACTTGAGAGGGCTTTCCCCGGCAGAAGCACTGGACGGAAGCACTTTGAATATCTGCGCGATTTCTCCGGCCATTCTCGTAGTGGTGCCGCGCAATTCCGCAAAGCCTCCGCCTAATTTTGCGGTGGTTCCGCGCAGCTCCGTAACGTCCTTGCGTAACTCGACAGTGGCGCCGCGCAGCTCCGTAACGTCCTTGCGTAACTCGACAGTGGCGCCGCGCAGCTCCG
>CAZSNF010000046.1:0-6613 GCA_964608315.1 uncultured Rhodothermales bacterium | reverse complement strand
ATGCGCAAAGTTCAGAGGCTTGCGAGGAACGCGCTGGCAAGGAATGACGAAGCAAAGCGGCAGGCCCCGCATAATGAGGAATGACGCGGCCAGCGCGTTCCTCGCGGTCTCCCGAAGGGCGCTTCGCGTCCGCCACGCACGAATCCGTAGCGTATGCCGCTGATTTCAACGACGCCGTCATAATGTCGCTGTACGCGCGAACGCGAAGCGCCGATCGAAGTAGAATTAATCAGAGGTTCCTTAATCAGAGTGTCCTTGAAAAACCGAATGTCCGAAAGGCGTTCCGAAACCCGAAAAACCGCCGACCGTTCCATACCTTGCGCGAGCAGGCCGCCCCCAACCTTCCCGATGCGCACCGTACATGGATGATCTGAATTTGCCCGAAGACTGGTCTCGCCCGACGCTTGTCGGGCTTACGCCGCAAACGGACGGAGGCCGCTGGCCCGTACGCAGGTTTCTCGGGGATGAAATGACGGTGCAGGCGGACCTGATCGTCGAAGGACATGAGCGCATCGCCGCAGAACTCCTCGTTCGCCACGAAAACGAGGAGGAGGAAACGGCCCGCCCAATGGCGTTGCGCTACAACGACGAATACCTTGCTTCATGGACGCTGGACAAACCGGGAACCTGGTTCTATCGGGTGCGGGCCTGGGCCGACCCCTTTACTGCCTGGCGAGAACAGTTTGCGCGCCGGGTCGCAAACAAGGACCCGGAGGTCGCAAGCGAACTGCTTGCGGGCGCGGGATTCCTGAGGCGGTCCGCGCAGATAGCCAAAGGCAATGACCGGAAAGCGCTGCTGCGCTACGCCGAAGCCATGGAGGCGGGGGACGCCGACGCCGCGCTGGAAGAAGCGGCGGCGACGCTCGCGCGGACCCATGATCCCCGTCCGGGCCTGATCGAGAGCGCGACGTACGCCGTGCAGGCAGACCCTGTGCTGGCCCGTTTCGCCGCCTGGTACGAATTTTTCCCCCGCTCCGCGCCCTGCGGCAAGGACCGCCTCCACGCCACGCTGGACGATGCGGCGAAACTGCTGCCGCGCATTCGGGAACTCGGGTTCGACATCGTATACCTCCCCCCCGTCCACCCGATCGGGCGTACGCATCGGAAAGGCAAGGACAATGCGCCGAATGCGCAGTCAGGCGACCCCGGCAGCCCCTGGGCCATCGGCGCCGGGGCCGGCGGGCACAAGGCCGTGCACCCCGAACTGGGCGGACTCGACGCCTTCGACCGTTTCGTTGCGGCGGCCCGGCGATGCGGCCTGCGCGTAGCCATCGACATCGCTTTCCAGGCGTCCCCTGATCATCCCTGGGTGCGCGAGCATCCCGAATGGTTTCTGCGCCGACCCGACGGCTCCATCCGGTATGCGGAAAACCCCCCCAAGAAATACCAGGACGTATACCCGCTCAACTTCCTGTCGGCAGACCGCGAAGGCCTGTGGAGCGAACTGAAAAGCGTGTTCGAGTTCTGGATTGATCGGGGCGTACGGGTATTTCGCGTGGACAATCCCCATACGAAACCCTTTGCATTCTGGGCATGGTGCATCGGCGCGTTGCGCAAACGACATCCCGACCTGATCTTTCTGTCCGAAGCGTTCGCCCGCCCCAAAATCATGTACGAACTGGCCAGGCTCGGCTTCAACAATTCGTACACGTACTTCGCCTGGCGCAATACGAAGGACGAACTCGTTTCCTACTGCCGCGAATTGTACGATTCCGAGGTGGGCGAATTTTTCCGCCCCAACTTCTGGCCGAATACGCCGGACATCCTGCACGAATACCTGGTTCAGGGCGGGCGGCCTGCGCATATCGTTCGGCTGACGCTGGCCGCCACGCTGTCGTCGGCGTACGGCGTCTACGGCCCCCCGTTCGAGCATGTGGACAATGCGCAGCATCCGGACCGGGAAGAATATGCGAACAACGAAAAATACGAGGTCCGGTCCTGGAACTGGAACGACCCCGACTCGCTGCAACCCTTCATGCAGCGGCTGAACCGCATCCGGCGGGAAAATCCGGCTCTTCAGCACATGCGAAATCTTCGGTTTCACGATACGGACAACCCCGAGTTGCTTGCGTATTCGAAAACCATGGGCGAGAACCGGATCGCCGCGGTCGTCAATCTGGATCCGCATCGCGAACAACGAGGGTGGCTATCCCTGTCCCCCGCCGACCTGGACCTGCCGGAAAACGAAGGATGGACCATGCATGACCTGTTCGACAATGAATGCGCATACTGGAAAGGCGCCATGCATTATATCCGGATCGACCCGCAAAAAACGCCGGTGCGGATTTTTCGCGCCGAACAAGCGCATTCGCCCCCGAAGTCCCCGTAACGCATGACTCAAAAGACCGCGCGACGTTCCTGGTTCGCCAGCGAAGAATTACAACAACTCGAAGAAGGCTCCTTTTACCGCAGCTACGAAAAACTGGGAGCGCATCTGGACGAGAAAGGCGCCTGGTTCGCCGTGTGGGCTCCGGGAGCCGGCGCGGTATCCGTGCTGGGAGACTTCAACGACTGGGATCCGGAGGCGCACCCGATGCGGCGACGCAAGGGGGGCGTG
Source organism: uncultured Rhodothermales bacterium (assembly GCA_964608315.1). GTDB lineage: Bacteria > Bacteroidota > Rhodothermia > Rhodothermales > VXPQ01 > VXPQ01. The sequence goes on along the minus strand of CAZSNF010000046.1, from coordinate 4,056 downwards.
TGGGAAAAGCGGGCGCTCGGCGTCCGTAGCGGGCAAAAATATAAATACCGCATTGCGCGGGACGGCTACTCCGCGGACAAGGCGGACCCCTACGCCTTCGCCATGGAGCCCCCCGCGCCCGGAGGAGACGCCACATCGGGACTCGCTGCGCTGGTTTGCGATCTCGACTACGCATGGGGCGACCAGGAATGGCTCGAGCAGCGACGCGGCCCGGATTCGCTCGACCAGCCCATTTCGATCTACGAAGTGCATCTCGGGTCCTGGCGCAAGCAAGGCATGCATTCCCTCGGCTATCGGGAAATCGCCAAACCCCTTGCCGATCACGTCGAGCGACTCGGCTTCACGCATGTGGAATTCATGCCCGTCATGGAGCATCCGTTTTATGGCTCCTGGGGATATCAGGTGGCGGGCTACTATGCCCCTACCTTTCGATACGGTTCGCCCGCAGATTTCAAGTATCTGGTGGATTACCTGCATCGGCGCGGCGTCGGAGTCTTGCTGGACTGGGTGCCGGCGCACTTCGCCACCGACCCGCAGGCGCTCGTTTTCTTCGACGGCGGCACGCTATACGAGTACGACGATCCCGTCATGCGCCATCACCCCGACTGGGGCACGTACGTTTTCGATTACAACAAGCCGGGCGTTCGCAATTTTCTGATCTCCAATGCAATCTTCTGGCTTGAGGAGTACCACATAGACGGGCTGCGTTTCGACGCCGTGGCCTCCATGCTCTACCGGGATTATTCGCGGGGCGACGACTGGACCCCGAACATGTTCGGCGGACGAGAAAATCTCGAAGCCATCGACCTGCTCAAAAAAGTCAACGAGATGGCCTACGCGCATGTGCCGGACGTCCTGATGATCGCCGAGGAGTCCACCGCATGGCCCGGCGTTTCAAAACCCACCTACGACGGCGGACTGGGCTTCCTCTACAAATGGAACATGGGGTGGATGCACGACACGCTGGAGTATATGGAAAAAGACCCGGTTTACCGGAAGCATCATCAGGAAGGGCTTACGTTCCCCCTCGTTTATGCGTACTCCGAGCACTACATTCTGCCGCTGTCGCACGACGAAGTGGTGCACGGCAAGGGGTCGCTCTGGGCCAAAATGCCCGGGGACGCCTGGCAAAAAGCAGCGAACCTGCGCCTCCTGCACGGACATCAGATCGGGCATCCGGGAAAGAAATTGCTCTTCATGGGCGGAGAGTTCGGGCAACCGTCCGAATGGGATCACGACCACGCCATCGACTGGGATGCGCTGAAAGACCCGCTGCACAAGGGCGCGATGGCCTGGGTGAAGGACCTTTATACCCTGTATCGCAATCATCCGGCGCTGTGGAACGACCGGCCAGGCGGGTTCGAATGGATCGATTTCAGCGATGCGGACGACAGCGCCATCAGTTATATCCGGCGCGGGTCGGGACAGACCCTTGTTTTTCTGTTCAATTTCACGCCCGCGCCGCGCGCGAATTACCGCATCGGCATGCCTGCCGAAGGCCGCTGGCGAGAAGTCCTCAACTCCGATGCGCGCCTGTACGGAGGAAGCGGCGTGGGCAATCCGGGCCATGTCGATACGGAACCCGTACCGTTTCATGGACGAAACCAGTCTGTAACAGTTACGCTGCCCCCGCTTGCCGTCGCCATCCTCGAACAGGAAACACAGGAGCGCCCTGATTGAAGGACTGTCTCATTACATGGGGCCTGCCGCGCTGCTTCGTCATTCCTTGCCGGCGCACCCCTCGCAACCCCTGAACGTTGCAGGCTTAATCAGAATATCCCAAAGTATCCCGGAAAACATCTTGCGGGCAGATCGCGTACGATGCAGGCAGGGTAGCCAAAAGCATTCCCTGCGCAAAACATTTTCTTCGCCTTTTATGCACGTATAACGAAATAACGACCCCATGGCACACCAACTTCCCGACTTGCCCTATGCCTTCGACGCACTGGAACCCGTGATCGACGAGCGGACCATGCGGATTCACCACGGCAAGCACCATCAGGGATATGTCAACAAACTGAACGCCGCGCTGGACGGGCATGAAGCATTGCAGAATCTGTCGGTGGAAGACCTTCTTCGCAACATCGACGAGGCGCCCGAATCCATCCGGGGCGCGGTTCGCAACAATGGCGGCGGACACGCCAATCATACCTTGTTCTGGAGCATTATGTCGGGCAGCGGCGGCGCGCCTGGCGGCGACCTTGCTGCGGCGATCGACGCCGCGTTCGGCTCGCTCGACGCCTTCCGGGAAACCTTTGCGGCGAATGCGGCGGGGCGGTTCGGGAGCGGATGGTCCTGGCTCGTCGTAAACGGCGACGGCGCTCTTGAGGCCTTTTCCACGGCCAATCAGGACAGCCCGCTCATGCAGGGGCACACGCCGATTCTGGGCCTCGACGTCTGGGAACACGCTTACTATCTGAACTATCAGAACGACCGCGTCGGCTACGTGAACGCCTGGTGGAAGGTGGTGGACTGGAATCAGGTTGCAAGCCGCTTCGACGCCGCGCGCTAACGAAGGCGCGGGGCCTTGCCGATCCGACGGCGGCATGGAGAACGTGTCGTACAGCGTCAAGGAAATACAGTACACCATCCAGGGAGAAGGAGCCCGCACGGGGCGCCCCGCGGTTTTCCTGCGCTTTGCGGGATGCAATCTATGGAGCGGGCGGGAGGCGGACCGGGCTACCGCTACCTGTTCGTTCTGCGATACGGATTTCGTGGGAACGGACGGTCCCGGGGGAAGCCGCTTCGCCGCGGCGAACGACCTGGCGCAAGCGGTGGCCGCCCGGTGGCCTGCGAAAGAAAAAGCTCGCTATGTGGTCTGTACGGGCGGCGAACCGCTCCTGCAGCTGGATGCGCCGCTCGTGGCGGCCCTGCACAAGGAAAATTTCGAAGTAGCGATCGAAACGAACGGGACGAAAAAGCCTCCGGAAGGCGTAGACTGGGTTTGCGTTAGCCCGAAAGCAGACGCCCCGCTGCTGCTGACGCAGGGCGACGAACTGAAGCTGGCGTACCCGCAAGCCCTTGCGCCGCCAGAACGATTCGTCGGCCTTGCGTTCCGCCGTTTTTTTCTGCAACCGATAGACGGGCCCGATCTGGAGCGCCACACGCAGCAAGCCATCGCGTACTGCCTGGCGCATCCGGTCTGGCGGCTTTCGCTCCAGACGCACAAGTTGCTGGGGATTCCGTAGGCGCAGGCTCTCGCCGTCATGACGCCCCGTATGCGCGAACGCGGCGCGCCGGGCGAGGCGGTTGCAGTCAGCCTATCCCTATGGCCCGCAACATGGCGGCGTGATCGGAAGCAGACAATGCGCCGCGCACCCGCAACGCTTCGAGCGCCGCCCGCACTTTGGCCGGGTTGGTCGCGGCGTCGCCTGCAGGAACGCCTGCGCCCTCTTCCTCTTCAAGAACGCACAGCATCGCTTCCTGCAAAAAGGCCGCCACGTACCGGCACGCCCCGGGCCTGCCCGAAAAATCCAGAACCACATCGAACGTGGCCCGCCCTCTGTTTACCTGAATCGTCATGCTCCGCCCGCCCATCAGTTTGCGCTTCTCCTGTACGCCGACCATATCCGCATAGCGCACATCCCGGACCGGCGACAAATCGTTGTTCTGGAACGCCACGCGATCCGCCGTAAACACGGCCCCGTGCTTTGCATTGCCGATGCGCGTGGCGTCGTACAACGCCAGCGCGTCGGACTCGGACACGCCCGCCGCATAATCCCGGAGCGCATTGCGGAGCTTCTCCCGGGGAATCCGGGGCGTCACATAGAGTCCAAGGCCGGGATCGTTCGGAAGGAGCGTCTCTGCAAGATGTTTCATGGCGATGAGGTTATTTCATAATCAAAATCCATCCTGCCATATCCTGTGAATACGCTGATTATGCCCGTAAAGTTTCAGAGATGAGCAGGGCGCGCTCGCAAGACGGTCGAGGAGAGTCTGTGGATGCGCCTTTGAGCGAAACATCGGGCCCCGAAATATCCCGCCAGCCCATGGGCCTGCCTACCCTTATGTTTAGGATACTCTGATTAAATCTGCTTCGATCAGCGCTTCACGTTC
>CAZSNF010000045.1:0-7136 GCA_964608315.1 uncultured Rhodothermales bacterium | reverse complement strand
CGTCCCTCGCAGCCTCTGAACTTTGCAGAATTAATCAGAGGTTCCTTAAGAATACTCCGATCAAGAGGGTCTGTGGCGCGCCTTTGAGCGAAACATCGGGCCCCAAATACCCCTGCCAGCCCATGGGCCCTGCGCGCCAGCACACCCCTTGCAGCCTCTGAATTTTGCAGATTTAATCAGAATATCCTTATGTACAACGCACCAAATGTAACGAATTGTAACCGCAAGGCACTTTTCGAGCTGCCACGCCGTATTATCTTGGATACAGCGGACCGCAAACACACTACATTACCTGCCTTTTACAACAAGGCGCTTCGATAATATGGCCAAACAGGAAGCAATCAAACAAGAGGGCGTCGTGACGGAGGCGCTGCCGAACGCACAGTTCCGCGTCCGGCTCGACAATGGGCACGAAATCCTCGGGCTGCTCTCCGGCAAGATGCGCAAACACTATATCCGCATCATTCCCGGAGACCGGGTAGATATCGAAATCTCTCCGTACGACCTTTCCAAGGGACGCATCGTGTTCCGGTACAAGGGCTGAAACCATGCGATCGACCTTTCGACTCATGCTCCTTCTCCTTCCGGCGCTCCTTTGGCAAGCGGCTTGCCAACCGGTTCCCGACCAAAGCGCGCCGCCCGCGGGGCGGGGAGACCGCCTCACCGGAGCCGCATTCGCCACGCGCAGCCCCGCAGTGGGGCAAAACGGCATGGCTTCGACCAGCCATCCGCTGGCTACGCAAACCGCCATCGATATTCTGAAACAGGGCGGCTCGGCGGTAGACGCAGCCATTGCCGCCAACGCCGTGCTGGGCTTCGTCGAAGCGAACAACTGCGGAATCGGCGGAGACCTGTTCGCAATCGTGTGGGACCAGGCGTCGGGACAACTCCATGGATTGAATGCGAGCGGACGCGCGCCCCTCGGGCAATCGCTGGACGACCTCATGGAGCGCCTGAACGGGGCCGACCGGATTCCGCTGCACGGACCGCTGGCCGTTTCCGTGCCGGGCGCCGTAGACGGGTGGTTCACGATGCACGAACGGTTCGGCGCGCTTCCGATGCAGGACGTGCTGGCGCCCGCTATCCGGTACGCCCGCGAGGGAACGCCCATCACGCAGGTCGTGGGCTTTTCGTGGGCGCAGGCGCACCAGCGGCTAAAAGATCATATCCACGAAATCGGCGACCTCAGCAGCTTCGAAAACACCTGGTTCGTGGATGGGGGCATGCCGCCGGAAGGCAAGATTTTCCGCAATCCCGATCTCGCCGCCACGTATGAACAGATTGCCTCAGGGGGGCGCGACGTCTTCTACGAGGGCGCCATTGCGGACGCCATCGACGCATGGGCCCGCCGCACGAACACGCCGCTTCGGAAGGCCGATTTCGAGGCGCACGCAAGCACATGGGTAGACCCGGTATCCGTTCCCTACCGGGACGTCGAGGTATATGAACTGCCCCCCAACGGACAGGGAATCGCCGTCCTGCAAATACTCCGCATCCTTGAGGGTTTCGACCTGCAAGCGATGGGGCATAACAGCGCCGATTACCTCCATGTCCTTGTGGAAGCGAAAAAACTGGCCTTCGCGGATCGCGCCCGGCATTACGCGGACCCGGATTTTGCGGACATCCCGCTGGAGCGCTTGCTTTCGGCGGAATACGCCGCCGAGCAACGCAGCCGCATCGACATGGCGCAGGCGATGCAACGCGTCGCAACCGGCGATCTCGAACACGGAGATACCGTCTACCTGACCGTTGCGGATGCGGATGGAAACATGGTGTCGCTCATCCAGAGCAACTTCCTCGAGTTCGGAAGCGGCATGACCCCGGACGGCCTCGGCTTCGCGCTGCAAAGCCGGGGATCCCAGTTTTCCCTTGACCCGGATCATCCGAATGCGTACGCCCCCGGCAAACGCCCCTTCCACACCATCATTCCCGGTTTCGTGATGCGCGACGGCGAGCCGGTCATGGCCTTCGGGGTCATGGGAGGACCGTTCCAGCCACAGGGACAGGTGCAGGCGCTGCTGAACATGATCGAATTCGACATGAATGTGCAGGAGGCCGGAGACGCCGCCCGGTTCAGCCATTCCAGCGCGCTCCAGCCCACGGGCGGAACCATGACAGACGGCGGACGCCTCGCGCTCGAAAGCGGCATTCCGACGGAAGTACGGGAGGCGTTGGCCCGGCGGGGACATATTCTTTCGCCCACCGATTACTTCGGAGGGTATCAGGCCATACTCCGAGCCTCCGAGCAAGGAGTATATCACGGGGGCGCCGACATGCGCAAGGACGGGAACGCGCTCGGATTCTGAAACCGCCGCACCGCATCCGTACTCCATTCCGAAACCGAAAAAAGCATTCCGCCGCCATGCCATGAAGCACGCCGGATCATACGCGAATCATCGCGGGATATTCAGGGAGCGAAGCGGGACATTTCTCCTTCTCTTCGCATGCCTCTTTCTCATTGCGCGCGCCGCGCCGCAACCGGCGCAGGCCCAGGACGTCGATCATTCGCTCTTCGCCGCGCTTCTTCAGGCGCACGTAACCGACGAAGGCCTGGTCGATTACGACGCCTTCGCCGCTTCGGAAGCATTCGACGAGTATCTCGAACTGCTGGACCGCGTCGATCCGGCGACGCTATCCCGGAACAGCCAACTGGCCCTCTGGCTCAACGCCTACAACGCCTGGACCATCGAACTCATCAACCTGCACGACGAGCGCGAAAGCATCCGCAACATCAACAAAACGCTGGGGCTGGCCATCAAGGGCCCCTGGACCCAGGCTCTGGCGAAGGTGGGCGGAATCACGTACACGCTCGACGACATCGAGCACGGGATCATCCGGAAGGAATTCGACGATCCGCGCATTCATTTCGCGCTGGTCTGCGCCGCGGTCTCGTGCCCGCCCCTGCGGCGAGAAGCATACGTCGGAACGCACCTCAACGATCAGTTGAACGACCAGTCGAAGCGATTCCTGCTGGAATTTCCGGAAAAAAACCGCGTGGACCTTGAGGGCGGCGCGATATACCTGACGAAAGTATTCGACTGGTATGCCCGGGATTTCGGGAGAAACGACGAGGAAATAGTCCAGTACCTGGCCCGCTTTTTCCCGCCCGGTCCCGAACGTACGCTCCTCGCTTCCGGCAAGGCCCGCATCCGGTTCACCGACTACGACTGGGCGCTGAATCTCTGGATCCCCTGAGGATACGCTGATTATTCCTCCAGCCTGTAGCTAACGAACGCGAACCGCTTGCTGTCGGGCGCCCAGGACGGCACATTGATCGTGCCCTGCCCCCCGAAAAGCTCCGTTAACGCGCGAGGCTCGCCGCCTTCCGCCGGCATGATCCGCAGCGTCACGTCCTTGTTGGCCGGATGCCCTTCCACGTCCGGTTCGTACGAAAGGAACGCGATCCATTTCCCGTCCGGCGACGGGTGGGGGAACCAGTCGTTCCATTCGTCGAACGTAAGTTGCTCCACATTCCCGCCCGTAGCGTCCATGCGATAAATCTGCATGGTCCCGGTGCGCACCGAATTGAAGTAGATATATCGCCCGTCCGGCGAATAATCCGGCCCGTCGTCCAGACCCGGCGCTGTGGTCAGCCGGGTTTCCTCGCCGCCTTCCGCAGAAATCGCATAAATGTCGTAGTCGTCGTTTCGCAGAGCCGTGTAGACCAGCGTCCTGCCATCCGGCGATACGCCGTGCCAGTAGGATGGACCGCGTTCGGTCACGCGACGCGGCTCGCCGCCCTCGATGGGCAGCGTGTAGATAATAGACACTCCCTCTTCCGTACCGTCGCTGATAATAAGCGTCTTGCCGTCCGGCGAGATACCGTGATCGTTGTTCGACAACACCGCAAAGCCTGCATCGACCAGTTCCGGCTCGCCCCCTTCCACCGGCAGCCGGAATATCCTGCCCACCGAGTTGAACAGGAAATACGCGCCGTCGGGCGACCAGTTGGGCGCCTCGAAATGCGCAGGAAGCGTCAGAACGACCTCTCGTTCCCCCGTTTCAATGTCGATCATCTCCAGCGAACTGTACAGCACGGGTTCAGACTCGGGTTCGGCGGACGAACTATCCGCAGCGTCCGAATCCGTCCTTGAGACGCATCCGGCAAGCAAAAAGAGCGAGGCGGCAAGCGCCGCGAACAGGAACGCGCGGTCGGCGGGGGCCGCAGCAAATACGGAAAACATACGCATGGCGAAAAGGGTTCGGGTGCATGAAAAAGGCGACTGAGCTTTGCAGACTATACAGATACAGACACATCGACCCCGAAAACATAACCTCTTCACGCAAAATACAGAATACTCTGATTAAATCTGCAAAGTTCAGAGGCTGCGAGGGGCGCTTCGCGCCCGAAGCCCCCGAACATCCTCAGTGCTTTCTGCTGACTCCAAACGATGGAATCAATCATGGCGTCATGGACTTGCAAACGTGAAACGCTGAGCGACATGGTTTTGATCAGGGTATCCTGAAATACATGCGGGGGAAGGTATGTCGAGTCCCTGCTCCGTAGCGGACAACCGCCCGGTAGCGTCGTCGATCTCGAAAACGGCGATACGATCCGTGCGCCGGTTGGCCACGAGCAGGAATCGGTCGTTCAGACAGAAATTGCGCGGCCAATGCCCGCCGGTATGGATGTGCTGCACGGGCCGCAGTCCATCCGAAGCGATTTCGAACGCCGCGATGCTGTCATGGCCCCGGTTAGAGCCGTACAGGAACCGCCCGTTCGGATGCACATGCAGATCCGCCGAATCGTTGTGCTCGACAAAGCCTTCCGGCAAGGTGGAGATCGTCTGCGTTTCCGTGAGCCGGCCCTGCGCGGCGTCCCAATCGAACGCAGTCACCGTAGACCCCAGTTCATTGATTACGAACGCGCGCGCGCCATCGGGATGGAATACGAAATGCCGGGGGCCAGCGCCCGGCGCCAGATCGACGAAAGCCTGGTCTCCGGGATGCAAGCCGCCGCGCTCGTCCAATCGGTATATCCGCACCCGATCCTGCCCCAGATCGGCTACGACCGCATAGCGGCCCGTCGCATCGGGCACGATGCAATGCGCATGCGGACCTTCCTGCCGCACAGGGTTCACGCCCGATGCGCCCTCGTGCTGCACGAAGGAAACCGCCTCGCTCACTCCGCCGTCGTTCCGCACGGCAAACGAAGCGACGCTTCCGCTGGTGTAATTGGATACGAGGACGAACCGCCCGTCCGGCGCAAGCGCCGCGTAGCACGGATCCGATCCTTGCGTGGGAACTGCATTCACCGGATGCAAGTCATTCTCGTCGATGCGAAACGCATGCAGCCCGCCGCCGAACGCGCCCTCGAATTCAAGGGTCTCGCTGACGGCGTACAGAAATTCTCCGGCGGCGTCCACCGTCAGGAACGAAGGGTTGCGAATGCCTCCCGCGTGGCCTGCGATCCGCATTGCGCCCGTATGCGCGTCGAATCGTCCGATGTAGATTCCCTTGCTTCCCCGCTCCGAATACGTCCCGGCGTAAAAAGTCATTCCTGTATCCATGGTTCCTTGGAAATGCCGTTCAAATCCCATGCGACGCGACCCGCTCGCAGGGTAAGTTCCGCCTCGATTTTGCGGTCGCCCTCCATTCGACGCCCTTCCACGTCCCAAAACCCGAAATCCCCTTCGCGGACCCGGAACACCGCCACGTCCGCCTCGGCCCCCACGTCCAGATGTCCCAGTTCCTCCCGCCGGATCACTTCCGCCGGGGACCAGGTCGAGGCGCGAATCACTTCTTCGAGCGGCATGCCGAGATTGAGAAATTTGGACATGACGTTCGCCATGTCCTTCATCCCGTGATTCATGCTGCCCGTATGCAGGTCCGTACTGATCGTATGCGGCCAGAGGCCCGCTTCCACGGCGGGAACCGCCACGGAATAGACGAAACTGCCGCCGCCATGTCCCACATCGAACACAATGCCGCGCTCCGCCGCTTCAAGCACAAAGGGGCGCAGCGCCCCGTCTTCCACAATGGCTTCGCGGCGCGATACCGCCGCATAGGCATGGGTAAAGATGTCGCCGGGGCGAAGGTAATCCAGGAAAAGTTCGCGCAGCGGCAACGGCGGCTCGGCTCGCCCGAAATCGATCATTACGGGCATATCGGCTTGCCGCCCCGCCTCCACGGCACGCTCCACGGGAGTCCAGTCCGGTCCGAGGTAATGCGCCAGTTTGACGCCCACGACCACATCCGAATGCAGTCCGGCCGCCATGGCCGTCAGTTTGGGGTCCATGTCGGACAGGTCCTGCTCGATGGGCTCCCCCTTCATCCCCTGCCCGACGATATTAAGGAACGCCAGCACGCGGGTTTCCGAATGACGCACCGTTTGTTCAATGAATGCGCGGAGGGTGCGCCAGCCTGGGCCGCCCGTATCCACGATCGTCGTTACGCCGGACCGGAACGCGAAGCCGTCCGGCGGCAGGCTGCCGTAACTGTTGGCCAGATACTGATCCGGGACCGTCCCGTGAAACACATGAGCGTGCATATCAATGAAACCCGGCGCTACATAGAGACCGGAAGCATCCACCACCTGCTTCGCGCGCGCAGGATCGATATGTTCGGCCACCTCGGCGATCCGCCCGCCGGCGATCCCCACGTCGCGCACGCCGTCCACGCCGTTTTTCGGGTCGATGACATGCCCGCCCGCAAGGAGCAGGTCCAGCGTGTCGGGATTGGAAGAACGCAAGGGCATGGCGGGCGGAGTCGCCTCGGAAACGGCGCGGGACGTCGAAGGAGCGTCGAGAGGCGTAAAGGGCGCATTGAGAGATATTGCGGGGGCATTGCGGGGCGTCGTCAGGGAAACGGCGCGAGACGCCGAGGGAGCGAGGCCCGACGCCGCCGGAACTGAGCGGAGCACGGCGCCGCCGCTGCTATGCTGCCGCGCCGCCCTGTCCTCTCCGGCAGCGCTTCCCGGCGCGAACAGGAGCAAACAGGCCGCAAGGCGCCACGATGTTATGAAATTCGACCCCATAATGTTTTGCTATAACTTTTTACAGGATATTCTGATCAAGGGCGCTCTGATTAATTCCCCAAGGCTCAGAATATATTAAGGAAGCTCTGATTAAGGCAAGACGGCCCAGAGGGGGCTGTGGATGCGCCTTTGAGCGAAACATCGGGCCCCAAAATATCCC
>CAZSNF010000044.1:0-7970 GCA_964608315.1 uncultured Rhodothermales bacterium | reverse complement strand
CCCCCCCCCCCCCCCCCCCCCCCCCCCCCCCCCCCCCCCCCCCCCCCCCCCCTCAACTTCAATCATGTATTTGGTCTACGTCAATTCAACAAATAGCCTCCACGACACATCCAGGCAATGCCGAGTCGATATCCTGGCCAACCTTTTCCTGTAGTCAATTTAATAATTACGCGCCAAATATGCAACAGGTTCCCGAAACAATTTCCATGAGGGGCGCCTGCGAAACAAACGCGCGCGGGCGTTATTTGCCATAGCGATGTCATGACATTATATTAAGGAAGCTCTGATTTAATGCTTCTCCGGTCTGATTTTCGTATTTTTGGGATATATCCCTTTCACGAACCGAGGCGTAACGATGCGCCAGTATTCATTCGAGGACGTAACCTACGAAAATCGTCGGAAAAAGACGCGCAAGCAGCGGCTGTTTGGCCATGAATTCGGCCCCTGACAGGGCCTCTGCAACCCGAAATCGCCCTTCCCAACCCTCGGATTGTCCATTTGGCGCACAAGAACGGATTAATCAGAGCATCCTTAAATTGATCTGGACGGCTTTCTATTCCTTCTCGAACCCCTGCTCCCTGAACTTCAGCGTCTGGCCGTTTTCGGTGACGGTGCGGACCACCTGCTCCGAAGCGCCGGAGGGAATGTCGGCTTCTATGTCCAGCGTGACCTTTACGTCGGCGCCGACAATGCCCGCAAGGTGGGCGATCACCTCTTCGGCTATCTGACCGGCGTCCCGACCGACCCGGGTCGCGTCCAGTTGCACGGATCCGTAGTAACGGGTGGGGCGTGGGGCGGGTGGCGAACCTGTGCCAGGTTTCGGTTCGGCGCCCTTGCCCGCAGCGCCGCCTTCTCCGGTCGGGCCTTCTTCGGGAGGCTCCGACGAGGGTATTTCCGCCTCCAGTTGTCGTTTCGCCGTTTCCGGCCTGACCACCAGCCCGGCGTATTCCTCCGTCACTTTGATGTTTTCGCCGGCGCGAAGCCCCTGATAGCGCCCGGCGTTTTCGTCGTAACTGTCCGCGAAAGCGAAGGCGTCCGGCATCCAGGTAAGGCATGCCAGGCCGCCGCCGACAGCTTCCAGCAACACCGAGGCGTCATGCAGCCGGGGCAGGTATGGATACCGCGCAAAATCGTCCGCGAGTTGCCGGACTTCGACGTGCTCGCCCCGCCACAGGGGCACTTCGTCCATATGCTTGCGCAGAATGGTGGGGCCGAGCGTACGCACCAGCATCTCCTCGCGAACGAGCCGTTTGTACGCTCGCGCCGCCAGCCCGTCGGAACCCCGCAGGGCAATGGCCTGACAGGTGATTTCTTCCCCGGGGGATTTTTGTTCGGGCGCCAGCAGCCATTGCCAGGTTTCGGGGAGTTGCGCCTGTACGGTTTCGTCGGCGGATTGCTTCTGCGTTTCCGCCTGGCGCGTCTGGTGCGGATCCAGATTGAGCGATTCCCTTTCGTCGAGGATAGATTCCCAGGCAAGGTACGAGCGCGCGGCCGCACAGAGGTCCTGCAGGCGCACCCGGTCCGCCGCAAGGAATACGAGCGTATTGCGGTAGAGCCGGGGCGCATTGCCGCGCCTTTCGAGAATGCCCCGGGCGGCTTGCATGGCGTCGCTTTCGGGTTCCTTGTTGTGCGAATGCTCCGGGGCCAGCGCCACGAGGCGGGCGTCCGTATCGTCGTCGGGCACGTCCGAGGCGGCGCGGGGCAAAACGTGTATGCGCGAAAAGCCGCCCCGGTCGCGCAGGGCGCTGCGCAGGCGCCTTTCCAGTTCGGCGTTCACTTTGTCCGGGTCGCGTTCGTATTCCGCAGCGCGGTCCTGCGCCAGTTTGGTTACCGTAGGCTGGGTCGAGTACCATACCCGCGAGCCGTCCTGATACAGGTAGGTGGCCTCCTTCGTAAGGTGGCGGAGCGCGTCGCCGAATACGGCGGGGGATTCTCCGGGCGTAACGCAACCGAGTTTTACCCGCCGGTCTTCCAGCCCCCGTTGCGCCGCCTGCGTGGTCGGGGCCGATCCGAGGAAGATGGTGCGGGCTACCCGCCGCGCGGCGTTCAGTTTGCCGAGGTTCGGGCTATCCGCGTCGATTTTGAGCGGCAGCGCATTCGGCCCGTCTATGTCCTTCTCAATGATGGGGACCCAGTTGTCCGTCAGGTAGCGGGTCAGTTCGGGGCGCACCCGGATGTCGTCCATGGGTATCATGGACGGCAAAATCAGCGGATTGCGGTCGCCCGATTCCCATAGCGCGTGAATGACCGAGGCCATGAGGCGCAGCACCCCGCGCGTACGCTGGAATTTCAGCAGGGCGGACCAGTCGGCGTACAGCCGGTCGAAAATTTCGGGATGGATGGGATAGGCCGCCTGGATGCGTTTTTCATAATCCGTCTTGCTGCATTCGGACGGAAATTCGCTGCGCTGGCCCCGGTACAGGTCTGCAAAGGCCCGCGCCGTCAGGTCGCGCCGCTTGAATGCATCGGGGCCGTCGAGGGGTTCGAACAGGCGCCGGCGCACGATTTCGAAGCTTTCTTCGGCGCTTGCCGGACGCCATGCCGCCTCCAGACGGCCAATGACGTTGCTGAGCCGGTCCAGGGCTTCCCGGCCTCGTACGCCGCCCACCTCCACGTCGTCGGCTTCCGCATGGGGCGAACGGCCCGTATCCGAGGCGGGCAGGGATACTACGAGCAGGCACCGGTTCGCCAGCTTGGCGGATTCAGTAAGCGCCTGGGCGAAACTGAACTGGGTTTCGAAACTGCCGCCGGGCAGGTTGCTCCGGTCGTGGAGTTGGCGGGCATAGGCGACCCATTCGTCGATCAGCACGACGCACGGGCCATGCGCTTCGAACAGTTCGCGGAGTCGGTCGCCGGGATTGGTGGCGTTTTCGTCGTCGGCGCGGATACGTTCGAAGGCTTCCGGGCCGCCCAGTTGCCAGGCCAGTTCTCCCCACAGGGTGCGCACCACGGTTCCGTCCGGCTTCGCGACGGGATTGCCGGGGGATATCTTGTTGCCGACCAGCACGATGCGTTTCGCCTCCGGCAGGGTGGGAACGTCCGCCCCCCTGAGTAGATCGTCCGCGCCTGCGAGTTCGCCTGAAGGAGCGCCGGAGAACAGGTGATACAGCGCGAGCATGGAGTGCGTTTTGCCGCCCCCGAAGTTGGTCTGGAGCTGCACCACAGGATCGCCGGCGCCGTTTGCGATGCGCTTGACGGATTGCGCCAGCAGGCGCTTCAGGCTTTCGGTAAGGAAGGTGCGCCGAAAGAATTCCTTCGGATCGCGGTATTCGTCGGAGCCTTCGCCAAGATGGGTTTGCCACAGGTCTGCGGCGAATTCCGCTTGCTGGTAGCGCCCGCCCGCCACATCCTTGTGCGGGGCGATGATTTCGCGCCAGGGCGCAAGCGCGGCGCTTGCGGTCGTTTCGATCAGCGACCTGCTCGCCTTGCGTTTTTCGCTGCGCACTTGCTCGTCGTAGACGAGCCGGCGCAATTCTTTCTTCATCCGGTCGATTTCTTCGGCCTGCTGCGTCGCCGAGACGGCGGTGAGCAGTCGGGCCGCCGAATCCAGGGCGCGGTCGGCGTCGTCGCTTGAGAAATGGCCCTGGTGCGCCCACCTGTTTCGCCATTCGAGGAGTTCCGAGACCAGACTGCGTTCGGCGTGTCCCAGCGTTATGCGGAACACTTCTCGCCATGTGGCCATCATCAGTTTCAGGAGGGCGGCGACGTCCCATTCGCCGACAGGCTTCTCCGCCAGATTCGGATCCTTCGACAGGCGCAGAAGGTTTTCCGGAGGGACGGCTTTGCCTTTTTCGCTCTGGAGTTCGCGCTCTGCGTAGGGAGCGAGCCCCTGACGCAGCAGTTCCAGCGCCTTGCCGACCCGTTCACGGTTGCTGATGGCCATTGCCCGGTACGATAATATCTGTAGAATCGCTTTTCGTTACGCGAGCGTTACACGGAGCGGGGCGCGCATTTGTTCGGATGGGGAAGAGGAATCGCCGTGCGCCGGCGGCGTTTTTCGGGGGCGGACGCCTTCGTTCCGAATGGGATATTCAGGAGAATGCCGGGGAGATATCGCTGTCGTGGAGGGGGTCCGCCGCCGGGATAACGAGGCGGAGTTTTCAGGGCCTGGTCCTTATTGCGCTATTCCTCTGCGGGCAACTCGAAAAGTTTCCGCAACCACGCTACGAACACTGTGCAGAGCGGGCCGGTTGCGTCGAGGTCTCCGACACCAATGGCCTCGCCCATTCGCCTGGGTTCTTTTCTGGTTGCGAGCCAGGCATGTACCTTGGCTCGCAGTGTCTTCTTTTCGGTAAACTTACGATCATACGCCGGGATGCCGTCAATGTAGCGTTTGGCCAATGGCCATACCGGATTGTCATCGGGGATCATTTCTGCAACGAAATTTTCAAGTTCGCCGGAATCCTTATTGTTGGGCATGAGCCAAACGCCGATGCGGGGCATGCCGTCGGTTTCCGGGATGATGGTGCCGTTGGGGTCGGGCAGAGCGGGCGCTGCGATATTTTCCTGTTTAAGCCTGTCGCTCACGGCATGCCAGCGGCTATCCAGGTTGGTGTTTGCGTCTACAAGGATGCCGATGGCTTTGATATCGGGGCGCAAGATGTCCAGGCCAATTTCTTCGAGGAGTTTTTCTATTCCGCCCTTATCCTTAATGCAGAATCCCGGTATGGCTTGCCGGGATGCGCAGAGGTGTCGGACCACATGCTTATCGTCCTGTCCTTCAACGATCAGGACATATTCGCCGCCGGACATACTGCTTACCTCACTTCCGTACCAACAGGTTGATTAGCGATAACCTTGATATTGTTTTCTGAGTACTCGACTGCGCGAAGCCGTTCATCTCGCCGCTCGATGCGCACGAGCGCCCCGTCGGCGTTTTCGTCTTCGGCCATGGCCTGCGCAAAGCCGCGTATGCAGTCGTAGCTGTGCGTCGTGGCCAGGACCTGTACGTTGTTCTCGGCGGCGGTTTTGAGGATCATGCGCCACAGGTCCCGTTGCACGGAGTGGTGTATGCCGTTTTCCGCTTCGTCGATGAGCAGGAAGCCGTCTTTGCTGTTGATGAGAGCCAAGGCAAAGCCGAACAGGCGCAGGGCGCCGTCGCCGAAGCTTTCGATCGGAACGGGAAAAGATTGTCCCCGGACCTTCACAAGCATTCTTTTTCCTGAACTTGCATCTCCTCTTGCTCCGATGCGCTCTATATGCCGGTCAAGCATAAACTGCACGGCATTTAGTCCCTTGGGTTCATCGTCGGTGAGATCAATACGGTCCCAAACTTCCACGATCTTGTCATTGCTCAATGTCTCTGGTCCCACGGATTCGCATGGTATTCGTTGCAGAAGTTCATTTTTTCCTAATCCGGGTTTCACATTTTGATACACACGGCGATCTCTGGCTATTTTTGTACTCAGTGCATAGGGAGAAAAATACCACGGAATCGTCCACCTGCCGTCTATAAAACGAATTTCGATTCCTTGCACAGGGGCGCCATTAAAATCGTCGGGGTGCCAAGGCCCCCAGTGAGTATCTTTATCCAGGTCAATGGCTTCAACAACAAGTTGATCTTCATTGATGTTCGAGCCTATTGAGAAAAAAGCACCGTTTGAGGTATCTCGTCCGTAAAAAATTGTTTCCAAGTGAGGTCCGACTCGTTCCTGACCACCACTTTCTGTTAGAGTTGTTACTTCTGCATGGCTTTCCAGCACTCTCGACAGAGTGTCAGGATGCCCCCTCGCCGCATACACCCGCACGGCGTCCAGCACGGTCGTTTTGCCGACGCCGTTCTTGCCGGCCAACAGCGTTACGCGGCCCAGGCGCGAAATGGCAAGGTCCCTGATTCCCCGGAATCCCTTTATCGAGAGGCTGGGGAGGTGCAGCGGCGGAGTTTCTTGTGCGGCCATGGCTCAGGTCGTCTTTCCGAATGCAATAGTTGCACTGGAATTATGTTTCCGCGCCTCCAAACAAGCCGCCCTGTTCCGCCTTCGCTTCCTGCCGCGCCAAACGCACGATCTCCGGCCAGCTCTGGACGAGACTGTTGTAAGACAGGGCTTCTGCTGGGCGTTTTTTGCGTTCGCACACGGTGTAGAGGCGGTAAGCCAGTTCGCGGGCGCTTTCGGCGAGGCCGCCAAGCTGGCGGGCCAGATTCGCCGCAGCGGTTTCGCCTCCGGTATCGAGGGCGTGGACAAGGTGGTGGACCGCTTCCCATATGGTGAGCCGGTTGTCCGTCGCCGGGTCCCAGTCGTCGGCCAGTTCCTCCGGGCGCAGCAGGCGCACCTTGCCGGCGCTGGACATCAGGATGCCGCCCTCGACGATGCCGGCAATGCTGGTATTCTTGGCGTTGGAGAGGGTTTCGGCTACGCCGTATTCGCCTTCTTCGAAGCCGTGCTGCCCGAACCAAGCCAGCGCCCAGCGGCTGTCGCGGTCGAAGTCTCCTTCCTGTTCGGTTAGCACTTCATCCAGTACCTGATTGATGAGCGCCAGGGCCTCGCGCACCGAAACCGGTTTGCCCGATGCGTCGAGCACTTTGGCGTAACGGGTGTATGCCGCCATGCCCGGGCCGATGGCGGCTTGCGCAAGATCGACCGGGGCGATGTTGCCGGATTGCAGGTTGGCGAGGTCCTCCGGCAATTTTTTCCTCAATTCGGCGACGAATTCGCGCCGGGTGGCAAGCGGGGCATTGGCAGGGCGCTGGCGGCAGACGAGGACAATGCTGGAGGCAAGGGCGTTGGTGCCGGAGCCGACCATGCGGTTACCCAGTTCGGTTCGCATTGGCCATGTGCCGGTAACGGAGAATCCTGCGCGAATAACAGCATCCAGAAAAGTCTCCCACCCGGTGCTTGCCGTTCCCGTTTCCCCCTTTTTCTCCGATTGCTTGAAAGCGTAGTAGATGGAAACCGGAAAGCCGGGGTGTGTTTGTTCGGCAAGGCGGCTCATTGCGTCCGTCATTCCGGCAAGAAAGAAGGTTTCTGCTTTTTTCTTGTTGCCATGCCGGTGGGGCGTGGCGACCAGTTCCTCTGCTTTGGGCACGGCCAGCGTGGAGAAGAGGCTTGGGAACGTCGATTGCAGCGACCGTCGTAGCCAGACATAGAAAAAGTCCGACAGATCGGCGTAACCAATGTTGTCGTAGTAGGGAGGGTCGGTGGAGACAATTTTGTTAACACTGATGGATTGCAAGGCTGCATCCTGTTGGCTTGCAAATCCATGAGGCTCAGTAACTCCCGCTATACCTTTGATTACCCCCTCAACAGACACACCATAATCTCCAGCAGTGCCAGCAAACGGATTCACGTCAGGAAAATCCCAAGTCATAGGGATCGCCTGACGCGCAAATGCCGTGACAGTTTGTCCACGATCTGGTGTCCAGCGAGCGATTGTGCAAATCGTGTTTGCCATACGATCAAGAGCCATTGCCAAATACACCCCCACCGCCTCTGCATATGCTGTCGCGCCAGCGCCCCCATCCCGCAAGGGCCGTTCGTCATCGGGCAAACCGGCATTGGCGGCGTCTTGTTGTACGCGCTCCATCGCTTCCGCCACCAGATCGGAAAAAGTAGTCAAGGCGACGAGTTGGCGGGGGGTGAAGAGGTCGGCCCATGTAAAGAAGCCATATCCGCGACCACTTACCAAATCTCGCGTGTCCCTGTTCATCAGCTGATCAGGCTTCCATTCCGGTTCTGCTTGCCGGGCAATTTCCTCGTGCTCAAGCGTCGGCGACAGGTATACTCGCCCGCGATCTCCTTCCGCAACAATGGCCATCAGTTGCGCTCCCATGCGTCCGGCCATACTTTCGGCCTTGATATAATCGACTGCCATCGGCATGCCCGACATCACACAGCGAAAATTCGCCCCCCGCGCCAACTTCGTGCCTGCTTTCGTTGCCTCTGGATCCTCCGGTACGCCGGCCCGCACCTCGAACCTGTACTCTCTCTCTCTCTCTCTCTCTCTCTCTCTCTCTCTCTCTCTCTCTCTCTCTC
>CAZSNF010000043.1:0-8011 GCA_964608315.1 uncultured Rhodothermales bacterium | reverse complement strand
TACGCGCGAACGCGAAGCGCTGATCGAAGTAGAATTAATCAGAGGTTCCTGTATTCTCATGCGTCAATGCTTCCGTCCTTCAGCGGTTCCATTTCCCCCGTATATTCCAGCCATCCGCTGCTGCATCACGCCTGCGATGCGGAGATAATCAGTTGCCCCGCAAAACCGAAGCGACATGACGGATCGCCCCCCTCGCAACACCCATGAAAAATGGATGGCGGCCTGCCTGGACCTGGCCCGGCAGGGAGCCGGACTGGTCAGCCCCAATCCGATGGTCGGCGCCGTGCTCGTCGGGACGGACGGTACGTTGCTTGGCCAGGGGTTGCACCATGAATACGGCGGGCCGCATGCAGAAGTATACGCCATCCGGGACGCGGAGCGGCGCTACGGCGGCGATGCGCTGGAGCACGCCACGCTGTACGTCAACCTGGAGCCGTGTTCGCATCGCGGCAAAACGCCGCCGTGCGTCGATCTCATCCTTGAAAAACGCATTCCTCGCGTCGTCATGGGGACGCGCGACCCGTTTCTTGAAACTGTCGGGAGCGGCGTACGGCGTTTGCGCGAACAAGGCGTACAGGTCGTCGAGGGGGTACTGGAGGGCGAATGCAAACGGCTCAATGAGGCGTTTCTGCACCATGTACGGACCAGACGTCCCCTTGTTACCCTGAAAATGGCCCAGACGCTTGACGCCCGCCTCGCAGGCGCATCCGGGGCGTCCCAATGGATATCGGGCGACCTTTCGCGACGGCTGGCGCATCACTGGCGGGCCGTGGCGGACGGCGTACTCGTGGGCACGGAAACCGCCCGGCAAGACAATCCTTCCCTGACGGTGCGGCATGTAGAAGGGCGCCATCCCGTACGCATCGCGCTGGACCGCGCCGGGCGCCTTCCCGTCGGCCTGAATCTTTTTACGGATGATCAGGCCGAAAAGACGACGGTGGTCGCCGCCGAGTCGGCGCGCATTCCCTACGAGCAGGCGCTGGTCGAACGCGGAGGGCGCGTGCTTCGCGTGGCGGAGCGGGACGGCGCCCTGGACCTCGGCGAAATGCTCGAAGCGCTGGGCGAATGCGGCGGGCGCGGCGGACTTCCGATGCAATCGCTGCTCGTCGAAGGAGGGGCCGCGCTGGCCGCCTCACTGTTGCGGGAGGACCTTGCGGATCGGCTGTTTCTCTTCATTGCGCCGAAGGCGCTGGGCGCCGGGCCTGTTTCGATCGACGGGATCGGTCGGGAAGACCTCGTCGAAGCGCTGACCTTCGCGGAACACGCCTGGGAATCCGTCGGGGAGGACATGGTGTTCAAGGGATACCGGCGTCCGCTCGACGCGACGCCGGAAGATTGAATCGCGGTCGGTTCCGCGCCGTACGGTCTCGCCCTGCGGTCATCCGCCGCGCCGTAGCAAACTCGATCAGGGGACCAGGTTATGTTCACGGGAATCATTGAGGAGAAGGGCCGCCTGCAGGCCGCCGAACCGGCGGAAGGCGGGCGGCGGCTGGTCGTGGCGTGCTCGTTCGCCAGCGAACTGCGGGTCGATCAAAGCGTGGCGATCAACGGCGTTTGCCTGACCGTAACCCGGGTTCGGGATGGTGCGTTCGAAGCTACGGCGGTCGAGGAAACCCTTTCCAAAACCACCCTCGGCGCACTGGTTCCGGGCAGCGGCGTCAATCTGGAACGCGCCCTGAAACCGACCTGCCGCCTCGATGGGCATATGGTGCAGGGCCATGTGGACGGGACGGGCGAGATCGTTTCCGTCGAACGCCTGACCGACAGTTTTTTGTGCCGCATTGCGTACGATCCGGCCTGTGCGCATTTGCTCGTTCCCGCCGGTTCCGTCGCCGTGGACGGCATTTCGTTCACGGTGGCGCGTCTTGACGAAGAGACCTTTACGGTGTCGGTTATTCCGCATACGCGCGCGCTGACCAATGCGGGCGCCTGGGAGGCGGGCGACCGGGTCAACCTGGAGTTCGATCTGATCGGAAAATATATCGCGCGGGGAATAGAAACGGGCCGGATGGGGTAGGTACGGTCCGTTGTCGTATCTTGCGAGCGTTTTCTCGATAAATCGCCGACCCGCATTGCCCGTAAGAAATCGTCAATTCCCGGAATTTCGATACGTATCCAAATCTTCTCCAGTAATTTCTCCGGCCTCCACGAGACAATAATGCCTCTCGTTCACGATTTCCACATCGTTCCCGTCGAAACGAAGCTCGAACATCGCGATACGGTCGTCCGCTATAAATTGGGGATTTATACGGAACAGTGAACAGGGTGTATACATACCGTCTTGAGAACCTGTCTCCTTAAAGAATATTCGTCGCAAGGGGCTTGAGTCCTTTGTCCGGGCGGGTCCATCCCCGGAGCGTCAGGCGGAGGAAGGTATGGCAGCATGACCATGACGCAGAACTGTAAGGATGTTCATCCATCCGTATAAATCCCATAAATTGAGCCGACACCGGACGAATTATGCACCGCCGGTATCGTTCCTCCATTTTGCAAAACATCGTGTCCTGGATGGTTTGAATAACGCCCAGGCGATCATTTCCCCCTTTCGCTTGCACTGGCACGACATACTGGGCGCCCCTGCCGTCCACGCCGATATACAGCTCGTCGATCTCGATTTGTCCGTAGTTAGCCACCTCGTTCGCAAATGATTTTGCAATGAATACGCTGCAATGCCCAGAAATACGTCCACCAGTCGATTGTAACGGATTTTGGCGAGTAGCGCCTGCTCGTCGCTCAACGCATATTTCGAAATAATCTCCGGCGTAGCGTCGGGGATTTTTCGAACCATCATGCCTTGCGAGGGAACGATGGTCGCAAGTTTTCCGAGACGAAATCGATAGCTGGCGTCGCCAGCGCCCAGAATCAACCAGTGGCGGCCCGGGGGTTGGGTATCCAGAATGGGCTGGGGCAAAGCGCTGCGATAACGAAACGCATAGATCACGTCGCCCAAATTCTTCGGCGGATCGATTCCGAGCCTCTTGCAAGATTCGACGAGGTCGCTTCTTTCGAATCCGAATTCCTCCTGGCCGCTGTATTTTCGCTCGAATATGTCGAGGATGATTTTTTCGTACCGATTCGTCTTCATCTTTACAGCCATTGAACAGGGTCATTGCATGACGGCGGGCGTACGGCGTTTTACGGAAGATGCGCGGCGGCGCCGGGGAATAACGTCCCGCGGCACGCCGTAAAATTTGGCGGCCTCGACCATCGTCAATGAAAGCAACTTCGGATCGCCCAAAGCAAGCGTTTGCTGCGGAATGGTCGGAGTAACGCCAAGCGCACGTATAATTCTTCCGGCTATCGCTTGACCCAGAAGGGGCGGAACAGAGTTCCCGATCTGTCGAAAACCGTGCCACTTGGTAACATGAAACCGAAACCAGTCCGGACAGGAATGCAAACGCGCCGCCTCGCGGTTCGTTACGACGCGAGGGGCATGAGGATGTATGGGACGCGGGGAAGTAAACGCGCCGCGGTCACTGGCGGTGCCGGCGCGGAGGGTGTTGCATTGTCCTTCGGGGTCCAGCTTCAGAAATCGACTGATTGGTTCGACTTTCCCGCATTGTGTTTCTGCAAAACGCCGACGAGATTTCTCGGTGTGAGCTGTTCGCAAACTGGAAGTAAGAATGGAAGAATCGAAATTTCGGCGGTAACCAAAATTTTCCGGATCGCTGTCAGGCTCTCGCATTTTTCGAGCGTAATCGGACGGTCGCCCGTACCGTACCTCGGCCCAATCTCGTCCAATCAATTCGAACACATCGTCCGCGTCTGGCAAATCTCTGATCGCGTCGCGCACGGTAACGCGGTGGGCGAGAGGCAACGGATAATCCGGTAATGGGTAGCCCTGTTTGGCTCCGACCAGAAACAAGCGACGGCGGTTCTGCGGGACCCCGTAATCCGCAGCGTTCAGAACGCGGTATGGAAGCAGTACGTCGTAATCGCCCGCAAACGCAGCGATCATTTCGTCCAGAACCTGGCGTTGTCTGCCTACCGTCAAGCCCTTGACATTCTCGAAAACGAAGTACGCCGGGCGCAATTCCAGAACAAGCCGAACGAAATGATGCACGAGCGCATTGCGCGGATCGTCGAGGGCGCGCTTGCCGATCAGGGAAAACCCTTGGCACGGAGCGCCTCCAAACACTACTGCGATTTCTGATCCGTCTATGCCTGCAAGGCGGAGAATATCGCTCCCGGCGATATCGCATACGTCCCGACAGATCGTTTTGCAATAGGGAAAATTAAACGCGTGCGTTGCGCAATGAATCGGGTCGATTTCGACAGCCGCCGCCACATCGAAGCCGGCGCACTCAAAACCCAGGCTCAATCCCCCGGCTCCCGCAAAAAGATCTATCCCGATCAGTCTCATGGCGCTCCTCGCATCCTTAACGTGACTATCGAATGTTGAATATGCGCAAACGGCGTCTACAGTAGACATCAGTAGGCCGTTGTTATAACCTCGCCATCGAAAAAAGCGACCAGCATAGCTCCCGGCGTTTCCCGGTCGTCGCTCTGGCGCCGCCATACGGTCAGCACATCCCGTCCGAGAGATCGCAGGCGGACAACCCGTTGGGCGCCGATAACTGCAATATGCGAACAGGAATGCGCACTGTCAAGGCAGGCCGTGTCCCAAAATCGACAACCCTTCCCGCCATTCCCCGTTCACCGCAGCGCTTCGTGCACGATCCGGGCGATCCCGGCCCCGACCTGCGAGGCGACGGCGTGGTCGTCGAACCCTTCCGTCAGAATGACCAGCACATAGGGCGAGGCGTCTTCCGGGTAGACGATCGCCGCGTCATGGACGGCGCCCGTAATCCAGCCCGTTTTGTGGGCCACCTGCGTTCCGGGCGGCAAGCCGGCGGGGATCATCTCGTTGAATTCCTGCTTCAGCAGAATATCCCGCATCGCTTTGCTGGCTTCGGGAGAAACCGTCTCGCCCCTGCGTATGGCGTCCAGCAGCATGGCCAGATCCGCCGCCGTGGCCGTATTGTTCAGGCCCAGCTCGAACGCCTTGATATCCTCCACCCCGCGCAGCACGCGCATGGTTCGCGTCCCCATGGCCTCCATCGCACGCTGCACCGAATCGGCCTGCACCAGTTCGATGATCAGGTTCGTGGCGAGGTTCGAGGACGCCGTAATCATGCGTTCGGCCAGGTCGCGGATCGGCAGCGAGCGTCCGGCGCGTTCGTAGAGCGCGTCGTCGGAATCGTCCCCGATCCGAAACGGCGATCCGTCCGCAATGGACGTGAAATCGTTCTCGATCCGCAGCGAATCGTCGAGGGAAAACCGGCCTGCGGCGGCCTGCCGGTATACCTCGATCAGCACGGGTATCTTCATCGTGCTTGCGGCGTGAAAAACCCGGTCGCCCCGTATGGCGAGGCGCGCGCCGGTTTCCGGGTCGATCAGCCCCACGGCGATCTCCGCCTCCGGCCAGGCGGAAACGAAGGACTCGACCTCGGCTTGCAGGGCCCTGGAGGAAAAAGACATAGGCGGATCTGGATGGGCGCATCCCGAAAGCGTTACGCCCCACGCCGCAAAAAGCGCGGACGCAAGCAGAACGGGAAGCGGGCGAGAGGGAGCGTGCATGAAGCGAAGGATGAGCGATCTGCGAACGCGGCCTCAAGTTCTCCCGGCGCCGTTGCGGGCAAAGCCGCCATGGCCGCTTCGGCTACATGGTCCGGCGCGCCGGCATGGCCGGCTCGCAAATGCGATCAGGCGCTGGCGTCGAGCACAAGCAGGTCGCCGGACATTATCGCCAGTATCTTTTGTCAACGCTGCGTTGCGCCCGCAGCGCCTCGGTGAATTCCTTGAGGTCTTCGTCGGTCCATGTGGCGTACCGCTCCAGGCGCTCGCGACGGAGATTCAACCCTGCGGCGTCCCGGAGAAGATGCAATACGGTACGGTTCAAACGTTCGCCGCAGGCTGCGCTGATGGCGCGAAGCCTCCTCTCGCAGCCTCCCGAAGGGCGCGTCACGCCTTCGAAACACCGAATCCGCCCTGTTTTCTGCTGATTTCAACGGTGCAAGCAGGGTGTTCTTTACGGGCGAACGTGACGCGCTGAGCGAAGTGGTTTTGATCAGAGCATCCTTAATATAATGTCATGACGTCGCTATGGCAAATAACGCCCGTGCGCGTTTGTGTCGCAGGCGCCCCTCACGGAAATTGTTTCGGGAACCTGTTGCGTCGAATGGGCGTTACACGTAAATTCGGAAGATTTGCGTTCGTCCGGACCGGCATGCAAGTCAGGCCGAAGGCGTTTCCGCATAAATTATCGGCAGTGCATAGTTAACGATAGGATGACAGTACAGTTGTAATATGTACAGGTTTGGTATTTGCCTGACAGTCCGTAACCTGATTGTGGTCTGCTTTCTGCTGGTTGCGGCGCTCTCGCAGCCGGCCGCGGCGCAGACGACGCCGGTGGTCACGATCACGGCGGGAACGTCTCCCGTGACGGAGGGGACGGCGGCGACGTTCACGTTGACGGCGAATCCGGCTCCGACGTCGGGCCTGACGGTGAACCTGAGCGTGTCGGACGCTTCGGGCGCGGATTTCGTGGCGGCGACGAACGAGGGCGCCACACAGACGGTGATGATCGCGGCGAGCGCGACGACGGCGACGTACTCTGTTCCGACGGTCGGGGGCGCTTTGGAGACGACGGACGAGCCGAGCGGCCCGGTCGCGGTGACGGTCCTCACCGGCTCCGGCTACGCGCCGGGAACCGCGAACTCCGCGTCCGTGACGGTGCGGGACAACGACCCGACGTCCGTGTCAGTCCATATCGAAGACAAAACCGTGATCGAGGGCGTCCCGCTCTGGCCGGCAGGCGATGAGTTGGCCAAAATCACGATCAACGTGCGGACGCTGTACGCCGGGGAGACGCTGACCGTTCCCATCTCGCTCTTCCCTTCCACCCACGCCCAAAAGGTTCTCTATAACAACCCGCCGCCGGGCCATAAACTGATGAGCAATAACGTGATCGTCACAGGCAGCGCCGCCGGGGTTCCGGGGAATGTCGATCTGAGGGTGCACGCCCTGGAGGACGCAGACGCGGACAACGATACGGTGACGGTGAACCTGGGCACAGTGACGGAGACGGGGCTGGACGGCGGCGTGACGACCGCCTTTACTCCTAATGCTCGCGAAATTGTCCTTATCGACAATGACGTCGCATTGAGTATCGAGGCGGGAACGTCTCCAGTGACGGAGGGGACGGCGGCGGAATTCACGGTGACGGCGACCCCGGCTCCGGCGACGAGCCTGACGGTGAACCTCGTCGTGTCGGACGCGACGGGCGCGGACTTCGTGGCGTCGGGGAACGAGAGCGCACAGACGGTGACGATCCAGGCGAACGCGTCGACGGCGACGCACAGCGTCCCGACGGAGGCGGACATGACGGACGAGCCGAGCGGTCCGGTGTCGGTGACGTTGCAAAGCCCTGGCTCCGCGCAGAACCCTGCGATGGGCGCGGGCTACGTGGTGAAGAGTAGCCTGGCCTCCGCGTCCGTGACGGTGAACGACGACGACGGCCCCGCCGAGCCGGATATCACGATCGCGGCGGCAACGTCTCCGGTGGCGGAGGGGACGGCGGCGACGTTCACCCTGACGTCGAGTCCGGCGCCGACGTCGGACATGACGGTGAACCTCGACGTGTCGGACGCTGCGGGCGCGGACTTCGTGGCGGCGTCGGACGAAGGGGCGCAGACGGTAACGATTCCGGCGAACATGGCGAAGGCGACGTATCGTTTGTCGACGACGTTAGACGACGCGGACGAGCCGGACGGCCCGGTAACAGTGACGGTGGAGCCGGGCGTCCGCTACAACGCGGGAAGCCCCGCTTCCGCGTCGGTCGCCGTCAACGACGACGATCCGACGCTCGTGCAGCTGGCTGTGACGGATGGCGTCGCCCGGGAAGGCAGCGACACGGATACGGCGGAGTTTTTCGTGTCCGCGGGTCGCGCGCTGGTCGCCGGCGAGATACTGTCCGTTCCCGTTTCTTTCTCGGGCGGCGAGCGGAACG
>CAZSNF010000042.1:7254-9901 GCA_964608315.1 uncultured Rhodothermales bacterium | reverse complement strand
TCAAGGGATTCCGCGTTGCTGTAGTCAATGGACTCATTGTGTTCAATTCGATAGACCAACGAGACTACATGCGGATCATTCATCATCAACCCTCGTCAACTCGCTTCGGTGGTGGTTGGTAGGCTGCCAGACTGCCGGGGACGCCTTTTCCTCGGCCGCGCCTTTGCTACAGCCTCCAGTGGCGCACGCATGTTCTCATACAGCACGAAAAGGTGCTCGACACGCTCGCGCTCGGAAGCCAAACTGTCAATTTCCGTCCACATTCTGCACCATTGGCCTAGTATGCACGAGAGTGTCAAGACACGAGTTTTCGAAACATGTATTCAATAATTCGATAACTATATAAAATACTGAATATATTTGCTTTGTTTTATTCGAGAATTTACTTGCGAATGATTATCAACACTATCGCAACACAACGACCCGATCATGAACACGGCATTGCATGTCTGCTCCCGGGAGAGAATGACGATGATATTCTGGTTCGGCGGAAGGTTCAACTTCCGCATTCCGCCTGCGCATAGGGATGGTTTTTTTTGCTGATCGGGACGGCAGTCGTTAAGACCACTGACGCCGCTCTCCACCTCCCGATGAAACTCACGGGTCACGGAGACAAACAAACTTTAGCGGCCATTAACCACTTGGTTGCTATGAGCCCATCCGTTATCGCCGGGAGAAGCGAGCCGGGTATATCCTCGGGCCTTTCCGGGGTCGCCCCTGACGGATCCGGCTCGTCCGCCCTGAATTTCAGCAAGCCATTCGGAGCGGGTCACGCACAAGCAGGCGCAGGACGAACAGCGTCCCTGGCAACTGTCCTTTCTCGCTCAGCGATCTCGCATGGTTTATCCGAGGATCGGTCGACAGATGCGACCGTTTGCCCCACGGGACGTAAAATACAGAACGAGGAAAGCGAGTGAGGGTGCTGCCCAACCCGACGGGACGCACTGGAGAAAGGGGAGAAGGGCAGCGCTACCGCTGCCCTTCTCCAATTGGCGGGAGCCGACTTTCGCCTCTATTGCCTGTAAGCGCCGAAGACGCCGACGAAACTCACGGTGCCGTCCGTGGACGTGGATCGCCCGCCCAGCGTCCCGCCGACGGATCCTGGCTTGCCGTCCGCTTCGCCGTTTCCGAAGAACTGCCCGCCCCATCTTCCGGTATAGGTGCGCCCTTCGACGACGCCACTCACACGGCCCTCGAAGAAACCGCTGTGCGATGAGCCGATAGAAGCCGTTCCCAGGCTCACCGAGCCTGAGGACCGTTCACCGTCTGCTTCGATACCGGTAACCGAGCCGCTGATCGTTCCCAGGTCGCTTCTGCCTCCGAAGTCGGCCGTCAGGGTTACGTCGCCATCCCAGTAGCCGAGTTCCGAAACGCTGCTTGACCTGGCGGAATACACTCCCGTCGCCGCTCCGACGTAGCGTGCCGTACCTTGAAGCGTCAAGAGGTTGCCCTGGCGGAACGGGTCGCCGCCGTCGCCGAAGGCTCCGAACACGACATCGTCGGCGCTCGTCGCACCATCGGGAACGAAAAGCCAGAGACCCCCTGCCAGATAGTCAGCGTCGGGAGTGGTAACTGCCCCGCCTCCGGCAGGAATGAATATCCATTGTCCGGTCAGGGTAGTAACACTATTGCGCGTCTGCGTTCCGCAAGAATTGGACAGGCAACGAAAATACCCCGGCTGCCCGTTGAATCTGCCGGGCGTGCGAGCTGTATTGACCGGACGGGCGGTACTGTCCAGCACTACCGGCGCGCTCTCAGGCACATCCACGGCACCTGGCGGGCGGGTGGGTGTGAACGTCCATGCACCCGCGGCAAGTCTGTTGCCGGTATAGCTGCAACCTGACATGCATCGAAATGCGCCTGATTGACCATTCCAGGTTCCCGGAATATTCGCGTTCGTGCTTGATATTCTCAGTGGTTCCGCCCCAATTGCGGATGGAAACGGGACCCGTGTACCCAAAGGCACAGAGACGGTACCGTCGTCGCCTCCTCCGACCTGTCGGGACGCAGGCGCCTCTATGTCGGAGACGACATCGACGTAAAGGGTGCCGCCGTTGACGCGCTTGGTCAGTTCTGAACCCTTGAACGGGGGTGTTATGCCGGGTATTGACACAGCGTTTCCGTCGGACGTGCTGATTGACCACGAAGAGCCATTCCGGACCGAGTAGTTGTTTCTCGTGGCCCCATACTGCGCCGTTACCGTTACGCGGTCCACCGTTATGCCGTCGTTCACGTTCGACGACTGCGTGATGCTGCCCGGGCGGGGCCGGGCGTCGGCGGCTCTGCTGACGGCTGTCGCCGCATACCCTGCGTTTGTGGGATTCAAGTCCGCGAACTCGGTACCGGTGGAAGGCGGCGGCATTGTTGAAGAGGGAGCCGTGGTGCCCGCCTTGTCCCCTCCGCCGCAGCCTGGAATCATGAAAGAGATCAAGAGCGCAAAGAGGATGCCTGGAACGGAACGGCGCGCATTTTGATATAACCGGTTTGCTAAACTCATGGCTTGGGTCCTTTTTGTGTGGTGGTTACGTCGTCGTCCGAAAGAACAAGGTGCAGCTACGCTGTGGATGGGGAAAAGCGAAGTGAACGAAAGTTCCCGGACACACGTCGAAAGGAAGCGGGTGGCGCCTGACTCCCTGACTTGTTTACT
>CAZSNF010000042.1:3079-7154 GCA_964608315.1 uncultured Rhodothermales bacterium | reverse complement strand
CCCGGACACACGTCGAAAGGAAGCGGGTGGCGCCTGACTCCCTGACTTGTTTACTTGTTGTGGAGTTGTGGAGTTGTGGAGTTGTGGAGTTGTGGAGTTGTGGAGTTGTGGAGTTGTATTCTGTCATCGTATCATACTCGTATTCAGGGATGACACGGCCCATCTTCCAAAAATATATTTTATAAATGGTACATCCCTTGGGAATATAGCGCAACTAGGGGGATGCGAGAGTATGTCCGGGGTACGGCGGGCCCAACAGACCCCATGGCGGCCTTAACCAGTCGGGTTGCCCCGGTCAAGTTCCTCAACCTTGGCTGCAACTCTCCATTAAACCTTTCATCTCCTTGTGATCTTCTTCCGTACCAGAACAATCAACGAGATGGCATCGAAAAACGATGCGGCACAACCTTTTTCACAACGTAACAACGGAACCAGACAAGGACGGCGAATTCACCTCATTCCTCGTCCCCAGGGGAGCATCCTCCGCGAAAGCGGAAGCTGTCAGGTTTGTCGGGTTCTCCTGAGAATCACCCACTCAAACGGTTTCATCACCTGGTTTAAGGTCTGTGGTTTCTATTTTTTCTTGTTGGCGCACGCCCCGAGGTTGATAAGCAGTTTCGCAAGTTTGGATATTCTTTTTTTCTCTATGAGTAGCAAATATACAATCTTTTTCATTTCTTCCTTGTCTTCGCTCCATCCCGCTTTTTTCAAGCGTTTCCTTACGACACGTTCCGCAGATTGCACATCATAATGAGCTGCCTTGATTTGCTGGTTGTATTTTGCATGGCAAGATTTTGGAATGTGCGCGATTGCTGATGTGCCGAGCAAAATCGCTGCCAGGGTCGCCACTGCTGCTATCGACTTCACAGCCATCGCGTTTTCCTCCTGCTGGATTGTGTCTGCGGCTTGAATCCCGTAGCCGTCAGTTTCATTCGTCGTCCCCAAGCGCAAGCTGTACGTTTTCGTTCATTTTCGGGTAGGCCCGTTGCAGCGCACGCCCGAATGCCTCGCAGTTCGGCGCTGTACGCATCAGAACCATGACGGCTTCAAGACGAGCCGCAGCTTTGAGTGTCCGACATCTCGAATCAGCCATTGGTGATTCTTATGGCGACGAAGGCCCCGATGCGGTCGGAGGATTTTCCTCTTGAGTTTATCCGGCACTCCTTCAGAAACCCGATCATATACCAGACGTGTATGGACGTACATGGACGCCTACCAGAATGCAAGTGTTTTCTTCGGACGGTTCGGCGCGATGCGGTCTGGAACAGTCGGCCATTTGACCTCTCGATCACGGCGCTTCAAACTTGCTGCGGCCCGTATGCATGAATGGCCCACGCCCTGCACGGATAACGGCGGCTAGCCGCAAGCGTCAGCCGAGTCCGTTCCCGTTCGGAGACTGTGAGGGACGATACTTTCACAGTCTTTTTCAATTCCACTCATACACAACATCTGACAGTAACTCAATAATCTGTCCTCCCTAAAACGCCCCGGTGACGCCGACGAGGAAGACGTCGGAGCGCGCCGAGGCGTCGCTGTGCGTTTGGTCCGGCATTATCTCGCCGTTTTCGTCCTCGATGTTGCCGCCGCTGATGAAGTTCAAGGGCGTGTAGCCGTCGACACGGATGTATTCGGCAAAAAACTTCACGCCGGGCCGGGGCAACCAGGCCACGCCCAGGACAAGCTGGTCCTGGCGCTCCCACGGCGCGCCGTCCGGACCGGCGACGAACCGGCTGAGTTCGACGGAAAAATCCAGGGGGCCGCGACCGGAGTCGTACCGGTATCCGGCCCCGACCCTGAAGCTCGTCACCTTGCTCGCCGGGAACTCCGGGATGCCGGGGTTGAACGTTGCGGGCCACTCATCCAGCGTACGGATGAACTCGCCCCCGATATTCAGATTGCCATGGACGAGTTTTCCGTAAACGCCTGAAGCCGGGTTGTTGTCATTACAAGGCGCGAAGTGAACAACCGGAAAATCCTGGCAATAAGCCGACCCGCGCAGGTATGACCCTCCCAGGAGAAACGTGCCCCGGGAACCGAGCTCTATCGTGTAGTTCGCGTCGACGGCGAAGTTGTTCAGCTTGCTCGGGACGGCGGTTCCGTTCACCGGGGTGTTTGCGGCCCTGAACTGCGCTCCCCCCTGCACGCCCATGAAGGAGAGGTTCAACCCGCCGCTGGAATAGCCCAGCTTCAAGCCGTTGGCCAGCCCCCCGAAGGCGTGCCAGACGCTCGAGGCGGAGAACGGATTGACGGTATCCGTGAGACCGAAGGGAATCGCCATCTTGCCCAGGCCGGCATAGAGCGGCGACCTGTCGAGATTCCCGATCAGGACCCAGGCGCGCCGCAATTGCAGCTGGTTGCGTTCCAGGTCCGTATTGGTTCCCTTGCCGAAACTCTGTTGCGGATCATAGAGAATCCCGGCGTTGGCGGTAATCCACCCGCCGAGCGCACCCGTGAATCCGAGTTGCGCCGAATGGATCGCCGCCTCGGAAACCACGGTCCCCGCCTGGTTCGTTGCGGTCGGGTGGCGCATCAGGTATCCGAACTTGTTCTCCCTGTTGCTCGACTGGTAATCGGCTACCGCGGTGACCGCACCGTGCAGGTGAACGCTGTCCGGGGCGAGTACGCCCTCTTGCTTGCGCTGGAGTATCAGGCGTTGCTTGGAGTTGATGTTCGTCGTCGGGTCGAGGATCTCGTAGCCGAATTGCGGGTTGATCCGGATGAATCCGGTTTTGGCTCTCACGGGCGCTGCCTCCCTCGCGGATACGTCCACTGACGGGTCGCCCGAAGCGTAGCGGACGGAGCCGCCCTCGGGCGAAGGCGTCGGCACGAGGTTCTCCGCGAACCGCGGCGAGCGTGAGCTTTCGGGCGGTGCGCGAACGCGGCTTGCATCCCCGTTGACTCCGTACAGGCCCGGCGCCGCCTCGCCGGTATCCGCCGGCGTCGTGGCCGTGGCGACCGCAGAGGGAGGCCCCGCTCCACCCGACTCGCCGACCGCCGAGACGCGGTAGCGATACGTCGCGCCGCCCGGGAGTCCCGAGTGCATGTACTCCGTGTCCCTGACGCCCGTCTCGGGGACAAGATCGCTCCAGCCCGCCCCCTCTTCGCGCACCTCTATCCGGTAGGTCAGGAACGCCGATTCGCTGACCGGAGGCGCGCGCCAGGACAGCAGGATGACCGAAGGCCCCTCCGCCCGCGCCGTGAGGCCGCCGGGCACGATCGCCGCCGCGCCGTTGAACAGAGTGGCGGCCCCGGTTCCTTTGCTCCGTACTTCGCTGGACGCCTGGGCATGGGCCAGCCCGGCGGGGGCCGGCGCCATGACGGCGAGGAGGACGAGACACGCCGCGAGACCGCTCCGCCACAAGGTCAGGGGCCGCCGGTCGGGGGGGGGGGGGGACAGGTGTTCGGCTTCTTCGGTCTCGAGCCCAATCATGACTTCCGGCTCCGGGGCGCAGTCGCAACTCCCGCTCTTAAAGGGCTCGATGAGTGCTCCAATCTTCCTGTCGGGAATTCTCATCGCGATAACCCTATCGAACCAACCCCGGAGCATGATGAAAACGGCGGCCGCTTCCCCATGCCTCCCCCAAAAGGGCCGACACCCACGGCTGACGGAAATCTCCCGACCCGCCGGGGCAATCGGCAACGATAGAATCAGAATATACGAAATGATAGACGATGAATGGCGAATGTGTAAACAGTAAAAACATATGGCGTGAAAAGTTCGATATTCCGAAACAGTGTTTTTCAGGAGAGATGGAATGTTTTGAAAATATCTATATTGCAATTGATGATGTATTTGCAATGACTGACGCCCCGCGTGAAGGACTCGCCCCGCAATCGTACCTGCAGGCAACAGGCATGTGCGGGCGTCCCCTTCTCCCGGAACATCCGTTCGACCCGCATGACCCGCGCTACGGCCGCCGATGCCGAGATCGAAGCCCTGCCGGTGGGGTTGCCGCGCCCGGCTGATCCGGCTGCCGGTGCTGTGCGTCTTCACAAAGAAGTCGCGCAAGACGACGCGAAGAGCGTTCGCGATCGCCAGGAATGGAGGATCCGGACCCAAAGGGATTTTCAGTCT
>CAZSNF010000042.1:0-2979 GCA_964608315.1 uncultured Rhodothermales bacterium | reverse complement strand
GAGCGTTCGCGATCGCCAGGAATGGAGGATCCGGACCCAAAGGGATTTTCAGTCTATCACCCGGACGGTAATTTCTCCGGTTTCAGCGGCGACAAGAATGAGAGCGGAACGTGGAAACGGGAGGGCGAATATTACTGCAGGACATTGGTTTGGAGCGGTAAGGACCGCCCCGATGCCTGCATTGCAGTCATGGCAAATGGCAACAAGTTTCATCCTGAGATACGACAAGGGAGCCGAAAAGAAGTTCACCCGGACGCTTGAATAGCCCTTGCGGCGGCCATCGTCAATTAATCCATGTTTGGCGGCATGAATGTCCCATACGTTGGTGGCCGCCGTTCTTGTTAAATCATCCCTGTCGGCGTCTGTCCTGCCTATACGTGGGAAGGTGGCTAAAACTGAATATGCTCCTCGTCTGCCGGGAGGGGTGACCCGAAATGAAGGCTCAAGCGCGTAGTCCTGATTGTCGTCTTGGTCGTGATGTTTTCTTCGTCGGGATTTTTGAACGAAAAGCTCCAAAACAAGTCATGCTCCATGTGGTTGACCCGTGCTATCACGCGAAAGCCGTGGAAGCCGGTCTCGCGCGACACATGAACTTTGACGAAGCCGTGGCCGCCGTGAAGAGCATGGGAAAACAGTCGATCGATAGACTGGTCAACAAAGTCTTGCCCGCAGTTTCACGGTATGACTTTGTCCAACGCATAAAGGTTTATGGAACTTATAGACCATCATAGTCCGGCCTCGGATCCCAAGCGCACGATAGCAGCCGGAATCCGCCGATGGGGATTGTGGAACACGATCATGTGGTGCTTGACGGGCGGAAGATTACACCCGTGAAATCTGACCGGCACAGAACATTTGAGATTTAACGAAAAAGGCAGGTTCCAAGAGGGATATATCCATGTCTTAGATTTTAATTCTCCTGGACAGAAGTGTTGCTGACGGCCATATCTACAAGTTTTTTCAGCGTCCCGTTGTTTATGCCCCCATGGATGTGAGCGGAGGTTAGCAAATTTACCATTCCTCCATTTGGAAAAGTGCCGAATATCGATAGTCAAGCATGATTCGTGATAGCTACGATGGATGCTTCCATTAGAATATCTTTCCTCAGATTCCTGAATACCGGCCCCTCCCGCCTTTGCCCTCTCGGGCTCGCTACTGGAAACCGCCGTCATTCGGGTTTATTGGAGGCGGGAGGGGTGTTGCGCGCGAGTCTTATTATAACGAGCGGAGCCATAACGAGCGGATCCGCTCGCCATTCCGAATATCCGATACGACGATAGTCGGTCATCTGATCGATCTGCCGGCTGATGCAGGCGGCCGGATCGGTGTTCTCGGCCGCACGAAGCCGGATATCCTTCCAGGGCGCTATCGCCCGGCGCGAAAAAGACAGGCCCATGACCTCGAGTGCGCTCAGAAGGCCCGCCTCGTAGCCGCTGTGTTCGTTCAACCCGGGAAATGGCGGATCTTCATTGGCACTGCAGCTGACGGGCTTTAAGAAAGAAAGCATGGAAACCGTACCTGAGCGAAAGTGTTGTCGTTCGTGCAGCCGTTAACGGCAGATGCACGCGTTTCGCACGTGCTGGACCACGTGTATTTATTGACGGGAAGTAAACCGAAGAAAGTCTTTATGGCCTCAGTCCATTCCGTCAAATTTCGCGAAGTCTTGCTACCATTCTCGCTTTTTTCTGTTTTTCTTTATTTGTCATCGCATTCTGCCTGTATTTCTGTTCGTGCAGAATCAGTTCGTATTCCGAATGGAATGAAAAAAGGAGCCTGGGCATCCATGGTCATCTGTCAGTTTTCATTCGTCAATTCGGCGGTACAAGCCGCAAGCAGAGTGAGCGCCGAGATGCCGAGTAGGTGGAACAGGCGACTTCTGGTTTGGTTCTCCTCAAGAGTAGCGGCCCCTCCCGGGCGAAGTCCCCCGACATCAATTGCCCGTATTGCAATAGCGGAATGGGCCAGATTCTTACGGATTCTCTTTTCGGAAATCCTCGCTCAGCGCGTTGAATATGCTCAGGAAGTAGCCGGCGCTGCCGTCTGCCTCGTCAAACAGCGTCCGGTTGAACCCGACCGCGATGCGCGGGAAGCCTTCACGGTCGCGACGGTTCGATAACCCGCCACCCCAGAAGCCGCGCCTGATGCCCGTGATCGTTCTCTCCGGGTGCGTGACGCTAATCCCTTCTCCGGTTTCGAACGTGCCGTCGGGATTGAAGCCGGTCGGTGCGAAATGGACCTCATAGTCCTTGGGGTCTGCTACGAGCTCCACCCGCTCGGCCTCGAACCTGTCGAACGCGCTTTGAAGGTGCAGGCGCTGTATCGTGATGTCGCCGGCGCATCCCAGGCACCCCTCGATCGTGCCGGCCGCGAAGTCGGCCTTGAGCGTCATGACGCCGGCAAACTCTTCGGACGATATCTTGTCCTTCGCGTCCCCCCAATCGTCTCCGTACATATAAAGAAACCGGCCGCCGGCGCCACCCGTGTAGGTCGCTGCACCCATGGTCGGAAGGGCCGGCTGCCTGGTCGGGTCGAGTTCGGGTCCGTCGATGAATATATAGGCGATGCTATCATCATGGTACGGGTCGATATCGGGATATCTCTGCTTCGCGAAGTGAATCCACCAGCCGGCAGACAGGTAATCGGCCGGGTCTTCCGGGTCCCAGCTCGCGACCGCATAGGCCATGACCGTATCTTTCTGGCCGGCCTGCAGGAGCGTCCATGCGCGTCCCACGTGACCGGGTATTTCCGGCGGGTAAACCGTGGTGCTGTCCGCATCGAGCAACGTGTTGAGCAGAACCCGTTGGCCGTCTCTCTGTGTCGCGTCGATCGTCAGGACGCCGCCCTTGAACGTCGTGATGGGCTCGTAATCTATCTGGCGTTCGTCTTCTGCCGGTATGCTCGAGCCCCCACCACCGAAACTGCATCCGACCACCAGAAATGCCGACAATAGGCCCAAACAACATTTTCCATACATGAGCA
>CAZSNF010000041.1:0-10153 GCA_964608315.1 uncultured Rhodothermales bacterium | reverse complement strand
CGAACGTGAAGCGCTTCTCGCAGCCTCTGAACTTTGCGCATTTAATCAGAGTATCTTATATCCGTTCTTGCAAATTCCTTGTTTTTCGTCATCTCTTTTCGCACGTTCCATGGCCGTCCGATTCGGCATTATCGTTTTTCCGGGGTCCAATTGCGATCACGACGCATATCACGCCGCGAAGCATGTGTTTGGACAAGAGGCGCGCTTCATCTGGCACAAGGAAAGCAGCGTCGGCGATGCGGACGTGGTCGTTTTGCCCGGCGGCTTTTCGTACGGAGATTATCTGCGTTCCGGGGCTATCGCCCGGTTTTCGCCGGTTATGCGGGATGTGGCGCGTTTTGCTTCGCGAGGAGGACTGGTGTTCGGCATTTGCAACGGATTCCAGATGCTTTGCGAGATGGGTTTGTTGCCGGGCGTCCTGATGCGGAACGCTTCGCTTCGCTTCGTATGCAAGCAGGTGGACTTGCGGGTCGAAAACGCGCGTACGCCCTATACGACGCGCCTGAAGGAAGGGCAGGTCGTTCGCATTCCGGTTTCGCATGGCGAGGGCAATTACTTCGCCTCGGACGATGTGCTGGACCGTCTTGAGGGGGAAGGCCGGGTCGTGTTTCGGTATTGCGACGAGGCGGGGGATTTTGCGCCGGAAGCGAATCCGAACGGTTCGGCTCGCCACATTGCGGGCATTGTCAACGAGGGGCGGAACGTATTGGGCATGATGCCGCATCCTGATCGTTGCGCGGAAGGCGTCCTTGGCAGCGCCGACGGGACGTATTTGTTCGAATCCATTATAGATCACGTCGCGCAGGCGTAGTCCGCACATGATTTCTTTCTCTTCGTCCCCGGTTACGTTTTCCTTGCTGCTGGCCATCCTGCTGACGAGCGGCTATGCGCTGCTGTTTGATCGTTCGCTTATGGATCGCCTGGCGTTCAAACCGTATATGGTCCTGCGCCATGGGCAATATAGCCGGTTGATCACGGCGGGGTTCGTGCATGTGGGCGCCGGGCATCTGTTGTTCAATATGATTACGCTGTATTTCTTCGGTCGGCCGATGGAGCATGTATTGGGTTCCGGCTCTTTTCTGGCGCTGTACTTCGGCTCCGAGCTGGCGGCGCACGGGTTTTCCCTGGCCTTGCACAGGCATTCTGCGACGTATGCGGCGGCGGGGGCGTCCGGGGCGATCAGCGGGGTCTTGTTCGGTTATTGCCTGTTTGCTCCGCTTCAGCCTGTCTACATTGCTTTCGTGCCGATAGGCATTCCGGCGGCGCTCTTCGCCGTGGGCTATGTGGCGGTTTCCATGTATGCGATGCAGCGTCCCCGCGGCGAGGCGGGGGGCGGCGTTGCGCACGAGGCGCATCTGGGCGGGGCGCTGGGCGGGCTGATGCTCACGATGTTGCTGGAGCCGCAATCGGTGGAGATATTCCTGCGGGAGCTGGGTCTGTTCGGGGGATAGCGCCGCGTCTGGCGCTGCGGATTACATCCGTTATTTCCAATATATTTGGGAGAATTATTTTTCCTGTCCGCCCCGAAAAATCCGTTATTGTTGCTTTATTGCCGATTATTTCGTATCATGTCTTCACCTCATGCGCTGGAGACCTCGCTCGAATGCATTTTTCAGGTTCGGGGGTTGCGAGGCGTCGGTCGCTTTGTAATGGGCATCGAAGGCCCGGCCTGTACGTCAGGTCGGGCTTTTCGTTTTATGGGGGCGGCAGTTTTCCGAAAAACAGGCAGCGGAACAAAGTAAGGATACCCTTATCAAAACCACTTCGCTCAGCGCGTCGCGTTCGCATGCAGAGGATCATCATGTCCGGATCATTGAAATCAGCAAAACCACTTCGGATTCGGGGCGTTGCGTATGTGACGCGTTCTTCGGGCGGCCTCGAAAGGGCCTTGGCTGTGTCCTGTGCGGGACCGCAACTTGCATTGTTTCGACATTTCTTGCCAGAGGGTCTCTCGCAGCCTCTGAATTTTGCAGACTTGATCAGAGTATCCCATGAGTAACGATTTAAAGATCAGGAAACTGCGTCTGCGCAACTGGAAGAATTTTGCTGATGTGGATGTCTCCATAGAAGATCGCGTTTTTCTTGTTGGGTCTAACGCGTCTGGCAAATCCAATTTTCTTGATGTTTTTCGGTTTCTGCGTGATCTCGCCTTGGCGGGCGGGGGGTTTCAGGAGGCAGTTCGTCGTCGCGGCGGAGTGAGCGCCATCCGGTGTCTGGCGGCGCGGCGCCATCCCGACATTGAAGTTAGCGTCGAACTGACGAATGAAAGGGCAGAAGTCGAATGGGCGTATGAACTGGTCTTTTACCAGGACAATCAACGCCGGCCTTTAATTCGCCAGGAGCGCGTGCTGCGAAACGGGGAGTCACTGGCAGATCGTCCCAATCCGGAGGACGAGGACGACCCCGCCCGCTTGACACAGACCTACCTTGAGCAAGTGAACGTCAATAAATCCTTTCGATCTATTGCCGAATTTTTCACTGCTATCCGATATTTGCACATTGTTCCTCGATTGGTGCGCGATCCTGATCGTTCGGTGGGGCGGATAAACGATCCTTTCGGCGGCGATTTCCTGGAACAGGTAGCAAAAACGCCTGAACGCACCCGCAATTCGCGGCTCAGACGCATACAAAAAGCGCTCCAGCTGGCGGTCCCTCAACTCGAAGAGAGATTGACCTGCACCGCGATGCTCGCGGTACGCCGCATCTTCGGGGAAAGTATCGGCACTGGCGCGCGCAAGGGGCCTGGCAGACGGAAGAACAATTCTCGGATGGGACATTGCGACTCATGGGGCTTCTTTGGGCTGTTATGGAAACAGGGGGCGCATTGCTTCTGGAAGAGCCGGAGCTTTCGCTTCACACCGAGATCGTACGTGTGTTGCCTCAAATGCTTGCCCGGGTTCAGCGGAGAAATCACAGGCAGATATTACTGAGTACGCATTCGCCGGAGTTGCTGCAAGACGAAGGGATAGGACTCGACGAAACGTTGCTCATCGCTCCCCAATCGGATGGCGCTACGGTCGCTTCAGCCGCATCATCGCGTTTCGAGATTCGCCAGTTGATAGAGGCCGGCCTCTCGCTTGCGGATGCGGTTATTCCCAAAACCCGGCCTGACCGAGCCGATCAGTTAGCCCTGTTTGGGGCCGGCATATTCGTCCAGAATGACAGAGTATATTGAACGGGACTGGAGGCCTGATGTAGCAGCTGAACGCGCCGATAGTCTTCGTCGAGCGATTCATTGTCTGCGCAGGCTTGTTCAGTCCCGTACGGGATGAAATAGCCAGAAAAAACTGGACATCTCTCAGGAGCTGTTCCGGCCTTCGCAGGCCAAAAACGTATGCGCAAGGTGCGAAAACGTTCTCCCAATCCCTTTATTTTTATGGACTTAAACATATAGCCTTAATAATTTAACCTTCCATTTTCGGATCCTTAATTTTTAAGATTCCGAATTGGGGCGGCGATTTCTTCTCGGGATTCGGCGGGAAAATTTATCTGGCGAAGGTTACGTTCTGGCCAGCAATGTGTCTATGGGGGCGCCGGTGGGCGAAAAGGCTCGCCCGTCAAGGAGCGAATGGAGTGGTGGGCCGGTGTGGCGCGAACAATCCGCACCGCCGGTCAAAGGCGCATGCCTTGGAACTGCCGCCGGGCGCACAGAGTATTCACCCGAAGCCGCAACCCAAAGTCATGATTGACACCCTTTCCATGGCTGCCGACCTCGCCGCCGCAGGCATCGACAAGAAACAGGCCGAAGCACACGCAAAGGTCATTGCGTACGCCGTCGAACAGCAATACGGCGAAGTCGCAACGAAGGACTTCGTACGCAGCGAAATCAGCGCCGCGAAATTCGCCGTTATTTGTTGGGTAGTCGGAACGAATATCGCCATTGCCGCCTTGTCCGTTACCATTCTGGGCCTCTGGATAGGGTGAATCCCTGGTTCATGTAACGTATCGGAAACCAGCCGAATGGAGAAGGCGACTCATGACCAATTCCCGAAGGATAATTTTGCACAGTTAACCCACGAAAAGCGGTGATTGACACCCTTTCCATTGTCCGCAACCTCACCGCCGCAGGCGTTGAACGGAAGAAAGCCGAAGCGTGCGCAGAGGTTATTGCGTACGCCGCCGACCAGCAGCAAGGCAAAGCCGCAACGAAAGGGCTTCTGCGCAGCGAATTGCGCGCCGAACTAAACGCCCTCGAAGTCCGCCTTGCGGGCTGGATAATCGGGGCAGGCTTCGTTTATACGGGCTTATTGCTCGCCGTCATCTACTTTACGTTTTCGTCGTAGCCTGCGTCTGTCGCGGAACAGGTATGCTCTGACGCAGGATTTTGGGGCGTCAGGGGTACGAAAATGCGGCAATATCGACTGTTTAGCTGTTGGGTTAGGCCCCTGGCTGCGCCTGTACGATCTGAAACCGATCTTCCCGAACTCCTTATTTTTTTGGACTTAACAAGGGGATGTTTAATAATTTAACCTTTCATTTTTTGTTCCTTAATTTTTAAGGTTACGGGTTGAGACGGCGGTTTCTCTTCAGGATTCGACGGAAAAAATTTTCTCTGGCGAAGGTTATGTTCTGGCCAGCAATGTGTCTATGGGGGCGCCGGTGGGCGAAATGGCCCGCCCGTCAAGGAGCGAAATGGTCCGCCCGTCAAGGAGCGAAATGGTCCGCCCGTCAAGGAGCGAATGGAGTGGTGGGCCGGTGTGGCGCGAACAATCCGCACCGCCGGTCAGAGGCGCATGCCCTGGAACCGCCGCCGTGCGCACAGAGTATTCATCCCAAGCCGCTATCCAAAGTCATGATTGACACCCTTTCCATGGCCGCCGACCTCGCCGCCGCAGGCATCGACCAGAAACAGGCCGAAGCGCAGGCAAAGGTCATTGCGTACGCCCTTGAGCAAAAGCACGGGGAAACCGCCTCTAAAGCGGATGTGACCGCGCTAAAATGGATTACGGGCATAAACCTTGCCATTACGCTCGCCTTGCTGGGCATAGTTCTTTCCGGGCAGGTTTCTCCTTGAAAGGTCCGGGGATCCCTCCAGAACTCGCGTCCTTGATACGGACGGAAGACCCTTCGATCCGGAGACCGCGCCCACGCTGAAACGCCCGAAAACGCCCCGATTCCCATGCGAACGCCCCGGAAGGGCATAGAACGCCCGCAAAGTGGCGAAACTGCTCCAAACGCGACGCGGGGCGCGCAGGCTGAATACGCCCGGATTGTGGATAACCTCGGAAGTGGGGAATCGTTTTCTGGCCTATATTATTAGGTCGTGCTATTCGGAATCCAAACCATCAGAAACCATGTCACTGGGTTATCTTATTCGTCAAGGACTTCTTTCCCGGGGGATATCCTGGTATCTGTAAGTATGTGGTACCCTGGACTCGCCGAAATAACAAAAAATGGCGAGATGCGCATATTGTATCCTGACGTAAGAATAAAAATTCATGATACTCCCTCTCCGGCGGCGGAAGCAATTAGAAAACCAGGAAGTTCGTGTAACGGATGGAAGGAATGGGCAGTTGTCCGAATAAAGGGAGGGTGGCCAGCACCGATTCCGCGTTATATTTATTTCGGTAAGCGAATTTCCAATCGAAAATTCGAGACGATATTGCTTGATGATTTGCGTCAACAAGAACGCGATCAACGACGCGGGGCCTAACGTCGCGAGGCGCAGACCGTGTACTGGCGAGGGTGTCCTCCTTGGTATGGTGAAAACGTGTCTCAAGATAGACTTACACAGTTTTCTGGACACCCTCCCTCTCCTCGAACGAATGCACATTCACCTCCCTGCCGCCCACGCAACCGCTTCCCACGCTCGGGCTGCTGCCTCCGCCGTGGCAGCCGCCACGTTGTATGCCCGGGCCGCTGCCTCGTACGCTTCCGCTTCCGCTCCCGCAGCTGCCGCTTCCCAGGTTTCCCACGCCTCCGCCGCTTCGTTCGCCTCCTTCGCTAACGCCTCCGTCGCCATCGTCTCCAGCCTTGCCTCCGCCGCTTCCGCCAATGCCTCTGCCGCTTCCGCTAACGTTTCCGCCGCCTCCGCTTGCGCTTCCGCCGCCTCCGCCACCAGTTCTTGAAGTTCGGTTTGTGCGTACGCCCGCACGGGAAAAGCCGCCAGCGTCAGGGCCGCTGCAAACAAGAGGATTCGGGGTTTCATAGCCTTTCGGTTTCGTGAATGGTTATCCGCAAAATATGGAAACTCTGATTAAGGATACTCTGATTAAATCTACTTCGATCAGCGCTTCGCGTTCGCGTGTACAGGACATTGCGATGGCGTCGTTGAAATCAGCGGTAAACGCTTCGGATTCGGAGCATGGCGGACGCGAAGCGCCCTTCGGGAGGCTGCGATAAGCGCGCTGGCTGTGTCATTCCTCATTACACGGGGCCGCCATACTACCTGCTTCGTCATTCCTTGCCAGCACGCCTCTCGCAGCCTCTGAACTTTCCAGAGTTTGCGCCCGCTGCCCGCAAAATAACCGGTTTTCAGTCCGCCGCAATGCGTCCGCGGCGCGCCCCGCCCCCCCTTCCATACAAGAGGACTCCCCCTTATCCACATAGTGTTTGTACGCGGTGCATATTTTGTTAATAAATTGTGAAATAAATTCCTTTTGGGGTCTTGACGCGGCGCGGACAGACGCTTATTATGCTTTCAGCGTCTTCGGATGCTGTTCCTTGAAGCGACTGAATACTCTGGCTGCATGAGGCGCCTGCCCGTCCGTTCCCCGCCCTGGCGAGGAGTGTACACAGGCTCGACGAAGCGGCTGGCGAATCCGGTTTTGGCCGCGCAAGCAACTTGATGAAGCAATGGCGTAGCGCGTACGCGCAATGCCTGCGTGGAGAGGGCATGCGTAGCCACGGAACCGGAAGGCTTGCCGTGGAGAGTTTGTGGATACAGGAAGCGCAGGCAATCAATAAGGCCTGTGGCGTTGGAACCGTCTGCCCATTCGGTTCTCGCAGCCCGGCGATCAGGCGACTGCTCGTCAGGCGTGCGCTGCTATGTCGGCGTTGCCGTCGGCTTCGGCCGATCTGCGACGCCGACGGGAGTAGGGCCTCCCGAATCCCGGTTTCGGCATATCGTTTCGGCGATGCGACGAAATCCCGGGAGGCCCGTCGCTGACAGGAAGGCCGCCGACGCATATTATGCTGGACGCAACAGGTTCTGCGTTCTGCGCCATTTTCCCGGATTCCCCCAGTGTGGTCGTGGGTTTATCCCCGCGTGTTCAGGCAGGAGGCACCGGTTGCTTTTGCAATCGGCGCTTTTTTTGACGCACTTCGCGATCATTGCGCCGCCTGCTCCAGCGTTTTTTCCAGCATCGCGTACTCCTTGTCCACTACGCCGCCGATCGCGGCGAGCGCGTTGCGCTGGCGAACATTGGAGTCGAGCACCCAGCTCAGTTCGCTTGCTTCGTACCCGTACTGCGGACCGTTGCGGATGACCGCAAGATTCAGGATCGCGTCCAGGCCGCGCCCGTGGTATTTTTTTCGGACGCCGAGGATAGGAGTCCGAACTTCCGTGATTCCGCCGAATTTTTCCCGAATCAGTATCTGAAACACGCCGAAGGGAAACAGCCGTCCGTCGGGCACGTGCCGGAGCAACTGGTTGATGTTCGGAAGCGATACGGAGAAGCCCACGGGGACCCCGTTGTCCTCCACGAAATAGACAATGTTCGGATCGACGATTTGCTTCATTTGCCGGGCAAGCTGGGCGAATTCGTTCTCCGTCATCGGAACGTGTCCCCAGTTGTTTTCCCAGGCGTCGTTATATA
The DNA here is from genome assembly GCA_964608315.1 of uncultured Rhodothermales bacterium. Lineage (GTDB taxonomy): Bacteria > Bacteroidota > Rhodothermia > Rhodothermales > VXPQ01 > VXPQ01. The sequence continues at coordinate 2,396 of CAZSNF010000041.1, read as the reverse complement.
TATCCAGGATGCTTTGCGCTTCCTCGTCGAAGCGTTTCATGTCCAGCGTACGCAACGTTACGCCCGGATTGCGCTGCTTTACGATTTCGACGCCGCGCTCAAGCTTCGCGGTTTTGACGTACTTCTTGTGGACATAGTACCCCCACATGGTTATCGCGCGCCGAAAACCGTACCGCTCCAGAAAAGCCAGGTAATACGGCGGATTGTACGGCATGAGAACGCCCGGTTCCTTGTCGAATCCGTCCACCAGCAGACCGCAGGTGTCGTTGATGGAGGGATTCGTGGGTCCGCGTACGCCCGTCAGGCCTTCTTCCCGTAGCCGGGCGGACGCCGCGTTCAGGAGGGCCTCCGCGACATCGTACTGCTCGACGGTCTCGAAGAATCCGAAATAGCCCAGGCCGTCCCCGTATGTTTTGAGATGCATGCCGTTTACAATGGCGGCGATGCGTCCTGCGACCGCGCCGGAAGCGTCGTGCGCAAGAAGCGGATAGATGGCGCCGTGCTCGAAGAAGGCGTTTTTCTTCGCGTCCAGCGCATGCCGAATATCCTGCCGAAGCGGAGGCACCCATGCAGGATACTCGCGATACAAGCGATACGGTAAATCAATAAATGCTCTGAGGTCGCTCCGCGAGCGGACGGGGCGAACGGTTACGGAGCGCGTTGTCATGCAATCGGGATATGGAAAGCGCCCGCCTGTCGGACAGGATGTTACGGCTGAGCATTGGCTTGCGCCGGCGCTGCGGTTTCCGTCAGATATGCTTCGTCGTCTTGCGCGATGGCTGTGCCGTTTCGGTTGACGATCCCGTGCTTTATTCCCACGCGGGTGAATTTTTCAAGAATAAAATCCAGTTCGTCGTCCGAGTGCGTAGCCATGAACGAGGTGCGCATGAGAGATTGGCCCGGCGGGACGGCGGGCGGAGCCACCGCATTGGCGAAGACGCCTTCTTCGAGCAGATCGTGCCAGAACCTGAAGCAGGTCATCATGTCGCCGATGACGACCGGAATGACTGCGGACTGGCTTGTCCAGATGTTGAATCCGGAGTTTCGGAAGCCGTTGCGCATGTACCCCGAAATGTCCCAAAGTCGCTTGAGGCGTTCGGGTTCTTCTTCAAGAATGTCCAGGCATTTAAGCACCGTGGCCACGCTTGGCGGCGGCATGGATGCGCTGAACATGTGCGTGGCGCTGCGATGGCGAATAAACTCGACGATGTCCCGGGTCGCTACGCAGAACCCTCCCAGCGAAGCGAAGCTCTTCGAAAAGGTGCCCGTAGTCAGGGGTACGCGCTCGCTGAGTCCGAAATGCGCCGCCGAACCGCGTCCGCCCGGCCCGATGACGCCGCAGGCATGTGCGTCGTCAAGGAGCAGCGCCGCCCCGAATTCTTCGGCGATTTCGACCAGTTCCGGCACTTTCGCGATTACGCCGCTCATCGAGAACACGCCGTCCGTAACGATCAGTTTGCCCGCTTGCGGATGCAGCCGGCAGATTTTGGCCAGCGATTTCCGCAGGTGATCCATGTCGTTGTGTCGAAAACGGATCGTTTCTCCCATGCTGGCGCGCGTCCCCGCCGTGATGGAGGCATGGTTGTCCTTGTCGGAAAAGATAAAATCTCCCTTGCCTGCAAGCGCCTGGATGACGCCCTCGTTCGCCATATAACCTGTAGAGAACACCACGCAGGCGGGCGCTTGCATGAATCGGGCGAGTCGTTCTTCCAGCTGGATATGCAGATCGAGCGTGCCGTTCAGGAACCGGCTTCCGGTGCAGCCAGTGCCGTATTGCTTGATGGCGTTGGCGGCGGCTTCCTGTACCCGGGGGTCGGACGTGAGTCCGAGGTAATTGTTGGAGCCGGCCATGACGACTTCCCGCCCGTTCAGGATGGCGCGGGTTCCTTCGTTCCGCTCGATCATACGGAAGTACGGGTACAGGCCGGCTTTTTTGACCTGACAGTAATCGGTTGATTCGTTGAAGAACCGGTGGCATTTATCGAACAGCGTGGGTTCCGCCACCGCACCGGCGTCCGTATCCACACCGTCATGGCGCTCTGATCGGGAATCAAGGGGCGTCATCATATGGTCGTTGTTCGTTTCGGGCGGTATGACCAGGGAACAGGTCCCTGTCGAGGCGGATGGACGGCATGCGTACGATAGATGCAGGACGTTTCCACGCAACCCAATGCGCTAACGAAGCAAAATAAGCAATTTTCGGCATTAAGGAAACTCTGATTAAATGTACAAAGTTCAGAGGTTGCGAGAGGCGCGCTGGCAAGGAATGACGAAGCAATGTGGCAGGTCCCACATAATGAGGAATGACACAGCCAGAGTGCCTCTCGCAGCCTCCCGGAGGGCGCTTCACGTCCGCCATGCCCCGAATCCGCAGCGTTTACCGCTGATTTCAACGA
>CAZSNF010000040.1:4951-10365 GCA_964608315.1 uncultured Rhodothermales bacterium | reverse complement strand
GTCGTCCTCTCCTTCGTAGACCGAATACGGATTATTCGGGCACGACAGGGCCAGCACGCCCTTGTTCAGCACCGTAACGGTTATCTCCTCCGTATCGGGATCCGCATTGTCCGCCGTAACCGTAAGCGCGTATTCGTACCGCATCGTCTCCGATACTTCTTCCGGCACGGCGAACGTCGGCGTCGGGCCGTCTGCGCCCGCCACGAGCCGATCCGTATTCGCCGTAGCGCCCCGATGCGTCCAGGCGTAGTCGTATTCGGAACCCGAGGGGTCGCCCTCCGCCGAACAGTCCAGCGTAATGTCCGCTTCTCCCTCGTACACCGGAGCGGGATTATTACACGTCAGTGCAAGGTCGGGATTGTCGAGCACCGTAACCGTTATGTCCTTCGAAGCAAGCACCATATTTCTCGCCGAGACCGTAAGGCGGTATTCGTAGGTCTCGTCCGCATCCACGTCGTCAGGCACATCGAACGTCGGCGACGACACGTCCGTCGCGTTCAACAGGCCCGTGTCCGCCGTCGCGCCGCGCGCCTCCCAGCCGTATGCGTAGGCAAGATCGTCCGGAGGATCCGACGCCTTGCATTCCAGCGCAATGGACCCCGACCCTTCATGCGTCGAATACGGATTATCCGGGCATTCGATGCGGATATCAGGCCTTTTCAGCACCCGGACGATCACTTCCTCTGTAGCCGGGATTGAATTCGCCGCCGTAACCGTAACGTCGTATTCGTACGTTTCTTCCGCATCCACGCCATCAGGCACAAGGAACGTCGGCGTCGGGCCGTCCGCGCCCGCCACGAGGCGCGCCTTGTGCAGCGGATGGCCGTCCCATTGGAATGCGTATGGCCTGTCGTCGGGCGCGCCTTCCGGCGTGCAGGATAGCGTAATCTCGCCTGCCCCTGCATATGTCTCGACGGGACTCTCGCACGAAAGGGCAAGGGTGGCGTCGAACACATCGCGGTTCAGGACGCGCACGATAACCGGCTTGTCATAGAACAGATCATCATTATCGTTGCTCTGGAATATTCTCAGGAGGTACTCATATTCTTCATGCTTTTCTACATTCTCCGGCACATAAAATACGGGGTTATGTATGTCGTCCGCGCTGAGCGTAGTCTCCAGAAAATTCTGATCTGGAAAACGCGCCGTATCCGTCGTGCGCTTCGCCGTCCATTTGTATCGATAACGGGCCGGATTCAAGGGGCCCAGGCGATTCGTAAAAATGCAATTTCCGATAGTTATGTCGTCTGCTCCCTCATAGAGGGAGACATTATCGCTGCTGCAAACGAGGATTACCCAAGAACGTCCAGACACCTCGATAACCACATCCCGCTCTTCTGTGGTTGAGCCTGCGCTGACGGACACGGTGTACCAGTACTGATACTTATACCGGGGTGGAATCTCAAAGGCAAGGGGCACGTCGAACAAGGGATTTCGTGTGTTCGGATTGTCTAACCTGCTGAAGTCCAGAGGTAATTGCCTTGTGATATCGTTGCCTTCTGCATCCTTGGTCAAGAATAGCAAAGAGGTAGGCACCCACTTCCAGGTCGTGTCGGAAGGCGCAGTGGGGGCGTCGCACTTCAGTGTTATATCCTCTTTCTGGCCTGCAAAGGCCCTGTATTTTAGCCTGGTGCATACAAGGCCGAACGCGCTCACGTCCGTATCGCGGACGAACACCTGCATGTCAAATGTGAAGGGATCGGCGTTTTCCGCCGATATGATCATGGAGTAGTGGTACAATACGTCCTTGTTGACATCGGCGGGGGGCGTGAATTCAGGCAGGCGAACGCTCACGCTGCTCAAGCGCGAAAGCGCGTCGTCTGGCGTATTAGCGCCCCTGACCTTCCATTCGTACCGGTACGCGGGAGAATTTCCCGGGGCGCCGGTCGGCGGTCCGCATTCGGATTGTTTTGGGATAGGCGCGGGAGCTTCTCCTTCATTGAAGAGAGAGGTGCTGGAGTCGAGACAATAGTCAATATCCGGCCTCTCCCTCACAGTTATCGACACCCTGTCCTGCGCCAGGGCGGCGGCGCCATCGTACATCGTAACCTCGTACTGGTACTGTTCCGTGTAAACATCGGTGCTGCCGGGTATATTCCCGGGTACGATGAAGGTGGCGACCAGGCTCTCCTGGTTCTTCAATCGCGCATTGACATTGGCGTTGGAGTTCACGCCCGTCCAGCGGTAGACTACTCCTTCGGGCGCGTTTTGCGGGGCGCAGTTCAGATCAAATTCCCCCGAACCCTCGTAGACGTCGTAAGGACTGTCTTCGCACGTAATGCCCGGCGCCGAAACGCCTTCCGCGGCCTTCACCGTCACACTCACCCGACGGCGCGCCGTGCGGGGAACGCCCGAAGAGGTCGTCGTCATGCTCGCGACATAATCATACGTCTCCCCCGATCCGCCCAGCGGAGCCCGGAACGACGGAGAAGGCGTGTCCGCCCCGCTCAGCAACGACGCGCTCGCGCCCCACAGGCCCTCCCATTCCCACGACACGGACGAGCCTTCCTCGTAGTCCATTCGAAAAGACAACGGATCCGCCCCCTCGCACGAAAGAACCACCTCCGATCCCGCCGGGACTTCGTACTCCAGAGGACAATACACGCTCGGACGGCGAAGCAGCACGAACACTTCCACTTCTTCCTGAGACGACAGGCCCGTAACGCGGGACGCAGCTGTCAGGCGGTAGCGGTAGCGCAGCGTCGCCTCCTCCGACAGAAAAGACTCCAGCGTGGCGTACGAGGGGGACGACGGAGCCACGACGAGCGGAGCGGGCGTATTCTCGCCTATCAGGCGGGGAGCGTCCAGCGCGTTCAGGTAATCTTGCGGCGCGCCTTCCACCGGCTCCCAGTAATAGTCGATATGCTCTTCGCCCGCCTCGTCATAGACTTCGCAGTCGATGGAGCCCGTCTCCATTTCTTCTACGAACACGATGGCGGGGCACTCCAGGCGAGGAGCCGTCCGGAAAACAGAATCGGACGGGCCAGACAGACCGCCCGGGAACCCGCCTGTTCCCTGCCCAACGCCTCCAGGCCCCGGCATTCGGGTTTCGCCATGCTCTCTGCACCCCTCTCCGAACTCGTCGGGGATAGAAAACGCGTCGCATTCTTCAGGGAAGACGGGGGCGAGAACCGACTCGTCCTGAAAAACGCGCTTTCCCGGAAATCCTTCTTCAGCGTCTTGCTCAGGCGCCTGCCTGATCGCCTGATCCGCCTGGCTCGCCTGCCCATAGACTGGAAGGACCCATAGCAAGCCGCCCATGCATGCGAATGCGATCCATGCGCAAACTGTTGAGAGATCACGCCTCGCCAGGGTAGCCTTAATCGCATGCGTCGAACGCCAGGCGGCGATCAGATCCCCCCGATTTATCTCCCTGCACATTGTGCTATAGCAAGTCGTTTAGAGAAAAAAGTAATTTCCACCCGGAATTCCACGCCATAGAATCAGGATGAAATGAATCAGGCCAACCCAAAAGTACAAAAAATATGGAAATGCGTTCAGGATTTAATCAGAGTATCCTATTGTTTTTCGGCGAGGACGGCGCCTTGCGGCGTCCCGTTATCCCGTGCGGCGGCGCCTGTGTCCCGCTGGTCGCGCTTCGACGCATTCCACGGAACGGACGCCGGAGCGGACAGGCGGCCCGAACCGCGGGGCGCGAAGCGCAGGAACACTGCGTCGTCTTCCGGCAGGCGATCCAGAGACACCCGAACACGGCTGCGCGTGTATACCAGCGTCGAACTGCGGCCCAGTTCCCGGCCCTCTCTGTCGTACGCCACCGCCTCGCCCGCAAAAGGAACGCCGTCCGTTTCCACCAGAAACGTCGCCGACGGCGAAGCGCCCGCCGACAAGGACATCAGCGCAGCATGCAACTGCGCCGCGCCCGCATCCGGCGCGTACGCTCCCGGAAGGCTTATCGTTACCCGGCCTGTCCGCTCATTCGAAGCATCCTCCGGCAGGCGATCAAAACGAATATACTGGCGAGGAGACGACACGACGTCGAAAAACGCCGCGTAGCCTTTATGTTTTGTGGAGTGTTTTGCAGCGCGTTGCATGGACGCCAGCGCCTCTTCCCTGATTCCGTACCGAACGACGGCCTGCTCGCCCGGCGCAAGCGTCAATGTCGAAGGATAGATATCCAGGACCTCCGACAAGTCGCCCAGAGGGGAGGCCTCTTTATCCCTTATCACCGTTTCGCGACCGTCCTCCGTCGCCTCCGCGTACCCGAAGCGCGCCGACACGGATACCTCCAGCGGCACGAGCGACGGATTGGACAATTCAAATGCGCCATGCGGTGCGTCCGCCGTCAGGAAGGCAACTTCCGGGTAGACGCTCAGGTTCTGGTCGAAGGTTAGTCCCGGCGGCGTCTCTTCCGACGCATTGAAACGTACGCCGCGAGGACCTGCCACGATGGTGCGTTGCTCCGGCGCGATGTCCACCTGCGCCTCCAGCGAGCGCGTTTCTTCGCCCGCGCTGGTGCGAAGCACTACGTCTATATTTCCCGAATAATGGCCCGGAGGCGCGTCCGTCAGGTCCAGGTCGCCCCCGAAAAGGAGCAGGCGGCAGTCCGACTCCGAAAGCGTCGCCTGCGTGACCGAGCCGCCGATCGATTCGGACGCCTGCTGGTCGCAGGACGCGGCGTACGACCAGCGAGGCGCAAGAACGAGCGACGTCGCGCCCGATTCGTGGCGAAGCGCGACGGGCGCAACCATCTCGATGGACAAGGCCAGCTCGCCGTTCTCGTCGAAGGACAGGTCGTCCGCCGCCGCAAGCGTCATGCGGCCTGCATGGTGCGGACCCGAGGCGCTCGCAGATATCTGGCCCGTCAACGGGTCCAGAGATACTTCCGTATTCGCCGCTTGCGCGCCGAAACGCAAGGCCGAAGCGCTTGTACGCACTCCGATAGACGTCGGATCGGCGGGAAACGCTACGGCGGGCGGCGGAGCGGGCGGCGCTGGCCTGTCGAGCACGGTAACGATTATTTCTGCGGCAGCGCCCTCCGCATTCTCTGCAGAGACCGTAAGAAGGTATTCGTGCCGCGTCGTTTGATCCACCTCGTCCGGCGCGTCGAACACAGGCGAAGCAACGTCCGTTGCGCTCAACAGGTCCGTATTCGCCGTCGCGCCGCGAGGCTCCCAGGCGTACGCATAGGCAGAACCTTCCGGCGCCCCCGACGCGCCGCATTCCAGTGTAATGTCGTCTTCTCCCTCGTAGACTGAATACGGGTTGCCCGGGCAGGACAAAGCCAGCGCGCCCTTGTTCAACACCGTAACGGTTACTTCCGCCGTTGCGGCCTCCGCGTTCTGCGCCGAGACCGTAACGCCGTATTCGTAGCGCGTCGTTTGATCCACTTCGTCCGGCACGTCGAACACAGGCGAGGCGACGTCCGCCGCGCTCAACAGGTCCGTATCCGCAGC
>CAZSNF010000040.1:0-4851 GCA_964608315.1 uncultured Rhodothermales bacterium | reverse complement strand
CGTCGAACACAGGCGAGGCGACGTCCGCCGCGCTCAACAGGTCCGTATCCGCAGCAGCGCTTCGGGATTCCCAAACGTACTCGTAGGCAGAACCGTTCGGCGCGCCCGCCGCGGCGCATTCCAGCGTAATGTCTGGCGCTCCCTCGTACGTCGGAGCAGGGTCTGCGCACGTCAAGGCCAGCGCGACGGGAACAGGCGGCGGGGGCGGGGGAGGCGGAGGCGGCGGCGGAGGGTTATCTCTGTTGAGCACCGTAACAGAGACTTCCGCCATGGCGTCTTCCGCGTTTTCTGCAGAGACCGTAAGAAGGTATTCGTAGCGAGTCGTTTGATCCACCTGATCCGGCGCGTCGAACGCTGGCGAAGCGACGTCCGCCGCGCTCAGCAGACCTGACGGCGTAGCGCCGCGAGGCTCCCAGGCGTACGCATAGGCAGAACCTTCCGGCGCGCCCGAAGCTTCGCAGTTCAGCGTAATGTCCGCATCTCCCTCGTAGACCGAATACGGGTTGCCCGGGCACGAGAGGGCAAGGGCGCGCTTGTTCAGCACCGTAACGATTACTTCCGCCGCACCCTTTTCCGCGCTTCCCGCCGAGACCGTAACGTCGTATTCGTATGTCTGGTCCGCATCCACCATATCCGGCACGTCGAAGGTCGGCGAAGCGACGTCCGCCGCGCTCAGCAGACCCGACGGCGTAGCGCCGCGCGCCGCCCATGCGTATTCGTAGGCCGAGCCATCCAGAACCCCCGACCCCAGGCAGGACAGCGCAATGTCTGGCGCTCCTTCGTAGACCGGAACGGGATTTTCGCAAACAAGAGCCAGCGCGCCCGTATTCAACACCGTAACCGTAACGTTCCCCGCGCCGTTTTCCGCGTTTTCCGCCGAGGCCGTAACGGTGTATTCGTACCGCGTTGTTTGCGGGACGTTGGCCGGCACGTCGAAGGTCGGCGAAGCGATGTCCGTCGCGCTCAGCAGGTCCGTGTTCGCCGTAGCGCCTCGGGGCGTCCAGACGTATTCGTAGACAGAACCCGCAGGCCCCCCCGACGCCTTGCAGTCGAGTGCAATGTCGTCTGACCCCTCGAAGACCGGATCGGGGTTCGTACACGCAACGGCAAGCGGAGGCGTTGGAGGCGGGGGAGGCGGAGATGGAGGTGGAGGTGGGGAAGGCGGAGGCGGCGGCGGAGGGGGCGCGGGCGCACTCGTGTCGAGCGCCGTAACGGTTACTTCCGCCGCGCCGTCTTCCGCATTCTCCGCCGAGGCGGTAAGAAGGTATTCGTACGTCTCATTCTGCTCCACCGCGTCCGGCGCGTCGAAGGTCGGCGAAGCAATGTCCGTCGCGCTAAGCAGGTCGGTATTCGCCGTAGCGCCTCGGGGCGTCCAGGCGTATTCGTAGACAGAACCCACAGGCGCCCCCGTTGCCTTGCAGTCCAGTACAATGTCGTCTGCGCCCTCGTAGACCGAATACGGATTGCCCGCGCACGCGACAACGATATCCGGCTTGTTCAGCACAGTAACCGTTACGTTTGCGATTGCGTCTTCATGGTTTTCCTCCGAAACCGTAAGGCGATATTCGTACGTCTGGTCCTGATCCACATTATCCGGCGCGTCGAAGTTCGGCGAAGCAATGTCCGTCGCGCTAAGCAGGTCGGTATTCGCCGTAGCGCCGCGCGCCGTCCAGACATAGTCGTAAACAGAACCCGCAGGATCGCCTTCCGCCGAACAATTCAGCGCAATATCCGCCGCGCCCTCGTAGACCGGCTCGGGGTTTTCGCACGACAAGACAAGGGCGTGCCTGGCGCGCACCGTAACGGTTACGTCCTCCGAGGCAAACTCCACATTCCCCGACGAAACCGTAAACGAGTATTCGTATGTCTGGTCCTGATCCACCTGGTCCGGCACGTCGAACGTCGGCTTCGGCCCGTCCGCGTTCGCTATGAGCCGGGCCGTGTTCGTCGTATTGTTTCGGGGGGTCCAGGCGTAGTCGTAAACAGAACCCGCCGGAACGCCCGTCGCGGAACAGTCCAGCGCAAAGTCTGGCTCGCCCTCGTAGACCGAATACGGATCGCCCGGGCATGCGATGCGGATATCAGGCCTTTTCAGCACCCGGACCGTCACGTCGTCCGTAGCAGGAATTGAATTCGGAGCCGAAACCGCAACGCGGTATTCGTACGTCTGGTCCTGACTCACTGTCTCGGGCACCCTGAACGTCGGATTCGGGCCGTTCCTGTCCCCGGCGAGCCGCGCCACATGCAGCGGATTGCCGTTCCAGTGGAATTTGGCTTGCTTGCCCGCCGGAACGTTCATTGCGTTGCAGTCCAGCGGAATATCGTCTTCCCCTTCGTATGCCTCGACGGGACTCGTGCACGAAAGGGCAAGGTCTGCGTCGAACGAATCGCGGTCCTGAACCGTAACGGTAATCCTTCGCGTAAAATGCCCACGCCCAAGATTTATCGTCAAGTCGTACGCGTATCTCTCATGCTTATCGACATTGTCCGGCACATAAAACAAGGGATCAGGTATGTTCGTGGCGCTGAGCGTGCCAGACAAAAAATTATCTCGCGCCTGTTGCTGCGCTTGATGCGTTCCGTTGGAATCGTATTGCCAGGCGGGGTCCGTCGTGCCATGCGCTTTCCAGACATACGAAATCCGACGGGGATCGAGATTGCCGTTAATAGTCGTCAACCTGGCGTTGCCTATGGTAGCGTCCGGGCCTCCTTCATAGAAGTACGCATTCGCGGTGTAGTGAAAGAAAATAGTACTCGGTCTTTCTACCTCGACGAGCACGTCTGTTTCTTGCCTTCTGGAGCCTGCGCTGACCGCTACGGTGTAATAGAAGAAATCGTTGGATCCCGTCACGCTGGAGGGTACGGAAAACACGGGATTGCGTACGTTTGGATTGCTTAATCTGCTCACGTCCGGCGTAGGAGCTCGGGCTGTCCACGTCCAGGTCGTGTCGGGCGGCGCAGCGGGCGCATCGCACTCAAGCGAGATATCGTCTGTGGTTGCATAGACTATGAGATGCGTCTCGGCGCAGGCCAGGGCCAACGGGCCCACATCCGTGTCGAGGATGGTCAACTTGAGTTCAAGCAAAAAGGGACGGGCATTATCAGCTGATATCGTCAGCACATAGTGATACACGACATTCTTCGGCACATCCGCAGGGGGCGTGAGGACGGGATGGCGAACATTGACGGGGCTCAAATGATTAAGCGCGGCGCTTGGCGTATTGGTGCCCGCCTTGATCTTCCATTCGTACCGGTAATCGGGGGCGTCCCCCGGCGCTCCGTCCGGCGGAGCGTCGCATATATTTAACTGATGCGCAGGCTCGCCTTCCTTGACTTCAATGGATCCAGAATCAAAACAATATGTAATTTTCGGTTTCGCCAGCACCGTTACGGACACTCTGGCGTCCGTTAATTCGTTGCTCCCGTCGTACATCTTAACCTGGTATTGGTATTCAATGCCGCCGGTACGCAATATGTCAGGGGGAACCATGAACGTTGCAATGAGGCTGTCCGCGTTCGCCAGCTGGGCTCCACGGAGTTTTTCCGTGGCGTAGGAGTTTGCGCCCTCCCAGCGGTAAGTGGCTCCCGCGGGCGCGCCTTCCGCCTTGCAGTTCAAAGGAAAATCGTCCGAACCCTCGTAGACCCTGTAAGGGCTGTCGGCGCATGTAATCGTTGGCGTTGAATTGGCCGCGGCAAGGGAAGCCGTTTCTTGTATAGTTCCTTCCGCTTGGACCACCGTTACGCTCACCCTGCGCCGCGCCGTCCGCGGAACCCCCGAAGAGGTCGTCGTCATGCTCGCGACATAATCATACGTCTCTCCCGATCCGCCCAGCGGGGCCCGGAACGACGGAGAAGGCGTGTCCGCCCCGCTCAGCAACGACGCGCTCGCGCCCCACAAGCCCTCCCATTTCCACGATACGGACGAGCCTTCCTCGTAGTCCATCCGAAAAGACAATGGATCCGCCCCCTCGCACGAAAGAACGACCTCCGAACCCGCCGGGACTTCGTACTCCAGAGGACAATACACGCTCGGACGGCGAAGCAGCACGAACACTTCCACTTCTTCCTGAGACGACAGGCCCGTAACGCGGGACAAAGCCGTCAGGCGGTACCGGTAGCGCAGCGTCGCCTCCTCCGACAGAAAAGACTCCAGCGTGGCGTACGAGGGGGACGACGGCGCCACGACGAGCGGAGCGGGCGTATTCTCGCCTATCAGGCGGGGAGCGTCCAGGTAGCGCTGCGGCGCGCCTTCTACGGGCTCCCAGTAATAGTCGAGGTGTTCTTCGCCCGCCTCGTCCCATACCTCGCAGTCGATGGAGCCCGTCTCCAGTTCTTCAACGAACACGGCGGCAGGGCACTCGATGCGGGGGGCCGCCTGGAAAACAGGCCAGGACGAGCCGCCCGGGAACCCGCCTGTTCCCTGCGCAACGCCTCCAAACGCCTCTGGCGCCTGCATTCGGATTTCGCTATGCTCCCTGCACCCCTCTCCGAATTCGTCGGGGATAGAAAACGCATCGCATTCTTCAGGCAGGGGGGGGGGATCAAGAACCGGTTCGTCCTGCAAAACGCGCTTCGCCGGAGAATCCTCTTCAAACCCCTCACTGACTTCCTGCCCAACTGCCTGCCCTTTGGCCGGAACGGCCCATAGCAATCCCACTGCGCATATGCAAGCGACCAGCGCGCGCAGCGCGGCGACGAACCGAATCGCATGTCTCCAATGCCTCTGCATTGCCGCTTCCTCTGGAAATCGTTACGAAAGACACGACTGCATCTCCAACCACTCACGTTTCCTCAGCGTATCCTTAAGGAACCTCTGATTAATTCTACTTCGATCAGCGCTTCGCGTTCGCG
>CAZSNF010000039.1:0-10924 GCA_964608315.1 uncultured Rhodothermales bacterium | reverse complement strand
CATTCCTTGCCAGAGCGCCCCTCGCAGCCTCTGAACTTTGCAGATTTAATCAGAGCATCCCTGGATGGGTATCGCTTGCAGGATCCCCTGCAGAAACTGCTTCGAAAGGCGGAATGCGGTCCATAAACTCGCCCGGACGGTCCGACCGCCAGCAGTAATGGCGCAATCCGTTCGTTACGGCGAGATAACGCGCCCCGACGACCCGGTTATACTTTGCAACCTGTTCGAACGTCGCAGGGCCTATGCGCACCTGCGGCGCCTTGCACTCCACCATCAGGGCCGAAACGCCCGTCCGGTCGTACGCCACGAGGTCGGCTCGCCGGGACATGCCCTGGTACTCAAAATGCATCTCCACGGCGATCAACGCCGGGGAATAGCCGAGATCCTGAACGAGAAAATGCAAAAAATGCACGCGCACCCATTCCTCCGGAACGAGGCGCACGTATTTTGTCCGTACGGGATCGAAAACGTATCGGGAACCCTCATTCTCTCCCGCCCGGATACGCAAGGGGCAGGGCGGGAGATTCAGCGGAGGGAAACCATCTGCACCGGTCAATCTTCCTGAATAACCGTTATGTTCGGCACGGTCCTGGGCCTTCGATAAAGGGATCCCTTCGAACCATTGATCGAAACGTTTTGCTGTACCATATCCCAGTTTTTCTCAATTTCGGTTTCGTCTCCGCTGAAAGGGGCCGAGCCGGTTCCGGACCGGCCAAAATCGAAAACGTAGAGGTTGTTGGGAATGCCCAGAAGGACTTGAATCTGCGTTGGCATCTGCATAATGCGCAAAAGGGTAATTCTTGTTGAGGCAACTCCGGGGCCGCATGGGGGTGCGCACTGCAAAAACCCCGGAAACGAACATATGATAGGCTGCGCTTCGGGATAAGGTTCCTTGAAAATTCTTTTTTCGAAAGGTACGCCTCCGAACGTCATTCCGCGCGCCGTTTGGAGCGCTCCGATAGGGATAGCCCGGAAGATTGCGAGAGGCGCTCTGACAAAGAATGGCGAAGCCGGGCGGCGGGCGCTTCGGATGGCGACCGTCCTGCGCGCGCCGGAAGGATCAGGTCGGGTTCCTGATTCGAGCAACCCGGATTTTGAAATTCTTGTCCGGGGCCGCTTTCGGGAACGGATTGATCTTGAGCTTATAGTCCGGGGACGCCATTTCCAGGTCCATGTGGTACGCAATGAGCAGGATATTGACAGCCATCTGAAGTTCCACCCACCGTTGTCCAAGGCAAGTGTGCGTACCCAGACCAAAGGGAGAGTAGGCGCCCGGTTTGAGATGTTCCGCCCGGTCCGGCAGATAGCGGTCTATGTCGAATTCCTGCGGATCCTTGAAAAGATCTTCGTGGTAGTGGGATGCGGTCGGAGAAATCAATAACAACGTCCTGGCCGGTATCTGGTAGCCGCTCACAATGCATTCGTTCATGACCATTCTCAACTGCATGGGAATCACCGGGTACAAGCGCGAGCACTCCATGTAGAGGCGGTGGGTGACATCGATGCTCTCACGAGTGAACTCCTCCGCAACCGGATCACGCCCGTTCCCGAAAAACGACTCGGCTTCTTCGCGGATTCTCGCGTACATATCCGGATGTCGAAGCATGCAGTAGATGGAGAAGGAGAGTGCATTGCCGAGATACACGGCAGCGGATATGGTCGCAATCAACGGAAAAGTGATGTCCGTTTCCGGCAGAAACTGCGGATCGTTTTTATGGAGTTCGAGGAGCACGTCTGCGAAATCCCGCGGCTTCCCCTTCCTCTGCGCCGGCGTGTGGGATGTGATGATCGCCTCCTGGAGTTCAGCAATACGCTTTCTGTAACGCTTCATCTTTGGCGTCGACAGCATGAATTTCGGCAATGCGCCCTGCACGTGCGTGTTCAGCGCTCGAAATTCATACGCAAGCACTTCGTCGACATAATCGCTGCAATCCACTCCGATCATGAGCTGCGAGACCTGGATGGCGACATGGTTGTAGCAGGTCTCCGTGGCGCCGAAAACATCGCCTTCATTCCATCGGCTCAGCGATTGCCGGCAGTGGTGTATCAAATCCGGCAACTGCGCCGCAGCGGTGGCGCGGGAATATCCGCTCTTCAACTCCTTGCGCAGCCTGTAGTGTTCAGCCCCATCCATTCCCGGCATAGTTCGGGATGCGCCGAACACGGCTTCGAAATCCTTGATGTAATCCTTCGTGCGAAGGTAGAACCGCCCGTGCTTGTTCACCCACTGATTAGTGTCCGGCCCCATCAAGGCGATCGTTCTTGCCTTACGCATCTTGAAAGGAAGCTCGACGACCGGCCCGTGCTCCTGAAGAATACCGTACATCCCCTTTGAAATATTACCCCAGCGAAAGTCACGCTGTCGCAGCATGTCGATGTATCGGAGCTTCGGGACGGGTTTGCCTTGCAGTACGCGGCGGGTTCTCGGCGTGACCGTGCTGTTTCGCACCGCCTCGGCGACCGTCCGCCCTATCAGGTCCAGCCTGGCGACGCGCTCGATGCGCTCAAGCCGCTCCTCGTAGTCTTCCGGCTCAAACAATAGTTTGAAACCGTCGCACGCATGCATCAACGCAACAAGAATGGCGTCGCGCGGATCGGGAATGCTGTCGTCGTTCAGGATGACGCTTGTAATTCTTGCCCTTGCTTCCCGGCGAACCTTCTTGTCCGAAGCCGGATAGGCGCCCGAACGGGAAACGGAGCGAGAAAGCCCCCAGAATCCGCCGCTTTCATACTCAAGAATTTTTCTCGCCGCCAGGCGGTCGAGCGTGGCCGTAACGATTTCGTCGGAACGACCCGTGTTCCGCTCGACCCAGTATTGCGTATCCCGGGTTTCCTTCGATTCGGCGATTTCCCTGAGCGTCGGGTCGAGTACGCCGTCTCCGGTCGGATCGGCGACGATCAGATACAGCGCATCGGGATCGGTGTCGATACGGCCTTCGAGCGCAAGGTCGGCCAGCACGGCCCCCGCCATGACGCAGGAGAAATTCCAGCCGGGAACCATCTCCAGATAGCCGCTCTGTTCATCGAGCAGCAGGAGAATCATTTCTTCGGAAAGACGTATCGGAAATTGCGCGGACGTATCTTCCATCGGTAGCCTTGTCAAATGTCATGTTGTCGAAAGAAACATCGCGGTTATCCTGCAACGGCAATTCTGCGGCGCGCGTTGACGCGCAGGTATATCGCCATCAACGCCGGAACAAGAACAATCAATATGCCCGTGGCGATCATGACGCCTACGCCGAGCGAAGCCGCAAAAGGCACCAGAAATTGCGCCTGAATGGCCCGTTCGAGGATAAGCGGCGTGAAACCGAGAAACGTGGTCGCCGAGGTCAGCATAATGGGTCGGAAACGACCCTTTGCGCCATCGATAATCGCCTCCTTCGGCGAGGCCCCTTCCCTGAGTCGCTGGTCGATGAAGTCAATCATGACCAGCGAATCGTTGACGACAACCCCCGCAAGGCCGAAAAAACCAAGAAACGAAGCAGCGCTGATGGCGACGCCCAGTACGAGATGCCCGAGCACGACGCCGATCAGGCCAAACGGAATAATGGCCATTACAATGAACGGTTTGCCGTAGGATCCGAGCGGAATGGCCAGCAATACGAAAATCGCGAGCATGGCGAGTATGAAGCCCCTGTACAACGCATCCAGCGACTCCAGTTGTTGCTGCTGTTCGCCGCCGAACGAATACGTCAACCCGGGGTGGGCCGCGGTCAGTTCCGCCAGGATCGTATCCTCAAGGATGCGATTCGCCTCTCCGCTTGAAATCATGCGCTCGTCTACGTCCGCTGTCACCGTCGCGACGCGCTGGCCATCCTGGCGCCGGATCGATGGCGGCGACGTACCCATGCTCATCGACGCCGCCTGACTGATCGGAACATCTTCTCCCGAAGCGGTGCGGATCAGATAGTTCTCGACGTCCGTGAGCGCATTCCGCTCATTGCGCGGAAGCCGGGCGTAGATGCGGACCTCTTCCCGGTCGCGCTGCATCCTGAGCGCTTCCACGCCAAAAAAGGCTGCCCGCACCTGCCGCGCCACTTCCTCGACCGTAAGGCCCAGCGTATGCGCCTCAGGCCGCACCGCCAGTTCGATCTGTTCAACGCCAACCGCCTGATCGGACCGGATATCGGTTACGCCCCGTACGCTCCGCAACCCGTCGACCACCGAACCTGCAATGTCCGCGAGCCGTTCCGGATCCGGATGCGATAACACCGCCGCCACGGGACTGCCGAGATCGATAACCTCGCCGCTGAAAGCAATCCCCCGAACATACGGGAGCGTCCCCACTTCGTCCCTCCATGCCTGCATGACCGAAATGGTTGAGACGTCCCGCTCCTGGGCGCCAAGGAGCTTGAATTCGACGGTGGCGACGTTGGATTCCGGATTCATGGCGGGCGTTGGATCAAGCCCTCCCCCCTCCACGCGCGGCCTCTGGCCAACCGTTACGATAACGCCTGACAACAACGAGGGAGCGCCATCCGGCCTGCCCTGGTCCAGCCGTTCCAGGACCCGTCGTCCCGCCCGCTCCAGTTCCATCGCTACTTCGTACGTCCGCTCCGCAAGTACGCCGTCCGGCATTTCCAGCGTAGCGGAAACGAAATCCCCCTCCACCACGTCCGCGAACGTCGTGGGAACAATGCCCGCCGGAACCAGCGCCAGGCTGACAATGAGCAGCCCGACGGCCCCCGCCGCCACAACGGCAGGCTGGTCCACCGCGAAGCGCAGCGCGCGATCCATGGGGCCTGCCAAAAATCGGGTTAGTCCGCGATCCGCATAATCCCGGACGCGCGAGAAAAATCGCTCCGCCGCGTTGGTCGGGGCTTGCCCCGGTTCGCGCAAGTGGGATAAATGCCGCGGCAAGATCAGAAGCGATTCAATCAGGGAAATCAGCAGCATGCCGATAATAATCACCGGCAAGGCGGCCCATACTTCTCCAATGCCTCCGGGAACGAACAGGAGCGGCGTGAACGCCGCCACCGAAGTGAGCACCGCGAACATCAATGCTTTCCTGATCCGGCGCGCGCCCCGGATGGCCGCAACAAGCCCCGGCAGGCCCCGCTTTCGCTCGTGGTGGATATGCTCGGCCACAACGATGGCGTCGTCTACGATGATGCCGATGGCCAGCACGAACGAGAACAGGGAAATGGTATTGATCGCCAGGTCGAACAAGAGCATGACGGCCAGCGCTCCGACGCCCGACGTAAGCAAACCGACGACCACCCACAGGGCAAGCCGGATTTCGAGAAACAGCGCCAGGGCGACAAACACCAGAAGAAGCCCCAGCAAACCGTTGCGGGCGAGAAGGCCGAACCGCTCCGAATAGGTCTGGGAATCGTCGTTCCAGAAAGTAATCCCGACGCTTTCGGGCAACGATGGCGTAATCTCGTCGCGCACATGCTCGCGGACGGCTTCGGCGACATCCGTCACCTGCTCGTCCTCGGCCCGGTAGACCTCTACGAAGAGCGCCGGTTTCCCCTGGTGCCGAAGAATCAGGTTCGTATTCTCGAAACCGTCGCGCACCTGAGCGATATCCCCAAGGCGCACGAGCGAACCGTCTTCCCGGGCAAGAATAACGATCTCTTCGAAATCGAACTGATTATAGCGCCTGCCAACGGTCTGTACGCGCACTTCGGCGTCCTGCGCATCAATGCTGCCCGCCGAAAGGTCGAGGGAACTGCGCCGAACCGCATCCGCGACGTCGTCAAGCGTCAAGCCAAGGGCGCGGAGGCGCGCGAGCGGCGCTTCGATCGATATCTCGTAGTTTCTCGCGCCCGAGGTCTCGACGCGAGACACGGCGGGCAGGGATTCCAGCTCGTCTTCTATCCGGTAGGCCAATTCCTTCAGCGAACGTTCGGGAATGTCGCCATAAACGATCAGGCGGATCATGCTGGAGCGGTTGTCCATTTCCCTGAAGTGCGGACGCTCGGCGTCGACGGGAAACGACTGGATTCGCCCGACCTCGGATTCGATCTCGTCCATGGCCTCGTCAATATCCGCGCCATCCTTCAATTCGACCCGCACCGACGCCAGCCCCGGCGTCGCCAGAGATTTGACCCTCTTGACGTTCTCCAGCGCTTCGACCTGCTCCTCGATCTTGACGATAACCGACTCCTCGATCTCCTCGGGCTGCGCGCCGGGGTAGGCTACAGACACTTCGACCGTATTGAAGGGAACCGTTGGCCAGGCTTCCCGCTCCAGGCCGCCCAGCGCCACCAGGCCGGCCGCAAGGATACCCAGCATCAACACATTGGCGGCCACGCGATT
The DNA here is from genome assembly GCA_964608315.1 of uncultured Rhodothermales bacterium. Taxonomy (GTDB): domain Bacteria; phylum Bacteroidota; class Rhodothermia; order Rhodothermales; family VXPQ01; genus VXPQ01. Next base: position 4,660 of record CAZSNF010000039.1, on the reverse strand, counting down.
GCTCGCCATGAAGGCGATGGGACCGCGCGGCTCCCCCGTATGGACATGCCCCCGATTCATCGGCTGCGCCCGGTTCGAATGAGTTTCCTATGATGAATCCCCGGCCAAGGGGACGGGATCCCCCTGCGGCCCGCCCAGCAGATACAACACGGCCATGCGAACGGCGACCCCGTTGGTCACCTGATCCAGAATCACGGCCCGTTCGTGATCCACCACGTCGCTCGCCAGCTCCACGCCCCGGTTCACAGGCCCCGGATGCATGATGTGGAGGTCGGGATGTCGTTCCATATGCTTCAGGGTAATGCCGTACCGCTCATGGTATTCCCGCACTCCGGGAAAAAGCAGGGCGCCCTGTCGCTCCAGTTGCACCCGCAGCGCCATCGCCACATCGCACCCCTCCAGCGCTTCGTCCAGACGGGTCGTTACCCGTACGCCCATATCCTCGACGCCCACCGGCGTCATCGTGCCGGGCGCGCACAGCGTTACCTGCGCGCCAAGCGCCCGCAGACCGTATATGTTCGAGCGGGCCACGCGGCTGTGCGCAATATCCCCGATAATGGAAATCTTTCGGCCTTCGAGCGAGGGATGAATATCCGTAAGCGTAAGCAAGTCCAGCAAGGCCTGCGTGGGATGTTCGTGGGCGCCGTCCCCGGCGTTGACCACCACGGAATCAATGCAGCGCGTCAGAAAAACAGGCGCGCCCGGAGACTTGTGCCGAATCACGACCATATCTACTTTCATCGCCTCAATGTTCAGGGCCGTGTCCTTCAGCGTTTCTCCCTTGGACACGGACGAACCGGAAACAGAAAAATTGACCGGATCCGCCGACAATCGTTTTTCGGCCAGTTCAAAGGAAATGCGCGTTCGCGTGGACGGCTCGAAAAAAAGATTGGCGATGGTAACGCCCCGCATGGTGGGTACGCGCGGAATGTCGCGCCGCAGCACCGAACGAAAATGTCGCGCCGTACGCAGAACGAACCCTATTTCTTCTGCGTCGTACGTCGAAAGACCAAGCAAGTGCCGATGTTTCAACGAACCCGGAGCCGCCTTGGCCTTACTTGCTTCTTCGCGTGCATGCATCGGTTATTCACTCGCAGTTTCCACCAGCCATACGCCTTCCCGATCGTCAAGTTCATGCAGCCGTACCCGTACCTCTTCTCCCGGCAACGTAGGCACCTGTCGGCCTACGACGTCCGCGCATACGGGAAGCTCCCGAAGGCCGCGATCAACGATCACGAGAAATTTCACGGAGGCCGGACGACCAATATCCATCAGCGCGTCGAACGCCGCCCGAGCCGTGCGCCCGGTGTACAACACATCGTCCACCAGGACAAGGCGCCGCTGCGTGATATCGAACGGGATGTCCGTAGCCCGCACTACGGGTTGTTCGAGGCGAATGCGAAAATCGTCCCGGTACATGGTGGCGTCGAGTACGCCGACCGGCACTTGCAGGGATTCGAAAGCCAGAATCTTGTCGCGGAGACGCCGGGCCAGGTACACGCCGCGCGTCTGCATTCCTATCAAACCGAAATGGCGCGAGGCATCCTCTTCGGGATGTATCATTTCCACAATCTGGCGCGCCATGCGGTTCAGCGTCCGGTCCAGATCGTGGGCGTCCATCAATTGCGCCTTGATTCGATCCGTTAACTCCATAGCACGGAAAATACAAAAAACGAATGCCTGTTTCCAGTTTCCCTGACGTACCTTCGTACGACGATCCGTAATTTACTCCTTTTCGCCATTCTTTTTCGCCGCAATGCCCGCCACGCAGGACGCCGCCCTGAAATACCTTGACCCTGTCGTCGCATCCCGCCTGAACAACATGGAGCTCCGGGCGCGCATGATCGTCGAAGGCTTCATTACGGGCCTGCACAAAAGTCCGTACCACGGATTTTCCGTAGAATTCGCCGAGCACCGCCCCTACGTCGCGGGCGACGAACTCCGATACGTGGACTGGAAAGCGTACGGCAAGACGGACCGGCACTATGTCAAGCGATTCGAGGAAGAAACCAACCTGCGGCATTACGTAGCCCTTGATACGTCCGCATCCATGCGATACCGGGAAAAGGCGCCGCTCTCCAAGATCGCGTACGGCGCATACCTCGCCGCAGCGTTGCACTACATCATGGTCAAGCAGCGGGACGCCACTGGACTCATCACGTTCGACGAGGAAATTCGCGGCGTCCTGTCTCCCAAGAGCACAACGTCCTGGCTGCGGCAGCTTCTGGTCCGGCTCCAGCAAACCATCGACCGTCCGCCGCCGCAAAAACGCACCGGCGCCGCAAATGCGCTCAGCGAAATCGCCGAACGCATCGCCCGCCGCTCCCTCGTCGTGGTCATTACCGATCTTTTCGAAAATGTCGGGGGGCACGAAGATTTGCTCAAAGCGCTTCGGCACCTGCGCTACCGGGGGCACGAAGTCCTCGTGTTCCATGTGCTGGAATCCGCTACGGAGCGCGCATTCGATTTCCCCGACGCGCCCATGATCTTTCGGGACATGGAAACCGGCGAGGAAATTTCCCTGCAACCGGCGCACATACGGGAAAACTACCGCGAGGCGGCGGAATTCTTCGGAAACCGGTTTCGGCGGCAATGCCTCGAATACGACATCGACTTTGTGGAACTGAATACGGAGCAGCCGTACGATAAGGCCCTGCTCGCCTATCTGAACAAGCGAAAACAACTGGTCTGACGGTCTCCATGCGCAAACGCATACAAAAACTGAACGAGGAGTTTTTCGAGCAAATCGTAGCGATCCGACGCACCCTGCACCAAAACCCGGAACTGGCGTATTCGGAGTGGAACACGGCGAAACTGGTGGCGAACGCCCTGAGGCCGCTCGACTTCGAAATACGCGCGGGGGTGGCGAAAACCGGCGTCGTGGCCACGCTGCGCGGCGAAAAGCCCGGCCCCGCGCTGGCGCTGCGGGCGGACATGGACGCCCTGCCCATCCAGGAGGAAAACACCTTCGACTTCGCCTCCCGAAACGACGGGGTCATGCATGCCTGCGGCCATGACGCGCACACCGCCTCGCTCCTCGGGACGGCCTCTATTCTGCATCGGCTCCGGGAAGAACTGCCCGGAAGCGTCCGGTTCCTGTTCCAGCCCAGCGAAGAAAAACTGCCCGGCGGAGCGCTGCCCATGATTCGGGAAGGCGCGCTCGGCGAAGCGTTCGGCCCGGCGCCCCGGGCGATCTTCGGCCAGCATGTGCATCCCGGGCTGGGCGCAGGAAAGATAGGCGTCCGATCCGGACGCTACATGGCCTCGGCGGACGAAGTGTATATCACGATCGAGGGGGAAGGCGGACACGCCGCGGCGCCGCACCTGCTGGATACCGATCCGGCGCTCGCGGCCGCGCACGCGCTGGTCGCCCTGCAATCCGTCACGAGCCGGCATTGCCCTCCGGACACGCCCAGCGTCCTCTCGATCGGACGATTCATAGCCGACGGCGCAACGAATGTCATCCCCAACCAGGTCGTGCTGGAAGGCTCTTTCCGCTCGCTCGACGAAACCTGGCGCTTCCAGGCGCACGACCATATTCGTCGCATCGCGGAAAAAACTGCGGAAGCGCACGGCGCGCGCGTCCGCGTGGAGATCAAGGCGGGCTATCCGGTCCTGTGCAACGACCCCGCATCCGCGCAATTCGTCCGGGACGCTGCAGTCGATTACGTGGGCGAGGACAATGTGGTCGATCTGGACTTCTGGTACGCTTCGGAGGATTTCGCCTGGTTTTTGCGCGAGGCGCCCGGCGCCTTCTACCGGTTCGGCACCCGCAACGAGGCCAGAAACATCGTGCATGGCCTCCACACGCCCCGCTTCACGATCGACGAGGAAGCGTTGCGCGTCGCCCCGGGATTCATGGCGTATCTGACCATGGAATACCTGATGCGGCGGGCCGCGTAAAGAGAAATGCGGACGAAGGCGATGCGCCTGCACGGGAATTGACGCGCCCGGACAGCGAAGATTCAGTACGGCGACGGAGCGTTCACCGCCTCGACGCGGGCGATTTGCGGCACGGAACGCTTGAGCGCCTGTTCGATCCCGGCGCGCAAGGTCATGGCGCTCATGGGACAAGTGCCGCAAGCACCCAGCAATTCCAGTTCCACCACCATATCCTCGGTTACGTTCAGCAGGCGCACGGAACCCCCGTCCGCCATCAAATAAGGCCGGATCGAATCGAGCGATTCCTCGATTCGGGCGCGGAGTTCCCGATCTGCGTCCGCAACGGACGCCTGTTCTCCCGTGCGCCCTCCAGCGGACTCGTTTTTTTCAGACATGTGCCTTTTCCCCGAAATGTATCTATGCTACTATCGCAAACTATCTTAAGGACACTCTGATTAAATCTGCTTCGATCAGCGCTTCACGTTCCCGCGTACAGGATATTGTGCCGGCGTCGTTGAAATCAGCGGTAAAAGCTGCAAATTCGGGGCATGGCGGACGCGAAGCGCCCTTCGGGAGGCTGCGAGAAGCGCGCTGGCTGTGTCATTCCTCATTACGTGGGGCCTGCCACATTGCTTCGTCATTCCTTGCCAGAGCGCTTCTCGCAAGCCTCTGAACTTTGCACATTTAATCAGAGTGTCCTTAAGGATGCTCTGATTAAATCTACTTCGATCAGCGCTTCACGTTCCCGCGTACAGGATATTGTGCCGGCGTCGTTGAA
>CAZSNF010000038.1:0-11369 GCA_964608315.1 uncultured Rhodothermales bacterium | reverse complement strand
TTTAATTTTTTTTTTTTTTTTTTGGGGTTGTTGTGGGGGTAAAATTTTAATTTTATAACCGCAAAACAAATTTCACGGGTTCCCCCCCCCCCCCCCCCCCGTCGATGGGCACCTAGGCGCCGGTGGCGGCCCGAAACGCATCCCCCGCCATGACCGACACGAGTGTACAAGTTTAACACCCGGAGGCCATTTCCAACCCCGTCACCCCCCTTCCGTCCGCAACACCCCTTCTTTCAGCCGCAGCGCCCGGTCGGCGTCTGCCGCAAGAGCAAGATTATGCGTCGCAATCACGAAGGCGCATCCGACTTCCCGGCTGAGCCGGATCATTTCCTCGTGCAGATGCGCCGCGTTCCCGGCGTCGAGATTGCCGGACGGCTCGTCGGCGAGAATCAGTCCCGGCTCGTTCATGAGCGCGCGGGCCACGGCGACGCGCTGCTGTTCGCCCCCGGACAATTCGCCGGGACGATGGTCCGCCCGCTCCGCCAGACCCAGCATTCCAAGCAGCGCCATGGCGCATTCGCGAACCTCGGAAAGGCGCCGTTGGCGAATAAGCGCCGGCATGGCCACGTTTTCGAGCGCCGTAAACTCCGGCAACAGATGATGAAACTGGAAAACGAACCCGATTTCCCGGTTGCGAAAGGCCGCAAGTTCCTCGTCCGACGCGCCGAACACCGGATTGCCCCGGCAATACACCGAACCGCCGTCGGGCCGATCCAGCGCCCCCAGAAGATGCAGCAGGGTGCTTTTGCCGGTTCCGCTTTCCCCGGTGATGGCCACGACTTCGCCGGAGCGAATCTCGAAATCCACGCCGCGAAGTACGCGCAAGGTTCGCCCGCCCGAAGGGTAACCCTTTTCAAGCCCGCGCGCCGCGAGCAGGGGCGCCTCCCCCGCCGAAGTCAAGGCAGAATCCGCCATGTTCAAGGCTACGCCCCCTCCCCGCGTTCGATCCCGTACTTGCCCATCTTGTTGTACAAATGAGATCGTTGCATCCCTACGGCTTCTGCCGTGCGGCTGACGTTCCATTCGAAGTCAGCCAGTTTCCGCTCCAGAAACATACGCTCCGCCGCATCGCGAAAATCGCCCCAGCCGTTCGCCTTCTCGATCAACTCGGCAAGCGGATCCCGGGACAGGGCCCGCGGAAAGACGTACCGGTCGATATCCTCTATCCGTATTTCGTCGTCGGTCGTAAGCACGATGAGGCGTTCGACCACGTTTTGCAATTCGCGCACGTTGCCGCGCCATTCCTGCCGCGCCAGATGCTGCAGGGCGTCCGCCGCGAACTGTTTGCCCGATCGGCCGTTGCGCCGGGCCAGGTCCTTGCAAAAACGGGCGGCGATGACGGGAATGTCTTCGGGGCGTTCCCGGAGGGGCGGGAGATGTATGGGAATCACGTTGAGGCGGTAGTACAAGTCCTCCCGAAAGGTTTCCTCCTCGATGCACGCCGCAAGGTCCTTGTTCGTCGCGCAGACAATGCGCACGTCCACGGGAATCGCCCGGTCCCCGCCGACCCGCTGGATCGTGTTTTCCTGAAGCGCCCGAAGCACCTTGGCCTGGGCGGACAAGCTCATGTCCCCTATTTCGTCGAGAAACAACGTCCCCCCGTCGGCTTGCTCGAACTTGCCGATCCGCTGCCTGGCCGCGCCGGTAAAAGACCCTTTTTCGTGGCCGAACAACTCGCTTTCGATCAGCTCGTCGGGAATCGCAGCGCAATTCACGTCCACCATCGGGCCGTCCTTTCTGGGCGACAGGTGGCGAACCCACTTGGCCACGAGTTCCTTGCCCGTGCCGGCTTCGCCCGTAATGAATACGCGGGCCTCGGAAGGCGCCACGCGTTCGATGACGTCGCGCACGGCGCCCATGACGGGGCTGTCGCCGAGAATAGGCGTAATTTCGCCTTCCTCGTCGTCTATGGCCTCCTTCATCCGGCGATTCTCGGTGGCCAGCGCGCCGCGGTCCATGGCGTTCCGAACGGAAACGAGCAACCGGTTCAGGTCGGGCGGCTTTTCGATGAAATCGTACGCGCCCAGTTTGGTTGCCCGCACCGCCGTTTCGATCGCGCCATGCCCGGAAAGCATCACCACCGGCGTTTCGGGCATTTCGTCGCGCGCCGCCGCAAGCACCTCCAGACCATTGCGCTTCGGCATGTTCACATCAAGCATGACCACATCGTACCGCGCGGCGCGAAGCCGGGAAAGGGCGTCCTCTCCATCCACCGCTTCCTCCACCCTGAACCCCTCGTACTCGAATATCTCCCGCAGGGTGCGGCGAATGCTCGGCTCGTCGTCGACAACAAGAATGGCGGGAGGCATGCGATCCCTCAGGATGACTGTTTCGCCGAGGCGCGCGCAATATATATACGGATATTCGCGGCCTGGCTGGATTCCGGGTATTCCGCCTCGACGGCTTCGTACTGTTCGACCGCCTCCTCGTACTGCCCCGCCCGCTCGTACAATTGCCCGGCGTAGAGGAGATACTCCGGCGTGGTCAATTCGCTCTCGAAATGGCGCGCGGCGCGACGGTACAAATCCGCGGCCTGCGCATATTCCTCGCGCTGCTCCCGGGCCGCCGCCTCGCCTGCCAGCGCGCCCGCGCCGATAAAGTTCGATCCCTTGTCGAAATCCTGGAAATAGTCAAGCGCCCGGTCGTATTCGCCCTGTTTGAAAAGCGCGTCCGCCGCATAGAACCGCGCAAGATTCCCCGCAGGCGTATTGCCGTACGCATTGGCTATTTCCAGAAGGCCGAGTTGTTCGAGCGACCCGTCCAGCGCCTCCTGGTACGACGCTTCCTCGTACAGGGGCAGTACGCCGGCGAGCAATGCGTCGGCTTCGGCGGCGCGCTGTCCCTGCCACAATACATACCCGACAAGCGCTGCCGCCAGTGCAACCACGGCGCCGGCCGCGCCGTAGACCGCCTTGCGGTTGGCGTCCACGAACCGCCATGCGCGCGCATAGAACGTGACGACCTTGTCCTCGCGCAGCGCATGTTTTCTGGAAATATTTCGGGGGGGCTTTGGAGTCGGCATGGATTTCGGGATGCGTGTCGCGTCTGGAGGTATCCTTAAGGATACTCTGATTAAATGTGCAAAGTTCAGAGGCTTGCGAGGGGTGGGCTGGCAAGGAATGACGAAGCAGCATGGCAGGCTCCATGTAATGAGGAATGACACAGCCAGCGCACCCCTCGCAGCCTCCCGAAGGGCGCTTCACGTACGCCATGCCCCGAATCCGAAGCGTTTACCGCTGATTTCAACGACGCCGGCACAATGTCTTGTACGCACGAACGCGAAGCGCTGATCGAAGTAGATTTAATCAGAGTATCCTTAATAATACGAAACGCCGCTTTTATGCGCACGTACGGGCGGAGGGTCCATCGTTTGCCCCTGCAAAACGCCGCAAGCCCGGCAATACGGCGTTTTTAGACAAGATTTTCACCAAATCCGGGAAACGGCGCGGATCGAAGCCGGGCAAGATCCGTTTACTGCACCGTTCGGCCCGCACCGGGGCGCCGCACAGACGCCGCAAAGGGTCCTGCAAGCCCTTGCGGCCTCTCTTTTTCAGAAAATTCAGAAAATCGCTACGCAAAACCTGTAAAACCCTATGGCTACCAAGATTGGCATCAACGGATTCGGACGCATCGGAAGACTCGTCTTTCGCGCCATCCTCGAGCGTCGTCTCGAAAACATTCATATCGTCGGGATCAATGACCTGACCAGCGCCGCCACGCTTGCTCACCTGCTCAAGTACGATTCGGTGCAAGGCCGCTTCCCGGGCGACGTGCGCGCCGACGGAAACGCCCTCGTGGCAGACGGAAACGCGTACCCGGTTTTCTCGGAGCGAGACCCCGCCCAGCTTCCCTGGGGCGACCTTGGCGCGAATATCGTCGTGGAATCCACCGGCATCTTTCGCTCGGCGGAACAGGCCGGCAAGCACATCGAGGCGGGGGCGTCGAAAGTCATCGTCTCGGCGCCCGCCAAGGGCGCAGTAGACGCCACCGTCGTAATCGGCGTCAACGACGGCGCCCTGACGGGCGAGGAAAAACTGCTCTCCAACGCCAGTTGCACCACGAATTGCCTGGCCCCGATGGTCAAGGTGCTTGACGACCTCTTCGGCGTGAAGCGCGGCTTCATCACCACGGTGCACGCCTATACGTCGGATCAGGCGCTCGTGGACGGGCCGCATTCGGACCTGCGCCGCGCCCGCGCCGCCGCCCTTTCCATCGTTCCGACGACCACCGGCGCCGCCAAGGCGGTAGGCCTGGTGCTGCCGCACCTGCAAGGCAAACTAGACGGCATGGCGCTCCGCGTACCGACGCCGGCCGGCTCCGTCACGGACCTTACCGCCGAACTGGAGCAAGCCCCCTCCGCCGAAGAAGTCAATGCGGCGTTCCGCGAAGCCGCGACGAACGGCCTGAAGGGGATCCTCGAATACAGCGAGGAGCCGCTCGTATCGAACGACATTCTCCACAACCCGCATTCCTGCATCTTCGACGCGCCCTGCACCATGGCGCACGAAACCACGGTCAAGATCGTCGGCTGGTACGACAACGAATGGGGATACTCGTGCAGGGTGGCGGACCTCGTGCAAAAAATCGCCGGTTGACCGGAGCGTCCGCGCATGCGAAAAAGAACCCTCGACCACATGGCGGTCCGCGGACGACGCGTTCTGGTCCGCGTGGACTTTAACGTACCGATCGCGGACGGCGTAATCGGAGACGATACGCGCATTCGGGCCGCGCTGCCCACCATACGGGCCATCCTTGCGGGCGGCGGAAAAGCCATCCTGACGAGCCATCTGGGCCGTCCGAAGGGCGTCGCGAACCCCGCCTTCACGTTGCGCCCCGCGGCGGACCGCTTGAGGGAATTGCTGGAGGCGCCCGTGCATTTCGTGGAGCATACCGAGGGGCCCGTGGATCCTGCCAGCCGGCAGGCCATCGACGCGCTGAACGACGGCGAAGCGATCGTGCTCGAAAACACCCGGTTCCATCCGGGAGAAACGAAAAACGATCCGGCCCTCGCTGCGGAACTGGCCCGCCTCGCGGACCTGTACGTAAACGACGCTTTCGGAACCTGCCACCGCGCCCACGCCTCGACGGAAGGCGTTGCGCGGCAGGTTGCAGAAACAGGCATGGGCTTCCTGCTCGCCCGTGAAATCGAGTATCTCTCCCGGCTGCTCTCCAACCCGAAAAAACCGTATGTGGCGGTTCTGGGCGGAGCCAAGGTTTCTGACAAGATCGGAGTTATTGAAAATTTGCTGGACCGGGTCGATGCGCTCCTGATCGGCGGCGCCATGAGCTACACCTTCCTGAAAGCGCTGGGACGCCAAACGGGGGCTTCGCGGGTGGAGGAGGATCGCCTGAACGACGCGAAGGCGCTATACCATAAGGCGGACGGCAAAATCCGGCTGCCCATCGACCATGTCACCGCCCCCGCATTCGACAACGACGCGCCCCGGCGCACCGTTTCCGGGGCCATTCCCGAAGGAGAGATGGGACTCGACATTGGCCCGGAAACCGTCGGAACCTATGCGCAGGCGATCCGGGAAGCGCGCACGATCGTATGGAACGGTCCCATGGGCGTATTCGAAATGCCGAACTTCGCCAGAGGAACGCTTGCCATCGCCGAGGCCCTGGCCGAAGCCACCCGGCGAGGCGGGCTTACCGTCGTCGGCGGCGGCGATTCGGTCGCAGCCGTTTCCCAGGCGGGATACGCCGAGCGCGTAAGCCACGTATCGACGGGCGGCGGGGCCATGCTGGAGTTTCTGGAAGGCAAAACGCTGCCCGGCGTCGCCGCATTGCAGGATGCATAGTGTTAACAGGCCCTAAAGCCGTACTGTTGCGACCATGGTTATCGAATCCGTCGAGCAAATCGATTTCGCCGTCGGGGATTTACCGAAGACGCCCCTGCCCGGACGGGTTGCGCTGGCGACGCCGACGCATTACGACGTGCAATGCGTCATCAATCCGCATATGACCCGCCATGTGGGCAAGGTGGACCGGACCAAAGCGCAGCGCCAATGGGAAACGCTGCGGGATACGTACCGGCGACTCGGCATGGACGCGCGCAGCGCGGAAGGAATGGAGGGACTCTATGACATGGTGTTCGCGGCGAATGCCGCGGCGGCGTTCCTGACGCCGGACAATACGCCGGGCGTAGTGATGAGTCGCATGGCCACGGAAGCCCGATACGGCGAAACGCCCTATTACGAACGCTTCTTCCGGAAGCAGGGGCGCGACGTGCGCCATCTTCCCGAAGGAATCCTTTTCGAAGGAGACGCGGACGCTATCTGGCATCCCGGCAGGCGCCTGATCTGGGGCGGATACGGACAGCGAACCGACCGGGCCGCCCACGACGCCCTTGCGTCCATGCTGGATGCGCCCGTCATTCCGATACGCCTCGACGACCCGGCTTTTTACCACCTGGACACCGCCTTCTGCGCGCTGGACGAACGGACCGCGATGATTTGCCCGGACGTGCTGCATTCCGAAGACATAGCCATGATCCGCAAACTCTTTGATCGCGTCATAGAAGTTCCGGAGACCGAAGCCCGCGAACGACTCGCATGCAATGCGCATTGCCCGGACGGACGCCATGTGCTGCTTCAGCAAGGCGCCTCGCAAACCGTGCAGAAACTGCGACATGCGGGATTCGAACCCATCGAAATCGATGTGGGAGAATTCCTGAAATCGGGCGCTTCGGTATATTGCATGAAGTTGACTTTCTGGTAAAGGTGCGGACAGAACCGCTCATATCGGTCGTAATTCCGACGCTGAACGAAGCGGAAGGCGTCGAAAGGGCCTTGCAATCCGTCCAGAGGCAAGCGCCCGCGCACGAAATCATCGTCGCGGACGGCGGGTCCCGGGACGAAACGACCGCGATAGCCGGCCAGTACGCACAGGTCGTACAGGCGCCGCGGGGACGCGCCCGGCAAATGAACGCCGGCGCCGCGCAAGCGCGGGGAGACATTCTGCTTTTTCTGCATGCGGATACGCTCCTTCCGTCCGACGGTCTCGAACGCGTAAGATCCGCCCTGACCGATCCCGCCTGCTCCGGCGGCGCTTTCCGGCTCTCCTTCGACCATACGAGCCCATTGCTTCGCTTTTACGCCTGTTTCTCGCACTTGCCTCTGCCCCTCCTGTGTTTCGGGGATCGGGGATGCTTTTTTCGCCGTTCCGCATTCGAGGAGGCGGGCGGCTACCCGAACGTTCCCATTTTCGAAGACCTTGAACTCGTGCGCCAGATCCATGCGCGGGGCGGCTTTGTCTTTCTGGAGAAAAGCGTCGTCTCCTCGGCGCGGCGCTTTCGGAAGCGCGGTCCCCTGCTTCAGCAACTACGCAATGCTTCGCTGTGGCTCCGGTACGTAGGCGGCGCGGATCCGCATGCGCTGGCCCGTCTGTACCCCTATGGATACGCTGATTAAGGATACGCTGATAAAAACCGCTTCGCTCAACGCGGCGCGTTCGCCACGGAACCCCCGCCCTCTCGCAGGGTAGGGTATGACATCGGCCAGGGCTTGCGCTCGCCAACGCCTACGCATAACGTCGAACACATTCTCGCAAGAGGTCGCGCCCATGGGATCTCCCCGAAAACAGGAAAAAATACCTGTGCAATCCGTCATCACAAGAGACCCGTTCCCGAATTCCAGAAAAATATTCGTAGACGGGAAAATCCATAACATCAAGGTGGCGATGCGGGAGATCGAGACCGCAGACACGGTCCCCGGCGGTCCCGAAACCGAAAATTTGCGCGTAACGGCGTACGACACGAGCGGCCCGTACACCGACCCCGATGCGGACCTCGATGTGCGCCAGGGGCTTCCGCGGCTTCGGGAACCCTGGATCAAAGACCGGGGAGACGTTTGGGAACTCCCCGATTTCACCTCGGAATTCGCGCGAAAACGGCTTGAGCGATCCAACGGAATTACGTTCCGGAACGTGCGGAAACCCCTTCGCGCCGCGCCGGGACGCAACGTAACGCAAATGCACTACGCCAGGCAGGGCGTCGTAACCCCCGAAATGGAATACGTAGCCATCCGGGAAAATCAGCGCATCGACGAGCTGGGCGAAAATTATTACGGATCGCTGGGACAGCATCATCAAGGAATGGATTTCGACGCCCGCATCCAGCCCGGTCCCATTACCCCGGAATTCGTGCGGGAGGAAATCGCCGCGGGGCGGGCCATTATTCCGAATAATATCAATCATCCGGAAAGCGAGCCCATGATCATCGGGCGAAACTTTCTCGTAAAAATCAATGCGAATATCGGAAATTCCGCCGTCGCCTCGAACATAGAGGAAGAAGTGGAAAAGGCGGTCTGGGCGTGCCGCTGGGGCGCCGACACCATCATGGACCTTTCCACGGGCGACAATATCCATGAAACCCGGGAATGGATCCTGCGCAATGCGCCGGTGCCGATCGGTACGGTGCCCATCTACCAGGCGCTGGAAAAAGTGGATGGCAAGCCGGAAGAACTGACCTGGGAAATATATCGGGATACGCTGATCGAACAGGCCGAGCAGGGAGTGGACTATTTCACCATACATGCGGGCGTATTGCTGCGCTACGTGCCGCTCACCGCCGAACGAGTCACAGGCATCGTTTCGCGAGGCGGCTCCATTATGGCCAAGTGGTGCCTGGCGCACCACAAGGAAAGTTTTCTCTACGCGAAGTTCGAAGAAATATGCGAAATCATGAAGGCGTACGATATCGCATTTTCGCTTGGCGACGGCCTGCGGCCCGGATCCATCGCCGACGCGAACGACGCCGCGCAGTTCGCCGAACTGGATACGCTCGGAGAACTTACGCACCTCGCCTGGAAGCATGACGTGCAGGTCATGATCGAGGGGCCGGGGCATATCCCCATGCAAATGATCCGGGAAAACGTAACCCGGCAACTGGAAACGTGCGGAGAGGCGCCCTTCTATACGCTCGGGCCGCTTACGACCGACATAGCGCCCGGGTACGACCACATCACTTCGGCCATAGGCGCAGCGATGATCGGGTGGTACGGCACGGCCATGCTCTGTTACGTTACGCCCAAGGAACATCTGGGCCTGCCCAACAAGAAGGACGTAAAGGACGGAGTCATAACCTACAAGATCGCCGCCCATGCGGCGGACCTGGCCAAGGGACATCCTGCCGCCCAGCTCCGGGACAATGCGCTGAGCAAGGCCCGCTTCGAATTTCGCTGGCGCGATCAGTTCAACCTTTCGCTGGACCCGGACACCGCCCGCGATTTTCATGACGAAACGCTTCCGGCGGAGGGGGCGAAGGTGGCGCACTTCTGCTCCATGTGCGGGCCGAAATTCTGCTCCATGAAGATCACGCAGGATATACGCGAATACGCCCGGGAGCACGGACTTGCCGAGGCGGACGCCGTGGAGCAAGGCCTCGAATCCAAAGCGAAAGAATTCGCAGAGAAAGGAAAGGAGATATACGTGGCGCCCCGGGATTAGGGAAGCGCCCTTCGGGAGGCTGCGAGGAAGGCTCTGGCTGGCGTCATTCCTCATTATGCGGGGCCTGCCGTATTGCTTCGTCATTCCTTGCCAGCGCGTCCCTCGCAGCCTCCGAGTTTTGTAGAATTAATCAGAGGTTCCTTAATTTTTTTAAGCGTAAAATTCCGGACTTAAAAAATAAGGTTGGCTGCTGGGAGCAGAGCGCAGGGAGCGCCGTTATTTCATTTTCGCAGAAGGGCGGGAACGCGGAATCCGGTCCGGGGGTATGGGTATGCATGAACTTCGAATGAACCTGCCGTCCGCACCCGTCCCGCCTTCGCCCAAGCCCGAGGAAAATCATGGCCCATATCGTTCTGCATCCGCGCTGGCAAGCCCGGGAAAGCGAGGTAACCTCTGAACATACGTACCGCAACCGGCGGCAATTCATCGAAGCGCTGGGACTGGGCGCCATTGGAATGACCGTCTTCGGCGCAACCGGGGGCTGCGCGGCTCCGTACGGCGGACCGCTGGACACGATCCCGGAAAACGCGCCCCGCGAGGGGTATCCCGCCGCGCGCAACGCAACGTTCTCCGTCCCGGAACGCCCGGTAACCGGACGCATTTTCGCTTCTTCCTACAACAATTTTTACGAATTCGACGGACGGTCCAAAGAAATATGGCAGCTCACCGATCCGTACGAACCGTTTCCCATGACGATTCGGGTGCGCGGGCTGGTGGAAAAACGGCGCACGCTCGACGTGGCGAGACTGATCCGCTCCATGGACCTCGAAGAACGCCTCTACCGCTTCCGGTGCGTCGAGGCCTGGGCCATGACGGTGCCGTGGACCGGCTTTCCGCTCAGCAAACTCATCGAACAATGCAAGCCGCTTTCGAGCGCAACCCACGTGCGCTTCGTATCGGTCAACCGTCCGTCGCAAATGGTGGGGATCGAACGGCAGCACTGGTACCCCTGGCCCTACTACGAAGGCCTGCGCATGGACGAGGCCATGAACGAACTGGCCTTCGTCGTGACCGGCATGTACGGCGAACCGCTCCCTAAACAGAACGGATCGCCGCTGCGCCTGGCCCTTCCCTGGAAATACGGCTACAAGGGACCGAAGGCCATCGTGCGCATCGAATTTACGGATAAACAACCGGGAACGTTCTGGAACGACCTTCAGCCCAACGAATACGGCTTTTTGTCGAATGTCAATCCGAACATTCCTCACCTGCGCTGGAGCCAGGCCTCGGAAGAATTGCTGGAAACGCAGGAACGCGTCCCCACGCAAATCTTCAACGGATACGACGAGTGGGTTTCGGCGCTCTACCCGAACGAACCCCGCCGGCCCGGCGGGCCCTTAGCCCGGTAGCGCCGCCGCGTCCGCAGGGTCGCCCTGCTTGCGCAGGCGCCGATTCCAGGCGTACGCGCCCCAGGAAAACAGCAGCGCCCCAAGGAACGCGATCGCGCTGTTTATGGCGGCGAGGCGCCACTGCGCCCGGCCAATTTCTGTAATTACTACTTCCTGCGACGCGCCCCGGGACAGGAATACGTCCAGCGAATCGCGCCCCTCCAGCGCCCGCGCAAACGTAATGGGAAGCGGCAACGTATGCTCGGTGCGCGCGCCGCCCGCTTCCGGCGTCCGGAGACGAACCGACGCCATGGTGATATCCGCCCGATCCGTGGTGGACAACGCAACCACTTCCGCTTTCGCCAGGACGCCGGAACGCACGGTTTCCCGGAGTTCCACCGTAACCGCCGCCTGGTTCGCCGCCAGCAAAACAAGCAAGCCGGGAAACACCCATAACAGGCGAGCCGCAAGGAACGAAGCGCGAGAAGGCATAAAAACCAGTGTCAGGGATTGATTAAGGAGTACTCTGATCAGGGCCCGGGGTTTCTTGTTTTTGCAATATGCCCCGCTCGCGAACCATGGAAGGCGCGCTGC
>CAZSNF010000037.1:0-12284 GCA_964608315.1 uncultured Rhodothermales bacterium | reverse complement strand
TCATTGTCCTTCACCGAAACGGTGGCCGACGACGGACTCCCCACCGAATAGCCCGAACCGCTTCCCACCGTCGCAACAACCGAACCATCCGCTTCGTCTACGTTGTCGTCGTCCGTGGCGACAGCGAACGTCGCCTTGCCGCTCGTTCCCACCGTAACCATCCGTACGCCGGTCTCGCCCGACGCGGCGAAAGAGCCGTTCTCCGTAACCGTAACCTTCACCGACACGTCCGCCGAGGGAGCGGGCGATGCCGTCAGCGTGAACGAAGCGGCGGTCCCTTCCGTCGCCGAAGCAGCGTCCGCCGCAATGCTGACCGAGGGAATCGGCGCGTCATTGTCCTTCACCGAAACGGTGGCCGACGACGGACTCCCCACCGAATAGCCCGAACCGCTTCCCACCGTCGCAACAACCGAACCATCCGCTTCGTCTACGTTGTCGTCGTCCGTGGCGACAGCGAACGTCGCCTTGCCGCTCGTTCCCACCGTAACCATCCGTACGCCGGTCTCGCCCGACGCGGCGAAAGAGCCGTTCTCCGTAACCGTAACCTTCACCGACACGTCCGCCGAGGGAGCGGGCGATGCCGTCAGCGTGAACGAAGCGGCGGTCCCTTCCGTCGCCGAAGCAGCGTCCGCCGCAATGCTGACCGAGGGAATCGGCGGCGCGACATCGTCGTTCTCGATGGTGAAAGTGACTTTATAATTCGTGGCGTGAAATTGAAGATCGCTCGGGGTGGCGTCGCCATAAGCATCCGCCGCACGCTTCATGAGCGTCGCAATCACCGTCTCGTCAGCCTCGACCTCCCTGTCGCCATAGACCCTGATTTTCCAAAAACCGTCAGTGCCGTGCACGCCCTCGCCGCCCGACGGAATGCAATTATTGGACGCTACGTGCACTCCATAGCCGCCTGCGTGGATCATATGATACATCTCATAGTCATCGCCAGCGGAGCGAGATTGGCCGCGGTTCAGCGTCGCGGTTCCTCCGTTAAAGCAAATGTCGAAATGATGCCTGACGCCGAAACCTCTGCGCGGAATGGACGAGGTCACATCAAGCGTATAGCCCTTACGCCCCTGATTTCCCTCCTTCGCAGCCTTGGTTGACAGGCTTATCGACAGGGTGGCCTCGTCGTCGTCAAGAATAGTGACTTTTGCCCGCGCCCTGAGGCCTCGAGCAGATTTATAGCGCTCCGGCCTCTGCTTATCTTTCTTTAAATGTACGTACAGGTCTTGATGCTGCCAATCCACCCTGTCCTGCTTCGTCTTCACCGCGTGGGTCGCCGTAGTCTTGCCGGCGAGGATCGTCACTGTCTTTTCGCCCTTTTCGCCATTCTTCAGCACGGCGACGCCTGTGCCAGGGAGAGAGACGTCGATAGTCACCGGCAAGTCTGCGCTCGGAGCAACGTCCGCCGCGATGGTGAACACTATGTTCTCGCCCTCGTTCGCCGTCAAGGAGTTTGAGGAAATGGAGACGACGGGTATCGTTTGCGCCCTGGATTCCCGTGGAAGCGCCGCGAACAGCAACGGGCACAGCAGAACCGCCGGCAGCCAGCGAAACGGCTTCGCTACGCCGAATTCGGCGGCCAGACCACTTCGCATGCTCCGGTTTTCACCATTCCGGCCTTTTGCTACCCGGTTTTGCACTATTCGGAAGTGGAGGGGGGGGGGGACAGACACATTCACTTATCAGCGGATTGCATGCGACATCGTAAACAAACAGCAAATTGCTCTAACGCCATATCGGTCAGATCGAGCATACCAGGCATACCGGCCTGATCGGCAGGAAGAGCCGTACGCGTATTTATATGCGCGTATTCTACGAATTCCCCGAACGAATGTCAAGAGTCTCCCGGATCCCGTTCCAGCGCGCCCGAAGCCCGCTTCCCGGCAAGCGCCTCGCTCCATTCACGCCCAGTTTCCCAAGGCCTGCGCCAGCCCCATCATGCAGGCTTCGCGCCGCCTCGCTTCGTCCAGCGTCGCCAGAAAGTGCCGCTTCCATCCCGGAAAGTCAATCTCGTCCCCCAGCACGGGATGCCACAACCCCACGAATACGCCCCCGTACCGCCGGCAAGTCGCCATCAGGTCGAAGGTTGACTGGATCGCCGCGTCCGCATCCAGTCCCCTGTACCCGAACAGGGTGGAATCCATGGCCGCAAGCGGCATTTCCCACACGTCCAGCGGGCGGTCTGCCTCAAGATCGTATAACTGAAACGGCTGGCACGTGCCGCGCCGGAATCCCTCCTGCTCGGGAAACCCCAGCGTACTGTCTATGCGAAAACCGTTCGCCGCCTGCAGCCGGGGCGTAGCCGCCGGATCGAACCGAAGGTAATGCTGCCGAACCGATACGGGAGGGGGCGTCCCTTTTCGCTCCAGCACCCGGGCCAGCCGCTTCGTTTCGCGGGCGAATCGATCCGGCTCGTCGATGGCCCGGTACGAGGGATGCAGCCCAACCTCGAAATCCCGCTCCGCAACCTGCTCCATCCAGTTTTTCAGGAAAGGCGAATCAAGGCGATATTCCGTGTCGCGCGGATGGCCCCCGCCTGCTTTTACGAAGAACGTAGCAGTCCCGCCGCGCGAAGCCACTTCGCGGGGAATCTCCCGCATCGCCCGCCTGAACGGATCGCCCGCCAGCATCTGACGGCCCACGCGCCCGAGGCGGCGGCAACGCTCCCCGAAGGATTCCCCCCGACGGTTCTGCACGAAATAGTGCATGCTCTCCCGGTACAGAATGCCGGGACGCCATTTCCTCCCGTAATCCACGTCGTGGGTGGAGCAAAACGCCCAGGCGCGACCCGCCCAGCGACGGGGAGAAACCGGGACGCCGCCCGCCCGGAGCCGCTCGGCCAATGCTTCGCGGCAGGCGTCCGCCACGGGAAACCGGACGGCGTCGAACTGCGCCGGCAGCGAATCCGCAAAGGGAACGCGCCCGTGGGCGTCCCGTTGCGCCGAGGTCCGCTCCTGCCATCCGCCAAGCCACAAAAACGCGGAAGCGATCAGGTCCGGGCGCCCCTGTTCGTCTGCAAAACACGCAGGAACGCGTTGTCCCCCGATTTCGCAGGTTGCAGCGCGCGACGCGTCGAAGGGCGCCGCGCCTGTCAGGAAAACGGCGGCTTCGGGGGCGTACGCCAATTCAATGGCGCGAGGATGCGACAGCGCAGCCGTACCCTGTCCGTAGCGCAATAGCGGCGCATCGGCGGAGGCCGCATCGGCAAGCGCGGCGGGTTCCACCCAGCGCGGAGCCAGCCCAAGCGGGATGAGGAGCGTCCGCAGGGCATATTTCGCCCGAGGCGCAAAATCCGGCGCCGTATCGACGCAACAGGCGATATGGGTTCCCTCAGCGACGATCACTTTCGGACGCAGGCAGGAAAAGGCGCAGAAGCATCCTCGAAAAAACGGATAGAAAAACGAACCGGAAAACAGACCGGGAAATGTAACAAAGCTGCAACGCCCGCCCAAAGGCGGAGCCGACGGGCCGCACGGGCGTTTCCACTGCGGGCGTTCCCGTTGGAGACGCTTCTATAACAACGCATCCTCATCGAATCCTTCATGGCCAGTCGATTCAAAATATTCTGCGATCCGGTGCACGGATTCATTTCCGTTCCGAAAAATATCCTCATGGACCTGATCGGAACGCCGGAAGTGCAGCGCCTGCGGCGCATTCGCCAGCTGGGCGTCGGACATCTTGTGTTTCCCGGTGCCGAACATACGCGGTTCGGCCATGCGCTGGGGGCCATGGCCCTGATGCAGGACGCCCTGTCGAACCTTGCGGACAAGGGTACGCCCATCTCGCCCGAAGAATCCGTGGCGGCGCAGGCGGCGGCCCTGTTGCACGACATCGGGCACGGACCGTTTTCTCATGTGCTGGAACATACTTTCGTGGAGGATTACCGCCATGAAAACATGAGTCGGGAGCTCATGGTTTCGCTCAACGAACGTTTCGACGGCGCCCTGGACCTGACGCTGAAGATATTCGACGGTACGTACGAGCGCCCTTTCTTTCACCAGCTGGTGTCCAGCCAACTGGATATGGACCGCCTGGACTTCCTCCGGCGCGACTCCTTTTATACGGGCGTCGTGGAGGGGGACGTCGGCGTCGAGCGCATCATCAAAACCATGCGGACGCATCCGCAGGAAGGCGGCCCGGATTCCCGCATCGTCATTGAGGCCAAGGGCGTCTACGCCATCGAAAATTACATTATTTCCCGACGGCTCATGTACTGGCAGGTGTACCTGCACAAAACGGTGGTGGCGGGCGACCGGCTCCTGCGGACCGCGTTCGAACGGATACGCGCCCATCTTGCGCGGGCCGCCGACAGCCTGGACGGGCGCTGCTCGCCCTCCCTCCTCTTTTTCCTGAAAAGGAATCTGAACCTCGACGACATACGCCGGCGCGAAGTCCGCGAACATTTTTGCCGGATAGACGACGTGGACGTGATGCACTGCATGAAAGCGTGCATGCAGCGCCCGGATCGCATTCTGGCGGATATTTGCCGGCGGTTCATCGAGCGGGATTTCTTTCGGGTTACGTTCCTGCCCGAACCGCCCTCTGAAGCGCAAGCGGCGGCGTGGACGGATCGCGTGGCGGCGTGGCTCGTCCGGCAGGGGCTGAGCGAGGCGGCGAACGCCCGGGAGAACGCCGCATGCTACCTGATTCGGGACGACACCCGCCACCTGGCCTACGCAAATGTCCGGGATTCGGTGCATGTGCTTGATCGAAACGGCGACGTCCGCGAACTTTCCCAAACCGCCGAGGCAACGACGGTCTCCTCGCTGGGCGAGGTGGTGGTGAAGCCGTTCGTATGCTATCCGAAGGAGGTGGAACTGGGGTTGGGGGGGTGAAGATGAAACTGGAAAATATTCGGCCTGGCGTTTCTGTAAACGGGATTCTTCCCGGCGAGGCGGTTACGGTGGTGCAAGTGGAGCCGCACGGCTCCGAAGCCCTGACGCTCACCTACCGAACGGCTTCGGGCAGAGTAGACAGCGAACTTCTGTATCGCGAGCGCGAATCGAAAATCGAGCCGGTCGAACAGGGTCGCCCCTGGAGTTTCGACGGCGACGGGGCCTTGTTCCGCCTCGTATCCGAAGCGCAGCGCATTCGCCTCGCCCACCTGTTCGACCCCATGCTGGCGGTGCACACGTCGCGCGTGGACCCGCTCCCCCACCAGATTACGGCAGTCTACGAATCCATGCTGCCCCGGCAACCGCTTCGTTTTCTGCTGGCCGACGATCCGGGCGCCGGAAAAACCATCATGGCGGGACTGCTCATCCGGGAACTGATCGCTCGCGGCGATCTGGAGCGATGCCTTATCGTCTGCCCGGGAAGCCTCGTGGAGCAGTGGCAGGGCGAACTGCACGAACGATTTCAGCTTCCCTTCGAGATTCTGACCCGCGACAAGGCCGACACGAGCCGCACGGGCAACTGGTTTCTGGAAAACGATCTGGCCATCGTTCGCCTCGACATGCTTGCCCGCAGCGAGGACGACCTCCTGCCAAAACTTGAGGCAAAGGATTGCGGATGGGACCTCGTGGTCTGCGACGAGGCCCACAAAATGTCCGCTTCGTTCTCCGGCGGAGAGATCAACTACACGAAACGACACAATCTGGGGCAGTTGCTATCCGAAACCACGCGGCATTTCCTGCTGATGACCGCCACGCCGCACAACGGCAAGGACGAGGATTTCCAGCTTTTCATGGGACTCCTCGACAAGGACCGGTTCGCAGGGCGTTTCCGCGACGGGACGCACAAGGTGGACGTGTCCGACCTGATGCGGCGCATGGTCAAGGAAAAACTCCTGAAAATGGACGGGACGCCCCTGTTCCCGGAGCGCATTGCCCATACCCTCCCCTACAAACTGTCGCCGCAGGAAGCGGCGCTCTACGAGGCGGTCACCCGGTATGTCCGGGAGGAATTCAATCGGGCGGAGGCACGGGAAAGCGGCAAACGACGCACGGTGGGGTTCGCCCTGACCATTCTGCAACGCAGGCTGGCGTCTTCCCCGGCTGCCATCCGGCGGTCGCTTGAGCGGCGGCGCGAAAAACTGGAAGAACGCCTGCAGGAAATCGAAA
Source organism: uncultured Rhodothermales bacterium (assembly GCA_964608315.1). Lineage (GTDB taxonomy): Bacteria > Bacteroidota > Rhodothermia > Rhodothermales > VXPQ01 > VXPQ01. Next base: position 6,222 of record CAZSNF010000037.1, on the reverse strand, counting down.
GCGGGGCACCCGCCCCTTCCCCGTTCTCCGGCGCACCCTTATCCGGGGACCCCTGGCGCGAGGCGATAGAAGACGCTCCCGACGAAGAGGTCAGGCAAATCGAAGAAGAAGCCCTCGGCCTCGGAACGGCTGCGCAAACCGTCGAGGAACTGCAAGCCGAAATCGCCACGCTGGAGATACTGGAAAAGCAGGCGGCCCGAGTCGTGCGCAGCGGCGAGGACATGAAATGGCGGGAACTCTCCGGTCTGCTGCAGGAAATACGGGTCGGCAGATTGCCTCGGCAGGGGGCAAGAAACGCCGCGCAAGACGATGGAAAGCCCGGAACGGCCTCCCCGGGGCAAAAAATCATCATTTTCACCGAACACCTCGACACGTTGCATTATCTCCGGCGCCGGATCGCCACGCTGTTCGGGCGGGAAGGCGCCATTACCGTCATTCACGGCGGCATGAAACGCGAGGAACGCCTCGAAGCGCAGGAAGCCTTCCGGCATGACCCGAACGTGCAGGCGCTGCTTGCGACGGACGCCGCCGGAGAGGGAATCAATCTGCAACGGGCGCATCTGATGGTCAATTACGACTTGCCCTGGAACCCCAACCGGCTGGAGCAGCGCTTCGGGCGCATTCACCGCATCGGGCAGTCGGAGGTGTGCCATCTGTGGAATCTGGTCGCCGCCGACACGCGCGAAGGCGATGTGTACCATACCTTGCTGCAAAAGCTGGACAACGCGCGGGAGGCGCTGGGCGGGCAGGTGTTCAACGTACTCGGGCGGCTGCATTTCGACGGAAAGTCTCTCAGCGATCTGCTGATCGAGGCGATCCGGTACGGGGAACGACCAGATGTCCGTAAACGCCAGACTACAACTATCGGCGATGCGCTGGACTCCGATAAAATCAAGGATTTGCTGGAAGATCATGCGCTTGCGCACGCCGTCATGGACGACCGGGAAGTGCGGCGCATCAGCGAAGAAATGGAACGGGCCGAAGTGCGGCGCCTCCAACCGCATTTCATCAAGGCCTTCTTCGAAGATGCGTTCGGGCGGTTCGGCGGAACCATGAAAGAGCGCGAACCGAAGCGGTATCAGATTGCCCGCGTACCCCATATCGTCCGAAGGCGGGACCCCCGCACGGGAGCCGGAAAACCGGTCGCGCAAGCATACGAGCGCATCGCTTTCGAGAAAAGCCTTGTGGACCCGCCGGGACAACCGCTGGCCGCGTTCGTATGCCCGGGCCATCCGCTGCTCGACGCCGTTATCGGACTGACCCTCGAACGCTACGGCGGATTGCTCAAGCAGGGCGCGACCCTCGTCGACGAAAACGACGAAGGCGTCCGCCCCCGCGTACTGTTCTATCTGGAGCACGCCATCCGCAACCAGAGCCTGACCCGTTCGGGAGCGCATCGAACGATCTCGAAACGCATGCTCCATGTGGAAATGGACGCAGACGGCCAAACCCGGCAAATGGGCTATGCGCCCTATCTAGACTACCGCCCCCTGGCCGAGGACGAGCCGTCATGGCAGGATATTCTTGCCCGCCCGGAGTGTGCGTGGATCAAGGGCGACCTGGAAGAAAAAGCGAAAACCTGTGCAATCCGCGAAATCGTTCCCGAGCATCTTGGGGAAATCCGGGACGCCAGTCTGGAGTTGATCGAAAAAACGCGAGCGGCCGTACAGGATCGGCTCACCAAGGAGATCGCGCACTGGGATCGTCGCGCCGAAGAACTGAAAGCGCAGGAACGGGCCGGAAAACAAGGCGCCCGGCTCAATTCCGGGGAAGCCCGCAGGCGGGCGGACGACATGCGGACGCGACTCGACAGGCGGCTGCAGGAACTGGAGCTGGAGACGCTCATATCGCCGCTCCCTCCCGTGGCGCTGGGCGGCGTACTGGTTGCGCCGAAAGGCTTGATTGATCTGATGAAGGGACGTATCCCCGAGGCAGACGATGCGCAAAGCGCCAAGAACAAGATGAAAATCGCAGCGCGGGGCCGCGAGATCGTCATGGACATCGAACGGAAGAGGGGCTACGCGCCAACCGACCGGGAATTCGAGAAACTGGGCTACGATATCGAGAGCCGCGCGCCGGACAGCGGAAAACTTCGTTTCATTGAGGTGAAGGCGCGGGAGGCGCAGGCCGAAACGATCACCGTGACCCGGAACGAGATCCTGTACTCCCTGAACAAGCCGGAGAATTATATCCTCGCCCTCGTGCTGTACGAAGACGATATATGGACCGGCTCGCACAAGGTGCATTACGTCCGCCGGCCCTTCGAACGGGAGCCGGATACCGGAGCATGCAGCGTGAATTACACAGTGGCGGAGCTGCTGGCGCGGGGAGAGGAGGTTTTGTGAGGAGGCGGGCGAAAAGGGACGAAAAAAGCCCCCCCTTGCAGAGCGTCGGGCCGAAGATGCTATCTTCAACGGGGTTATGTATCAATAATTTAACGTATTATCGGGAGTCTGTGAGCACAAAAGCTGTTTCTGATGCCGGGACTGCAATGATTTACTACCTGCCGACCGTAAGGAGCAACCAACAAGGCTTCGAGTCCCTCGGGGAACTCGCCAAGGCCGCCAAAAGTCTATTTGCCGACCGGCTCGAACTCGACATGTCACGGGTTTCGTTTTTCGACGCCAACATGACCGCACCCCTGGGGGCGGTGCTTGCCCGAGCGACTGGCGAATTCAATATTGTAGAGATCGTCGCTGTTCCTCGCAGAGTGGAGCGGATCCTCCGTAAAAACGAATTTCTAACCAATTTTTGGTACGATTCGCTCGAAGACGCCCATGATACGACAATGCCCTTTCGTCGCCTGCGCCTAAGAGACGAAGGCGAGTTCAAGGAATACATTCATTCGGAATTGACCGGTAAAGGCATTCCGAAAATGTCCGAGAGGGCGAGTTGGATATTCAAGCAAAAAGTTTTTGAGGTCTACCAGAATGCCGTTGTTCATTCAGAATCGAAACTCGGCGTTTTCGCTTGTGGTCAGTTCTTCCCGCAACAGCATCGCCTCGATTTCACCCTCGCCGACGCCGGTATTGGAATCCGCGACGCCGTCCGTCGCTATTTCAATGACTCCCGGATCGGTTCTATCCCGGCTCTCAAATGGGCGCTCAAGCCACGTCACACCACGAAACGCGGCCCCCATCCCGGCGGGCTGGGCCTCGATTTTCTTCAAAGATTCGCCCGCGTCAATGGGGGGAAAATTCAAATCGCCTCCCGCTTCGGGTTTTACGAGCTGAATGACGGCAAAGAAACTTTTGCGAAGATGGCGGCGGACTTTCCCGGAACGGCCGTGACGATTGAGATCAACACGGCGGACGATAGCGTATATTACCTGAAGAGCGAGATCAACACGGACGACCTGTTTTAAGAGAGAAAAGCCATGAATCACCCTGTCACTGTCCGAGTGTTCGACATCATCGGCGGCCCCCTCTGCGTATCCGCCAGTGACGGTCAGCTTCTGCACGACAAAATCACTCCGCTTTTGAAGGCAGGGACACCGGTTGTCCTTTCCTTTGAGCGGGTGGATATCCTGATCTCCGCGTTTCTGAATGCGGCGATAGGCCAGTTATACGGTGAGATGCCCGAGGATCGCATCCGCGATTTGCTGTCCGTTCGCGACTTGGTCGCCGACGACCTCGACATGCTTCAGCACGTCGTAGAAAACGCCAAGCTGTATTTCAGCCGGCCCGATGATTTTGACCGAGCATGGCGCGAGGAGCTGGGCGATGAAGAAGAATAAGGCGCATAATCTGACGGTCTATTCGTTCAGCAAAAACGAAACGTTCCTGCTGGACGCCAACGTGTGGCTCTACCTGTACCGACCGCCATCCGAAAGCAAATATCGCTTCGTGCAACAGTACAGCGATGGACTAAAATCCATGCGCATGGCTGGCGCACAATTGATCATGGACGTTATGGTGCTCAGTGAATACCTGAATACCTACTGTCGCATTGAATGGAGGGCTCTGCACCAGACTCGGTATCCTGAATTCAAATCATTCCGCAAATCAGCGGCCTTCAAAACGGTTGGAGAACGTGCGGCCTCCTCTGTACGCTCCATGCTCAAACTCTGTACCTGCCACGACCATCCTTTTGCCGTGGTCGATATCAAGCAAGTGCTGGATAGTTTCGCAGCTGGAGCAACTGATTTCAACGACGGCTTGCTGACCGAAACATGTCGACACAATGGCTGGAAACTGGTTACGAATGACAGCGACTTTACTTCCGGCGGCATTGAGGTTCTGACGACAAACCCCAAACTTCTGGCCGCCTGCTCATGACGGCGACCCGCAAAAAACTGATCGAAGTCGCCCTGCCGCTGGATGCCATTAACAAGGCGTCCAAGCGGGAAAAGTCCATCCGGCACGAGCATCCGAGTACGCTGCATCTGTTGTGGGCGCGGCGGCCGCTGGCGGCGGCGCGAGCCGTGATCTTTGCGCAGATGGTGGACGATCCTTTGAGCGGGAGCCGGATACCGGGGCGTGCAGCGTGAACTACGCGATGGCGGAGCTGCTGGCGCGGGGGAGGAAATTACGTGAGGGGACGAATTTTGTCAAGGGATTTGTCAAGCATGGAAAGTAACTATGGCGTATGGGACGAGGCGGGCAAAACCGGAATGCGGCGTTTGCCCAATGCGGCGTTTGCCCAACGCGGCGACAAAGCATATCTTGAGGCACAGGAGCGCAAAAAAGCACGTATGCACAACCCGACAATGACGCTCGCCGACCTGCTTCACCGCATTAACTTCATTGAAAAGGCCGGGACGGGCATTCGCCGCATCCTGGAGGATGCAAAAGAGCAGAATTGTCCAAGGCCGGATTTCGAGATCGGGCGTTTTGTAACGGTCACCTTTCGACCAAATCCGGAAGTCCGCGCCATTGGCACAGATAACCAACCTGCCGGGGAAGTTACCGGGGAAGTTACCGAGGAAGTTACCCCCAAAGTCTCTCCGACAGATCGCTTGTTGCAGGAGATGTCCGGAGAAATGACCCGGCAGCAAATCCAGGACGCTACAGGCTTGAAACATGAAAATCATTTCCGAAACGTTTACCTGATTCCTGCCCTCCAGGCAGGCTGGATCGAAATGACGATCCCGGACAAACCGCGCAGCAGCAAGCAACGATACCGGCTCACGCCCGCCGGCGTCGAGCGGCAAAAGCAAGGCGGAAAGGATGGAAAAATGGAGGAGGTTAAATAATTTAACTCTCCAGTTTGCTGGCTTTAATTATTTAGCCGCCTTGTGCTGGCCTTTCATAAAATCCCCATGCACCGCAAAAAACTCATCGAAGTCGCCCTTCCTCTCGACGCCATCAACAAGGCGTCCAAGCGGGAAAAATCCATCCGGCACGGGCATCCGAGCACCCTGCATCTTTGGTGGGCGCGGCGGCCGCTGGCAGCAGCGCGAGCCGTGATCTTTGCGCAAATGGTGGACGATCCTGCGAGCGTACCAGAGGAATTCGGCGCGAAGGAAGCGCAGGAAGCCGAACGGGCGCGGTTGTTTGCAATTCTTGAGGAGTTGGTTAAGTGGGAAAACACCACCAACGAAGAACTGCTCGAAAAAGCGCGAAAGGAAATCCGGCGCAGTTGGCGGCGAACCTGTTCCGACAATGCGGATCACCCGCGGGCCGCCGAACTGTTCGACCCGGATAAACTCCCGGCCTTTCACGATCCGTTTGCGGGCGGCGGCGCCTTGCCGCTGGAAGCGCAACGGCTGGGGCTTGAAGCCCACGCCAGCGATCTCAACCCGGTGGCGGTGCTCATCAACAAGGCGATGATCGAGATTCCGCCGAAGTTTGCGGGCAAACCGCCGGTGAACCCGGATGCCCGCCCCGGCGGACAGGCGGGCGCCAAAACGCTGATCGAACGAAAATGGAAAGGCGCGCAGGGCTTGGCGGAAGATGTGCGCTACTATGGTCAGTGGATGCGCGACGAAGCGGAGCAGCGCATCGGGCGGCTGTACCCGAAGATCGAGATTACCCCGGAAATGGTGCGGGAACGTCCTGATCTGAAGCGTTACGAAGGCCGCAAGTTGACGGTGATTGCCTGGCTGTGGACGCGGACGGTGAAAAGCCCGAACCCGGCGTTCGCCGATGTGGACGTACCGCTTGCCTCAACGTTTATGCTCTCAACGAAGAAGGGAAAGGAGGCGTATGTCGAGCCGGTGATTGGCCGAGAGAGAGAGAGAGAGAGAGAGAGAGAGAGAGAGAGAGAGAGAGAGAGAGAGAG
>CAZSNF010000036.1:0-13284 GCA_964608315.1 uncultured Rhodothermales bacterium | reverse complement strand
CCCGACTATTGAGCGCCGCGAACGTTGCTTCGCCGACGTTTTACGTGCCGGACAATGTGGATCGGGATGAAATCTATGAATACCGGCTTATTGTTACGGCGGCGAATGCGGAAGCGGCTACGGCGGACATAACCATAACGGTGCTCGACAGGACAGCGCCTGTTGCTTCGACTCCTTCTACTCCTGACCCTGCCCCGTCTGTGTCGTTTGCTTCAGACCCCACGTCGCTTGGCGTGACGGTAAGCGTCTCGCCTTTGCGTTTCGGGGTACAGGCTTCGGGCGCGAACGTATCGCTAGATCCGCTAACCGACCAGCTCTCAAGAAGCGTATCGGGACCGTATCATACGGGACTCATGATGCTTTCTCCGGGCAATGAGAACGGCGAAAACGAAGAGACCGGCCTGTCCGTGGAATTGGCCACTCAGGCAATGTTGCATCTCACGGGAACGGCAGAGGCGCCGCCGCTCGCGCTTGCTCCTTCGTGGTCTTACGCCGAATCGTGCGAACAGCACGCTATAGAGGCGATAGCAGGTTTGTACGCGGAAACGACGCTTGCGGAATCGGACTGCCGCCTGTTGCTTTTCGGAGGGACGCTGGACCTTACGGAAGCGCTTCCGGGTCGCTATGCGGGCAACCTGAACGTAGCGCTTCGATCAGGCGCCGTAGAAGAAACGCACTCGGTAGAAGTAGAGGTTACCGTCGTATCGCCGCAGCGCGCGATCACGATAGGCCCGGCTGGCGCGCGTTTCGATACGTCGCGGGAGGTTCCGGCGGCATTGAGCGAGGGACAGAACCTGAGCATCTACCCGGACCTGGCCTTAATGACGGCGAACCATCCTTCGGGCGTACTGGAGCTGTCGAATCCGTCGCTCGTCCCCCTCGAGGTATCGGTGACGACGCGTTTCGGGTATACGGAGGCGACCGAAGACGCCCGCGAGGCAGTCATAGAGGACTTGGCCGTTTCCCGTTTGGGCGATTTGTCCGAATTGGTGGAAATACGCCCTCGCACGCTGGTTCTTATGCCCGGCGAGAAGAAGGTTGTTCGTTACGGTTTGCGCAAAGAGGCGCTTGCAAATATGGAGCGGCAAGGATATGCCGCCTTTTTCGACATAGCGTCGGCTCCTCGCCGGTATGTGCGCGCGGATCGTATGCCGGAGACGATTTCGGGCGACAAGGCCGCTCGCGTAACAATCAGCATACCCGGCGTATACGCGCCGGAAGAGAGCGCTTCCCGCCTGCAAGCGACATTGCTTTCCGTTACACAGGGCGCTTCGCCGTCGGCGACATTCTTGCTGGAGACGCTTGGCGGTCCTTTCGCAGGCGAGGTGCTGGCCTACGACGGAGAGAACCGCATGCTGGGTCGCCGAAGGACGCTGGTATACACGCGCAGTCGGGTGCGGATGCCGCTGGACCGTATGCCCGAAGGAGAAACGGTGTTTTTGCGTTTCGTTCCGGAAGGATCGGATCGGGCGTCTGAGGCGGTGGCGGTTCCCTGGAATGCGCTCCAAAGAAACATAGGCGCAGCGCAGGACAGAACGCAAGCGCCGCCGGACGTTGTGATTATCGAAAGACTCTGACGGTCCAGGTCATTCCTTGCCAGCGCGCCCCTCGCAGCCTCTGAATTTTGCGGACTTAATCGGAGTATCCTAAAAAATAAGGCGTAAAATTTTGGACTTAAATAATTAAGGTTTACCCGGAAAGGGGCTACGAAGGCGAATCCTTGCCAATGCATCCGGTTTTTTCGTTTATTCAGGAGAGGATGTCCGAAATACGCCGACTTAAGGAACGGAACAAACCCATGGACAATACGCGCCGAACTTTTTTGAAAACACTGGGCGCCGCAGCAGCCGGCGTTGCTGTGGGCGGTTGCCAGGAAACTTCCGAGTCGTACGCGGAGCCCGTCGAGCCCGAACCGCCTCTGCCCAGGATCGGATTGCAATTGTACACCGTTCGGGACGCCATGGAGATTGACGCCGCCGCCACACTCGGCCGGGTTGCCGAGATGGGCTATACCGCCGTGGAAACGGCCTTCTGGCCGGAGGGGATGACCACGGCGCAGGCAGGCACGTTGCTCAAGGACACGGGGCTAAGCGTGTTCGCGGTGCATGTAGAGATTCCGGTGGGGGAGCGCCAGGCTGCCGTGCTGGAGGCCGCTGAGGCCTACGACTGCGACCTCATGGTGTGGCACGGATGGCCCGAGGACGAGCGGTACCAGACGATGGACGGCATTAAGGAACTGGCCGACATCTATAACGAGGCCTATGCCTTCTGCCAGGCGAATGGCCTGCAATTCGGGCTGCACAACCACTGGTGGGAATTCGAACCGAATGCGGACGGCGCGCTTCCGTACTATGAACTCATGCCCCTGATCGAGCCTGGCGTTTTCTTCGAGATAGACACGTACTGGGCAAAGGTGGCGGGACTCGACCCGGCGAAAGTAGTGGGCGATTGGGGCGCCCGCGCTCCGCTGCTGCACATCAAGGACGCGACGGCGCTCTCCACCGAAGGGCCCATGGTGGCGGCGGGAAGCGGTCTGCAGGATTTCCCGGCGATTGCGGAGGCAGGCAAAGGCCATATAGAATGGATGATCGTGGAAATGGACGATTGCGAGACCGACATGTTCGAGGCCGCCGCGCAAAGTTTTGCGTATCTCACGGAAAACGGGCTGGCGCGCGCTTGAGCCAAAGGAACTTATCCGGCGCATCCAAACGTTGGAAGGCGTCCCGATTCATCCTGCAAGTCCTGTTCCATGCCCCGCTGGGTCATTCTCAAATTCGGCGGCACGAGCGTTTCGAGTCGTGCCCGCTGGGATATCATTGAGCGCATCGTCCGGGCGCGTATCGACGACGGCCTCGTTCCCGTCGTGGTCTGCTCCGCCCTGAGCGAGATTTCCAACCTGCTCGAACGCCTGCTGGAGGATGCAGTCGGGGAAAATTACGAGCAGACCCTCGAGACGATTCGGGATCGCCATCTCGGCATCGCCGCCGATCTCGACATAGACGGGGCAGCGCTGCTGGAAGAGGACCTTGCCGAACTGAAGCGCCTTGCCCTTGGCGCCTCGCTCACGCGCGAAGCCGGCCCGCGGCTCCATGCCCGGCTGCTGGCGCTCGGCGAGCTCATGTCCACGAAAATGGGCGCCGCCTTCCTCGCGTCCAGGGGTATGAATCCCGTCTGGCGGGACGCCCGCGAAATGCTGCGCGCGGACGAGCGCCGCCTGCTTCCGGAACGGCGGCAATACCTGTCGGCCACGTGCCGGTTCGATCCGGACGCCGCGCTCCGGGAAAACCTGAGCCGCACCGCCGGAGACCTTGTTATTACGCAGGGCTTTATCGTTTCGAACAAGGCTGGAGAAACGGTCCTGCTCGGGCGCGGCGGTTCCGATACCTCCGCTTCCTGCCTTGGGGCGGTACTCGGCGCCGAACGCATCGAAATCTGGACCGACGTGCCGGGCATGTTCACCGCGAACCCGCACGACATTCCTTCGGCGCGCCTGCTCCGCCAACTGGATTACGCCGAGGCGCAGGAACTGGCCACCATGGGCGCGAAGGTCCTGCATCCCCGCTCCATCGAACCGGCGCAGCGGCAGCGCATCCCGATTCATATCAAATGCACCAGCGCTCCCGACCTGCCGGGAACCGTCATCTCTGACGAAACCTCCGACTTCGGCGCGCAAATCAAGGCGATCGCCACAAAGACCGGCGTCATGCTGATCTCCATGGAATCGCCGGGCATGTGGCAGGAAGTTGGCTTCCTCGCCGATGTGTTCGCCACGTTCAAGGAACACGGCCTGTCGATCGACCTGGTGGCCACCTCCGAAACGAACGTAACCGCCTCGCTGGACCGCAACGCAAACGCCCTCGAACCGGCGCGCATCGATGCCTTGCTCCACGCGCTGAACGGATATTGCAGCGCCCGGCAGATCGGCCCCTGCGCCATCGTGAGCCTGATCGGGCGCAACATCCGGTCGATACTCCACGAGATGGGGGCCGCGTTCGAAGTGTTTCACGAACAGCAGGTACACCAGGTCTCCCAGGCAGCCGGCGATCTGAACTTCAGTTTCGTGGTGGACGAGGATCAGGCCCGCCGCCTGACGCGCAAACTGCATGCGCAGTTCTTCGGAAAGCGGGAGCCGGACGCGCTGATCGGACCCGACTGGCGGGAATTGATGGAAGACTCGGGGAAAGAAGCGCCAGGCCGGACCGCCTGGTGGCAGGGTCGCCGGGAGGAACTGCTGGCCATCGCCGCCGAAACGAGCCCGGTCTACGTATACGACGAAGACACGTTGCGGGAATCGTTGCAGCGGGTGTTGTCGATCGGCGCCCTGGACCGCGTATTCTATTCCGTAAAGGCGAACGGGCACCCCGATATTCTGCGCCTTTTTCATGACGGGGGAATCGGGTTCGAATGCGTGTCGCCGCACGAGATACGGTTTCTGATCGATCTCTTCCCGGACATCGACCGGAAGCGCATCCTGTTCACCCCCAATTTCGCCCCGAAGGAAGAATACGCCGAAGGGTACGAACTGGGCGCGTACGTTACGCTGGACAACATCTATCCGCTGGAAGCATGGCCCGATGTGTTCCGCGGAAGGGACCTCCTCGTGCGCATGGACCCGGGGCGGGGCCGCGGGCACCACAAGTACGTGCAGACGGCCGGGTCGCAAAGCAAGTTCGGCGTGGCGGCGGAGGAACTGGAGCGCCTTGCGCAGCTGGCCGACGCAGCGGATGCGCGCATCACGGGATTTCACGCGCATGTAGGCAGCGGCGTCATGGCCCCGGACACTTGGGCCGAAACAGCGGTTTTCCTTGCCTCGCTGCGGGATCGTTTCCCGGACGCCCGGATCATTGATGTGGGAGGGGGACTTCCCGTTTCGGAGCGGCGGAATGCGCCGGAGCCGGACATGATCGACATTGCGGAGACACTCGACGCCTTCAAGCAGGAGCACCCGGACCTGGAACTCTGGATGGAGCCGGGGCGCTTCCTGGTGGCCCGCGCCGGCGTGCTGCTGGCCCGCGTAACGCAAACCAAATGGAAAGGGGCCACGGGCTACGTGGGCGTCGAAACCGGCATGAACTCGCTCATCCGGCCGGCCCTCTACGGAGCCTGGCACGAGATCGTCAACCTGTCCCGGCTGGACGAGCCGCTGGAAATCACCGCCGACGTGGTAGGACCGATCTGCGAAACGGGAGACGTGCTGGGCTACGGGCGGCGCCTTCCGAACACCGGGGAAGGGGACGTAATGCTGATCGCCACCGCAGGCGCCTACGGGCGCGTGATGAGCAACGAATACAACATGCGCGCCCCGGCGGAGGAGGTGGTGTTAGGGGGGAAGGGGTGATCGCAAAACCCCGCCAATTCCTCTTGAAATTCAAGCGTATGAGGCGAGACGCGAAAGGCGTCATCTCTACCCCCAATTACAGAATGCCGCGCCGCGTCTGACTTTCAAGCGCTACATGGATACATGGTTATGTGCACGCAAGTCCATATAAATACCCCCTCTCCCAACCAAGCGTTCGCATAAAGCCATGCCCACCCGCTACAACCCGAATCGAGCCTTGCAGTTGCTACGGCGCGGATGCGGCTTGCCCGGGGCTGAGTTTCGCGAAGGGCAGGAAGAGGCGATCCGCCACGTTGTAGAGGGTAAAGGTCGGCTCCTGGTCGTGCAGCGTACGGGCTGGGGCAAAAGTTTTGTGTACTTCATCGCTACGAAGTTGCTGCGGGAAGCAGGCATGGGCCCTGTCCTGCTGGTGTCTCCCCTGCTGGCGCTGATGCGGAACCAGATCGCGGCGGCGCAGCGCATGGGCGTCCGCGCAGAAACGATCAATTCAACCAACAAGAACGATTGGGATAACGTCGAAGCCCTTGTCCGCAACGACAATCTGGATATTTTGCTGATTTCGCCTGAGCGTTTGGGGAATCAACGATTTCGCGAGCAGGTTCTGGCGACCGTTGGCAATCAAGTATCGCTGCTCGTAATCGACGAGGCCCACTGTATTTCGGATTGGGGTCACGATTTTCGCCCATACTATCGACTGATTGAGCGCGTTGCTCGCGATTTGCCGCCGAACATGCGCCTGCTCGGAACCACGGCAACCGCAAACAATCGCGTGGTCAGGGATATTCAGGCCGTGTTGGGACCTGACCTGCAAATCTCCCGCGGCGATCTGAACCGTCCTTCATTGACCCTGCAAACGATTCGGATGCGAAACCAGGCGGAACGCCTCGCCCGGCTGGCCGAACGGCTCCCGGAATTCCCCGGAAGCGGAATCATATATACGCTAACGATCCGCGACGCCGAACGGATAGCGGAATGGCTCCGATCCCGGGGGTTGACCGTCGAAGCATACACGGGGAAAACGGACAAAGAGCGCAGGCCAGAGTTGGAACAAGCTCTTTTGGAAAATAAACTGAAAGCATTAGTGGCGACAAGCGCGTTGGGCATGGGATTCGACAAACCGGACCTTTCTTTTGTCATTCACTATCAGGCACCAGGATCGGTCGTCACGTACTATCAGCAAGTGGGGCGTGCCGGACGAGCGCTGGAATCGGCTTATGGGGTGCTGCTGAGCGGCGAGGAAGACACAGAAATCACAAGTTACTTCATCGACGCCGCGTTTCCGACCCGCAACGAAGCGGAGCAAGTGATTGAAGCATTGGAACAAGCACCGAGCGGCCTGAGCGTTTCCGAATTGCTTAAAGCAAAAAACATTAAAAAGAAGCGCGTTGAGCACACGTTGAAATTGCTGTCCATCGAATCGCCCGCCCCGGTAGTCAAGGAAGGCAATAAATGGCAGCTTACGGCGGCAATTTTGAGCGAAGATTTTTGGCAGCGAGCTGATCGGCTCACGAAATTGCGGAAACAGGAACAGGCTGAAATGCAAGAGTACGTTGACCTGGATTCAGGACACATGGAGTTTCTGATCAGAGCGCTGGATGGAAAGCCTGACCAATATGCCTCGCACGGCAAGATGCCGCCTCTGCCAACCAAGCCGGACCCAAGTCTGGTTCTGGAAGCTGTCACCTTCCTGAAGCGAACAAATCTGCCCATTGATCCCAGACAACGGGGACCATCCAAAGCTATTGACACCAATCTGAGATTTCAGCCCGGGCGTGCTCTCAGCGCCTGGGGCGACGCTGGCTGGGGGCGCGCCGTGGCGCAAGGCAAGTATGAAGCCGAACACTTCTCGAACGATCTGGTGAGCGCCTGCGTAGAACTGCTACATCAATGGAATCCGCATCCGGCCCCAAAATGGGTAACATGCATTCCTTCGCTGCGCCGCCCTGAACTGGTTCCCGATTTTGCGAAACGTCTTGCCGAAGCGCTCAACCTCCCGTTCCACCCGCTGCTTGTTCGAATAGAGAATCGACCGGAACAGAAAACCATGCACAACTCGGCACAGCAGGCCCGCAACGTCCAGGGTTCTATTGAAGTCAGAGGAACTCCGCACCAAAGTCCGGTCCTTTTGGTGGACGATATTGTAGACTCGCGATGGACTTTTACGGTCGCGGCGGAACTGTTGCGATCACACGGAAGCGGCGAAGTCTGGCCACTGGCGCTTGCTCAAGCTGGAGACAGTCAATGAACGAGCCACTTTCTCCGAATACCCAAGCAATTCTTCTGCTCACGGCCCCTTTAATCGTAGGCCGCAGCGCTCGTGCGGAGGTACTCACGCCCACGGAATATCCCCGCTTGTGCAGTTATCTCCGCTCCATCCAAAAGGAGCCTGCGGACCTTATAGAACACGGCGCCGAGGATTTGCTTGCCGAATGCGTCCAAGCGATCAACAAGCCCAAAATCAACCGGGAACGACTCCGCAACCTGCTCGGGAGGGGATTTTTGTTGAGTCAGGCTGTTGCAAGCTGGCGGCAGCGCGGAATCCGGGTTGTAAGCCACATGGACGAAGCCTATCCACAGCGATTCAAGGACCGGCTCGAAGACAAGGCGCCGTCCATTCTGTATGGCTGCGGAGACCTTACCCTTCTTGACGGTGGCGGGTTGGCCGTGGTGGGTTCGCGCAAGGTAGACGAAGAAATTCTGGAATACGCACGAAATATTGGCGGGCTGGCGGCTTCTGCCGGACGAACCATCGTTTCCGGCGGCGCAAGGGGCGTGGATCAGGCCGCCATGAACGGCGCCCTTGAAGCCGGCGGCAAGTCGATCGGGATTCTGGCCAATGACCTGAAGAGAGCCGTCACGAATCGTACCCACCGCGATGCGATCCTGAACGAGCAGCTCGTGCTAATTTCGCCCTATGATCCATCCTCCAGATTCATGGTCTGGCAGGCGATGGGCCGAAACAAATTGATTTACGCCCTGGCCGACGCCACGCTCGTGGTCAATGCGGAAAAAGGAAAGGGGGGTACATGGGAAGGGGCCAAGGAGCAATTGCAAAAACTCCGCCTTGCGTCCGTGTATGTCCGCTCGACCGGAACGCCGTCCGAAGGGCTTGAGGCACTGAAGCAAATGGGAGCAAAACCATGGCCGAATCCCGACAGCGGGGATGCTTTTGAGGAAATGCTTGATGCGGGGGTTTCAAAAATTCCCGAATCGCCAACTCAGGGAGAGCTCGTTTTCTATACGTAGCGCCAGCCCATTCCCCTTACCCCGCCAACGGAACCATCTTCGAGCGGCGAATGGCGCAATCCCGAGTGAGCAGCGGAACATCGTGCACCACGCTGGCGGCGGCGATGAGCCGATCCGCTGAGTCGCCCCCGAAATCGAGGCGCGCCGCAACGCGGGCCGTCTCAAGGTCTATCGGCCACACATGAAGGCGATTCAGCGCGCGGACCACGTCCCCATCGTCAAGGTCCATGCTTATCCGACCAAGCTGAACGAGTTTGGTCAGTTCCCACAGCACGATGGCGGAAATGGACCATCTGCTCTGCGCAAGAAGGGCTTCTTCGTCCGGACGCAGGGCGCCGCTGAGGGCGAAAACAAGCATGTGGGTGTCGAGATTAAGCATCAGCCTCCCAACGAACGCCGGTCGTGAAAATGTCCCCGCAAACCTCGATCTCGTCTTTCAACGCGCCGATCAGGCCGGCATGCTCCCGGTCATAGGGCACAACGTACGCAACCGGCTTGCCGTGCTTGGTGACGACCAGACCCTCCGGATCCAGTTCGTCCAGCAACGCGAGGCATTGCTCCTTGAACTTTGCGGCTCCTATCGTTTTCATGGCAGGTCCTCATTGCATATTATGGTCATAATATATGTCTGGTCATATAATATGTCCATTTTATAGCCATGTTCCCGAACGCCCCCGCGTTTCCCTGATATCCGCATCGTATCACGCCTCACGCCCCCACTTCCCGCATCCACCCCTTCCTGGCAAGCGTATCCGCCGCGATTCCAATCTGACGGAGAGTGAACTGCCGCTTCGCGTCGTTCCATTCGTACACCCGATTCGCGTATTTATGAATTGTTCATAATTGTTTCACATCGCTTTACTTTTTAAGGCACACCCTCCTTGTACATATGTTCTGAATCGTTCAGCTATCAACGCGAACGGGGTCTTCCGTTCCTCTGGTACTTGACAGGAGTCGTTCTCTTTTCGCCGAACGTGTGGACTCGCCAAGCCGTTACGCCGAACACGGATCAGACAATGATCGGACATTTGTAATCTGCTTGACAGAGGCCTGGCGGGATCGATCCGGGGCTGGCGGCGGCTCCAGAGGGCTTGACAATGTCCGATGCTGGGCTTATGTTGGAAGTGTCGCGCTCGGCTCCACGTATGGGCCCCCGCGTTACTCAACCAGAACAAATTTCTGCATATTGACCCGATACCAAAACCATAAAAAGGTTCCTCCTCTCGCTGATCGTAGTTACCAGTTTTGCCATTGCTGTGCCAGTAGAAGCCGGATTGCAGGTATAAAGCATATGGATGTACTTATGAGGGATTTCTCAATGGAGACGGTACAGCTAACTTCCGAACGATATGCAGAGATGACTGGGGAGATAGTATCGGTTGGCACATTGTATTTAACGACAATGTTCCCGCAGGAGCATGTGGACAATAAGCTTTACTGAGCATTCTCAAGACTCTGAACAACACGAAAACAAGGTGAAACCATGATCTCGACCCGAAACGCAATCGGCCTCATTGCTCTACTGCTTATCACAGGATGCGGTACGGCAACCGATTTTACCTCTCCTGTTACAGGTAGTCCAGCTACTTCGTCTAGTACGGTTCTTGTCGTGAAGCCCAGCGACGTATTTCAGGGTTACGAGCTCAGCGGCAACGTTCTGGACATAGTGGATGACGTTCGCGATGAAATGAACGCCCTGGTGAGCCGCTACGAAGAAAAGGGCATAACAGCTGGAGAACTAAATGAAGCGGCGAAAGAAATAATTTCAAGCCACTCTGAAGATCCTTTTTTACGCATAGCCATTCCTCAAGTGGTATCGCTTCCTGCGCTGAATGCTTTCCTGGAAAGCGAGGATACAGGCAATCTCGATTCGTACGTAGCGCACCATACGCAAATTCTCGTTGATAACGATTCGCCGCATGCCGATAAAATATCGCAAGCTCTTACGATGCTTGACGGTTATTGGGATGTCGAAAGAATCCATACTGTGGCTAAAAAAGCCATAGAAAATGCTGAATATTATCTTGGTAAAGATAATGTTCATGCTGCATCTAAAGCAGCAGAGAATCATGTGTCTACAGATGTTCCTGTAGATAATTTGCAAGAAAGTTCGGCGAAAATCCATGCTAAAATGGGTTCTGGCGTTCAGAATCTTGAACAGATTCTGGAGAAATAGCCGAATTCTGTAAACTTTCTGTAAACTGTCCCCTCTCTCGCGCCGCAGATTCCGAAAATCCGCGTCTTCCCCCGGCCTGCGACGCGAGAGAGGGGCCTTATTCCTCGAAATCGACCACGCCGCGCTCCCAAAGGACCTCAATGGCGTGGCCTGCGTCCTGGATGTTCAGCCCCGTTCCCTTCCGGACCTCCTCGAAGGAACCGACGTTCTCGCCGTCTCTCGCCCAAAGGAAAGCGTACGCGCGCCACACGCTGGCCGGACCCCCTCCTTTCATACAGGTTCGTAGCGCCGAACATTGATCTCGCCCGCCCGGGCCCGCATCTGCGCAGCATCGTGCCAGGCCTGCATTCGCAACAAGATGTCCATAGGCATGGCAAAGGCCTTCTCAATGCGCAGCGCCATCTCCGGCGATAGCGCAGCATGGCCATGCACCAGATCCGAAAGCGTCGCCCGGCGAACGCCCAGAATCTCTGCCGCCTTCGTCACGCTCAGACCCAACTCCTCAAGAATTTCCGTGCGAACGAAGTCGCCGGGATGCGAAGGGGTCATGTTCACCTTGACGCCATGAGTAGCCATCAGTGGTAATCCTCCAGGTTCAAGTGGTCAATGTAGCCGACGAAGGCCCCGGTGGCGAATAGAGCGAATGATCATATCGTTAAATGTACGGCATGACCGTACAATATGCAATATCCATGACGTATTCCCTTCTGAACAGCAAGTCGCCATGAACGACAGCGCAGACGGGTTATGCGCGGCCTGTTCTTTCCGTCAATGGCGCGATCTATGCGCTTTGGGAACGCCGTGTCCTGGAGATCGACGGGTGAGACACGATTCTCGCACGGTACAGCATGCTACGATGCGGATTTCTGGAATCTGTCGAACGAAAAAGCACTCATTTCGGGCGAAATGGGCCGGAAAATGGGTGCTATTCCTCTCTTCGAAGGTAAATCCGTCCAAATCAAGGCCCCACATACGGGGTTTTACAGGGTGGATTCCCCACCGCACGGGTTGCTTCGCGGGAACCGACGGGCGGGAAATCAGACAGAGGGGAATCTAACGTTAATCAAATTGAGGCTCTTCCGTCCGCGGAGCGTATTGAGGCGGAATAGGCTTGCCGGCGAGACCGTCGCGAGCATAACTTTGTATCCTATTAATCGCCCATTCATCCGTAATGCCTCTTTGCAAAATAACGTTTTGATCGTTCGAAACAGTTTCGATAAACGTTCTCAATTCAGGATCCTCGAGCGAAGCGCCAAGCTGAATGGCATAGCTGAAGTAATTAAATTCTCCTTCCACGCTCTGCCTGTTCAGTTGCGAAAGCACGAGCTCTTTCATCTGCGCCCTTTGCTCCGCCGTAAAAGCGTCCAAACCCCAGTAATCGACCATCATTCGAAGAGTCAGCGTAGGCCCTACAACCTCCATATTCTCCGGATTGTCCGGATGCTGGAGCATGCGAAAAATAGCGTCGGCGCCGGAAGGTCCCATCTCGATCATCGCATTTGCTGCGGAAGCGCCGGTGTCGAGTTGCCCGGCAATAGCGTCGGCTGCGGCAGGATCGTCAAGAGGCAATACGCCGTCTTTGAGAAGCCTGAGGTTCAGTTCGTGATCGGCCTCTTCCACAAAATCCGGATCGGCAAGAAGCGAGGATTCCCGATACTGATTCATTCTTTCGAGCGCCTGAATAAGCGCATTGCGAACGCCTGCGCTGCGCTCTTCAGGAGGAATCCGATGCGTGATCTCGTTCAAAGCTTCGGCCATAACGTGCGGATCGTCGCTCAGAAGCTCGGAAACAAGTTGAGACTGGGACTTGGGAGCAACGCCCCGATCCTCCTGAGCGAAGACAGAAGAAACGATCAGGCAAGAAGCCGAGAAGAGAACGAATAAGAGAGATTTGCAAGTGTTCATGATGCAAAAGCGTTTATAAAGGTTCGACGTGAAAAAGACCGCCGCCGTAGTAACCATACGCCGCCTGTCGCCCTTGGGATAGCTCAGGAAAATCGATATAACCGCGTACTGTAACTACATCGTACAAGCGATCCCAGTAAACTCGATTCGGCGTATCTATGTCGGCGGCCTTGCCTATCATGTGATAGCTGTCATTTACTGATCGTGGAAAAGAATTGTTACCATGCGGACAGCGGTAGCCACCTTCCAGAGTCATCGAAGTTCCTCCCATGGCGCTACGAAGGTCTTCAAGCACGCCAGTTATCCAGGAATCGACTATTCCATAAGGAGAATGCCGGCTACCTCCACCAGACCATCCATCGTTAAACTCAGACCAGGTAAAATTAGGAGATATCTTATATCCCGGAGAAAAGGACTGAATATCATCACAGGTAGGTACCCAAGGACGTGTATACATGGAAGAATCGTTGTACTCATCCTCCATTGTACATTTTGTTTCATCCGAACAAGAACATTCGTCTTCATCTTCACCCTCTCCCTCTCCCTCACCGCCGCCACCGCCACCGCCGCCGCCGCCACCGCCGCCACCGCCGCCGCCGCCGCCACCGCCGCCGCCGCC
>CAZSNF010000035.1:0-15531 GCA_964608315.1 uncultured Rhodothermales bacterium | reverse complement strand
AGGTGGTTCTTCGTACGAGCGCGGGCGAGGAGACGCGCTCTGTCGAGGCGCAGGTCACGGTCGTGGCGGCGCGCCGCGCGATCGCGATAGGTCCGGGCGGCGTACGCTTCAGCGCGGCGCGAGAGACGCCCGCGGTCCTGACGCAGGAGCAGAGCCTGACGATATACCCGGACATGGCGTTCATGACGCGGGAGGCGCCGAGCGGCGTTTTCGAGCTGTCGAATACGTCGCTCGTTCCCATGGAGGTATCGGTGTCTGCTCGCTTCGGGTACGCGGAGGCGACGCAGGACGGTCGCGAGACGGTGGCGGAGGACAAGGATGCCTCTCTGCTCGGCGACTTGTCGGAGATAGTGGATATTCATCCGCAGTTCCTGACGCTGGCTCCAGGCGAGCGCGCCGTCGTCCGTTACGGTATCAAGGGGGAGGCGCTGTCGGCGGCGACGCGCAAGGGGTACGCGGCCTTTTTCGAGATCGTCTCTTCTCCCCGTTGGTACGTTCGGTCGGACGGTTTGCCGGAGGAGACGACGGGCGGCAGGACGGCGCGCGCGACGATGCGCGTTCCGGGGGCGTACGCGCCGGGCGCGGCTGCTGCGCGCCTGAGCGCGTCGTTGCTGTCCTTGTCGGAGGGCGCTTCGCCTGCGGCGACGTTTTTGATAGAGACCGACGGCGTTCCTTTCGCGGGCGAGGCGGTGGCGTACGACGGCGAGGGCCGGGAGCTGGGGCGTTCCGGGACGCTCGTTTATACGCGCAGCCGGGTGCGCATGCTTCTGGAGCGCTTGCCGGAGGGCGAAGCGGTGCTGTTGCGCTTTACTCCTCGGGGGTCGGTTCAGGCTCCGGCGCCCGCGGTCGTTCCGTGGCGCGCGCCGCAGCGGGAGCGGCGGGACATAGGCGCCGCGCTGGAGGACGGGAAGACGCGGTCGGCCGCGCTCGCCGAAAGGCCCTGAAAAAGTCCGGCGCGAAGCGCGGAAGGATCGCGAAGCGCGGAAAGATCGCGAAGCGCGGCGAGTTTGCAAAGCGCGACAAAGAATCGGCCCGCGGCGATGGGCTCGGCGGACGCGTTTTCGTTGGGATTTACCCGGCAAGCCCGACGGCTTCGGGCAAGTTCTTTCCGCACAGAGCGTTGGCCGGGACAGGGTATTTCAGACGCATGCGTATTTTCGTTACAGGGTGGTCAGGGTGGCCTTGCCCGATAGCCCTGCGCAATATATGCCTGCTGCATATTATATCCGTTCTTGCCAATTCATTGCAAGAAGGTTGTCAGGTTTTTCGCGTAAACACCTTTTCGTTTTAGCGGCGAGGTCGCCGGCCCTTTCGCCGCATCTGCGAACAGTCATTGCCGGGCCTGTCCTCTTTCGCCGCTCTGCGAACGGCCATCGACGAGCCTGTTTCCATGTTGGCGATTCGGCGCGGCATTCCCCGCACGCCGCCGGAGGGCAGGTTGCGAATGTGGGTTTAAAAATTTAACCTCGCGATTTTCGAGGTTAAATTATTTAAGGAGCCTCTGATTAATTCTGCAAAGTTCAGAGGCTGCGAGGGGCGCTCTGGCGCAGGACAAAACGGGTCTTTGGTGCGCCTTTGAGCGAATACATAAGGGTGCGCAGGCTATGGGCTGGCGGGATATTTCGGGGCCCGATGTTTCGCTCAAAGGCGCACCAAAGACCGCTTCCCCTGAGATTTGCGGACTTAATCAGCGTGTCCTTAATCAGAGGTTCCTTAAGGACACCTTGATCAAGTCCTCACTTGAGAAAAAGATACGGCTTCCACGCCTCGTGCAATATCCCGATGTAATCGCGAATGAACATCACATAGCTGGGCCGGTACGGCATACGGGCCAGCGGCATGCCCGCCTCTTCAGGCGTACGATCCCCTTTCCGGTTGTTGCAGGGAGTGCACGCCGTAGCAAGATTTTCCCAGGTATCCCGTCCGCCCCGGGACCTCGGAAGCACATGGTCCACGGTCAGCTTGTCCCGCCGACCGCAATATTGACACCGAAATCGGTCCCGCCGAAGAATATTTTTCCTCGAAATCATGACCCGCTTGTACGGAACATGCACATAGGCCCGCAAGCGCACGATGCTGGGACAGGGAAACTGGACCGTCGGGGAGCGGAAATAGCGATTCGGGACAGACTCCACCAGTTCCGCTTTTTGCAGAAAAACCAGCACGATGGCGCGCTCGACGCTGCATGTGGTCAGCGCCCGGTAATCGTTGTTCAGCACGAGTACGTGGCCTTTCATGGCGTTAGCCTCATTGCACCAATACGTCTCCGTACGAAACGATCTCCCCAACGCCATCGAAAATGAACAGGCGATGCATGCCCGCCGGGCCAATCAGGGAGACCGGCACATGAAACAGATAGGCCCCCGGACTGCTGGCCCGCTCGATTTCGGAAAGCGTTTGCAAGCGATCGTTTCGCATGTTTTTCAGGCGAAGCGGAGAATATACGGCGTCGAACACGGTCACCGTGACCCGCACCGTAACGAAACCTTCGGTCGAAACCGGATTCGGCATGGCCGGGTCTACCCGAATCTCCCCCGCGTACACGGGCGCCGTCCGCCAATCGTCCTTGTCTTCGGATAAAACTTTTCCAGACGCATCGACGCGGGTAATGTTCTCCGGGGGACGGCCTGCCTGGGCCGCAAAGTCGTCCTGCTCCTCCTGCGTATCGCACCCCGCGACGAGGAAAGTCGCCATACAAAAACCGGTCAGGCATATACAGGCAAAAGATACTCTGGTCAAAACAATATCCTTCGGAAAAGGTACAGAATCGCTGTGGCGGCGGGAGCGGCGAAAGCGCCCGTCCGGCGATTGCACGACAACCTGCGCGCAAGGGTCCCGATCCCTTGTATATTCCATTGACGCAAACACATACTCATGCCGTCATGAAAATATACACCCGCACGGGAGATTGTGGAGACACGGGCCTTTTCGGGGGCGAGCGCGTATCCAAAACGCATGCGCGCATAGAAGCCTTCGGCGCCGTGGACGAAACCAACGCCCTGCTTGGCGTGGCGCGGGCGTTCGTTTCCGGGCATCCGGCCGCCGAACGCCTCGACAACCTGCTGGCCGCCTTGCAGGACGATCTTTTCGTAACCGGCGGCGACCTGGCCACGCCGCTTGAAAGCAAGGCTTCCGCGCCGCGCCTCGCGCCCGCGCATATCGCACGCCTGGAACAGGAAATCGACCGCCTCGAAGAGGACCTGCCGCCCCTGAAGCATTTCATTCTCCCCGGAGGCGCGCCGCTCGCGTCCATACTCCATGCGGCGCGAACCACCTGTCGGCGCGCCGAGCGGCGGGTCGTGGCGGCGGCGGCGAGCGAATCCCTGAACGAAGAAGTCGGACCCTACCTGAATCGGCTCTCCGACTACCTTTTCGTGCTGGCCCGCTGGGCAAACAGAACCGCAGGCGGCGAGGAACATCCCTGGAAACCGCAATAAATTGCGGCGGGGGTTGCATAAATGGAATAAATACCGTATTTTATCAAAATACGCTGCCTTTCGGAATTTCGTCGATATCCAATCGTTGCGGGCAGCGCATCCATGCAATGTTGCGGAATAGCGAGCCATCGCGCCGCACCTCGCTGCCCCCACCCGCACGGCAGCGCCGCGAGATGCGCCCCGCCGCCGGATTCGGCATGTTTTGACCTTCCCAGACATGCGTAGCACAACGTATTTCGGAACCGCAGCCATCCTTGGCGTCCTCCTCTTCGTCGTCGCGCTCCTCGTTAGCAGCAGCGACGCCCCCTTCTCCGCAGAGCGGGAGGGAACATCTGTCGCCGAAAAAGCAGCCCCGCCAAAAGCGGCGGAAGACAAATACGGGCTGATCGCCAACCGCTACGACGTTACCGACCGCACGGTGGGGCGGAACGAAACGTTCGGAGAAATACTGACCGAGCACAACATCCCGTACGCCCAGGTTCTTTCCATCAGCGACTCGGGCAAGGATATCTTCGACGTACGGCGCATGCAGGCCGGTAAACCCCTCCGCGTATACAGCGACTCGATCGACGGGACGTACCGGGCCCGTTACGTCGTGTACGAGCAGGACCAGCTCAACTATGTCGTATTCGACCTTGCAGCCGATTCTGCGTCCAGCCCCGTTTACGCCGGCAAACGTCGCGGCGAAATAAAACGCCTGCGCGTATCCGGACGCATTGCGGGTTCCCTGTACCGAACGCTTGAAAACGGCGACACGCCTGCGAATATCGTACCGCCGCTCGCGCTTGCGCTTTCGGAGGTTTTCGCGTGGCAAGTGGATTTCTTTCGCGTCCGCCCTGGAGACAATTTCAACGTAGTCTACGACGTGCTTCAACTGGACGGCGAGCCGATCCGCGTCGAAAAGATCGTCGCGGCCCGGTTCGGACACCGCAACACGGACTACTTCGGATTCCTCTTCGAAGAAGGGGAGCGTCCAGACTATTACGACGAGCACGGAAAAAGCCTTCGCAAGCAACTGCTCAAGGCGCCCCTGAAATTCGACCGCATCAGTTCGCGCTATTCGAAAAGGCGGTTTCATCCGGTCCAGAAACGATACAAGGCGCACT
The DNA here is from genome assembly GCA_964608315.1 of uncultured Rhodothermales bacterium. Taxonomy (GTDB): domain Bacteria; phylum Bacteroidota; class Rhodothermia; order Rhodothermales; family VXPQ01; genus VXPQ01. Next base: position 10,988 of record CAZSNF010000035.1, on the reverse strand, counting down.
TGGGCACGGATTACGCCGCCGCGCCCGGTACGCCGATTTATTCGGCGGGAGACGGCACAGTGCTCGAAGCGCAATTCCAGCGCTATAACGGCAAATACGTCAAGATTCGTCACAATTCGGTATACACGACCGGGTATCTGCACATGTCGCGCATCGCTTCCGGCATCCGCCCGGGAACGCGGGTTCGGCAGGGACAGGTCATCGGCTATGTGGGAAGCACAGGCCTTGCGACGGGTCCGCACGTATGCTACCGCTACTGGAAAAACGGCGTCCAGATTGATCCGTACACCGACGTCCTGCCTCCCGCCGGCGAGGTTCCCGCCGAACTCATGGAACGCTTCGCCCTCGTCCGAAACGAAATCATGCCGCAAATCGTCGAGGTCTTGCCGACGTATATCGCCGAAAGCGACATGCAGGAAGACAAGCAGGCGCTTGACGTAATGTAACGGTCTCCTTGATGCCCCCGTCAGGCCCCTCTCGCAAACCCGCCTCGTCTTCCCTTCCGCAACGCGCGCTGGAACTGGCCCGCCTCGCCGCCCGCCGAATAGTACGGCGTAAAACCCGCGTACTGCGCCTTTCGAAAAGCGCCTACGAAAAACTCGAACGGCGCAAAAGCATACCGGCGCGGGCCGCCCGGGACTTGCGTACGCTCGTACGGCTCGCCCGGGCGTGGGCGCTCAAACAATACCGGCAGGCGCCCTGGCGCACGATAACCTACGTCGTGGCGGCCATTCTGTACTTCATCAACCCGCTGGACTTGCTGCCGGACATACTCGTCGGCATCGGCTTCATCGACGACGCCGCCGTGGTCCACGCCGTCATGCGCTCCCTCCATGGCGACCTCGAAGCGTTTCGGAAATGGGAAGACGAGAACGGACGCCGGGAGCTGAATTAAGCCCCGGAACGCCGCATTTCGCCTGGGCAACAACGAATTTCCAGAGGAGGCTTAAAATTTTTAACCTCGCAATTTTCGCGCCTTATTATTTTAACCGCCGCCCTGGAAACGCTCCCGCTCCTGAATTCAGGGTATGCCGCCGGGCGTCAGATTGCCTGCGAATGAACAACGCGGTCTGTGGCGGGGCTTTTTCGCCCTGCATGCTTACTCCTGTTTGACATGCACCGTGCGCGTGGGGAAGGCGAACGCAATCCCCTCTTCCCCGAAGCGACGCACCAGCGCCAGATTGATCGCCTGCTGCACGTTCATATACGTCATGTATTCGGGGACTTGCATGTAATACACCACCTCGAAGTCGAGCGTGGAATCCCCGAATCGGGCAAAATGCGCCCGATCAAACCGGGTATGTTCCTGCGCTTCGATGATTTGCTGCGCCATCGCCGGGATGCGTTCGAGTTTCTCCGCAGGCGTATCGTACGACACCCCCAGCGAAAACGCGATGCGACGCTCCTCCATGCGCTTGTAGTTGCGTATTCGGCTGCCCAGCAAATCGCCATTGGCGACCACGGTCTGCTCCCCGGACAAGCTGCGCAGGCGCGTTGTTTTCAAACCGATTTTTTCTACCGTTCCCACCGTATCCCCCACGATAAGAAAGTCGCCCACCTCGAAGGGCTTGTCCAGCACGATCGTGAGCGAGGCGAACAAATCCCCGAGAATATTCTGCATGGCGAGCGCCACGGCGATCCCGCCTATCCCGAGACCGGCGATAAGCGTCGTTACGTCGATGCCGAAGTTGTCCAGCGCCACGAGGAGAAGCGCCGTATAAAGCAGCAGGCGGGCAATGAATCCGACCGCCTGCATGGACGTCACGGCGGCAGGGTCTTTCTCCAGTTTCTGCTCCTTGTAGAGCCGGACCCAGTCCGTAATGGCGGCGTTGCCCCAGAATACGACCTGCACGAGCAAAAACAGAAAGGCGATCCGCGATATGTAGCTTGTAACCTGTTCGGACAACGGGACGGCGCCCACCGCTATGTACAGGGAGAGCGCAAGGAGGAAATACAGTTTCGTGCGCTCCAGCAGCGTCACGAAAATATCGTCTATGATGGTCTCCGTGCGCGCAGCGAGGCCATGAAAACGCCGAAGCAGGATGCGGTGGACAAAGATCAGAATCAGCGCCGCCGCCGCCCAGGCGACGACCAGCATGAACCAGGCGTCCAGCGACGAACCGAGCCATTCGACGTCCGCCAGGTCGTTGAGAAAATCATTCATGTCGATCAGGTTGTATGTTCAGCGGGGTCGCTTTCCTCCATGGAGGCTACGCCATGATCCAGAATGCGGCCTGCGATTTCTATAAAATCTTTCTCCGTGATGATCCCGATAAGACGCCCGTCCCGGAGCACCGGCAACGAACCGATCTTCAGTTCGCGCATCTTCCGTATGGCTTCAATGGTCGGCGTATCCGGAGAAACCGTAACAAGGTCCCGGGTCATCACATCCTTCACCGGCAGGTTCTGACCGCCCCCGCGCTGCTCCGCCATCAGGCGAAGCAAATTCCGGTGACTTACAAGTCCCACCAGGCGATGTTCATTGTCCTCGACCAGCACATGCCGAATATGCTTCCAGTCCATCAGACACGCCACAAGTTCGATCAACTCCTCCTCGTTGACCGTGACCAGGTCGGTGCTCATGTATTCCTCCACGCGCGCCCGGTCGAAGCGGCGATCCGGAACCCCTTCCTGCGGCGCGGCCTCCGGCCACGTATGCACGGGGGCGCCCTCTTTCTGCAGATCGGCGGTGGTCGCCACCACTGCGCTCAGTCGCTCGGCGCGCGACGCCCTGGGGCGCATCGCAAGCAGCGAACGCAGTTGCCACTGCGCCCCTGTGCGGCGGGACCGTACGCGCTCCTCGACCACGTCGAGATACCGGGCAATGTCTTCGGGGACAATGCCTGCGCTCCGCAAGCCTTCCCGGGCGAGCGGCAGCAGTTCGTCGCATAGCAATTCGGCCGCCGCCACGCGCCGCCCGTCGAACCAGGCGAACTGCGCGCTCAAGCCAAGACGCGCCGCCGCCATGAAATTCCCCATCGCATCGTCAAAATCCATAACGCGCCGAATATCCGGGCAGGCATGGGATAATCCCATGGTCAGGCCGAACCAGAATGCCGCGTTCGCCATCTCGTCGATCACGGTCGGGCCAGACGGCAGAATGCGGTTTTCAATGCGCAGCGTGGGCTTTCCGTCCGTCACGCCGTAGCAGGCCCGATTCCAGCGATACACGGTGCCATTGTACAATTGCAGCGCCTGCAGTTTCGGGGCGCGCCCTTCCTCCAGCGCCTTCTGCGGATCCTCGATTTCGGCTTGCGAAAGGAGGATCCGGAAGCGCGAAATATCTTCCTGGAAAATTTCAAGCACCGAGCGGTCGAGCCATTTCGTGCCGAAATGCACGCGCGGACTCATCTCCCGGATGTACAGATTAGAACTGCGCGTATCCACGGCCTGCTGGAACAGGGCAATGCGCGTTTCCTTCCATAGACGCTTCCCGAACAGGGTCGGGGAGTTGGCGGCGGCGGCCAGCACGGGACCGGCGATGGCTTGCGCAATGTTGTACATTCCCGCAAATTCGTCGGGATGCACTTGCAAATGCGTCTGAAAACTTGTGTTGCAGCCTTCCAGCGTGATGCTGTCGTGCTTGACGTACAGTTCGTCCGCGCCCCGTATCTGCAGTTCGGCGGGACCGCCGCGGAGGCGGGCGATCGCCTCGTTCAACGCATGATACCGGGGGGCCGGCATCATATGCGTCAGGTCCAGATCGGACAAGGTGATGGTGGGCAGAATGCCTGCGAGAACAACATGCGCCCCGACTTCCTCGACCACTTTGCGTACGCCGTCCAGCGCATCCTCGACAGCGCGCTCCATGCGGCGCAGGCAATCCCCCCGAAACGCGACCGGGTCCAGATTCAGTTCGAGATTGAACTTCATCAACTCCGACACGACCCGACGCTCCTCCGCGGTCCGCTCCAGCACCTTTTCGGCGACCGGAGCCGGGCGCCAGCGATCATCTACGAGAAACATCTCCTGCTCCACCCCGATCCGGCGTACGCCCGACTCGAACCGGTTCTCTTCCAGCAAATACTCCAGCGTACGCACATCCTCAATGAGCCGATACGTAAACCGGCGCAAGGAGGCCTCGTCCATTTCAGGCGTCAGGTTCAGTTCTCCCATCGAAAAACGGGGGTTGGCTTCGAAACAAGTCCGAGGGGCGTCCCGCGGCGAAGGCCTCGCGCAGCCCCGCCGCGGCGTCATCGCCTCGAAAATGGAGATTACGATGAAATCCGTTTACGCGCATATGGTTTCTTGTGGCGGTTCGCCGGAAAACGCGGGGATTTTGTTTGCAACGTTGGACGGGGGGATCGCGCAAAGCGGCGAATAAACCGCGCGCCGGGCGCGGGAATCCAGAAACATGCAGCCGATATTTCCGTTTTTTCAGGAGATTCTCGCCGACTATCCGCTTTCCTGCGTACTGCTCCGATGCGCTGCGTCCGGCCTATCGTTACTTCCTTGCTGACCGTTGCGCTCCCGGCTATCCCGATGGGCATGGCCGCAAGCGGATGCTCCCCGGCGGCGGCGCCCGTCGAAATGGAAGAGACCGTCCCCGACGCCGCGTCCTTCGCGCCCGACGCCATGGAGGAGGAAATGCGATCCCTCCGGGCCCGGCGACTTTTCGTGCGCGGCATGACGCATGCGCAAACGGGCGACCAGGGCGCCGCGCTCGACCTGTACGCGCAGGCGCTCCGGCTGGCCCCGGATTCTCCCGCCATTCTGGCCGCCTCGGCCGAACTCTACGAAGCAAGCGGAGACTACGCGACGGCTCGCTACCACCTCGGCAAGGCGCGCGATCTGGCCCCGAAGAATATCTATTACGCCTTGCAACTGGCCGGCGTCCATGCGGAAATGGGCGAACGGGCGCAGGCCGCTGCGCTGTACGCCGACATACTGGAACAAGCGCCGGAGCATCTCGATGCACGCTACGATCTGGCCCGCATCTACGCGATGGAGGGCGAGACGGCGAAAGCCGCAGCCGCGTACGAGCGCATCCTGCAGGAAAACAACGGGGATCGCGCCGTGCGGCGGCAACTCCTGAATCTCTACAACCAGCTGGGCGACTGGACGAGCGCAGAACGCATCCTCGCCGACATGCTGAAAGACGAGCCGCAAAACGCCGATCTGCGCCGTACGATGGCCGAAATTCGCCTGAAACAGGGGCGGCGCGAAGAGGCCGCCGACGAACTGCTGCGTATCCTGGAGCAAAACGCGCAAGACGTGCAATGGTGGATCTACGCAGCCCGGACGCTCCGGGACGGCGGCGCCCTTTCGGCGGCGGGGATGGTGGCGGAAAAAGGACTTGCCGTTTTCCCGAATGCGCTCGAACTCCACAAGATCGCCGGAGACGCCGCCATGGCGGACGCCCGCAACGCCGAGGCCGTGCGGCATTTTGAAGAGGCCGTGCGAATCGCCGCGGAGGATGCGTACGGAAACGAGACGGAACTCGGGCTCCTTCGTTCGACGCTCGGCTCCCTGTACGCGCGCATGGGCGACGACCAGTCCGCCCGGCAAGCCTACGAAGAAGCGTTGCGGCACATGGACGAGGCGGCGAAACAGCCGAATGCGTCTGCGCAGGCGCTCCAGCGCCTTGGAGACGCGTACGAAGCGCTGGGACACAGCAAATCGGCCGCCGAAGCATGGCGACGGGCGCTGGAAATCGATCCGAACCTCCCGGAATTGCACAAAAAACTGGACCGGAAATAATCCCTCCCCGCCATGCGCTGCATTGTTTTCCTCGTCCTCCTCGCAGCGGCCGCATACGCCGCGCGGCCCGCAGCGGCGCAACAGGCGGATTCCCGGGAAATCCTGATTGCATCCGAACCGGAAAACGATGCGGCGGACCGCGAACGGCAAGCCACCCGGCAGCGCCTCGCCGAACTGAAAGCGCAGATCGCCGAAGACAGGCAACGCTTGTCCGAAACGACCGAGGCAGAGCAGGCCACCCTCGAAACGCTGGAGCAACTCGACCGGCAAATCGCGCTGCACCGGGAACTTGTGCGAAACTACGGGCGACGCATAGGCCAGATTTCAGGGGAGATCGCCGCCGAGGAATCCACCCTTGTCAATCTGGCTCGCGAACAGGAAATACTGAACACCCAATACCGAAGCCGGGCCGTGCACGCCTACAAGCACGGACGCATGCACGATCTGGCGCTCCTCGCCTCTTCCAAATCCATCAATCAAATGCTGGTGCGGGCGCGCTACCTGCACCGGTTCACGCAACAACGGCGCGACAGGCTCGAAAAAATCGGCGACAAGCAACAAGAAGCGGAAGAACGCAACGAACAACTGAAGCAAAGCCAGGCCGAAAACGAACGGCTGCTGAGCGAAGAGCGCAACGAGCAACAAAATCTCGAGCGGCTGCGCGAGAACCGGCGGCGGGTCATCGCCGAACTGCAATCCGAGCGCTCGACCATCGCGCAAGCGCTGGAGCAAAAACAAGCCGCGGCCAGAGAACTGGAAGAACACATCCGGGAACTCATCGCCGCCGCGGACCGCAATCGGCTGCGCGCCGAGGAGGACCGGGTTACCGCCGAGGAATACGCCTCGCTGTCCGGCTCCTTCCGCGAAAACGAGGGGCAACTTCCCTGGCCGGCGCAGGGCGTAATGCGCGAACCGTTCGGCGACAACGTAAACCCCGTCTACGGAACGACCACGCACAATCCGGGCATCCTTATCGAAACGCCGTCCGCCGCAGACGTACGCGCAATCTTTGACGGACGCATTATCGATATCTCGGTGCTCCCCGAATACGGACGCTATGTCGTGATCGAGCATGGCGCGTACAAAAGCGTTTATTCCAATTTTTCGAACACCTTCATCGCCGAGGGCGACCCTGTGGAAACCGGGCAAATCATCGGGCGGTCCGGAACGCCGGACGAACCCAAGGGCACGGCGCTTTTTTTCGCGCTCTTCAGGGAAGGCGTTCCCATCGATCCCGCACCCTGGCTAATCGCTCGCTGAGGCGGCGCGGCGCCCCGGGCAGCGCTCAGGCCCGGCGGCGGCGACATGCGAATAGCGTGCAAACTGCGAACCTTTTCGCCTTGATATTCATTTACGGACATTCTGATTAAATATACAAAGTTCAGAGGCTGCGAGGGACGCGCTGGCCCAGTGTGGAACGGGCCTGTGGCGCGCCTTTTCGCGAATGCATAAAGGTGCGCAGACGATGGACCGGCAGGGGTGTTGGGGCCCCGATGTTTCGCTCAAAGGCGCAACCACAGGCCCCTCTGGACCGTCTTGCCTTAATCAGAGCATCCCTAAGGACACTTTTTTCCTTTCAACCGAATACCCTGTATCTGCCGTGAAATACGATGTCGTCGTTATCGGATCGGGACCAGGCGGCTATGAAACCGCCATCCGCGGATCCCAGCTCGGGCTCAAGGTAGCCATCGTCGAAAAAGACAAACTGGGCGGCGTGTGCCTGAACGTAGGCTGCATCCCGACCAAGGCGCTGCTCAAAAGCGCGGAAGTCATGGAGGAAGCGCGCCATCTGTCCAGCTACGGCCTGCGCCTCGACGGCGAAATTACGCCGGATTTCGCCAAAATCGTGGCGCGAAGCCGAGGCGTGGCCGGCAAAATGAACAAGGGCGTCGGCTTTCTGATGAAAAAGAACAAGATCGACGTGCTTTACGGAAAGGCGCGCCTCGCCGGACGCGGCAAGCTAACCCTCGAACCTTCCGTCAACATGGACGGAGAACGCGTTGGCAAGGAAGGAACCGTCGAGGCCGACCATATCATTATCGCCACGGGCGCGCGGGCGCGAGAAATCCCCCCGCTTCCCGTCGATGGCGAAAAAGTCGTCACGTACCGGGAGGCCATGCTGCAAAAGACGCCGCCGAAACGGCTGGTGGTCTGCGGCGCGGGGGCCATCGGCGTGGAATTCGCTTATTTCTACAATCAGATGGGGACGGAAGTAACCATCGTCGAACTGCTGGACCGCCTCGTTCCCGTGGAAGACGTCGAAATTTCCAGGGCGCTCCAGCGGGCCTTCGGCAAGCAGGGCATCCGGTGCCTGGTCTCCACGGAAGTGCAAGGCGTCGACGTCAGCGGCCCGTCGGTCGCCGTCGCCGTCAAAACGGGCAAGGGAACCGAAACGATCGCATGCGACCAGGTGCTTTCCGCCGTAGGGGTGCAGGGCAACACAGAAGACCTGGGTCTGGAAGCGCTGGGCGTGAAAACCGAACCCGGGCGCATTGTTGCGGACGAGTACTACCAGACCAATGTCCCCGGAATATATGCTATCGGCGACGTGGCAGGCCCGCCCTGGCTGGCGCACAAGGCCAGCCACGAAGGCGTCCTTTGCATAGAACGCATCGCAGGCGAGTCGGTCCATCCGTTGAATTACAACAACATTCCGGGATGCACCTACTGCCAGCCGCAAATCGCCTCGGTAGGCTACGCCGAAGAAAAAGCGAAAGAGGCGGGCTTCGACGTGCAGGTGGGCAAGTTTCCCTTCGCGGCGTCGGGCAAGGCCGCCGCGCTGGGAGATACGGAAGGCTTCGTAAAAGTCGTCTACGACGCCAAATACGGAGAATGGCTGGGATGCCATATAATAGGACGCGAGGCCACCGAATTGATTGCGGAAGCCGTTACGGCGCGGGCCCTCGAAACGACGGCGCATGAAATCGCCGAGGCCATGCACCCGCATCCCACGCTTTCCGAAGCCCTCATGGAAGCTACCCGCGACGCCCTGGGCAAGGCCATCAATATTTAAGGAAGCTCTGATCAATTCTACTTCGATCAGCGCTTCGCGTTCGCGCGTACAGTGACATTATGACGGCGTCGTTGCAATCAGCGGCATACGCTACGGATTCGGGCGCAGCGGACGCGAAGCGCCCTTCGGGAGGCCGCGAGGGACGCGCTGGCCGCGTCATTCCTCATTATGCGGGGCCTGCCGCATTGCTTCGTCATTCCTTGCCAGCGTATCCCTCGCAGCTTCTGAGCTTTGCGGATCCAATCAGAGCGTCCTTAATAATTAAGGCGGGCGAATATGGAAGTTAAATAATTAAGGCAGAGCGATTTGAGAGAGGGACCTGTGGCGCGCCTTTGAGCGAAACATCGGGCGCCAAATATCCCTCCAGCTCATGGCCTGCCTACCCTTATGTATTCGCGAAAAGGCGCGCCACAGACCCGTTCTGCCCTGCGCAGGTACGCCCCTTGCAGCCTCTGAACTTTGCGGACTTAATCAGGGTGTTTCGGCGAGCGCGACATCCGGCGTCGGCGTTCCGCCGTCCTGCGCGGCGGCGCCTATGTCCCTCAGGCCGTCCCTGGCGCTATCCCTTGCGCCGTCTTGCGCGCCGTTTTGTCCCTGCGCGCTCCATGGAACGGACACCGGAGCGGACAGGCGGCCCGAACCGCGCGGCGCGAAGCGCAAGAACACCGTCTCGTCCTCCGGCAGGCGCTCCAGAGACACCCGAACCCGGCTGCGCGTGTATATCAGCGTCTCGCTGCGGCCCAGCTCCCGACCCTCTCTGTCGTACGCCACCGCCTCGCCCGCGAACGGAAAGTCCTCCGTCTCCACCAGAAACGTCGCCGACGGCGAAGCGCCCGCCGACAACGACAGCAGCTCGGCCCGCAGGCGCGGCGCGGTCGCGTCCGGCGCGTACGCCCCCGGCATCCGCATCGTCACATGCGCCGTACGGCCCTCCGATGCGTCCTCAGGCAGCTGATCCGCGCGCGCATACTGCCGGGGAGACGACGACACGTCGAAAAAGGCCGCGTAGCCTTTATGTTCCATAGCGCGTTGCGCGGAGCGCTGCATGGACGCCAGCGCCTCTTCCCTGATTCCGTACCGCACGACGCGCTGCTCGCCCGGCGTCAGCGTCAATATGCTCGGATAGATATCCACGATCTCCGACAGGTCGCCGAGGGGAGAGGCGGCTGCATCCTCCACTACCGTCTCTCGACCGTCCTCCGTCGCCTCTGCGTACCCGAAGCGCGCAGACACCGACACCTCCAGAGGCATCAGCGACGGATTGGACAACTCGAACGCGCCCGAAGGCTTGTCCGCCGTCAGGAACGCAACGTCCGGGTAAATGCTCAGGTTTTGCTCTTCCGTCAGGGCCGAGGGAACCTTGCGCGACGCGTCGAAGCGCACCCCGCCCGGACCTACCGTGATCACCCGCGCCGCCGGAACGACCGTAACCTGCGCCTCTACCGAGCGCGTCTCCTCGCCCGCGCTCGTGCGAAGAACCACCTCTATGTTCCCCGAATAGCGGCCCGGAGACGCCTCCGTCAGATCCAGGTCGCCGCCAAAGAGGAGCAGGCGACAGTCCGACTCCGAAAGCGTCGCCTGCATGAACGAACTGCTTATCGACTCGGAAGCCTGCTGGTCGCATGAGGCGGCGTACGACCAGCGGGGCGCCAGCGCGAGCGTCTCCGAACTACCTTCGCGGCGAAGCACAGCCGGCGTAACCAGCTCGATGGACAAGGCCGCTTCGCCGTTCTCTCCGAGCGACAGGTCGTCCGCCGCCGCAAGCGTCATGCGGCCCGCATGGTGCGGACCCGATACGCGGGTCGTTATCTGGTCCGTCAAGGGGTCCAGCGATACTTCCGTGTCCGCCGACTGCGCGCCGAAACGCAAGGCCGAGGCGCTGGCGCGCACGCCGATAGAAGTGGGATCGGCGGAGAAGGCGACAGCGGGCGGCGGGGCGGGCGACTCTGGCCGGTCGAGCACCGTAACGGTTACGTCGGCCGCGGCGTCTTCTGCGTTCTCGGCAGAGGCCGTAACCCCGTACTCGTAACGCGTCGTCGCGTTCACCGCGGCGGGCGTCATGAACGTCGGCGAAGCGACGTCCGCCGCGCTCAAAAGGTCCGTATCCGCCGCAGCGCCCCGCGCCTCCCATACGTATTCATAGGCCGAACCCTCTGGCGCGCCCGACGCCTCGCACGACAGCGTAACGTCCGGCGAGCCCTCGTAGACCGGAGCAGGGTCCGCGCACGTCAGGGTCAGGGCAGCGACAGGAGGAGACGGTGGCGTTGTCGGCGGG
>CAZSNF010000034.1:0-15660 GCA_964608315.1 uncultured Rhodothermales bacterium | reverse complement strand
CGCTGGCTGTGTCATTCCTCATTATGCGGGGCCTGCCGCACTGCTTCGTCATTCCTTGCCAGCGCGCTTCTCGCAGCCTCTGAACTTTGCACATTTAATCAGAGTATCCTTAACTGGCCGCGCGGCGCGTCCCATGTCGTCTTCCGTACTTTCCCTTGAGGGCATTCGCAAGTCTTTCGGTCCCGTGCGCGCGCTCCAGGGCGTGGATATGAATGTGCGGGCGGGCGAAGTGCATGCCCTTGTGGGGGAGAACGGCGCCGGAAAAAGTACGCTCATGAAGATTCTGAGCGGCGTATACCGGCCCGACGCGGGAAAGATGACCTTGTACGGCGCCCCGTATGCGCCTGCGAATCCGCTGGACGGGCGCGCGGCGGGCGTCAGCATGATATATCAGGAACTGGTGCTGGCCCCGCATCTGACCGTAGAGGAAAATGTGACCCTCGGCGACGAACATGCCCGTTACGGGTGGATTCGCCCCCGGACCCGCGAAGTGGAGCGGGCTTTGGCGGACCTGGGACAGCAGGGAATAGCCTCCGACGCCCGGGTAAGCGATCTGAGCATTGGCAAGCAGCAACTCGTAGAAATTGCCCGCGCGCTCCTTTTCGACGCCCGGATCGTGGTTATGGACGAACCCACCAGTTCGTTGGCCGCCGACGACACGCAAGCCCTGTTCGAGGCTATTGGCCGGATGAGAGCGCAGGGGCTCGCGGTCATTTACATCAGCCATTTTCTGGAGGAGGTGCAGGAAGTGTGCGACCGCTACACCGTGCTGCGCGACGGCAAAATGATTTCGACGGGGCAGGTGGCCGGTACGCCGATAAGCCGCATCATAGAAGACATGGTGGGGCGTTCGGTAGATGAACTTTTTCCCTCTGGCGGACACGCAATGGGCGATCCGCTGCTGGACGTGTCTGATTTGCAGGGGCGGCAGGGGCTGCCCGCCGACGTTCGCTTTACGTTGCGCCGCGGGGAAATCATGGGCATTGCCGGGTTGGTGGGCGCAGGACGCTCCGAAACGGTGCGGACGTTGTTCGGGCTGGATTCGGCGCGTTCCGGGACCTTGTCCATCCGGGGCCGCGAAGCGCTGCGCGTTGCCTGGATGACGCCCCGGGCGGCGCTCGACCGCGGACTGGACCTTTTGAGCGAGAACCGGAAGGAGGAGGGGCTGGCGCTTAATCTGTCCCTCGTTTTCAATCTGACGTTGTCCGATTTGCGGCGCTACAGCCGGGCCGGGTTCTTGCAGTTGGGCAAGGAGCGCCGCGACGGAGCGCGCTGGATCGATGCGTTGCGCATTCGGGCCGGCTCCGTCGAGCAGCGGGCCGACGAACTTTCCGGCGGAAACCAGCAGAAAGTGTGCCTGGCGCGCCTTTTGCAGCAGGACAACGACATTCTTTTTCTCGACGAACCCACCCGCGGGATCGATATCGGCAGCAAGGCCGAGATATACAAACTCGTCCACCGCCTTGCAGAACAGGGCAAGGCCATCGTGATGATCAGTTCGTACCTGCCCGAACTGCTTGGCGTGTGCGACACGCTGGGCGTGATGCACAAGGGGCGCCTTTCGACGGTGCGCCCTGTTCCGGAATGGACGGAACATCGTATTATGCAGTTCGCAACATCCGGATACGACGCATGAAGAAGCAACGGAATTACAAGGCTATGTTGTCGGAGCTCGGGCCCCTGCTCGGGCTGATCTTCGTATTCGCGCTGTTCGCCGCGCTGACGCCGTCCGCCTTCACGTCGTTCTATAACATCAAGACGATCCTGACCCAGAGCGTCATCATCGGGATTGCTGCGTTCGGCACTACGTTCATTATCGTTTCGGAGGGCATCGACCTGAGCGTGGGTTCGCAGATTGCGTTGACCACGGTCATTGTGGCGGCGGCGCTGAACCTGCCCGGAGGCGATCCAGGGCTTTTCTGGCCATTTCTGGCGCTTGCGGCGGGCGTACTGGCCTGTACGGGCGTGGGCGCCTTCAACGGATTCGTCATTACGAAATTCCGCATCGTGCCCTTTATCGTAACGCTGGGTTCGATGCAGATCGTGCGGGGCGTAGCCAAATGGATCGGAAAGGAACAGACCGTGCCCACCCCGGACAACTGGCTCACGAACCTCATGCTGATCGACCCCGCGCCGTCGTGGCTTGTCTTCGGGCCGGGGGTGTGGCTTGCGCTGGCGCTGCTGGTCGTTTCCGCCGTGCTGTTGAAGTACACCGTGCTGGGGCGCTATACCTTCGCTATCGGGTCCAACGAGCAGACCGCCCGGCTCTGCGGCGTCAAGGTGGACCGCATTAAAATCGCGATCTATGCGCTGGGCGGCCTGTTGACCGGCGTCGCCGGGGTCATGCAGTACAGTTATCTCACGGTAGGCGATCCTACGACTGCCGTCGGGCTGGAACTGGATATCATTGCCGCCGTGGTGATCGGGGGCGGTTCCCTGAGCGGCGGGGAAGGAAGCGTGGTGGGGTCCATCGTCGGGGCGCTGATTATGGCCGTCCTGCGCAACGGAAGCAACATGCTGGGCCTGCCGAATTACGTACAGGAAATCATTATCGGCTCGATCATCGTCGGCGCCGTGCTGATCGATCAGCAGAAGCACCGGCTGCGGGCTGCAGGATAGCATATTGTCAACAAATTTGTTGACAGCGAATACGTTGGCGAACGCCCTGCGCCCTGCGCCAGCGCCTCGCCGGTCATTTCTTCCGGTATCGGCTCGTCGAGGATGGCAAGGATGGTGGGGGCCACATCGCCGAGTTTTCCGTCGCGGATGGGGCCGTCGAATCCCTCCCGGACGATAAGATGCGGAACGAGCGCCGTGGTGTGCGCCGTGTGCGGGCTGCCGTCCAGGTTCCGCATCCGGTCGGCGTTTCCATGATCGGCGATGACGCTCACCGAATAGCCGTGCGCGATCGCTGCCTCGACGACCACCCGCGCCGCGGCGTCCACTGCCTCGACCGCCGTATTGTCCAGGCCGTCGCAGGAGTACGCCCGCGCCGTTTGAAAAAAAAAACTTTCCGCAGCTCTTGACAACGCGTCTGTTGGCAACTATATTGTTGGCAACGAATGCGTTGTGAACTTTTTTTCCGGGACGACAATGGACAAGCTAAAGAAAGCAGGGGGTAACTGGGTTGATGGAGAGGACTTCTTCAACCGGGAAGCCGAGTTAGAGGCGCTCATGGAGCGTGTCAGGGAAGGGAGGCACACGCTCCTTACTGTGCGCAGCGAAGGATGGGCAAGACCAGTCTGATTCGCGAAGCGTTGCGGCGTCTGAAAGGCACAGGCGAGTTCGAGACGCTGTTTGCCGACCTTGAGGACGCTCGAGATCCGATGGATGCTATCGCGGAAATTGCAACCCAGACAAGTTCGGCTCAGGGGCTATGGCCTCGGGTCAAGAGCGGATTCGCCAACTTCCTGCAACAGGGTCCGATTGAAGAACTCGCGGTTTCTGAACTCAAGGTCAGGCTGAGAGCCGGAGTCGATAAAGGAACCTGGAAGCAGAAAGGGGACGCTGTCTTTGCCGCCATGGACAAACATAAAAAGCCGTGGTACTGGCCCTTGACGAATTGCCGATTCTGATCAATCGGCTACTCAAAGGATCGGATTATCGCATTACGCCGGAAAGGAAGCAGGCTGCTGACGAGTTCATGAGTTGGCTCCGAAAAGCGGGGCAAGCACATCGGAATGTCCGTATGATCGTATTCGGCAGCATCGGCCTCGAACCGACCTTGAGGCTTGCCGGCCTCAGCACCCAGGCGAATATCTTCTCTCCTTTTGAGTTGCATCCATGGAACGAGGTGACGGCCGGTCAATGCCTCGAGGCGTTGGCCAATAACTACGGGATCGAACTTCCCCATTCGGCTCGCGAGGAAATGTGCCGCAGGCTGCGGTGCTGTATTCCGCATCATATCCAGCAGTTTTTCGATTACCTTCATGAAGATATGCGCCGTGCAGACAGGAGCAAAGCCACCCCGGACGACATAGAACGCGTGTACTCTAACGATATGCTTGGCATCCGCGGCAGGATCGATCTTGAGCATTACGAGGGTCGATTGAAAATGGCGTTAGGGGATAGCGATTACAGGATCGCCATGGAATTATTGACCGAAGCCGCCGTCAATCATGGTTATCTGGATAACGAATCCATCGAAGGATACATGAGCTATTATCACACCCCGGAGAGAGAGGGCCGGGTCTTGATTATAGATATGCTCCGTATGCTTGAACATGACGGGTATTTGTCCAAAGAGATTGGCGGCTACCGGTTTGTATCCGGACTGATCGAAGATTGGTGGCGGGAGCAAAATGGCAATCATTTCAAGCCTATTGCCGAACGTATATCCCGAAAGAGTACTTGATACTATGACCGTGAATTTGAAAAAATACAATCCCGGATTTCTTTCCGACGACGAATTGATAGAATCATTCTGCGTACGCACGAATGAATTTGCATCCATCGTTGAGACGCTGCAAGAAAATACAGGAAATTCGAATCGGCATGTGTTGGTAATTGGCCCCCGAGGCAGTGGAAAAACAAGTCTGTTGCTGCGTGTCGCCATCGAAACACGCAGGAATGATACATTATCGTCTAGATTGTTTCCTGTCGTTTTTGCGGAAGAAAGTTACGAAGTCGGCACATGCGGGGAGTTCTGGTTGGAGTGCCTGGATAGATTGGCGGCGCAAGTTTCCAATGAGATGGAAAAAGCAGATATAAGACGCACATGGGAGGAATTACAGAGCATTCGCGACGATCAAGTGCTTGCGGAGCGTTGCCTTGGCGCATTGCTTGATTTTTCAGATCAGAAAGGCAAACGGCTGGTGCTTATTGTTGAAAATATGAATATGATTTTCCGGGACATAGCAGATGTAGATACAGCTTGGCGGTTACGAAAAACGCTTCAGACCGAATCCCGTATCATATTACTTGCGAGCGCTACCAGTCGATTTGATGAAATCGATAATCCGGAACAAGCATTGTACGATCTCTTTCGGGTGCTCACCCTGCGTCCCCTTTCTACGCAAGAGTGCGCCACGCTTTGGGAAAAAGTCTCCGGGCAAGCTCCCGTAATGGGAAAAATACGATCTCTTGAAATTTTAACGGGAAGCAGTCCGCGCCTGCTTGCGATTATCGCCGGGTTTGGAGCTGCGCTTTCTTTCCGTGAATTGATGAAAGATATGTTCAATCTGATCGATGAGCACACGGAATATTTCAGAAGTCATATCGAATCTCTTTCTGCTGCTCAGGAGCGACGGGTATATCTTGCTCTCGCCAAACTCTGGAAACCGGCAACTACCAGAGAGATAGCCAATCTTGCACGGCTGGATACAAGTCAATGCAGCGCACAGCTTGGGCGCCTGATCGAGCGAGGCGTAGTATCGGAAAAAGGCGGAACCCCTCGGCGTAAACGGTACTACCTTACAGAGCGATTGTACAACATATATTACCTGCTTCGTAACGGAGCATCCGATCAAATAGTCAAAGCGCTAATCCAATTCATGGTGGAGTATTACTCTCAGGATGAATTGAACAAGATTTGGCAGCAGGTAGCAGGCGAAAGCCAGGAGTTGGCCGTGAATAATACAGATCTGGTCCATGATGCTCTGATCAATGAGGCATATAAGCAGTTCTCTGAATTGCTAAATAAATATCAGAGTTTTTACTACAACGAAGAGGAACAATTAATTTTTGCCTTAATGGACAAGGCAAGGAAAATGTCTGATATTGAAGATTATGATGCGGTCGTCGATATATGTAACGATATTGAAGATATTTATGATGACATTGTGTATAAAGAAAAATTGATCAATATTTTTGATATAAACGAATCCGTTGCCAGGACTCTTCTTAATAAAAGCATCTCATTGACATATTTGAATCGGGAAACGGAGGCCGTTATTGTTTGTGATCAAATGTTAGAACGTTTTAATGGTAACGATGCACCTGAAATTGTTGAAATAATTAAACAGGTAATGATACACAAAGCTAATACATTAGGAAAACTAAACAGATTTGAAGAAGAAATAAATGTCTACGATGAATATTTAAATAAAATGAATGATATTTACGCGCCCGAAATACTCTCGAGGACTTTACACATTCTTATAAATAAGGCTGTTGCACTAAGCTATTTTGATCGAAAATCAGAAGCTATAGATATATATAATGATATTATAGAAAAATTTGGTGATAATGAAGAAATTGAAATTCTTATTGTTTTAGCAGATGCATTTGCAAATAAAGGTACTGTTTTGGGTTCTCTGGACAGAGCAGAAGAGGTTATTGCACTAAATGATCAAATAATAGATAAGTTCAGCAAAATTGATTCTCCTGAAATTATTCAGTCTGTAGCTCAATCTTTCATGAACAAGGGAATAGCTCTGATACGATTAAATAGAACGAAAACTGCATTGGAATTGTATGAAGAGGTGATAAAAAAATTTGATGACAGTAATATTCCTATAGTTATAGGATGTGTAGCACAGGCATTGGTTCAGAAAAGTCTTATACTTGCGCAAATGGATAAAACATTTGAATCCGTTGATGTTTGTAATGAAATGTTGACTCGATTTGGCGAAGATGATTCGTTGGTGATGTCTTTGAGTATTGCGCAGGCATTATTACATAAAGCTAATTTATTGACTATTCTGGATAATTTTACTGAAGCTGTTGACGTATACAATGATCTAATAGATAGATTTATGGATAGTAACGTGCCTCAAATTATCCATATTACAGGGATGGCTGCAGCCAACAAGGGGCTTATTCTTTGGCAATCGATTCAGCCTTCTGCAAATGTGAACGATCCCGAAAATCTGGTGCATTATCTTGACGATAAAGATGCCTGTAAGCGAGATGTCCAAGTGATTTTGGCGTTTCTTTCCGAGACTGGCGACGCTCAAGCTGCCGCCATACGCGCCCTGTTGGCATTTGGTGTTTCTCTGGGGTACGAGGCTATACTTGCCCTGATTCAGGAAGCCTCGCTGGAGGATTTGTTATTGCCGTTGGTTACGGCTTTTCGGCGTGAAATCGGCCTTGAAACGGAGGTGTCGCAAGAAGTATTCGAGATCGCCGAGGATGTACGAAAGGAACTGGCGAATGTGCAAAGGTAACCCATTCGGGATTGCACAAGCCAGATTGTACGTCCAGCCTACGCCAGCGCCTCCCCCGTCATTTCCTCCGGTATCGGTACGCCGAGGATGGCAAGGATGGTGGGGGCGACGTCGCCGAGTTTCCCGTCGCGGATGGGGCCGTCGAATCCCTCCCGGACGATAAGATGCGGCACGAGCGCTGTCGTGTGCGCCGTGTGCGGGCTGCCGTCCGGGTTCCGCATCCGGTCGGCGTTCCCGTGATCGGCGATGACGCTCACCGAATAGCCGTGCGCGATCGCCGCCTCGACGACCACCCGCGCCGCGGCGTCCACGGCCTCGACCGCCTTGACCGCCGCCTCGAAATCCCCTGTGTGGCCGACCATATCCGGGTTGGCGAAGTTCAGGCACGCGAAGTTGTACTTTTCTTCGGCGAGCGCATCGGCGGCGCGGCGGGCTATTCCCGCTGCGCTCATTTCCGGTTGCAGATCGTAGGTGGCCACCTTCGGGGAGGGGACCAGGATGCGATCTTCTCCCTCGAACGCTTCTTCGCGCCCCCCGCTGAAGAAGTAGGTGACGTGCGCGTATTTCTCCGTTTCCGCAATGCGCAACTGGGTTCCTCCCTGCGCCGCAATGACTTCGCCAAGCGTACGGCGAAGATTCACTTTCGGAAAGGCGACCGGCAGGTCGAAGGTTTCGTCGTAGGGCGAAAACAGCGTGAAGCAGAGGTCCGAAAGCGGCTTCCGGTCGAAGCCGTCGAATTCCGGATCGGCGAAGGCGCGGGTCATTTGCCGCGCCCGGTCTCCCCGGAAATTGTAGAAAATGACGGCGTCGCCGTCCTGCACGCGGGACGGCGGCCCATCACCCTGAATCAGCGAAACTTCCACGAATTCGTCCGTGACTCCATTTTCGTAGCTGGCTTGCAGGGCTGTTGCAGCGTTGGGAAACACCTTGCCTTCTCCGTGCACAAGCAGGTCGTACGCCTGTTCGATCCGTTCCCAGCGCCGGTCGCGATCCATTGCATAGTAACGCCCCACGACCGACGCGATCCGGCCCGCGCCGATGTCCCGCGCCTTTTCCTCGAAATCACGCGCATACCCGAGGCCGCCATGCGGGTCGGTGTCGCGGCCGTCCGTAAAGGCATGGACGCACACCCGGCCTCCGGTCAACCCCTGCCCTGCGGCAAGGCGCAGCAGGGCATACAGGTGGTGCAGCGAGGAATGCACGCCGCCGTTCGAGAACAGCCCCATAAGATGCAGTTGCGAATCCCTTTCGACGGCATGGCGCGCGGCTGCAAGCAATGCCTCGTTTTCGAAGAAATCGCCGTCCTTGATCGCCTTGTCGATGCGCGTAATTTCCTGGTAGACCACCCGGCCTGCCCCGAGATTCATGTGGCCTACCTCGGAATTCCCCATCTGCCCGCCAGGTAGACCGACCGGTCTACCTGACGCCTCGAGGCGGGCATGGGGCCATGTGGCGAAAAGCTCGTCGAGGAACGGTTTTCGGGCATGATCGATGGCGCTCACCGAAGCGTCCTCGGCAATGCCGTAGCCATCCAGAATAACCAGTATGTGGCGCTTCCTGTTATCCACTTTATTGTATACCTGTTTATTGTATACCTGTCGTTTGTGTATATCCTGTAGGATACTCTGATTAAGTCCGCAAAGCTCAGAGGCTGCGAGGGGTGCGCTGGCCGCGTCATTCCCCTATATCCTGTAATCCCTGACTTTCCGGGTCGTGGCCCCTGTCTTGCTGGAAAATACGTTCATGGAGCCGCAATGCGGGCAGGATATCTGTTCGGTCCCGTAGCGGTCCGTTTGCCGATCAGGTTTGTCGAAGTAGCGCCGCCGCGTCTTGCAATAGTATTTCCCGCGCGCAGGGTCCAGGCCGTCCAGCGGTTCGGGCAGCCGGCTCGTTTCCTCGAAGTACCGGCATGCGTCCGAAACCGCGCACGCGTCGCAGGACGGGGCGCGGGCCGTGCAGGCGTAGCGGCCGTGAAGAATGAGCAGGTGATGGGCCTCGCCCCAGACAGATTCGGGGATGATCCGCTTCAGGCCTTGCTCGACCTTCAGCGGCGTATCCGCGTTATGTACGAGCCCGATCCGGTTGGCCACCCGAAACACATGGGTATCGACAGGGAGCGCGGCCCGGTCGAACGCCACGGAAGCCACCACCTGCGCCGTCTTGCGGCCCACTCCTTGCAGGGTCATCAATTCGCTCACCGTATTCGGTATGCGCCCATCGTAGGCTTCCACCACGCGGCGGGCCATCGCCGCGAGATGCTTCGCCTTGTTGTTCGGGAATGAGATGGATTGAATCCATGGAAATATCTCCCCGGGCTCGGCTTCGGCCATGCGTCGCACGTCCGGGAAGGCTTCGAACAGGGCGGGCGTTACCATATTAACCCGCGCATCCGTGCACTGAGCCGAAAGGATGACGGCCACAATGAGTTCGTAAGGATTCTCGTGCGACAGTTCCGTTTCGGGCCGCGCAATGACCTTGCGCAACCCGGACAGGACATGATCGGCGCGTTCGGTGCGGTTCATGAATCGGTTACAGAGACGTCGCAAAAACATCCGTCAGGAAAAGATACTCTGAACTTCGCGGACTTGATCAGAGTATCCAAAACAACCTGCCCGCACGATCGCATCCGCGTTCGCCGGGCGTATTTCCTTTTCCATGCGCGGAAACATACCTGTCCTGTGTCCCGGATGCCACTCTTCGTCGGAATTTTATGGCTTGCAGTCGTTTTTGCGACGGCGCTTCCGAGGCATGCGTCCGCCTCCGCCGCGCGCCAGGTCCCGCCCGCCTCTCCCGTATCCTCGTCCGCTGCGCAAGAAGGGCCTGCTCCGCCCCCCCTGCGCGTATCGCTGCTGACCATTCTGCCCGGCTCCGAAATATACTCGCTTTGGGGACATAGCGCCCTGCGAATTACGGACCCGCAGCGTGGTCTCGACATAACGTACAACTACGGCACATTCGATTTCGAATCCGGTAATTTCGTACTCAAATTCCTGCACGGCAATCTTGCTTACACCCTTTCCGCGTACAGGTTCGAGGCTGGTCGCGAGGCGTATGCGGCGCAGGGCCGCCCCATCGTCGAACAGACGCTGAACCTGACGCCTGCGCAGCAACAACGCCTGACGGAACTGCTGACCGTCAACCTGCGCCCGGAAAACCGGCGGTACCGCTACCATTTCCTGTTCGACAATTGCAGTACGCGAATCCGCGACATTCTGGAAGCGGCGCTTGGAGAAGAAACCCTGCGTGTCCCGGAACTTCCGGACGACGCCCAAACCTTCCGGGCGCTTATCGAGCCGTACCAGCGCGCGGTTCCTTTTCTGGACGCCGGGGTCGATGTGCTGCTCGGCGCCCCCGTGGACCGGCCCGCGGACGGCCGCGAGATCATGTTTCTTCCCGAAGACCTCATGCACGCCTTCGATCAGGCGCGCACAGGAGCGGGAGAGGATACCCGTCCGCTCGTCGTTCGCACCGATACGCTGTTGTGGATCGAAGGGTATGACACGGAACGCACGCGTTTTCCCTGGGAGCCCGTCGTAGCATGGCTGCTTTTTGCCGGAGGCCTGGCGTGGACGCTTCGACGCCCCGGCGTGCTGCGCGCGCTCGATGTACCGCTTCTCCTGGCGATAGGGCTGACAGGCCTGCTGATCGCCTATCTCTGGTTCGTTTCGCACCACGACGTCACCAACGCGAACCGCCACCTTTTCTGGGCATGGCCCACGCATGTGCTGGCTGCGGGGATACTGCTTGTGCGCCCCGCGCCGTCGCGCTTTTTTGCGATATATCTGGCGGCGGCAGCGGCGGCGACAGGGATTTCGGTCCTGATATCTCCCTTCGTCGCGCAACCGTTTCCTGCGGTATGGCTGCCGGTGGCCTTGCTTGCGGCAGTGCGGGCGGCAGGGATTGCGCTGCCTGCGCTCGCCGGCGGTTTACGGCGCGGCAGGAAGGAGTAATATCGCAACAGACTTGTTGGCAACAGATTTGTTGCGAGCGAAATCCTTCGAAGTCATTCTGGCCACTGAGGCGTGTAGTCCTACCGCACCTCTATCTCCACGGGCAGAGCAGACCCAAGGGCCATCAGCGCATGTTGGCCGGATCGCACAGGATATCGAGACGCAAAATCGGATATTGTCGCCTGAATTTTCGTATACTCTACTCGGAAGTTGGTTGGCCGACGGACCATGCATATCCGCTTTCTTTTATGGGGGAGATGCATTGACTGGAAAGTTTTTTACCTGAAAAGCAAATAAAACGTCGCGGTATCGTGAAGCGGTCTGCCTTGAGTCTTTTTTCTGGCGCGGGAGGGATGGACATCGGCGTGGGTCAAGCCGGTTTCGAGACGGTTTGCGCCATCGACTTTGATCCTCATTGCGCGAATACGCTCCGCCGCAATGCTCGCAGGAAGATTGTTTGGAATGTGGACGTTCAACTGGTGGACCCAGAGCGATTGCGAAATACGCTCGGGATGAGACAAGGCGATCTGGGATTGCTCCATGGCGGTCCGCCATGCCAGCCATTCAGTCAAATCGGGAAGCGCGGCGGCATAGACGACCCGCGCGGGATGCTGGTTTTCGAGATGATCCGATTTGCGAAGGTTTTCCAGCCCAAGGCCGTTATGATCGAACAGGTTCCGTATTTTCTAAGGGCGAAAATGCCGAGCGGACAGCCAGCCATATATGCGCTTACCTCGGAGTTTAGAGCGCTTGGCTACAAAATGCATGTCCGCCCCCTGAATGCACTGAACTATGGGTTGCCTCAGCGTCGCGAGCGCGCCATTCTCGTATGTCTTCCCAGCGAACATGAGAGATTTGATTTTCCGTTAGGCAATGGCGTCCGAAGAACCGTTGGCGATGCTTTAAATGACATGCCTCCTCCGGTTGATCGCAATGAGAGTCCTTTTTTGGAGAATCACATCGACATAACGCCGCCGAGGGACCGGGAACGCATTTCCTATGTGCCCGAGGGCCTCTGGCTCTCGAAGTGTCCCGACGTTCCGCCGCATATCATGAGAAAACTCACGCGAAAGGACACGACCAAGTTTCGCCGCTTGGACCGCTCGTCGTTCGCTCCTACGCTGCGCTGCGGAGAAGCTCCGTATCATCCGACGGAAGACAGGTATATTACGCCGCGCGAAGCGGCTCGCTTGCAGGGTTTTCCCGACAAGCACGTTTTTACGGGTCCTATCCGGGGAAGGACGGGCAGCGTACGCGATCTTGATCAACATCGACAGGTAGCTAATGCCGTTCCTCCGCCCATGGCCAAGGCAGTGGCTACAAGTATCGCCGAGACACTATGCCTGTAGTTGCGGAGCTATACGGTCAGCCGCTCGAAGAGTCCGGCATGGATCTGGATACTTGCAGGCGGGCATGGTGCGCATTCACGGAATCGGTTTGCGATGGCGGCGGTAACAGGGATATGGCGCGGGTAGAGGCCCACGATCCTACGCTGGGCCACCTTTTCGCACAGTTTCTTGGTCGTCAAACGGATGGCTGGCTTCCCTGCGGAGTTTGCTCGGTTCGCACGACGCAAGGAAATATGTGGGCCATTTGTCCGCATCGCTTGTTTTCTTTCGGGCCAAATGGCGTAACGGGCAGGCACAGTGCTCTCGCTCGCAAGGTTTTCCGCCTTGCAGGCTTTCAATCTGGAGAGCAGGTTTCCGTATGGTCCGAGGTTACGCTGCGCGAGAAGGGTACAGGAGGGGGATCGTTCAGTTATCGTTTGGATTATGTTCTGCGCGGCGCAGAGCCGGACGCTCCGCCCATCATTGTGGAAGTCATGACTTGCTCTACTTCTGGCGGCAACCGTGCGAGGGGAACCGATATCAAGTCAGCTTTCAAGCGCGCCGTTTTGTTTGCGCATACCCCCGCAAAGGAGGAGGTAAAATGTCCTGGCGTAAATACGCGCCAGGTATGGGCGCGCATGGCGTCTCAGCTTGTCGCCAAATCCGAAGCTGCAAATGCCTAGGGCGGACGCACGATATGGATAGTACAGGACCTGTTGGCAGATTATATCCGAACGCAAACTGCATTGCCGCTCGACGATCTGATTTCGCGGGACTGGACGCCGGACGGAGGTGAATATGATTGTTGCGAACCTGAATGGCCCACTGGCGCTGTATGCTGGTCCGATTCGTTCGAGAAACGGTGACCGAAGATGCTGGCTGGAGATATTGGGTACGCCCCATCTGCCGTCGCTGGAGGCCATGACAAAGAAGCTGAGTGAAAAACCGCCTTTCGTTACAATACTTGCGCCGTAGGATGTTGTACGCCAGACTGGGCGGGGTGGTATAAAACAGAGGCAGGTAGCGTTGGGGGCGGGTCCCCGACATACATAAACCCGGTTCCCTCTACCGCACCTCTATCTCCACGGGCATTCTCGCCTGCGCCGTTCCGGCGTCGCGGGCGTGCGCCGTCAGGGCGCGGACCTGATTCAGCAGTTGCCGCTCGGCGGGGGACCGGGTCCATTGCGTCCAGGCGGCCTGGCCCTTCGTCATCAGCAGGTCGCTAAACGCCTCAAAGGGCGTTTTCGGGCGCGGCAGGATGCGCAGTCGCCAGGGACCTTCGCCCAGATCGACCTTGTCGGCGGCCAGCGCGATAGCGTCCTGCAACGTTCCCAGCGAGTCCACCAGCCCAATATCGAGCGCATCCTCCCCGGACCATACGCGGCCTTCCGCAATCTCCCGAACGTCCGCTTCGTCCAGCCCGCGGTGCGTGGCCACAAGATCAATGAACGCATCGTACGTTTCGTCTACCCAGCCCTGCAATATTTGCCGTTCGTAGGGATCAAGCGGACGAACCCCGGACAGCATGTCTGCAAAAGGGCTTGTTTGTACGCCGTCCGTCGTAATGCCCAGTTTGTTTTCGAAGGCTTTCCCGATGTCGAAAAACATGGCGAACACGCCGATGGAACCCGTCACGCTAATCGGATCGGCGAGAATGGTTTCGCCCGCCGTCGCAATCCAGTAGCCTCCTGAAGCCGCCACGTTGCCCATGGAAACGATCACGGGCTTTTCTTCTGCGGTCTGATGGATGGCCTGCCACATGGCGCCGGACGCCGCCGCGGACCCGCCCGGAGAATTGATGCGCAGGACCACGGCCTTCACATGGTCGTTTTCCCGCGCTTCTTTCATATTCCGCGCCAGGGTTTCCGATCCGAGGACGGTTCCGCTGAAGAAATTCCCCGGGATGCTTTGCCCGTTGAGGATCGTACCCTCGGCGTACACCACGGCTATCTCGCCATCCATGTTCGTTGAACGTCCCGCCTCGGAGTTCGGCGTAAAGCCATACGATTCCAGCGACATCGTTTGCAGTTCCGCCTCCGGTTCATGGCCGAGGCGTCGCTTTATGCGCTCCAGCATGTCGTCGCGGTAGAGCAATCCGTCGATCAGCCCGGCTTCAAGCGCTTCCTTCGCCGAGAAAATAGCCGTTCGGTTCACGAGTTCGTTCAGCGCCTCGAAGGTTGTTCCCCGGCTTTCGGCGACCGCGTTCAGAAAGGTCTCGTTGTAGGAGTTCAGCAGCGCAGCGAGTTGCTCTTCGTTTTCCGGAGAAAGGTCCCGGCGCAGGTACGGCTCCACGGCGGATTTGAACGAACCGGCCCGAATGATTTGCGGCTCGACGTCAAGTTTTTCGACCAGTCCGGCGTAGAAATAGGTCTTCATCGAAAAGCCATTGAATTCGAACATGGCTTCCGGGGCGGCGAAGATGCTATCGGCGGCCGACGCCAGATAGTAGGTCGATTCCAGCATCATATCGTCGCTCGAAGCGAACACGGGTTTGCCGCTTTCCCGAAACCGCAGCAGCGCCTTGCGGACCTCGCGGGAACTGGCGCTCAATCCCGAAAATCCCCTGACCCGTATCCACAGGGCGTCGATGCGCTCGTCTGTCGCCGCCTTGTCCAGCGCATCCGTGAGGCCCATCAGACTATAGTTCGATCTCCTGCCGGCCAACTGATCGAAGGGATCCATTGAGGCCGTTTCGGGAATGGGCCTGGCGAGATCGAACGTGAGCACCGTACCGCTGCTAACGCTCGGCGCCGTGTTGCTGGACATGGAGACCGCCGAAATGACGAACGCCAGGAACATGCCGACGAGAAAGAGGAAACCGAAAGCGACCAGCGTACCCAGCGCGGCGGCGATCATGTTGGAAAGAAAGCGCATAGCGAATCGAAGAACGGACCGTGCGAGAAAAAAACGGGCAAAATGTCTCGCAAAATACGAAATCGCAGGTTTTAAGGATACTCTGATTAAATCTGCAAAGTTCAGAGGCTTGCGAGGGGTGCGCTGGCAAGGAATGACGAAGCAGCATGGCAGGTCCATGTAATGAGGAATGACACAGCCAGCGCGCTTCTCGCGGCCTCCCGAAGGGCGCTTCACGCTCCGCCATGCCTCGTACTCCGTTTACCGCTGATGACAACAACGCCATCACACTGTCCCGTACGTGCGAACATGAAGCGTTGATCGAAGCAGATTCAGGGCCTGTTAACACTATGCAACGCCGCATGGCGGGAAAAGAGGCCCCGCCCTTCGGGTTCCGCCGGTCACGGCGTTACTCTTCGTTGC
>CAZSNF010000033.1:0-17506 GCA_964608315.1 uncultured Rhodothermales bacterium | reverse complement strand
CTTCGTCATTCCTTGCCAGAGCGCCTCTCGCAGCCTCTGAACTTTGCACATTTAACCAGAGTATCCTTTCGCGAAAAGGCGCGCCACAGGCCCGTCCACCGCTCCACCCTGTGCCAGAACACCCCTCGCAGCCTCTGAACTTTGCACATTTAATCAGAGTATCCTTAATCAGAATATCTCTAAAAAAATCCTCGGGGGATATCCAGAAGCCCCGGCGCAACGCCCAGAATCAGCAAAGCCGCCGCGCACGCGACCAGCACGATCCGCAACGCGAGCGGCGACGAGAACGCAGCGTCCGGCGGGGCAGATTCCGGCGCATCTGCTGGCGAACGCATAAAAAAGACGTACAGTACGCGCAGATAATAAAAAGCCGATACGACGCTGGTCAGCACCCCGATCACGACAAGCCAAGCATAGCCGGCGGCCACGGCGGGCGCAAATACCGCGTACTTGCCCAGGAAACCGCCAAACGGCGGAAATCCCGCAAGGCTGAACATAAAGCACCCCATGGCGACGCCAACGAGGGGCTTGCGGAGTCCCGCGCCCGTCAGCGAGTCGAGGGTTTGCTCCTGCCCTGCCTTGCCGTCCCATTCCAGAAAAGCCATGACGCCGAACGCACCGATATTCATCAGCGTGTACGCGAGCAGATAGTACAGCGCGCCGGACCAGGCGGCAGCCCCGCCCGCCGTCAGGGCGACCAGAATATATCCTCCGTGCGCAATGGAAGAATAGGCCAGCATGCGCTTGACATTCGATTGCGCGACCGCGAGGAGATTGCCCAGAACCATCGTCACGGTCGCAACGAGCGCGAACAGGAGGCTTGCGTCCACGGCCGGGATATCCCGCAAAATCAGGATCAACGCGCCGAACGCCGCCGCCTTCGAGGTGGTGGACATATAGCCCGCCATGGTGGTCGGCGCGCCCTGATATACGTCGGGCGTCCACATATGAAACGGCGCCGCCCCCACCTTGAAAAAGAATCCGATCAGCAGCAACGCCGCGCCAGCCCGAAACAACGCGACGCGACCGCTCGCCTCCAGCCCGGCGGCCATCTCCGGGATATACATGGTCCCGGTAGAACCATACATCAACGCGATCCCGTACAGAAAAAAGCCGGTGGCGAAGGCGCCCAGCAAAAAATACTTGAGGGCGCTCTCGGCGCTCCCCTCGTTGTCGCGCAATAATCCCGCCATGACGTACAGCGAGACGGACATCGTTTCAAGGCCGATGAACGCTGCCGCCATATGGTTCGCCGCGCCAAGCGCCATCATCCCGACCGTGGCGAACAAAATCAGCGTATAGATTTCGCCGTATTCCTGGCCTGTTCTTTTCCAGTACGAGGGCGAAAGCGCCACGGTGAGCAATCCGCCGGACAGGATGACGATATTCACGAACGAGGCATAGCCGCCCGTCCGCGCCATGCCGTAAAAAGCAGTTCCGGCTTCCTTCCCCAGGTGCATTGCCTCGAAAAGTATCCCGACGGCAAGCACCGCCCCGGAAGTCCAGGCCAATTCGCGCAGGCTGCTTCCGAAAGCATCCCGAACAACCAGCCAAACCCCCGCCGCCGCCACAAGCATCAAGGGCAAGGTCGCCAGCATATCCCCCGGAAGGGCGTCATAAAAACGAATCAGTTCTGTTTCCATTCAGTTCTTTTTCCGTGGAATACTGTTCACAAACGGTCTATCCTCTTTGCCAGCGCCACGTCGAAAGCCGTCACCTTGCCGCCCGCATCGTGCGTGTTGAGCGCCAGCGTGACCCGGTTGTATACATTGCGCAGGTCTGGATGATGATCAAGCGATTCGGCTTCGAACGCCACCCGGACGATGAAGGCCATGGCCTCCCTGAAATCGCCGAACGCAAACTCCTTGACGAGTCGGTCGTTCTCGAACGTCCACCCGTCGAGCGCTTGCAACGCCTGGGCGATTTCTGTTTCGGAAAGTGGTTGTCGGGACATAAGCGATCAGATTGTTCGGCCTCCGGGCCGCGACGCATGCGAAAGGGCTTACAATTGCACGATCCATCCGCTGTAGAAAATGACCCAGATCACGAAATACACGGGAACGAGGATCGGCAGCGAATACTTGACGAGATAGCCGACGAAACTGGGCACGTCGACGCCGCTCGACTCGGCAATGGCTTTCACCATGAAGTTCGGCGCATTGCCGATATAGGTCATGGCGCCGAAAAACACCGCCGCGACGGAAATGGCCTGCAGGAATATCCACGAGTCGCCCCCGTCGCCGGGCAACGCAAATTCCACGACCTGCGCGGCCACGCTCACATCCAGCCCGAACTTGCCCATCGCCGCTGCGAGGAAATTGAGGTACGTCGGGGCATTGTCCAGAATGCCCGAAAGAACTCCTGTGGCCCAGTAAAACATGCCTACGGACAACGACTCGGAATTCTGGCTTGCAAACTGGCTGATGAGCTGGAGCGCCGGCTGCATCGTTGCGAAAATGCCCAGAAACAGCCAACCCACTTCGCGGATAGGCTCGAAGGTGAACTCGTTCTTCTCAAGGGCCGTCTTGTCTGCGGACACAAACGCCAGAACGCATACCGAAAACATAATGAGTTCGCGAATGCCGAACGGCAAATGAACGCTGCCTATATGCAGCCGGGGAACCCAGTCGAAGACGTTCGGATCGATGAACACGGAAAAAATGACCACCACAACCCATATGAAATTCTTCCGGCCCACGACGGACATCAGGCCGCGAGAAGCGTCCATAGCAGGCGCAACCTCTTTATTCCGCGCATCGATGACATAAAAAATGGCCAGCAAGAGCAGTACCGTCGGCAACCAGATATACCAGACGTGCGTGAACGTCCAGAAAAAAGGCACGCCGCGCAGAAAACCCAGAAAGAGCGGCGGATCGCCTATAGGAGTAAGGCCGCCGCCCACATTGGCGACCAGAAAAATGAAAAAGACGATATGGTAGGGTTTCAGCCGCCCCTTGTTGAGACGCATATAGGGCCGGATGAACAACATCGCCGCCCCGGTCGTGGCGATCAGGTTTGCGATCACGGACCCGACGAACAGCAGGACGGAATTCGTCCAGGGGGCGCCGCGCGCGTTCAGGCTGAGGAAAATGCCCGATGCGGCGATGAACAGGGACGCGACCAGCGCAATGAAGGACAGATATTCGGCCAGCGCATGCATCATGGGCGTCGACGAACCCAGTACGAACAGATAATAGATCACCACGATGGCTCCAAGCGCCGCGGCGTACTTCGGATAATGCTTGTGCCAGTGATGGGCGTAGAAAAGCGGGCCCGTGGCGATCATGAGCAACAATGCGATAAACGGCAGGACGAGCCATACGGGAGGCAGCGGACCATGATGGTCTCCCTCCCCGTGCTCCGCATCGGCTGCATGGGCGTCGCCGGGAGCATGCTCCCCGGCTTCCTGCCCGCCATGCGCAGTTGCGCGCTCATCGCGCGCAGCCCCGGCGTGATCGCCGGCAACCTCGGCGTGGTCGTCCGCGACCTGTTCTGCGCCGGATTCCTGCGGCGAAACGGGCGACGCCGACCAGGCTGCGCCCGGCAGCAACAGACATCCGGCGAGCAAACTCGCCACAGCAAGCGGCAGGCAACGGGAAAACACAATGCGTTTCGAAAAACGAGGAGAGGAAACGAAGAACATGGCGTATGCGATAAGTCAGGGATATTCTGATCAAGTCCGCAAAGATCAGAGGCTTGCGAAGGGTGCGCTGACAAGGAACGACGAAGCAATCAGCATGGCGGCCCCGCATAATGAGGAATGACACAGCCAGCGCGCCCCTCGCAGCCTCCCGAAGAGCGCGTCACGTACGCAGCGTACCGAATCTACGGTGTTTTCTGCTGGTTTCAACGATGCAAGCATCATGTCCTTGGCGTATGAACGCGACGCGCTGAGCGAAGCGGTTTTGATCAGAGTATCCTTAGTTGCTTACATCCGAAAAAGCCGTTTCGGGCGTCCAGTCGGAGTACGAACCCGTTGCCGTCCCCGAGTCGGTCGTCGGAGAAGGATATTCAAAAAAGCGCGCGGCGTCTTGCGCAGGACGGGCGTCCTCCGCAGCCATGCGTTTGGCGCGAATCGACTCCAGCAGAAACTGCGTAGCCGGTTCGCTCTTTTGTAAAAACCGGTTTGGAGCAAAGCCCAATGCGAACATAAGCACAATCAACGGAATCATGAGCGTAATTTCCCGACCCGTCATATCGCGCATGGTCCGATTCGCTTCCTTGTCGAGTTGCCCGAAAAACGTCTTGTAAACCATCCACAGGAGATATACGGCAGCCAGAATAACGCCGGAGGTCGCGGCAGCGATGAGCGCGGGATGGCCGATCAGTTCGCTACGGAACGCCCCGAGGAGAATCATGAATTCGCCCACAAAACCGTTCAGCCCCGGCAACCCGGCAGACGCCAGCGCCGAAAAGATCATAAAGAATGTAAGGATGGGAACGGTGCGGGCAATACCCCCGAAATCGTTCATTTCCCGGGTGTGGCGGCGTTCGTACAACATGCCGAGGAGCAAAAAAAGCGCCCCGGTGGACAATCCATGGTTGACCATCTGAATGAGAGCGCCCTGCATCGCTTCCATCGTGAACGCAAAAATACCCAGTACGACGAACCCGAGGTGGCTAATGGACGAATAGGCCACCAGTTTCTTGGCGTCGGACTGCACCCGGGAAACCAGCGCGCCGTAAATAATGCCGATGGTGGCGAGAATGGCGAAAGGCAGCGCGTAATCGTACGCCGCATGCGGGAAAAAGGGCAAGCAAAAACGTACGAGTCCATAGGTCCCCATCTTGAGGAGCGTCCCGGCAAGAATCACCGACCCGCCCGTGGGCGCTTCTACATGCGCGTCCGGAAGCCAGGTATGCAAGGGAAAAACGGGAACCTTGACGGCGAAAGCGAGGGCGAAAATCGGGAACAGCCAGGCTTGCAAACTCGCCGGCGCATCGAAAGCGAGCAGTTTGTACCAGTCCGTCGTGAACACGCCGCCGTTCACCGCATCGCCCGCCGCATAGCCGAGATACAAAATCCCGACCAGCATGAGCAGGGATCCCGTCAGCGTAAAAAGCACGAACTTTACGGCGGCGTAGATGCGCCGGGACCCGCCCCATAGCCCGATAATGAAATACATCGGGATCAACGTAAGTTCGAAAAAGACGTAGAACAAAAATACGTCGAATGCGCAGAAAACGCCCGTAACGCCCGTCTGCAAAATGAGCAGCAGCGTGTAGTATCCCTTGCGCCGCTTGTTGATGTAACGCCAGGAAGACAGGACGACGATGGGGCCGAGCAGCGTCGCAAGCATCACGAGCAGGAGGCTGAGCCCATCGACGCCTACGAAATACTTGATGTCTACGCTTTCCGGGAACCAGGCTGCCTTATCGACCAGCTGAGGCGTCCCGCCCAGCTCCGGAGACGCATCGAAGGCCGCGAAAAGCCCGAGCGACAACAGAAACGCAGCCGAGGTCGTCCCGAGCGCCACCCGCCGCACCGTGCGGTCGCTGCGCGCCAGCAGGGTCAGCGCCGCCCCCGCAAGGGGCAGGAAAATGACAAGGGATGTGATATGCGGAATCGACATGGCCTCCGGAAAATCACAGGACAAGCATGAGGGCTACGACAAAAACGGCGCCCAGCACGATCGCTGCGGCGTAGTGCTGTACGCGACCGGTCTGGATGCGGCGAGCGAGGCGACTCGCTGAAGCGACCAGGGCAGCCAAACCGTTTACCGCGCCATCCACTGCCCGCGCGTCGAACGCGGCGCAGCCATGCCTGGCCAGCCGCAAGACGGGACGGACCACGATGCGGTCGTACAACTCGTCCCAGAAATACTTGCCTTGCCATAGCCGGTGCAGGCCGCCCAGGCGCCGGGCGATTCGCTCGTCGAACGCCAGGCCATGGGCCCCGTAGACCCGTATGGCGAGCGACACGCCCGTCAGGGCAATAAGCGCCCCGAAAAGAAGCAGCCCCCATTCGATCCAGATAAACCCGGCCCCATGTTCTGCAGCGTGCGGCTCCGCTACGGGTCCGCCCCAGGGCGCGCCCAGCCAATGATGGATCCAGTTGTATTCGCCATGCCCGATCACGGCGGGCAGCCCGATAAACCCGGCGAAGACGGACAACGCGGCAAGAATTTTCAGGGGCAAGGTCATCGTCCAGGGCGATTCGGCGGGCTTCGCCCGATCAGCGGCAGGCCACCGCGGGGCCCCCTGGAAGGTGAGCATGTACGACCGCATCATATAGAACGCAGTCAGCAAAGCCGTAACGATTCCGATTCCCCAAACGAACCAGGCGTACGCATGCCCCTCGTACCCATACTCGAACACTCGAAAAAGTATCTCGTCCTTGGAAAAGAAACCGGCCAGCGGGGGCAAGCCCGCAATGGCGAACGCAGCGATCAGATAGGTCAGGTTCGTGGCGGGCATATACCGGACCAGCCCCCCCATCGTCCGCATGTCCTGCGGGTCGAACGCATGCGCGGCGACCCCGTCGGCTTCGGCGTCGTCCGGGGCCGGGAGCAATCCTTCCGCTTCCAGATCGTGCTTGACGCCATGCATCGCATGAATGACGCTGCCAGACCCCAAAAAGAGACACCCTTTGAAAAAGGCGTGCGTAACGACATGAAAAATCGACACGAAGAACGCCCCGACGCCCGCCGCCGCAAACATATACCCAAGCTGCGAAACCGTCGAGTAGGCCAGCACTTTCTTGATGTCGTTCTGCACGAGCGCAACGGTAGCCGCCATGATCGCCGTCAACGCGCCCGTCACGGCGATCGCCGCCATGACGCCGGGCGCCGCCAGCACAATGGGCGAAAGCCGCGCAAGCAGGTATAGCCCGCTCGTAACCATCGTGGCCGCATGAATAAGCGCAGACACCGGCGTCGGCCCCGCCATAGCGTCCGGCAGCCAGGTAAAAAGAGGAATCTGTGCGCTTTTGCCCGTAGCGCCGATAAAAAGCAGCAGCACAACCCAGTTGACCACATGCTGCGGAAGCGTATCGACGGCTTCGAGCAGGCTGCCGAAATCAAGCGCGCCGACTTCCCGGTAGAGCAAAAATATGGCCAGCAGGAAAGCAAAATCGCCCACCCGGTTCATAATGAACGCCTTGTTCGCCGCCGCGCTGTTGCGAAGGTTTTCGTACCAGAATCCGATCAGAAGCCAGGAGCACAAACCCACGCCTTCCCAACCGAGGAAAAGCACGGGCAGATTGTCCGCCAGCACCAGATTCAGCATGGCGAAAATGAACAGGTTCAGGTAGGCGAAAAACCGCCAGTACCCCCTGTCGCCGCGCATGTACCCGATGGAATACAAATGAATAATTCCCCCGACGCCCGTGACCACCATCGTCATGAGCAGGGACAGCGCGTCGATGCGATAGGCGAACGAAAGGCGAAAATCGCCCGCCGACATCCAGGCGTAATAATCGACGACGACAGGCTCCCCTCCGTATCCCGCGAACAGGTAGAGGGTAATGGCGAACGGAATGGCCACCATCGCGGTAGCCACCGCGCCGATAAGCCCCTCGTACCTGCGCAGGTCCGGCATGAAAAGACCGCTCAGGCCAATGCACGCCGCTCCCGCCAGCGGCAACAGAATAATCAGACCCGTCAGAAGGTCCATGTACATATCGGATTCGCCCCGTAAGAAACGTGTGGGTTACCTAAAACCTGAACAGATTGAACCGGGTGAGATCGACCGTTTCTTTCTTCCGGAACAATGCAATGACGATGGCCAGGCCCACCGCGGCCTCCGCCGCCGCGACCGCCATCACGAAAAAAACCAGCATTTGCCCGGCCGCATCGCCCATGGCGCGGCTAAAAGCCACCAGCGTGATATTCACGGCGTTGAGCATCAATTCGATCGACATGAACACCACGATCGCGTTGCGGCGCAAAAGTACGCCCAAAGCGCCGATCGCAAACAACATCGCGCTCAGCGACAAATACCAGTCAAGCGTCCATTCCATAGCGTTTCCCCGATCACTTGTTCGAACTTCTCCGGGCAAGCAATACCGCGCCGATCGTGGCCACCAGCAGCAAAATGCCTGTGACTTCCATAGGCAGCGCATAGCGCGTCAGCAATTCCCGGCCAAGCAGCGAAGCGGAGCCGAAAGCGGCGTCGGACATGGTCGGCTCCGGCAAAAGGTCCAGGCTGCTCGCCAGAACATACGTCAGTTGCGCGAGAACGACCATCCCCAGCAAAAAAGCGACGGCGCGCTTCCAGTCGATGGTTTGCAACTTCGGAAGCGCCGCCAGATTCAGCAACATGATGACGAACAGGAAAAGCACCATAATCGCCCCGGCGTACACAAGTATTTGTATTACCCCGATGAACCGGGCGTTCATCGTGACGTACAGGGCCGCCACGCAGCACAGGTTGAGCACAAGCCAAAGCGCCCCGGACACGGGGCTTCTGGAAACGATCAGTCCGATCCCCGAAGCGATCGCCACCGCGGCGAAAAAGAAAAAGAAAAGCTGGGAAACCATGCGATAAAACTCGGAGCGGCGGCAAGACCGGCAACGCAATATCCATCCATGACGGCAAAGGTAGCCAAAAGGCTGCAACGGGACAATATACGATCCCGTAAATCCCCGTGAATTACAGGGATACTCTGCACGAAACTTTCGCAAGGATACTCTGATTAAATGTGCAAAGTTCGGAGGCTTCGAGAGGCGCTTCACGTACGCCATGCACCGAATCCGCAGCGTTTACCGCTGATTTCAACGACGCCGGCACAGTGTCCTGTACGCACGAACGTGAAGCGCTGATCGAAGTAGATTTAATCAGAGTGTCCTCAAAGCCTCCGCGCCCGCGCGGCGTATATTATCGCCGCATCGCATGATCCCTTGCGAGCAGAAGCGCTGCATTTTCTACATCTACCGCATTAAACCATGTCCAGACTGACAGTCATAGGAGCCGGGAACGTCGGGGCTACGGTCGCCGACTGCGTAGCGAGAAAAGACATCGTGCGCGAAGTCGTGCTTATCGACATTGTCGAAGGGCTCCCGCAAGGGAAAGCCCTCGACATGCAGGAGTCCGCGCCCGTGCACGGCTTCGACACGCGCGTTACGGGCGCGAACGCCTACGAAGACACGGCCGGCTCGGATATATGCGTAATCACCGCAGGGCGGCCTCGCACCGCCGATATGTCGCGCGACGACCTGCTGGAACTGAACGCCAGAATCGTGCAATCGGTTACCAGGCAATTCGCCGCCGGCAGCCCGGACGCCGTCATCGTGGTCGTTTCGAACCCGCTGGACGCCATGACCTCCGTAGCGCACGCCGCCAGCGGGTTTCCCGCGCAGCGGGTGATGGGCATGGCGGGCATACTCGATACGGCAAGGTACCGCGCCTTCATCGCGCTGGAACTGGGCGTATCGGTGCGCGACGTGCAAGCGCTCCTCCTCGGCGGA
Source organism: uncultured Rhodothermales bacterium (assembly GCA_964608315.1). Lineage (GTDB taxonomy): Bacteria > Bacteroidota > Rhodothermia > Rhodothermales > VXPQ01 > VXPQ01. The sequence continues at coordinate 8,099 of CAZSNF010000033.1, read as the reverse complement.
CACGGCGATTCGATGGTGCCGCTGCCCAGCTGCACCACCGTGGGCGGCGCGCCTGTGTCCGAATTGCTCGCCCCGGAAAAAATCCGCGCCATCGTGGAGCGCACCAAGGGCGGAGGCGGCGAAATCTCCAGGCTCATGGGGGCTTCGGCCTGGTATGCGCCGGGCGCCTCGGCCGCCGCAATGGTTGAATCCGTGATGAATAATCTGAGCCGCGTATTGCCCTGCGCCGTGCAGCCTTCAGGTCAATACGGCCTGAGCGATCTGTTCATCGGCCTGCCCGCGCGGCTTGGACGCAACGGCGTGGAACACATCCTTGAAGTCGGCCTCTCTGACGAGGAGCAGGCTCTGCTCGAAGCCTCCGCGGAGCATGTGCGGCGGAATCTCGACACGCTTCGGCAAAAAGGATTCGTGTAGGCGCTCGCCAGGTTGCGGCGAAGCAAGCGCTCGACGTATTTCGGGCGAACGGATACCGTCCGGCGGCGGCGCAAGAAAGGCGGGCGCGCCGCCTTGCAGCATTTCCCTGCGCATACCCCTTGAATTCGCCGCAGAATTTTCTTATATTATGAGGATAGGCTTGTTTTCGCCTTGAGCCCAAACCAACGAGCAGGCGCGGGGCAAAACCTTCCCCGCAAAACCGAAAAACAGGACGTGGCGGTATTGCAGAAAAAGATCGTAACGAAGAAAACCTCGCGGAGCGCTTTGAACAAGCAGCAGTCGGCCCTCGCCGAAATGACGGACGAGGATTTGATGTCGCAGTTCCAGGCAGGTTCCGTGGCGGCGTTCAATATTCTCGTGGAAAGGTATTCCGAGCGGTTGACCCATTACCTCTACGGTTTTCTGGGAGATATGCGTCGTTGCGAAGACCTGCTCCAGGAAACGTTCCTGCGCGTGTACCGCAACCGGCATTCGTACCGGCGGATCGCCAAGTTTTCGACCTGGCTCTATACGATCGCGGGCAACCTGGCGCGTTCGGAGTACCGCAAGCGTAAACGCCGCCGCCTCTACTCCATCCAGAGCGTAAATCGGGATAACGAGGAGTATGAGATGCAATTGCCGGACGAATCGTTCTCGCCCGACAAGCATACGGAAAGCATCATTCAGGACAAGTACATTCAGCAGGCGCTGGACGATATTCCCGCTTCGTTCCGGGAAGTGGTCGTGCTGCGCGACGTACAGCAGCTGGCCTACGACGAGATTGCGGAAATCACCGGCCTGCCGATGGGCACCGTCAAAAGCCGCATCAATCGCGGGCGCACGAAGTTGCAGACCCTCCTGAAGGACGTATATCCTTTCTACGAACCGGCTGCGGTTTGAGGCCGCGCGGTTTTGTTTTTCGACGCTTTTACGACCGGCGCCGTCCCCTGAGGCGGCGCCGGTTTTTTCAGAAATACTCTGATTAAATCTGCAAAGTTCAGAGGCTGAGAGAAGCGCGCGCGAAATCTTCCCGCAGAATCCGGTCCAGCGTTTCCACATACCGATCCGCCCCGGACGCCTCAATAACCAGCGGCGGCTTGATTTTGAGCACATTCCCGTGCGGTCCGTCCGCGCTGGCCAGAATCCCCGAGGCGCGCATCCGCTCCACCACATAGGAAGCCGCCGCACCCGCCGGTTTTTTCGACGCCCGGTTGGCCACCAGTTCCACGCCGAGAAAAAGGCCGCGGCCGCGTACGTCGCCAATGATTTCATGCGTTTCGGCAAGCGTCTTCAGCCCGTCTTTGAATTGCTTGCCCCGCTCCAGCGCATGCTGCGCAAGCCCCTCCTCCTCAATCACGTCCAGCACAGCCAGGCCCGCCGCGCAGGAAGCCGGACTGCCGCCGAAGGTGTTGAAATATTCCATCCCGGTATCGAAGGACCGCGCCAGTTCCGGAGTCGTCACGACCGCCCCTAACGGATAACCGTTGCCAATGGGTTTCCCCATCGTTACGATGTCCGGCGCGGCGCCTTGCATTTCGAAGGCCCAGAACGCCTCGCCCATGCGTCCGAACCCGGTCTGCACCTCGTCGGCAATGCATACGACGCCCGCCCCCCGAGCCGCTTCGAACGCTTTCCGAAGATACCCGTCGGGAAAAAACACTTGCCCGGCGCAGCCCATCGCCGACTCGGCGATAAACGCCGCCACGCCCTCCGGGGCCTCCGCCAGCGCCTGTCGAAGCAGCGACACATGATCATCCGCATCGCCTGCATGCCGGTACGGATCGGGCACAGGCGCGATATGCACATGCGGCGGACGGCCTTCGCCGCCTTTTCCGTCGAATTTGTACGAACTGAGGGCAATGAGCGACGACAAATGGCCATGATACGCCTGCTCGATCGCCGCTACGCGCCGAGAGCCCGTGTGCGCCCACGCAATGCGCAGCGCCAGATCATTCGCCTCGCTCCCGCTGTTTACGAAGAAACATACGGACAGCGGAGCGGGGAGCCGAGCCGTCAGGCGTTCCGCATAGTCGCTCAATTCGTCGTAGAGGTAGCGCGTGTTCGTATTCAGCGCCCGCAACCGTCGCGCTACGGCCTCCGCCACGCGAGGGTGTGCATGACCCACATGCGCCACATTGTTCACCGTATCGAGAAAAGGCTGCCCGTCCCGATCGTACAGCCAGGCCCCATGCCCCCGGTGCATGCACAAGGGCGTCCGGTACGAAACGCTCAGAGACGGCGCAATGCGTCGGCGGCGGCGAGACAACGATTCCGACGCATCCGCCGACCGGGGCGCGTGAGCGCCGGCGGGAAGTCCCAGCAAATCAGACGGATCGGGCGAAACAGCCATCCAGACTTCCCGACACCACGGAGCCGCCACGCCCGGAAAAGCGCCTTCGATATTCATCCGGTCCGCTACGATCTGCACATGCACGTGCGGGGCCCAGCCTCCGTTTTCGTCGGACGTCCCGATCTCTGCGATTTTTTTTCCGGCCTGCACCGTCGAGCCGACCTGCAATCCCCGGATAGAGGCACGGGACAAATGGCCGTACAGCGTACAGAACGCCGGGCCGTCTTCGGGAGCATGTTCAAGCAGTACGGTCGGACCGTAATCATAGGGATCGTCGTAATCCGCCACGCTGCGAATCACGCCGTCGAGCGGCGCAAAAACCGGGCTGCCCGGCGGCTGAAACAAGTCGACGCCCAAATGAACCGTGCGCATTTCGGAACCCGTTTCATACTGCGCCCCCCGGTACGCCAGTCGCACTTCGGCATACCGGCCAATGCCTGCCTCCGCCCCCGCCTCCTGCATCTTGCGCTTGATTTCGCGCGCCGACCGATCCGGATCCGACGAATCTCTGAATGTCCAGGCCGAACTCTTCGTACTGAAATCGAACGTCGCCGTTCGGGAGGGCGACGCAGCAACCACAGGAGCAAACGTCCCCTTGCGGCGACGGCTCCAGGCAACGGTCCGGGCGCCGTTCGGGCACGGCTCGTACCCGCAGGCCTGGCGTATTGCATATTCCGCAAAACGCGGCGGGACGGCCCGCAAAAGCGCCAGCGTACGAAGCGCCGGTTCCCGGCTGACCGACAGATAGGCGTTGTCCGGCTGCATGCGCTGCTGCTCTGCGGACATGCACGCGCTAACGCATAGCCGCATGGCCAGAAAGGGGAACAATACTATCGTTTCGCGCTCGTCGAGCGGAAAAACCCGGTGGCCAGCGCTCGCCATGGCGACGGCGGCGCGAAGCGGGTCTGGCGTCCCGAGTACGCCGTACGCCGCAGCCACGGCCAGATCGGCTACCGCATACGAAACGAGCATGTCTCCAAAGTCGATCAGCCCGACAATCCGGCGGGTTCGATGCGCCGGACCATTCGTCAACACATTCCAGTCGTTGGCGTCGTGGTGCGTCGCGCTCCGGCGCAACCGGCCTTCGCAGCGAGCCAGCGCATCCCGAAAAAGCCGTACGAACGGTTCGATGAGCCGTCGTTCGTCCGGCGACAGCAAATCCAGCCGCCCGGTAACCGTTTCTGCGGCGCGAGCCAGGTCCCAGACAAGCGGGCGCTCCAGCGCAGGATGCGTAAAATCCGCCAGCGCGGCGGACAGGCGCCCGGCGAACTGTCCCAGATCGGACAGCAGATCAAGCGTACGCGGGCGGACAGAAGCAAGCGGTACGCCGGGAAGCCAGGAAAGCAGTCGGGCAAAATGCGGGCGCCCCGCCTGATCGGACACGTGCGCGATATCCTCGCCGTCGAGCGCCGGAACAATCGCAGGCACAGCCAACCCGTGCTCTGCAAGGCGCCGCATGGCGGCGTGCTGGCCCTCCAGCGCCTTCCGGTCCTCAAGCGCATGAGCAATCTTGAATACAAAGGAGGGAGAACCGTTCTGCGCATCCGCATACGCGGCGAAATTGAGGTCTCGGTCGCCGGGCAGCGTTTCGAGGCGCGCAGTCACGCCGTATCGCTCGGCGAGAACCCGACGCGCCGCCTCCGCCTCGAAACGAGGGCGACCGCGGGCCGTATCGGCCGCCTCCTGGCGTAATCCCTCACCGGTCATGGCGCAAGCGAGAAAGCAACGCGCGCAATGCGCCCCTCGGGGCCGGCCATCCATACGGCGTCCAGGCCCGCCGCGTCCACGCTCCACCACGCCAGCGAATCAAGCGGAGACCAGGTTTGCGCATCGTCCATAGAAAAAGCCGCTCCACCCGGTCCCGCCGCTACGAGAATGCCGCCAGGAACGTACGTCGCGCCATATACCGCTCCGGGAAATCCGGTGGAAGAAGCAGAACGCCAGGTAACGCCGCCATCTTCCGTAACGGCGACGTTCTGCTGCATGGAGTCCGGGGCGGTCAGGTCTCCGCCGAGCGCCGCGCCATGCTGCGCGTCCCGGAAGGCCAGCGTAATCACGCCCGCAGCCTCCCCGCCCGGCAGAGGCGCGTCACTGCTTGTCCAGGCGTCGTTCCCGGGTTCGTTCCTGAGTACGCGCGGCGTCGGCGCATTGCCGGTTCCAACAAGCACCGTCTGGTCGTCCAGCACGATCAGGCAGGTCCCGCTCGCGGCGAAACCACCCTCGCCCGGTTGCGCAGAGGGAAGCGCTTCCGGGGAAAGCATCCGCCAGTCGTCTCCGGCTTCCGCATACAGGATTGGAAATGTCCCGTCCACCGCATCGCTGAACGCAAACCCCGATCCGTCTTCCCGGAAATCGAAACAATCGAAAAACGCTTCCTCGATATCGTTCTGGAAAAGCATCTCCCATGAGGCGCCCCGGTCCACGGTCCGGTATATGCGCGAATCCGATCCTGGCCCGATACTGAGCAGATACGCCTCGTCGAGGCTCGCGGCGTACGCATCCCGAAACTGGAGGCTGTCGGCGCCCGGGACCGCGCCGGAGCGCCAGGTAGCGCCTCCGTCGTCTGTCCAGGCGTAGACGCCGCCCACGCCAGCCGCCCAGACAATGCGGTCTGACAGGGCGTACAGCCCAATCAGGAGTTGATCCGTTCCCGATTCCTGCATGTCCAGCGACGGGGTCAGGTGCGAAGTCTCTTCGGAGGCGCCACACCCGCCGCATAAAAAAACAAGCGGGAAGACTAACGGGACAAGATAACGACGAACGGTTCGCGGCATAACGGCGCCTCGGAAAAAACGGTATGCGGGAAAACGACGAACTGCGCAGCAAGCAAGAGATACTCTGATCAAGTCCGCAAAGTTCAGAGCCTGCGAAGGGCGCTTCATGGCCGCGACGCCCGCACGGACGGCAAGGGCTGTTTTCCTGATTTTTCGGAATCTTTCCGCCCTGTCTGGCAACGACGCACCCGATCCCCGCAAGCCTTCCCCAAAAACATTTTTTCATAATTTTTTAAAAAATATTCCGCGGGACTTGATTATGAATTTTTTGTTATGCACATTGAAGGCAGAGGGGCGCATGGAGATATGATCGTATCTTTCGCAACGATTTCCAGAGACCAGAATTTCCAGAGAGGGCCCCAATGCAGACGCATCGGAGACATGCGGTTCGGTTCCCCGCCGCGCTGCGCGCGCTGGCCGCTTGCACATGCAGCATATGCGCAGCGGGATTGTTACTGGCTGTTCCGGCGCAAGGCCAGGTGATCGAAGAGGGCTTTCCGGCGAAGCGCGTTTTGCAGGACGAGCCGGTTCTTGCTCCCGCCTTCCCTGAGGAATGCGACGCTTTCGCCATCCCCGACGAGTTCGGAGAGGGGTGCAGAGAGGGTAGCGAAGCCCGAATGCCGGAAACGTTCGGGGGCATTGCACAGGGAACAGCCGGGTTCCCGGACGGTCTGTCGGCGCCGTCCGATCCTGTGCTTCGGTCGGCTCCGTTCATCGAGTGCCCCGCCGCCGTGTTTATCGAAGAGATGGAGACGGGCTCCATCGACTGCGAGGCCTGGGACGAGGCGGGCGAAGAGCATATCGACTATTACTGGGAGCCTGCGGGCGGCGCGCCGCAGGGCTACCTGGACGCGCCCCGCCTGATAGGCGAGGATCGCCTTGTTCCTTCGATAGTGGCGCCGTCGTCTCCCTCCTACGCCACGCTGGAGTCTTTTCTGTCGGAGGAGGCGACGCTTCGCTACCGGTACCGCCTGACGGCTTTGTCCCGCGTTACGGGCCTGTCGTCTCAGGAAGAAGTGGAAGTGTTCGTGCTGCTTCGCCGTCCGAGCGTGTATTGTCCTCTGGAGTACGAAGTCCCGGCGGGTTCGGAGGTCGTTCTTTCGTGCGAGGGGGCGGATCCATTGTCTTTTCGGATGGACTACGAGGAAGGCTCGTCCGTATCGTGGAAATGGGAGGGCTTGTGGGGCGCGAGCGCGTCGTTGCTGAGCGGGGCGGACACGCCGTCGCCGTCGTTCCGGGCTCCATTGGGCGGATCGGGGGAGACGTACGATTATGTCGCCAGCATGACGACGACCTCTTCGGGGGTTCCGCGGACGGCGCGGCGGCGGGTGAGCGTACGAGTGGTCGAGGCGGAGAAAATGCGCCCTGTAACTGAGGAAGCGGACCTTGCGGCGACCGGCTCCGATGTTTCCTTGTCGGCGAACAATTCAGCGCCGACGATTACGTGCGTGGATTACGACGTGTACCCGACCGCGCCTGATTTCACAATACATTGTTCCGTGACGAACGAGCCTGCGGGCGCTGCGTATGGGTGGACGTCTCGCGGCGCCCCCGGGGATATATCCAGGCTGAAGGGGAGAGGCGCCCTCAGTCCGACCTTCTCGATGAAAGAATATAACTATGCATCGACAAGAAATGGGCCCATTGTTTTCGAATACACGGTGACGTTGTCGGCTCCGGGCATTGCGGACGTTGCGGACGACGTTACGGTGACGATTCTGAAGATGCCGGACATAATGGACTGCAAGCAGAATCAATATTCGGTGTACGCGGGCGATCCGGATTTTCAATTCGATTGCTCCTTCAACGCTTCCCTGAGCGGTGGGAAGCCCACTTGGGTTACGGCGCTGACGGAGAGGTACCGATTGGATGTCCCTCGTCATTTCGAGTCTGCTGATTTCAAACCCACCTTCGACGTTCCGGGAAATTTGCCTTGGGGCCAAACGGTAAACTACTATGAGTATTACGTCTGCCTCTGGCTTTATGACCACGAACCCGACCCAAAATACCTCGGTCTGGCGCCATATCGTATAATAGAATCGGAGTATATTACCGTGAGGGTGTTGGCCCCGCCCAAAATTCGCGTCAGATGCCGAGGCAATCCGTATCGGGCGACGGAGGGAGCAGACGATTTTGATCTGGAGTGCGAGGCGTGGGGCGCTCCGGAGGGTTCGGCGTACGCGTACGCCTGGACGCCTCGGGGTTCTACGGCGGGCACGGGCCTGTTGAGCGCGACGAACGTTTCGTCGCCGACGTTCAACGTGCCGTATAACGTGTACGCGGACAAGACGTACGAATACCGCCTTACGGTCTCGGCGCAAGGAATAGAATCCGGTTCGAAGGACGTTACGATCAAAATATTTGAAATAGACGCTTTACGCAAACTCGACCTTGCGTGCGCCGCCCCCGATCCGGTGTACGAGAGGTCGGCTGACATCGTTCTGAAGTGCTCGGCGTCGGGGGGTATCCCGAGCTGGCCGATCTCGTACGCCTGGACGCCCCTGAGCGCTACGGCGGACACGAGCCTTTTGAGCGCAACGAACGTTTCGTCGCCGACGTTC
>CAZSNF010000032.1:0-17691 GCA_964608315.1 uncultured Rhodothermales bacterium | reverse complement strand
GCGCTTCACGTCCGCCATGTCCCGAATCCGCAGCGTTTACCGCTGATTTCAACGATGCCATCATGACATTCTTTACGGGCGAACGTGAAGCGCTGATCGAAGTAGATTTAATCAGCGTATCCTTAATCAGGGTATTCTTATATCTGTTCCCGCGAAACCGGGGATTTGAAACCGAACGACATCGGATGCGCATCGCCCCTGGGCCGTCTTACTGTATTGACCAGTCGCATCCTGTCCACCAGCTCGATCGCAGGACGAATGTCCGCAATCCGAAAACCGTGTCCGACAAGCGTCTCCTCGTACACCCGCGTATGCAAATCGTCGAACCGGCTGGAAAACTCGATCTCGTCGCCATCCACCTGAATGGACCGATACGTTCGTTGCCCATCCTGAACCTCTTCCGGCATATCGCGCTCGTCTATCGACAAAAACCATTGCACGTCTGCGCGTTTCAGCGCCAGCGTACCGCCGGCGCGGTTCGGTTCCATCACATGAATGCGATGTCCTTCGACGTCGCCGAACAGCCACAAAAGCACATCGAAAAAATGGATCCCGATATTCATCGCAATCCCGCCGGACTTTTCGATATCGCCTTTCCAGGAATAGCCATACCAGACGCCGCGCGAAGTCACATAGGTCAAACGGACGCTGTGTCGCCGATCCGGGTCCTCTTGCAACCGTGCGCGCAAGGACAAAATATCCGGATGCATACGCAATTGCAGCACCGTGTACACTGCTCCGGGATGTTCTTCTTCCAGATCCTGCAGATAGTCCAGGTTGCCCGGCTTCAGAACCAGCGGCTTTTCGCATAGCGCGTTGGCGCCAAGGCGCAACGCCAGGCGAATATGCGCGTCGTGCAGATGATTCGGCGAGCAGATGGAAAGATAATGCAGTTGGCGAGGGCGCCTTTGCCGCCGAAGTTTTTCAAGGTGACGATCGAATCGCTCTATCTCTGTAAAAAACGCGGCGGATGGAAAATATCGATCCAGAATACCCACGGAATCGTGCGGATCGACGGCGGCCAGCAAATGATTGCCCGTATCCTTTATGGCTTGCAGATGCCGGGGAGCGATATAGCCGGCTACGCCGGTGATGGCAAAGTTTCGCATAAATTAACGCGGAAGCCTGTCAAAAGCGGAACGCGCGCATCAGGAATCGCATCCGTATACGCGCACATAATCTACCTGCATGCGCTGAGGCCAAATGTCGGGATCGACTCCCTGTTGTCCGCCCCAGGACCCGCCCACGGCGATGTTAAAAATCAAATGGAACGGGTGGTCAAACGGCCAGTGCCGGTCGTCGGCCTCCGAATTGGTTAGCCGCTCGTTCCGAAATTCAAAATACTGCGTTTCATTGACATAGCCGCGTATCTCCGACGGCGTCCATTCCACCGCGTACACGTTGAACTCCGAACGGGCCGTCGGAACCACGACGGAAGCGCCCCTTTGCGTGCCTCGCGTATGATTGTACGCCTCCGTATGCACGGTAGAATGCACCCGGTCCGGCTCAAACCCTACATGCTCCATAATGTCGATCTCGCCCCCGCGGGGCCATCCTCCGTATCGGTCCAGGTCCGGGAGCATCCAGATGGCGGGCCAGGTGCCCCTGCCGGACGGCAAAATGGCGCGCGCCTCGAACCGGCCGTAGGTCCACTCCATTCTCGAAAGCAGCCGGGTGGACGTATAGTCGCGGCCTTGCCAGGATTCCCGGTGCGCCTCAATGATCAGACGCCCGTCTTCGACGCGAACATTCTTCGAACGGGCTACGGTGTAAAACTGCAATTCACGGTTGCCCCACCCATGGCCTCCCGTGTCGTAGCGCCATCTTGAAGCATTGGGCAAGCCGTCTTCGTCGAATTCATCGCTCCAGACCAGATCGCCCGGTTCGCAAACGAGCAAGTCGGGCGCAGGATCCGGCTCTTCCTCCGACATGGCGCAGGCGGCAAACGCGCAGGCCAGGGCAGGACGCCACAAATATCGCATGGACCAGGTGCGAATCATGCCGCCGCCGCGTTTGCCCTGTAATCCAGATACCAGGCGTAGGTCTTTGCAAACCCGTCCTGCAACGAAGTCCGGGCGCGCCAGCCGAGCGCTTGCATCCGGGAAACATCCATGAGTTTGCGCGGCGTCCCGTCCGGTCGGGTCGCATCGTAGCGTATGGCGCTTTTGCTTCCGGTAACGTCCCGGATGATTTCCGCCAGTTCCGCAATGGAAATGTCCTCTCCGACGCCCACGTTGAGCATGCCGTCGGGAGCTGCTTCGTACAGCCGTCCGGCGGGCAAGTTCAGCACGAATGCGATGGCGTCCGCAAGGTCGTCCACATACATGAATTCCCGCCGGGGCGTCCCGGTCCCCCAGAGCGTCACGGACGCATCCGGCCCCCCGGAACGCTTCGCTTCGTGAAACCTGCGCAACAAGGCGGCGGGCACATGCGAAGTTTCCGGATCGAAATTATCGTTCGGGCCGTACAAGTTCGTAGGCATCAACGTCACGAAATCGTCTCCGCATTGCCTCCGATAGGCTTCGCAAGTTCTGGCCCCGGCGATCTTCGCCACGGCGTACCATTGGTTCGTCGGCTCAAGCGGACCGGTCAGCATACACTCCTCTGGCATAGGCTGCGGGGCGTGCTTCGGGTAAATGCACGAACTTCCCAGAAAAACAAGCCTTTGTACGCCGTATTCGTGCGCCGCCCGAATCACATTCGACTGAATAGCCACATTGTCGGAGATGAAATTCGCCGGATACCGATCATTGGCGAGAATGCCGCCGACCACCGCCGCGGCAAGCACCACGAACCCCGGACGCTCCTGCTCGAAAAACGCATCGACCGCCGCCTGATCAAGTAAATCAAGCTCGTCGCGCGTACGCAACAGCAACCGCCGATCACGCTCGGCCTGCAAGCGGCGGACGACCGCCGAACCCACCAGGCCGCGGTGGCCTGCGACAAAAACAGGAGATTCCATGTGGTTCGAAGACACGCTACTGAAAACGGATGATGGGCATAACCGGCGTATTCCGGCGCCCGGAACATCGTTCGGCGCAGGTATTATGCGCAGAAGCCCGACTTGCTCCCGGAAACCCGTATAAAAATGCGGAACCCCCGCAAAATACGGCGTTTCGATTTTTTCTCGACATAGCCCTTTTTTACCCGGATTATGGTATACGCCGTCATCATGGCGGGCGGAATCGGTAGCCGATTCTGGCCGCAAAGCCGCGAAAACAATCCCAAGCAATTTCTGGCGATCCACGACAAGAATACGTTGATCCGGAACACCTTGTACCGCCTGAAAGGCGTTGTTCCGGACGAACAGGTCTTCGTCGTTACGCACCGCCGGTATGTGGATCGGACCCGGGAGCAGCTTCCTTCCGTCCCCCCGGAAAATATCCTGGCCGAGCCGGTCGGACGCAACACGGCGCCGTGCATCACCCTCGCGGCCCTCCAGTTGCTTGCGCGAGACCCCGACGCCGTCATGATCGCCTTGCCGGCAGACCATGTCATCCGCAACGCCAGCCGATTTCACAAGGCGCTCCGGGCCGCCGTCAGGAAGGCGCAGGAAAAAGACACGCTCGTTACGATCGGCGTGGAACCCACCCACCCCGAAACCGGCTACGGCTACGTGCAATACGACAGCCAGGCCGACCGCAACGGCGACGCCATGGAAGCCCTGCCGGTGCGGACCTTCGCCGAAAAGCCCGACGCCGAAACCGCCGAACGCTTTCTGGATTCCGGCGATTTTCTCTGGAACAGCGGTATTTTCGTATGGCGCGCCGACGCAATTCTGCACGCCGTGCAACGCCACCTGCCCAAAGTGTTTCGGGCTTTCGAACCGCTGCAAAACGCTCTCGGCGGCGAGCAGGAAACCGACGCCATCGCGGAAGCCTACGCCAAAAGCCCTTCCATCTCTATCGACTACGGGGTCATGGAGCGCGCGGAGAAAGTGTTTGTCGTGCCTGCTTCGTTCGGCTGGAGCGATGTCGGAGACTGGACGGCGGTATACGCGCTGCGCAAGAAGGACAAACAGGGCAATACGCTGAAAGGGAACGCCATCCTGAACGATTCGAGCCGATGCCTGGTCGACGCGAACCAGCGGCTTGTCGTTCTGATCGGCATGCACGACACGATCGTGGTCGATACCGAAGACGCCCTGCTGATCTGTAACCGGGAAAGCGCACAGCAGGTCAAAAACGTCGTGGATTACCTGCGGGCGCACCAGCTGGAAGAGTATTTTTAGGGCCTGTTAACACTATGCAGCGGCGCTTAGCGCTTAGCGCTTCGCGTTCGCGCGTACGGAAAATTGCGCCTGCGTCGTCGAAATCAGCGGTAAACGCTTCGGATTCGGAGCATGGCGGACGCAAAGCCCCTTCGGGAGGCTGCGAGGAACGCGAAAAAAACGTATTTTCGCCACTCTTGACCTTTTCTTCATCTTTTCCCGAATCCCGCACCATAACCTGCACGTACACTTTGGGGCTGAACCGGTTTTTTGTCGCCGCGAAACCGTCATTATGGCAGAGAGTGAATCCCGGCATCATTCTTGATAACGCTTGGGAGACGCCAAAGTCGACACTGGCCGACTATGAGAGCGCCGTTACGCCATGCCCAACGTTCGTCCTTCCTTTCTGATCGCAAATGTGCTGTTCGCCGGCAGCCTGACGTTTGCTTCAACAACGCTCGCACAGAATACTCCGGAGGGTACGCAAGAACCGCTCACCCTGACGCTGGACGAAGCGCTCCAGATTGCGCTCGTCCGCAATTATGCGGTGCGGCTCGAACGCCTGAACGTCGAACAGGCCTCCGCGCAGGTTCGCGAAGCCTGGGGAGACGCATGGCCGCTCATTGATCTGACCTCGAACTACACCCGAAATCTGAAAAGCGCCAATCCTTTCGCCGGTTCGGAGGCGGGCGGGTTGTTCAGTTCGTTCGGTTTCATCGACTGGCTATCCTTCAACGAGCGCGCGCGTACGGACGACGACGCCGCAACGGGGCCCATCGACTTCGACGACTTCCTGGATCGGCAGGAGGGCGGACTGGAAGCAATCGGGGCCACCTTCGGGGGAGACGCGAATCCCTTCGCCGTGCCCAACGAATTTCTGAGCAGCGTCTCGGTAACCCAAAAGATTTTTTCCGCCAGCCTTTTTGTCGGAATCCGGGGAGCCAGGCATTATAAAGACCTGACCGACGAAAACCTGAACCGGCAACGGCAACTCGTGCTCCACGAGGTGCGGCGGGCATTCTATCAAGCGCTGTTGTCGCTGAAACAGGTGGAAGTCGCGCGCATGAGCGTAGAGCGGACGCGGGCTACGCTCAATGAAACCATGCAGCGCGTAGCCCAGGGCCTGGCCCCTAAATTCCAGCGCCTGACGGCGGAAGTCGAACTGGCCAACCTTGAAACGGAACAGGTCGAAATCGCCGGAGCGGCGGCGCAAGCGCTGGACAACCTCAAGATGCAGATCGGGATTCCGGTAGAGCAGCCGATCCGGCTGCGGGGCGACCTGGAAACCGAAGATCGGGGCCGCTTCCTGACCGTCTCGACGGAAAACGCCGTGGACCTCGCGCTGCAACATCGGCCAGACCTGAAACAGGCTCGCCTTGCAATCGAATTGCAGCGCGTGGATCGCCGTTTGGCCATGACCCAGTATATGCCGGAACTCAACGCCGTCGCCAATATCAGTTACATCGGGCGGGTGCCGGACAATCGTACGCAGATTGTTTCGGAGGATCGGGACAATTTCATATACCGCAGCGAATCCATCGATTTCTTCTCGCAGAGTTACTGGAACCCCGCAATCAGCGCAGGCGTCCGGCTGACCTGGAACATTTTCAACGGATTCCGAACGAGCGCCCGGGTGCAGCAACGCAGCGTGGCGCTCCATCAGGCCGAACTGCAATACGACCAGACCCTGCAACAAATTCGCATGGACGTGCAGGGCGCGTTGCGGGACCTCGACGCCGCGCAGCAACGGATTCTGGCGCAAGATCAGAATGTCCGCCGCGCAGAAGTGAATTACGAATATGCGCGCGCGCGTCTGGCCGAAGGCGTGGCTTCGCCTGTCGAGGAGCGCAACGCTTCCGAACAACTGGACCAGAGCCGCCTCAACCGGCTTCGCGCCCTGTACGACTATCTCGTAGCCCAGAGCGCGCTCGAAACGTCCCTCGGCGCAACGCAATGGAACGCCGAGGCGCCCCGGCTTACGAACAAATAATCTTTCCCCTTGAGCGTATCTCATGCTTTTCGAAGATCGACTCCGGACGCGTAGCCGCCGCAGCCTTGCGCGAAATATCCTTGCCGCCGGACTGCTTCCGCTTTGCGCCGCTGCGCTTCTTGCCGGGTGCGGAGCAGAACCGCCGAACGGCGCTCGCGGCGCGCCCGCCGACACAGGCGACGCACAGGCTATCCAGGTTGAATCCCTGATACTCGAACCCACCGTATTCCAGGACGTCATCCAGCTGACCGGAGCAGTCGAGGCGTTCGACGACGCCCGCTTGTCGGCCCAGACAAGCGGCACGGTCATCGCAATCGAACCCCTCGGCGCCTTCGTCCGCAACGAAGGCGCCGTCGCGCAAATCAATCCTTCGGTATCGGAAGCCGCTGTTTCGCAGGCCAGCGCCATCGTCGAAGCCGCCGACGCGCAGTTCGGGCTGGCGCGAGAAAACCTGACCCGCAACGAACCCCTTTTCGCCGATTCGGTGATCAGCGCCATCGAGTGGGAAAGCGTACAGGCGCAATACAATCAGGCGAAGGCGAACCTTGCGCAGGCCCGGGCCGCCCTTGACCAGGCCCGCACGACGCTGGCGCAAACCCGCGTGGAGGCGCCCTTCTCCGGAACGGTCGAAGAGCACTTCGTCGAGCCCGGCGAGCAGGTTACGCCCGGCATGGCGGTGGCCCGCCTCATCAACACGCGCCGCGTCAAGGTCGTTTCGGGCGTACCGGAACGGTATGCCGCGGATATTGTACGGGGGGCCCCCGTACGCGTCGGTTTCGAGGCGTACCGGGGCGACCGGATCGAAGGACAGGTTTCATTCGTCGGACGCGCCGTCGACCCGCTCAACCGCACCTTCCCGATCGAAATCGTCATCGACAATCCGGACGGGACCGTAAAGCCGGAAATGGTGGCGCGCGTAGAGGTGACCCGCGAAATAATCGAGGATGCGCTGGTCGTGCCGCGCGCCGCGGTCATCCGTACCGAAAACGGACACATCGTCTACCTGGTCGAAAACAGGGGGGGCGCGCCGACCGCCGTGCAACGCAATGTTATACCGGGACCTGACTTCGGAGCCTATGTCGTGGCGACGAATCTTGCGCCCGGCGACGAAGTGATCGTACTCGGACAATCGAAGGTGATCGACGGAGACCGGGTCGAAATAGCCATGCGCCACGCCGCATCCGGGACCCTGTCCCCGGAACAGCCGGAAATTCCGACGGACGGATAAACGCCCACCCTGCGCCTGCCCGCCCGGTCGGCGACCTCCACTCTGTTACCCTGTCGCGTTATGAAAATCACCGACGTCTCGATCAAGTATCGCACGAGCATTGTCGTCCTGACAGCGATACTCGCCATCGGAGGGCTGTATAGCTACAGAACCATTCCAAAGGAAGCCTCGCCCTCCATCGAGGTTCCGCAAATCGTCGTTACCCTGCTGTATCCCGGCGCAAGCCCCGACGATGTGGAAACCCTGATTACGCAGCCCGTCGAACGGGAAATACAAGCCGTCAACGGCATCAAGGAAATTCGCTCCACGTCTGTGCAGGGCGTATCGACCATCGTCGTGGAGTTCGACCCGGACGTTTCCATAGACGACGCCTACCAGAAGGTGCGCGACAAGGTGGACGTAGCCCGGCCCACCCTGCCCGGCGAAGTCGAGGAGCCTGTCGTTAGCGAGATCGACTTCTCGGAATTCCCCATCATGACCGTCAATCTGGCGGCGAATTACTCGCTGTCGCAACTCAAGGAGGCGGCGGAAGAACTGGAAGAAGAGATCGAGACGGTGGCGGGCGTGCTGGAGGTGGACGTCATAGGCGGCCTGGAGCGCGAAGTGCAAATCGACGTGGACCTGAATGCGCTGCAGGGATACAACCTTGCGTTCATGGACATCGTGGACGCCATTCGCGCGGAAAACACGAACATGCCGGGCGGCTCCGTGGATGTGGATCGCCTGAACTACCTGGTCCGCGTGGACGGCTCCTTCGACGTTCCCGACGAAATAGAAAACATTGTGATCGAGGCGCCGGGCGGACAACCGGTCTACGTGCGCGACGTGGCCCGCGTCGATTTCGGCTACAAGGACCGGGCGACGTACGCCCGCTTGCAGCGCTTCCGCACCGAAACGGAGGACGGCGAACTCGTGCGGACGGACGACCAGGATATTCTGCAAGTCATCAGCCTCAACGTCAAAAAACGATCCGGCGAAAACATCATCCACACGGCGCGCGCCGTGCAGGAAAAGGTGGACGCCTTCGCATTCCCGCACGGCACCCGCATCCTCGTCACCGGCGATCAAAGCGAGGATGTGCAGAACATGATCGACGACCTCGAAAACAATATCATCAGCGGGCTCATTTTCGTGGTGGCGGTGCTGTTGTTCTTTCTCGGGGTGCGTACGGCCACGCTGGTCGGCGTCGCCATTCCTCTCTCCATGTTTCTGTCGTTCATCATTTTTCAGGCGTTCGGCTACACGCTGAACTTCATTATCCTGTTCAGCCTGATCATCGCCCTCGGCATGCTGGTGGACAACGCCGTGGTCATCGTGGAAAATATCTATCGATACCGGGAGATGGGGTATTCCCGGTTCGAGGCGGCGCGGCGCGGCACCGCCGAAGTCGGCGGACCGGTCGTCGCCTCCACGGCCACCACGGTCGCGGCGTTCGCGCCCATGCTCTTCTGGCCCGGGATCATCGGCGAATTCATGCGCAACATGCCGCTTACGCTCATTGTTACGCTGTCCGCCTCGCTCTTCGTAGCGCTGATCATCAACCCGGTCATCACAGGTATTTTCGTGCGGCTCGAATCGGAAGAACGCACAAGGATGCGAGGCGCCGCGCGCACGATCAGGGTGCTGGTCTTCGTCCTGCTCGCCGTGCTGATGGGGCTTGCCAACTACCGGATGCTGGTGGTGTTCGCCATCGCCATCCCGTCGCTCATCTGGATTCACAAGAAATTTTTCAAGCCGGTCGGGGATTATTTCGTGGAGACGTTGCTGCCGCGCACCGTAGCGACCTACCGCTTGCTCCTTGCCTGGATGCTTCAGCGCGATTACAGCGTCCGCCGGGCCTGGTTGCGGAACACCGGAGTGCTGGCTTCCCTGACCGTCGGATTCGTGCTGCTGATCGGGGGCGCCCTGCTTTCGGGCGTCGGGCCTCCCGTAGCGGGCGGCATGTCGGGAGCCGGCCTGCTCCTGATCGCACCGGGCGTCCTGCTTTTTGCGCTGGGCGCGCTGGGGGTCCTGCTGCACTGCGCCGAAAGCCTGTACCTCGGCGGCTGGAAAACCGTTCGCGCAGGCCTCGTCTTCGGCGGCGCCATGCTGGCGATCCTGTCTCTGATCTGGCTGGGGCCGCAGGAAATCCCCTTCTTCGTCATCGTCAATCTGATGGGACTGCCCGCCGTCATTTGCGCGCTGGGTCTGCTCGGCGCCCTCCTCAACCGCCGGAAACGCACGACGCTCGTGCTGACGGACAACCGGGCGCGCCTGCTGACCGGCGCCATGGGGGCCCTGATCAGCATCATGATGGTGTTCCAGACGGCGCCCACCGGCGTCGAGTTCTTTCCGGAAAACGATCCCCGCCAGGTATGGGTCACCCTTGAAGGCGCGCTGGGCACCAATGTGGACGCCAGCGACAACATAGCGACCACGGCGCACGACCGCATTCTGAACCTGCTCAGCAATACCCCCGACTCGGAAGCCAACCTGAAAAGCGTACTGGTGAACGTCGGGGTAGGCGGCGACGCCATGTTCGGGGGCGGATCGCAAAGCGCGGAAGTATCCCGGGTCACCCTGAATCTGGCGGACTATGCGGACCGCAAGGAACCAAGCCCGGAAACCTTGTCCAAGATCCGGGCGCGATTGCAAGGCATTCCCGGAACGGACATCACCGTGGAGCAAAGCCAGCTGGGCCCCCCGACCGGCTTGCCCGTCAATATTGAAATTTCCGGGGAAGATTTCGCCCTGATTCGCCGGATCACCCGCGAAGTGCGCCAGATGCTGACGGAAGGCGCAGAGAGCGGCGACATTCCGGGTCTGGTGGACGTTGCGGACGACCTGAACGAGGGGCGCCCGGAAATGCATGTGGAGATCGACCGGGAACGGGCAGGGCGTTTCGGATTGAACACGAACCAGATCGCCACCACGATCCGCGCCGCCATCAACGGCGTCGAAGCCGGTAAATTCCGTACGGGCGAGGATGAATACGACATTACCATACGGCTCCGGGAGGCGGATCGGTCCAGCCTGGAAAGCATCAAGAATCTTACGGTCCTGCACGAAGGCGCCCAGATTCCCGTAACCGCCGTGGCGGATTTCGACGTGGGGAGCGGACTCGGGTCCGTCACGCGCCTTGATCTGCAGCGCGTCTCGACGGTGACGGGAAGCGCCGCGCCCGGCGTGCCCGGCCCGCAAGTACTCGCCAACGCGCAAGCATATCTGGCCGACTACGAAGCGAATCTGCCGCCCGGATACGCCATGACCTATACCGGCGAAAGCGAAGAGCAGGAAGAATCCTTCGCCTTCCTGACGACCGTGCTGCTGATTGCGGTGTCGCTCATTTTCATGATCATGGTGGCCCAGTTCAATAAAGTTACGTCGCCCTTCATCATCATGCTGGCCGTAGGATTCTCGCTGATCGGGGTGCTCCTCGGCCTCATCCTTACGCGTACGCCTTTCGGACTCTTCACGTTCATCGGCATTATTTCGCTGGCGGGCATTGTGGTGAACAACAATATCGTGCTGATCGATTACATCATGCAGCTGCGGGACCGGGGCATGGAAAAACACGCCGCCATCATCGAAGGCGGCGCCACGCGCTTGCGCCCGGTGCTCCTGACTGCGCTTACGACCGTCCTCGGCCTGATTCCGTTGACGTTCGGCATCAACATAGACTTCGTAGGCCTGCTGACGGAATGGCGCCCCAATTTCCAGTTCGGCTCCGAAAACACGCAGTTCTGGGGTCCGATGGGCACGGCCATCATTAGCGGGCTGGTCTTCGCCACCTTCCTGACGCTGGTCATCGTACCTGTGATGTATTCGACGTTCGACTCGCTTGCAAACAGGTTGCGAAGCTTGCTCGGACGCAAAAAGGACGCCGCGGGCGACGAACAGGACGCAACAGACCCGACCGACCGGTAGCGTACGCAACGAAGCAGCCGGTAGCGAGACATGAAAAGGTTGCGCGACTTCGCCGACGCCCGTCTTCGCATATTCGATCGGCCTGCGCCGCCCGCGCCCGACGCCGTAAAAAGCGTACATCTCATCGGGATTTGCGGCGCAGGCATGGGTTCCCTCGCCGGTCTCTTGCAGGAATCCGGGTACGCCGTGCAGGGGTCCGACGCGCATTATTACCCGCCCATGAGTACGCGGATCGCCGAGGCGGGCATTACCCTGCTCCAGGGGTACGACGCCCGACATCTGGACCCGCCCCCGGATATGGCGATCGTGGGCAACGCCTGTACGCCAACCCATCCGGAAGCATCGTACGCCAGAGAACAAGGCCTTGTGCAGTTGTCTCTGCCCGAGGCCCTGGCTCATTTCTTTCTGCGCGAAAGAAAGCCGCTGGTCGTGGCGGGCACGCACGGAAAAACAACGACCGCCGGCATGCTGGTTCACGTCCTGCAGCGCGCCGGGCGCGATCCGGGATTTCTCGTGGGCGGTTTGCCTGCGCGCGGCGGCGCCTCGTGCGCGGTGGGATCCGGACCGCATTTTGTCGTGGAAGGCGACGAATACGACAGCGCCTATTTCGACAAGCGTCCGAAGATGATGCACTATCGGCCTGCCTGCGCCATCGTTACGTCGCTGGAATTCGACCATGCGGACATTTACGATTCCTGGGAGGATTACCGCGACGCTTTCCGGGAATTTGCGGCCCTGATCGATCCCGAAGGGCTGCTCGTTCTGCATGGCGGCGATCCCGACGTGCTGGCGCTGGCGGAGCATACCCGGGCGCGCGTAGCGACCATCGGGCTGGAGAACGAGGATATCGTCGCCCGGAACGTGCGCGCCGCGCCGGGCGGACAACGTTTTACGCTACGGACGTACGGACAGGAAAGAACAGAGATTTTTTTACCCATGAGCGGGCGGCACAACCTGCTCAACGCGCTGGGCGTGTGCGCCATCGCACTGGAAGAAGGCGTAACGCCCGCGCAAATTGCAGACGGATTCGCTTCTTTCGCCGGCATGAAACGACGACAGGAAGTGCTTGCCGAGGTGAACGACGTACTGGTCGTGGACGACTTTGCGCACCATCCTACGGCGGTCCGGGAAACGGTCCGGGCTATCGCCGAACGATGGCCCGACCGCCGCATCGTGGCCGTTTTCGAGCCGCGCTCCAATTCGAGCCGCCGGAAAATCTTCGAAGAACCGTACGGGCAGGCTTTCGACCAAGCCGATATCGTGTTCGTCAGCGCGCCGCCCGTGCGGCATAACGACCAGGCCAGCGATCTGCTGGATGCGGACCGGGTGGGCGACCTGCTCAAAACGCGCGGCGTACCGGCGACCATCTGGCCCCACGCAGAGGCCCTCCTTCCGCCGCTGCTGGATGCGCTGGAGCCCGGAGACGTGGTCCTCATCATGAGCAACGGAAGCTTCGACGGGCTCCATGACCGCCTGATCACAGCGCTCGGGAAACGCGAACCGGCCCCGCCCAAACCGGCGTAACGTCGCCGCGCGCGGAAGATCTGACCGAAAAGGCTTGATGATCGTGCTGCTTCTTCGTATATTTCCCGACGACGATACAGCCGAACGCTGGTTTGAAAAGCAACGCTGGCACGAAGGTCCTGTCTGCCCCCACTTCGGCTGCATGCGAGCCGTGCGCAGTACCCAACCGACCATGCCACTGCGTTGCAAGGATTGCCGGAAGCATTTCTCTGTGAAG
This sequence comes from uncultured Rhodothermales bacterium, assembly GCA_964608315.1. GTDB lineage: Bacteria > Bacteroidota > Rhodothermia > Rhodothermales > VXPQ01 > VXPQ01. Next base: position 4,616 of record CAZSNF010000032.1, on the reverse strand, counting down.
AAGGGCGCGGTAATGGAGTGGAGCGAACCGGGGTTTCAAGCATGGGCCATCGTTACCTGTATGGCAACGGCCAACCTGAAAGGCGTATCGAGCATGACAATTCACAGGGAACCGGGGATTATCTGGAAAGCCGCGCGGCGCCTTAAGCAGCGCGTACGAGAGGCTTTCGCGTACAACGGACTGGATTACGGAGCGAGGTGGTAAGATGTCACTGGATATGGTCATCGAGCAAACGAGCCTGGAATTCGGTCTCTCTCAATACTCCCCATTGAGCAGTGTATGGGAGGGAAGCGATGGCGACTTACTGGAAGCAATGTTCCGGTTCTATCCTTCCATTCCCGTGGAGCCGATTCTTGACGCCACGCATAACGTCGGAAGATTCTGGCGCGGATCGACGCGCCAGGTCGTTTCTATGGATATAGATCCTCGTTACGAACCGATGATAGTCGGAGACAATCGGAAAATGGACGGGGTAGAATCGTCTTCATTCGGGGTGGTTGTATACGATCCGCCTCATGTGGGACCACAGGGCAGGGATAAAAGCCGGAAACGTTTCGATGTCGATTTTGGCGCAACGATGCCTTGCGGAGCCAACGAGAACTGGACGCTGAGCTATCTGTATCCGCCGTTTTTGAAGGAGGCCAAGCGGGTACTGAAGCCGGAAGGGTTGCTGCTCGCCAAGATAACCGACATGGTGAACAACCACCGGTCTCGATGGGCGCATTGTGACTTCATGCGCATGGCCGACGAAGCGGGGTTCACCGTATGCGACCTGATCGTAAAGATCCGGCGCGGCCCTATGCTTTCCAACAAGTGGAAAAACGCGCACCATGCGCGAAAGCGACACTGTTTCTGGATCATTTGCCGCAACGGCGATCGGTGCGAGCGTCTTCCGAACCGTGACTGAGAGCCGAGAATACAATCCCCTGAGCGTTGACGAGCTCGGGAAGAACGCCGCACGCAGGTTGATGGAGTATCGGCCGATCAGCCTTCCGCCAGAACAGTCGTTTGATGGCGCGGGTGTCTATACGATCCATTACCACGGCACATTCGAGGCCTATGAGGGGATGGGCGACGAAGAGCCGATTTATGCAGGGAAAGCCGAAAACCCCGGAAAGCGACAGGGCCGGCAAGCCTCTAAAAGTTTGTTGCCGACCCTTCATCGGCGCCTGGTGGAACATGCTGAATCAATCAGGAGGGCCGAGAATCTTGACCTGCAAGATTTCCGTTGTCGCTGGTTGGTTCTCGATCCGGTTTGGATCGGGCTAACCGAACAAGTTCTCATTGCCAAATACCGTCCAATATGTAATGCGGTCGTTGACGGGTTCGGCAATCACGATCCAGGAAGCGGAAGACGTAATCAGAAGCGGTCGTCATGGGATACCCTGCATCCTGGTCGCCAATGGGCGACGCTCCTTCGCGAAGGGGCATACGATGTGGCCACGATTTGTGGAAAAATCGAGTCGCACAGGCAGAAAAAGAATCCGATGTCTGACAAGTTTGAGTAAAAACTACTCCGAAATGGAGTAGAAATTACTCACAAGGGGCTTGACAACCTCACGCCCGACGACGTATTCTATGAACGAAAACCGCCGAACCGAGCGGCATAACCCGATGCGGTAGTACACTTAAAACCGCGAAAAAAACTGTCCGGTTTTTGCGGACCACTTCCATGCGCCGTTTTCTCATCCTCCCCTGCTGCCTCCTGTTTGCCGCCATGAACCTGTCGTGCGGATATTCTCCCGCTTCCGCCCCTCCCGAAGCCGACGACGCCGCCCTGCGCGCCCGAGCCGACTCGCTGGCGCGCGCATTCATTATCGTGGACGGCCACATCGACGTTCCGTACCGGCTCGACGCATTCCACGAGGATATTTCCCGGGAAACCTTCGGCGGGGATTTCGACTACCCGAAAGCCGCGGCGGGCAGACTCGACGCGCCGTTCATATCCATCTATATCCCGGCGTCCTACCAGGAGACCGGCGGCGCGAAAGAAAAAGCGGACGCGCTGATCGACATGGTGGACGGATTCGTGGCGCAATGGCCCGACAAGTTCGCCCATGCGCGATCCGTGGCCGACGTCCGGGCCAATTTCGAGGCCGGACGCATCTCGCTGCCCATGGGCATGGAAAACGGCGCGCCCATCGGCGACGACCTTTCCCTCCTCCGCTATTTTCATGAGCGGGGCGTCCGCTACGTCACGCTTGCGCACTCCCGCGTCAACCAGCTCAGCGATTCGTCCTACGATTCGACCCGGGTCCACAACGGGTTAAGCGCATTTGGCAAGGAGGCCGTCCGCGAAATGAACCGCCTCGGCGTCATGGTGGATGTTTCGCATATCACCGACGAAGCGTTCTACGACGTGATGGAAATCACCGAAGCGCCCGCCCTGGCGAGTCACTCTTCCCCCCGGCATTTTACGCCCGACTGGGAGCGCAATATGGGCGACGCCATGATCCGGCGCCTCGCCGAAAACGGCGGAGTCATTATGGTCGTGTTCGGATCGATATTCCTGCGCGCGGAATACGATGCGGAGGGGGACTCCGTCCGGGCAGCCATTGAACAGGAGTTGGAGACCGCCGGCTATGAGCAGGATTCGGAAGCGTACGTACGCCGTTTCGAGGAACAGCGCAAGGCGCACCCGGTCGGATCGGTCGAGGACATTGTGGCGCAGATCAACCATGTCGTTGCGCTGACGAGTATCGACCATGTAGGGCTCGGATCGGATTTCGACGGGGTTTTTGCGCTGCCGGCCGGCATGCAGGACGTCTCCATGTATCCGAACCTGATCTACCACTTGCTCAAGGAAGGATACAGCGACGAAGATATCCGGAAGATACTGGGCGAAAACGCGCTGCGCGTATGGTCCGAGGTGGAACAGGTGGCGCGCGCAATGCAGGATACCAGGGAGGAATAAAGGAACCTCTGAGATTTGCAGATTTAATCAGGATATCCTGAAAGCCGTGCGGCAACCGGGAACTTGTGCGCGTTATTTGTTTTTTGTATTGTACATATCCAAGTGTACATTTCAGAACGGAGCACGAAACACCATGAAAACGATAGCCGTATCGGCCTTCAGGGCGACCTGCCTTCGTCTGATCGGGCAAATGCGCAAGAATCGGGAGCCGATTACGATCACCAAACGCGGCGAACCGGTAGCGGTGCTTTCTCCCTTGCCGCCGCCGGACGAAGCCCCTTTGATCATCGGAGCGATGAAAGGCTCGGTACTCCGGTACGACGAACCTTTTGAGCCGGCCGGCGATCCATCGGATTGGACAGCGCTCCAGTGATACTGCTCGACACGCATACGCTCATATGGTCGGTTTCCGAAGACCCGCGCCTGGGAAAGCAAGCACAGGCGGAAATCGAAAACGCAGCGCGAACGAGTGCGATTCTTGTGTCTGCTATCACGCCGTGGGAAATCGCCATGCTTTCAGAGAAAGGCCGCCTGAGTCTTGGACAAGAAACAGGTTCCTGGCTTAATGCGGTTCTTGCCCTGCCGGGCATCCGGCTTGCGCCTGTTGAACCTGCCATAGCCGTTGACAGCGTACGTCTCCCCGGGATATTCCATGCAGACCCTGCTGACCGCCTGATCATTGCCACGGCCCGGCATTTCGATGTTCCCCTGGTCACTTCCGATAACGCCATACTTGCATACGCTGCTACGGGATACGTGAAAACAATCAACGCTTGCGCATACGCTTTTCGATAGGCAACCGCAGAGGGGCAAAACACCGGCGCGGGCGGTTCAAGACCGAAGCCCGCGAACGGTTGCGCAGGACCCTAACGTTGATCGCACCCGCGAATGGCTTTGCAGGTGCGGAGTAAAGGCCCTTGCCTTCGCGCACGTAACCGAAACCAACCCGCAACACTTCAAGGCCGTACGCGCCCTGCGCTGAAAGGCCCTGCAAGGCGTTGGCGGCGCTGCCGTCCTCCGAAGGCCGTACGCAAGCGTACAGGCCGCTTTCCGGGGCGCGTTCTACTTCCGATAACGCGCCCCTATCGGAAGTAGCCCGCGAAACGCCCGAAAACGGGGCGTTTCCCACGCGAAAGCCCCGAACGGGCGCGGAACGCCCGCGAAGTGGGGAATCCTATCCAAACCGGGCGCGGGGCGCGCCGCCCGAAAACGTATGTACAAGGGGCGAATCCGCCCGAATTGTGGATAACCCCGGAAGTGGGGAATCGCCGCCCGACCGCAAGCGCAGGCCGCAGGCCGCCCCGCAGGCCGCGCAAGGCGTTCGTTCGGGATCGACTTCTGATAACTTTGTTTTTATGTGTCATTAGCCGCCTCCGCCACCTTCGCCCACGCCGCCGCCTTCGCCGCTGTTTCAAGGTTTCGCGCAATTAGTATTGCCATTGCCTTATGCCGGTTTGTTTACTGTGAATCTTACCAGTATACGAAACGCCCGCGTACCCGCCCGACCGCGCCCCGGATTCGCCGGGTTTCGATACAGGCCGCGTCCGGCCTCGGACTTATTCAGATTACCCGCCCGCGCCCACGCCGCCAACGCAAACCGGCGTATCCTTCAGGAACCTCTGATTAATTCTGCAAAGTTCAGAGGCTTGCGAGGGACGCGCCGGCAAGGAATGACGAAGCAATGCGGCAGGCCCCGCATAAT
>CAZSNF010000031.1:0-19285 GCA_964608315.1 uncultured Rhodothermales bacterium | reverse complement strand
CCAGCGGCACGTATTTCTACGTCCTGCGTACGGAGGATCGGATCGCCGTCAAGACCATGGCGCTCGTCAAGTAGCCGATATTCCCGCAGTCAGGCGCGCCTTCCCGCGAACCGCGAGGCCAGCGTCGAGGCCTTGAAGGCCTCGCCCTCCATGGCGCGGCGACCAGCGCGCTCGAACATGAAGCGGCGATCAGAGTAGAATTAATCAGCGTGTCCTTAGATGAACCTTAGATGAATCAGTAACGTAATTCGCCATCGTCGCGTTACATTGCGCCTGCAATCATTTTCTGTATATGTACAGGTTCGGCTATGGCGGACGGAACGGTCAAACTTGTCAACGCGGCGTTCTATGCGCATCACGGGGTGATGCAGGAAGAGCACCGCATCGGGGGGCGCTACGAAGTGGACGTGACGATGACCCTCGACTTCGAGGAGGCGGCCCGCACGGACGATCTCGCCCATACCGTGGACTACGAGCGCGTGTACCGACTGGTGCAGGAGATCGTTTTGCGCAACCGGTTTTATCTCATCGAAAAACTGGCCGTGCTTATTGCGCGCGAAATACGGGAGGCGTATCCCGCCCTGAAAAGCGTCGAAGTCGCGGTGCGCAAACGCAATCCGCCCGTGGGAGGCACCGCCGACTACGCCGAGGCGTCGTATCGTTTGCCTGCCTGAGCGCGCCTCATCGGGCGATCGCCGTTTCGATCAGAAAGTCGTGCAGCAGGCGATCGACTTCCGTCGTGTCGGCGAGGCTTGCTTTCAGGGTCTGGAACGTTTCTTCGTCGGTCAGTTCGGGATAATTTCCCCGATATTTGTCGAACCGCTTGCGCATTCGCTGCGCATCCAGTTCGCTGTGAAATTGCGTTCCGTAGATAGGCAGGCCGCCCATGCGGAAGGCCTGGTTGCCCTGCGTTTGCGATACGGCCAGTTCCACCGCGTCAGGGGGAAGCATGCTTACCCGGTCGTGATGACCCATATTGGCGAGGAATCTTGCGGGAAATTTGCCGAACACGGGGTCTTTCCTGCCTGCTTCGGTCAGCATCATGGGGCCGCATCCTATTTCCGCAAGGTCGGAATCGTGTACGACGCGGCCGCCGAGGGCCCGGGCGATGACCTGGTGGCCCCAGCACGACCCGAAGGCGGGCATGCCCCGGTCGGCTATCTGCCGGATCAGGTCCAGCAAGGCGGGCATCCAGGGGTACGACCCGGTTGCGGAGTATTCTCCGGCGCCGCCGATCATGACCACGTCCGCATGGTTCAGCATGTCCGCCTCAAGCGGTTCGCTCTGAACCTTTACGGCCAGAATCTGGTCGTCGCGCACCCGGCAATGTTCGCGGAAGCACGCCTCCTCCTGCAGGCGGATATCTTCCGTGTCGCGGGCCTGAAGGAGCAGAATGCGGAGATCGGATAAAGCAGGCATAGCATCATTACTATTGCTCGACGTCGTTTCCTGCAAGAAGATCCGAAAAATATTCTTTCAGAATTCGGTAGAATCGGTGAAGGGGCAATCCGACGACATTGTAGTAGTCGCCTTCGATGCGTCGTACGAAAAAAGGCCCCCGGCTGTCCTGAATGCCGTAGGCGCCGGCCTTGTCGAGCGGCGAACCGGAGGCTACATAGTCCGCGATTTCAGCGTTGCTCAGGGCGTGAAACGTTACGTCCGTGCGTTCCGCCGCCTTTACCGTCCGGCTCGAAGGGGGATGCAGCAAGGCGATCCCCGTATAGACGGAATGCGTACCGCCGCTGAGGCGCCGGAGCATGTTTTCGGCCTCGGCAGGGCCGTTCGGCTTGCCCAGCATGTTTCCCGCCAGCGCAACGACGGTGTCTGCTCCGAGGGTAAGCGCATCGGGGCGCAGTGCCGCCACATGGCGGGCTTTGCGGAGGGCAAGCGCCTGAACAAGGTTTTCCGGGGACAGCCCGGGTTCGACCTGCTCGTCGACTCGGCTGGGAATCGTTTTGAAGCGGAGACCCGTCTGTTCGAGTAATTCCTTGCGGCGCGTCGACGCGGAAGCCAGTACGAACGGGGCTCGCAAAATCAACGGATTAATGGCGTGATAGTCAGTCATGGCGTGAGCCGCGCTACTCCTCTCGCACATCAATGCGTTGACGTATGTTCCCGCCGCCATGCCTGCCCTCCGAAACGTTGCGTCGAGGTATGACGGCGGGCCTTTTACGAAGCATTCAGCGCGGAAATTCATCATGTCCGGCTGACCAGGCCATATTTCGTAATCCTGGCAATCCAGCGACGGTTGCCCGAAAGCGGGCCCGCGCACGACAGGCCCCAATCAGCGTATCCTTAATGACATTTTCAAAATCAAGGCGCGGCGCCCTTGAAAAAACGAATATTTTTTCGGGGCCGCCCGCCTCGCCGCCCCGCGCTCCGGATATGCGGGCAGGGCCGCTTTCCGCGTCGTATATTTCCGTTCCGGTCGGCCATTTCCCGGATCAGCCTATTGCGCATCATGTCAGGACACCCGGATACGGAACAACGCTTCGCGAGCCGCCTTGGTTTGCTGCTGAGCGTACTCGGCATTGCCGTAGGCACAGGCAACATCTGGCGGTTTCCGCGCATCGCCGCGCAGAATGGCGGCGCCGAAGGAGCAGGCGCCTTTCTTATCGCCTGGGTCACGTTCCTGTTCATCTGGAGCATTCCGCTGATTATCGCCGAATATGCGCTGGGGCGGCACGGGCGGCGGGGCGTCGTGGGGTCGTTTATCAAGGCGGCGGGCAAACGCTTCGCCTGGATGGGGGCGTTCGTGGCGTTCGTGGCGACGGCCATCATGTTTTATTATTCCGTGGTGGCGGGCTGGTGCGCGTATTATTTGCTGACTTCGGTCGCGCAGCCGCTTCCCCTGGACCTGCAAGGCGCAACGGCCGTGTGGGAGGGATTCCAGTCCGGCGGAGCGCCGCTGCTGTTTCACGCCCTGGCCATGGGCGGGGGCGCGTTCGTGGTCGTCAAGGGGATTTCGTCCATCGAACGGGTGAACAAGGCGCTCATTCCCGTCTTGTGCCTGATCGTGCTCGTTTCCGTGCTGCGCGCGGTCACGTTGCCCGGCGCGGGGCAAGGGCTGGCCTTCCTGTTTACGCCGCAGTGGGATTTGCTTGCCCGTCCGTCCCTGTGGCTGGAGGCGCTTACGCAGAACGCCTGGGATACGGGCGCGGGTTGGGGCCTTATTCTGACCTACGGCGCCTATATGCGACGGAGTCACGGCGTCGTAAAGAATTCCTTCATTACCGGCATAGGCAATAATGTCGTTTCCCTGCTGGCCGCCATTATGATTTTCGGGACGGTGTTCGCCGTACTGGGCGCCGAAATGTCCCGCTCCGAAGCGCTGGACGTGATGAAAGACAGCGGCCCGGCCTCTACGGGCCTGACCTTCATATGGATGCCCCAATTGTTCGCCAAAATGCCTTTCGGACGGGGCATGGCGCTGCTTTTCTTCCTTGGGCTGTCGTTTGCGGCGTTCAGTTCGCTGATTTCCATGATCGAACTGGCCACCCGCGTACTGGTCGACGCCGGATTGCGCCGCAAGCAGGCCATTGCCTGCGTGGGCGTTTTCGGGTTCGTGCTGGGCGTGCCGTCCGCCTTGTACACGGGCTTTCTGGGGAATCAGGATTTCGTATGGGGCGTGGCGCTGATGCTTTCCGGCGCGTTCGTGGCGTTCGCCGTGGTTCGGTACGGGGCCGACGATTTCGCCCGCATGGTGGTTTCGGGCGGGCCGGGAGACTGGTCCGCAGGCAAACTATGGACTTTCCTGATCCGTTTCGCCGTACCGGCGCAGGCGGTGATCCTGCTGGCGTGGTGGCTGTACCTGTCCGCCTCGCAGTACGCCCCGGACTCCTGGTACAATCCGTTCGATCCCTACAGCGTGATGACCTGTCTGGCGCAATGGGGCCTCGTGGCGGCGATTTTCCTGATGGCGAACCGTTTTCTCGTTCGCCGCGCGACGCTGGATACGCCGTAGCGCGGCGCCTTTTCTGCTCTCGATCCGTTTGCCGGGCTGCGTATTCCATGACGATCGACCGCGTAATCCGAGAGTTTACCGACGTCGGCGCCGCCGCGTTCGACGAGATGGCTGAGGCCGCGCTCGGCTATCAGTACGCGCATAACGCCGTGTACCGCCGGTATTGCGACGCCTTGCATGCGCCCGCCGCCCGCCTCGCTCTTTTCCCGGGCGCCCGCAACGTAGCCTTCCAGGAAGTTTCCTCGAATCTTTCTCAAAATGTCCCTGAAAATGTCCGGTCGAATGTCCCGTCTAGTGTCCGGCGAAATGTCCCGCCCGCCTCTGTAAAATCCGCCTGCTTTTCGCCCGCCGGACTTCCCGTGTTCTTGCCGGCGGCAGCCTTCAGGCAAGCGCCGGTTACCGCCTTCCCTCCGGAAGAAGCCGAAAAGGTCTTCGAAAGCAGCGGAACCGGCAGCGGCCAGCGCAGCCGGCATTACGTACGGGACGTCTCGATCTACGAGCGGGCGCTCGCCGCGAACTTTTCCCGCGCGTTCGGAGCAGGGCCGTTCCTGTTCGCCTTGTGCCTTCCCGGCTATGTCGAGCAGGGGGCTTCGTCGTCCCTTGTGCATATGGCGTATTTTCTTCTGCGCCGATTCGGGGCCCCGGGAAGCGGTTCGATACTGGGCGCGCCGGAACGGTTGCGGCGCCTTGCGGAGCAGAGCGCGAACGAAGACATTCCGCTCATCGTGTTCGGGGCCGCGTTCGGATTGCTTGATCTTGTGGAAACGACGTCGTTTTCCCTCCCTTCCCATGCGATCGTCATTGAAACGGGCGGCATGAAGACCCGTCGCCGGGAAATTTCGCGGGCCGACTTGCATGATCGCCTGCGCGAGGGGTTCGGCGTATCGTCCCCGTGTAGCGAATACGGTATGTGCGAACTGCTCGGTTCGTGTTACGCCCGGGAAAAGGGCGTGTTTTATCCGCCGCCCTGGATGCGTTTCTGGATAGTGGACCCGGAGCGTCCTTTCGAGCCGCTCGAAGAAGGTCGGGAAGGCGCGCTGGCCCTGCTGGATCTGGCGAATGTCTGGTCCGCTTCGGCCTTGTTGACCGAGGATCGCGCCGTGCGCCGGGGAAACGGGTTTGAAGTGCGCGGCCGCCTTGCCGGGGCCGAACTCCGGGGATGCAATTTCCTGTTGCAAGATGTCTGATCTGCGCGAACGTATCCGGGCGGTGGCGGCGGCGGCGCGCGCCTGGAGAAATCCCGATTACGCCGGGAGGGCGAGCGCCGTCCAGGAGACGCTGCGCGCGCCCAACGCTTTTACGGAAGAGGCCGTGGCGTTCGCCGTGAATCAGCAGATGGCGCTGCTTGCGGAAGAAGCGCTCGCCGCGTGGATCCGGAACCGTCGCCCGGCGACGCCCGGCGCGGTGGGGGCGTTGAATCCAGGCAACGTTCCGCTGGCGGGATTGCAGGATTTTCTTGCAATCGTCCTGACCGGACATCGCTATCTCGGAACCGTTTCGTCCAAGTCCCCCGCGCTTTTGCCTGCTTTTGTCCGCGATTTGCGCCGGTTCGCGCCGGGCGTCGAGGCGCAATTCGTATCCCTTCCCGACCTGCTGGTCGGCGCCGACGCCCTTGTCGCCGCCGGTTCGGACGAAACGATCGCTTCCTTGCGGGCCCGGACCGCCCTGCCGCCGGGTCGCTGCCTGTTTCGGGGGCATTCCTTTGCCGTCGGCGTGCTGGACGGCGCAGAGCGGGAGGATGCGTACGAACGCCTTGCGGAAGACATGCTGCTGCACGAGGGATTCGGTTGCCGCAACGTGGCCGTGCTGTGGGCGCCCCGCGGCCTGTCCCCGGACGGCTTGCTGGAGGCCATGGCCCGGTTTCGGGGAGTGTTCCCTGCGCATGAGGGAACGGCGGGGCGGCTGGCCATGCAGCGCGCCTTGCTGGAAGCGGTGGGGGCTTCGCACGCCTGGGGAGAGGGCCTGGAATTTTTGCTCAGCCGGGGCGAACCCGAAGCGCAGCCGCCCGGCCACCTGCGCTGGGTCGAATACGAGGATCTGGCCGAGGCGGACGCCTGGCTGACCGAACAGCCCGTGCAACTGGTCGTGGCCGAAGAACGGGTGCAAAAGCGGCTTGCCTTCAAGGGACTGCGCCTCGTTCCCGGCGAAGCGCAGCGCCCCGCGCTTTCCTGGCGCCCGGACGGCGTCGATACGGTGGATTTCCTGTCGGGGATACTCTGATTAAATGTGCAAAGTTCAGGGGCCGGGAGAGGCGCACGGGGCCAGTGTGGAACGGGCCTGTGGCGCGCCTTTTCGCGAATACATAAGGGTGCGCAGACGATGGGCCGGCAGGGGTATTGGGGGCCCGATGTTTCGCTCAAAGGCGCAACCACAGGCCCCTCTGGACCGTCTTGCCCTAATCAGAGTGTCCCTCTGTCTTATGAGGCGTCCTTGCGAGCCCGCTTTGACGGCGTATCCTTTACGAGACGGCTTCCCGCACCGCGCGTTTGACGGCGGGCAGAACGTCGTCCCAGTCGGCGCCCGGATTTTTGGTGATCGTCAGAAACTGGGGCATGATAAAAACATCGGTCACGCCCTCGATGCGGAAGAGGCGTTCTCCCAGCGCGTGTCCGTCGGCTTCCTCTGCGGAACGGAACGATTCCATCCCTTCCGGAATGAACGCGCCCTTGCGGAGCGTACACTTGAGACTGTTCGGGTTTGGCGTGGGAGATACGTCGAGTTGCGGCATGGGAAAACCGTATTGTCGGAATCGGGTATAAATAAAGCGTCCCGCGGATTGCCGGGGCGCTTGAAGATAGCGAATTCGAACCGGATATGGAGCCGCAACATATTTCAGAAGTGCGTCGGAGCGACAATGGCCAGGGCCGTTCGGGCGAGGAGCCGCAGGGGACGGGCAAGGCGCACCGCATTGGTCGGGAAACGCGCGGCCTGTTTGAGGATTTCGCGGGCTGGGTCGAATTGCGCCTGCGGCTCGCGCAACTGGATGCGCAGGGCTACATTCGGCAGAAGATAGACGAGGCTGCGCTCAGGATTGCGCTGGCGGTCGCGGCTTTTTTGTCCGGGTTGTTTGCGCTGGTTACGCTGGCCTTGTTCGCGGGCTGGCTGCTCGGACATCCCGCCTGGGGTTTTCTGGCGGTAACGGGCCTGCTTCTGTTGTGGACCGGCCTGTTGTATGCGCGTCATCGCCGGAAGGCGGCGGAGGGCGTGGAGCGCATGCAGGGAGGATCGCTTTTTTCGGGCGGCGCGCCGAAGAGCGGCGACCATGAATCCAGCGAGGAATAGTCAGGAAAATCCAGTGAATGATCGCGTAAAACATACGCTGCCGGGCGGAGCGCGGCGCGCATCAGGTTCCGACGACCGCGCTGCGCTGGAGCAACGGCTTGCGGAAGCGCGGGCTTCCATACGGGCGCGGATAAAGCGGATCGAAAGCGAAGTCGGTCCCGGCCCGAAAGCGCTCTGGGCAGGCGCGAAAAAGCGTCCCGTCGCGAGTTTGCTGGCGGCCGCCGCGGCGGGCCTCTTGTTCGGAACCCTGATTTTCCGGAAACGGCGGCGGACAGTCCGCCGCGTCGATCCGCCCGGGTCGCCGAGCGGACCGCCGGGCGGGCCCGGCGGGGGCCTGCGTTATTTGTTCTGGGCCACGCTGTTGCAGACGGGGGTGGGGTTTTTAGCGGATGCGGCGTCGGATTTTTTTGCGGACCGGTCCGGCGTCGCGCAGCGAACAATCCGCGAAAAACGGAGCGAGGCGGACCGGGAAGAAGACGGAGAAACGCAGGAGACGCCGCCGCATGCGGAAGAACGTTCGCCCCCTTCGTAGTTTTTCATTCGAATATCCATGTATCTGTCGCCGGTTGCTGCGCCGGCGCAGTGGTTTTATCAAGACTATGCGTATTGTGCTTTTCGGAGCGCCTGGCACGGGCAAGGGAACGCAAGCTGCGTTGCTTGCGGCGCGGCGCGGCTTGCATCATATATCTACGGGCGCCATGTTTCGGGATGCGATCCGGGCCCGTACGCCGCATGGCCGCATGGCCCAGGAATATGTCCGGCGAGGCTGGCTGGTCCCCGACGAATTCGCCCGGGATATCGCCGAAGACGCCTTGCTGGAAATCGGGCTGGACGGTTTCGTGCTGGACGGATATCCCCGCACGGTGGTGCAGGCGGAATGGCTTTCGGCGTTTTTGACGGCCCGCGACGCGTCGCTTGACCTGGTGCTCGCCATGGATCTATCGACAGATTGCATAATAGAGCGTCTTTCCATGCGTAGAATGCATAGAGAGACGGGGGAGCATTATCATCTCGCGTTCAAGCCGCCTCCGCCGGACGTCGATCCCGATTTGATCGTACAGCGGCTGGACGATTACCCGGACGCCATTCGAAGCCGGATCGAAGGATACTGGAAAGCCACCCGACCGGTCGTGGATTATTACCGAAAGCAAGGCATTATCGTCGATGTGGATGCGGACGGGGCCTTCGAGGAGGTGTATGCGCGCATCGAAGGCGCGCTTGCGCACGTTGCGCCCGGCCCCAAAACGGCCTGAAACGGTCTGGAACGGCCTGAATACGCTTTTATCGTTTTCTCGACATGTCTTCTCGGTCAAACGAACAAATTGTTTCGGGAGCCGCTTCGGCGGACAAGGAGGCGCGCATGCTTCGGGAGCGCGTCGAACAGGTTTTTTCGGCGTGGGTCGAGGGCGGGGGGCCTGTTTTCGTGCAGATTCCCGCAACGCCGGAGGCCATGTACGACCCGGTCCGGTATGTGCTGGCTTCCGGCGGCAAGCGGCTCAGGCCCGTGCTGCTCCTTTTGGCGGCCCGCATTTTTGGCGGCGACGCGGAGGATGCGCTGCCCGCCGCGCTGGCCGTAGAGGTTTTTCATAATTTTACGCTGGTGCACGACGATATCATGGACTCCGCGGACGAGCGCCGCGGGCGGCCTTCCGTGCACGCCAGGTGGGACGAAAGCACGGCGATCCTTTGCGGAGATTATTTGCTGGGGTTGTCGTATGACTTGCTTGCCCGGGCCAGGCCCCGCGCGGGCGCGCCATGCTGGCGTCCTGCGGCGGTCATCGGACATTTCCGGGATATGCTGGGCCTTTTGTGCGAAGGGCAAACCCTGGACAAGGCGTTCGAGCGCCGAACGGATGTGTCTGTTGAGGAGTATCTTGGGATGATCGACCGGAAGACGGGCGCCTTGCTGCAAACGTCGCTGGAAATGGGGGGGATGCTGGGCGGCGCCGACGAGGCGCAGTTGGCGCAGTTACGCGCTATCGGAAGGCATGCGGGGCGGGCGTTTCAGATTCGCGACGATCTGCTGGACCTTGTGGCGGATGACGTTCGCTGGGGGAAAAAGAAGGGCGGGGACCTGATCGAAGGCAAGCGGACCTGGATTTTGCTGCGAGCCGTCGAGCGCGCCCGCGGCGCGGATCGGCGGTGGTTCGAGCGCATTATAGAAGGGTCGGGCTTGCCCGCCGACGAAGTAGCGGAAGCCCTCGAGCGGATGCAGCGGGCGGGCGTGATCCAGGAAGCGGAGGCGGCGGTGCGGCGGCATACGGAAGAGGCGCTCCGTGCGGCGCGGCGGTTGCCGGACGTCGCGTCTTCGGCGACGTTGCGCGGATTGTTGCACCGCATGCAGGAGCGCATGCATTGACGCCGAGGCCATGGTAACCAGGGAAGTCACCGTCATGAATCGGGCCGGCGTACATACGCGCCCGGCGTCCATGATCGTTCGGGCCGCCGCGAAGTTCCAGGCGGATTTCTTTATTCGCAAGGATCAGTACGAAATCAACGGCAAGAGCATTATCGGGGTGATGACGCTGGCCGCCGAGCAGGGCGCCCGCCTCACCCTTGTTTTCGAGGGAGAAGACGAAAACGAGGCGGCGCAAGCCGTAGCCTGCCTGTTCGAAAGCGGTTTCGGGGAGGAATTGTAGAGGATACTCTGATCTTTGCGGACGCAATCAGCGTATCCTTTAGCGCCGACAGGGGCGCTACGGAAGCATAATCGAAAAAATCATGAATCTTGCCGTCGAAACGACCGAGCGAATCGTAGAGGGGATCGGCGTGGGCCCGGGTATCGCCATCGGCCCGGCGTACCTGTATGCGCGCGCGGGATTCGAGGTGGAGGATCGGCGGATCGCGTCGGAAGATATGGAGGAAGAGGTTGCCCGGTTCGAGCAGGCGGTGGCGCGGTCCGAGCGGGATTTTCGGAAAATTGCGACCGTAGCGCGCGAAAAACTGGGAGAAAGCAGCGCGGGCATTTTCGAGGCGCAAGCGCTGATGCTGCGGGACGCCGCTTTTTACGATGCGGCGATCGAACATATTCGCCGGGATCGCATGGGCGCCGATTACGCCGCGCATGCGGTGTTGCGGCGCCATCGGCAATTGCTGGAAGCCGGGGAGAGCGCCTATTTTCGGGAGCGGGCCAACGATATGCTTGATCTGGAGCGTCGGGTGGTGCGCCACTTGCGGCGGGAGAAAATCCTTGCCGCCGTCGACGATGGATCTATCCTGGTGGCCGAGAACCTTTCGGCGGCGGACATCATCCTGTTCAGTCAGCGAGCGATTCTGGGGACCGTTCTCGATCACGGGGGGGCCACCTCGCATGTTTCGCTTATGGCGCGGGCGCTCGGGCTGCCCGCCATCGTCGGTACGCATGGCGTAACGGAGCAGGTTGCGTCCGGGGATTTGCTCGTGCTTGACGGGTTGACGGGGCGCGTCGCGATCCGTCCGACCGAGGATACCCTGAAGTACTACCGGGAACGGCGGCGGCGCTATCGGCAATGGCGGCAAGCGCAGAAGAAGGTCGTGTCCCTGCCTGCGCAAACGCGCGACGGACACGGGGTGCGGCTGGCGGCCAACCTCGAATTCATGGAGGAACTGGAGATGGTCGAGGAATACGGCGCAGAAGGAGTGGGGCTGTTCCGCACGGAAGTCCTGTTTTTGATGCGGCAGCGCGTTTCCCTGTCCGAGGAAGAGCAATTCAAGGCGTATCGCCGCATCGTGGAAGCGGTGTCGCCTCGCCCCGTCACGTTTCGCTTGCTGGATTTCGGGGGGGACAAAATGCTTCCGCTGGGCCACCGCGAACATAATCCGTTTCTGGGGTGGCGCGGCGTACGCGTACTGCTGGACAAGCCGGAGATGTTGAATCCGCAATTGCGCGCCATTGTGCGGGCCAGCCGTTTCGGGCCGCTGCGCATTCTGCTGCCCATGGTTACGGAACTGAGCGAGGTGTACGCCTTCCGGGACTTGCTTGCGTCCGCATGCGACGAACTCGCGGCGGAAGACGCGGCGTACGACCCGGACATCCCCGTAGGCATCATGGTCGAGGTGCCTTCGGTAGCGATCCGGGCGGCCCGGTTTGCCCGGGAAGTCGATTTTTTTTCCATAGGCACGAACGACCTTACGCAGTACGCCCTGGCCGTGGATCGGGGCAACGATCTGGTGGCGGACAAGTACCAGGAGCTCGATCCGGCGGTTTTGCAACTCGTCCGGGGCACGGTCGAGGGGGCGCACGCCGCGGGCATCGAGGTCAGCGTATGCGGGGAATTGGCGGCCCGCACCGCGGCTACGCCCATTTTACTGGGGCTCGGGGTGGATGAACTGTCGGCTTCGCCGGTTTATTTGCCCGAGGTCAAGCGGGTGCTTCGGGCCATCCGCATGGACGAGGCGCAAGCCCTGGCGACCCGCGCGATGCAGGCTGCGGACGCCGCCGAGGTCGCCTCGCTGGTCGAGGATTGGCTGCGGGCCCGGGATTGCGATGCAGCGAGCATGCTGGAGACGTTCTGATCGAAACCGCTTCGCTCAGCGCGGCGCTTTCGCGTTTTCCGCCGTGTCGGGAACGCTTTTGCAATTTTTTCCGTACGCCTGTAAAGGATATTTCTGGCTTTGCGGACTTGACCAGGGTATCTCGGCATCCCGACCTCTCTCTTCTTTCCGTCGCTTCGCCTCATGCCCCGCCTTCGACTGCGACATATAGCGCTTGCCGTATGCTGGTGCGCCGCAACCTTGCCGGCGACGGGGCAGTACGCGTCCCATTTCGGGCGCAACAAGATTCAATACGAGCATTTCGACTGGCATATCCTCAAAACGAAGCATTTCGACATTTACTACTATACGGAAATGCGGGAACTGGCCGAATACGGCGCCGCATTCGCCGAGGAAGCTTATGAGGAATTGCAGAACCGGTTTAATTTCTCGCTTACGCACCGCCCGCCGCTCATTTTTTATTCCTCGAACCTGCATTTCAGGCAAACGAACATTACGCCGGGTTTCATTCCCGCCGGGGTGGGCGGGTTTTTCGAATTTCTGAAGGGTCGGGTCGTTGTTCCCGCCAACGGCAACGTGCATCAGTTTCGGCGGGTCATTCGGCACGAACTGGTGCATGTATTCACCTACGCCAAGGTGCTTCGCGTGATTCGGGACCACCGCATCCCCCCGGAGCGCTTTCTTCCGCTCTGGTTTACGGAGGGGCTTGCAGAATACTGGTCCGGCCCGCCCGACGAGTCCCATGAAATGATTATGCGGGACGCCGTCTATTCCAACTACCTCGTTCCCCTGTCGAATATCTACCGCATCAGCGGGACCTATCTGATGTACAAGCAGGGGGAGGCGCTCTGTCGCTTCATGGCGGAAACCTGGGGCGAGGAGAAATTGCTGCGGCTGATGGAGAATTTCTGGAAGGACCGCGATTTCCGCCATGTGCTGGAAGTTACGTTTCTGGAAGATTTCGAGGAAATAGACCGAAAATGGCAGGTCTGGCTCCGCGAGCGGTATTTTCGGGAGATCGACGATCTGGAAGTGGCGTCCATTGAGGCGGGCGGGGTGGCTACCGAAGGGTTCAGCGCCAAACCTGCGTTTTATCGTTTTGCGGACGGGTCGCGCAAGGTGTATTTCGTGGGCAACCGGACGGGCTACGCCAATGTGTACGAGGTGGAAGTCGATTCGCTGTTTCGTCCGCTTGGAGACCCTGAAATACTGATCCGGGGCGAGCGGACGGGCAATTTCGAATCGTTGCATTTGTTCGAAAGCCGGATGGGCGTTTCGCAGGACGGAAAACTTGCGTTCGTCGCGAAAAGCGGCGAAACGGACGTGATCCATGTCTACGACCTTGTTGCGGACGCGCTGCTGGCTACGTACGGTTTCGACGGGCTGGTGGCCTTGTATTCCCCGGCATGGAGCCCCGACGGAAAGCGTCTCGTGTTTTCGTCCATTGCGGAAAACGGTTTCAGCGATTTGTTCGTATACGACCTGAACGCGGGCCGCTTGCGGCAGTTGACGCGGGACAGTTACGACGACCTGGATCCTGCCTGGAGTCCCGATGGGCGGCGGATCGCTTTCTCGTCGGATCGTACGGTCATGGGAAAACACGACGCCTACAATATTTTCTCCTACGATCTGGAGGAGGGCGCCATTGCGTACGTTACGTTCGGCGACCGCATTGACCATACGCCCCGCTGGAGTCCGGACGGTCGCCGCCTGGTGTTTACGAGCGCGGTGCGCAGCGAGGACGGGCGCTACGGCGCGCAAAACATATGGACTGCGGAAGCCCCGGCGGACGCTTCTCCCGAAATGGCTTCTTCCGGGACCGGGGCGGCCCTGCTTGCAACCGAATTCGCCGAGGCGCCGGGGGGCGCGTTCGCAGGGCGGCGCCTTCGCCAGCTCACGAACCTTACGACCTCTGCGTTCGATCCGGTATGGACCCGGGACGGAACCCTGCTCTTTACGGGATTCGAGCACATGCGCTTTTCCATTCGCAGTTTGCCCGCCGCAGATTCGCTATGGGCGCACCCGGAGCGCGAGGAAGTCGTGGATCCGACCCGGGGCGAAGCCCCGTGGGCCTTTGCCCGCATCGGCGCGGGAGAGATCGGGGAATCCGTTCGGTACAAGAAGCGATTCACGCTTGATCTGGCGCAAACCCTGGTAAGCCAGAATCCCGTCTGGGGTACGCAGGGAGGCGCCGCGCTGGCCTTTTCCGATCTGATGGGCGACGACAAGTGGTTTTTGACCATCTATAACAATGCGCGCGGATCCAGCGACTTCCTGCGCAGCCTGAATCTTGCAGTAACCCGGCAGCAGCTGCACCGGCGGACGAATATCGCATACGGCGCGTATCGTTTCGCCGGATTGCGCTACGATATTACCGACCCGGATGCGGCGAGGGAGTTTCCTACGCTCTGGGAAACGATTTACGGCGGTTTCGGGGCGGTCAGTTATCCCCTTTCCATGTTCCGGCGCATCGAGGCGAGCGCATCGCTGAGTTGGGACGACAAATATATTCCCTGGGCGGACGTAGACCGGCAGGCGCTCCTTGCGTCGAATTCCTTGTCACTCGTGCACGACAACGTGTTATGGGGAATGAACGGCCCCATAGAAGGATATCGGGGCAGCGTTATGACGGCCTGGACCACCGATGTGCTGTATTCCAACGTGAGTTATCTCACGTTTGCGGGGGATTTGCGTCATTACTGGCGGCTGCATCGCCACATTACCTTTGCCTCGCGCGCCATGGGCCGGATGAACAAGGGGCGGGAAGCGAGGCTGTTCTTCATGGGGGGCAGTTGGGACTTGCGCGGATTTCCGCTGTTCAGCGTACGCGGGCAAAAAATGTGGTTTACGTCCCACGAACTGCGTTTTCCGATTTTGCTGGCGCCCTGGTTGAGTTTGCCGGTGCTGGCGCCGCTCGGGGTCGTAAACCTGCGGGGCGCCTTTTTCCTGGACGCCGCCCACGCGTGGAACGGGTCGTATTCCGAGTCGGGGTTGTCGGACCGGCTTCGCAGGCAGTTGAACGTGGGAGAAACGCTGGGGGCGATCGGCGGGGGATTGCGCCTGAATCTTTTCGGGGGGCTGGTGCTGCGCTACGATGTGGGATACCGGTATCGGGAAGGATTCAGGCGACAGGAACGGTTCTTCAAGCAATTCTTCTTCGGTTGGGATTTTTAGGATACCCTGATTAAATCTGCAACGATCAGCGCTTCGCGTTCGCTCGTACAGGCCGTCATGATTGCATCGTTGACAAAGCAGGAGAATGCGCCGACGCGGCGAATTTTTTCGAACAACAGGAGAGGCGGGCGCCTTGCCTTGTTTGCGGCGATTGCCGGCGTGGCGTTTGGCGTAGCGTCCGCATTGCCTGCATGCTCCACGCTTCGCATAGCGCCAGGCGCCGCCATGGAGGCGGTCTGGCCCATGGAAGGAGGGAATGCGTTTCGGTCCAATGCGGTGGCGGATTCGGTCCAGCCGCCGTTGCAACTGCGCTGGCAGTTCAACGCGCAAGCCGGGTTCGGGTCTGTTTCTCCGCTGGCGCTGGGCGATGCGGCGCTCGTGGCCACCCGGAAGGGGGAGGTGCACGTCATCAATCTGGAATCGGGCAAGGGGAGCGGGCGCGATGCGTTCGGCGTTTCGATCGAGGGGACGCCGGCCTATGTGGACGGCCTCTTGCTGGTGCCGGTAGCCTGGGGAGGCCGGGCCGTGCACGCAATAGACCTGGCAAGCGGCGAACGGTTGTGGCGCGCTGGCGATATTCCGGTCAGTTCCGGGCTGGCGATATGGGGCGACTTCGTACTGGCGGGAGATGTGGAGGGGTATGTTCGGGCCTGGCGGCTGGAGGACGGGGAAGAGGCCTGGTCGGTGCAACTGGACGATCTGGCAGGCATTTATTCGACGCCCGTGGTGATCGGCGACCTGCTTGTGGCGGCGAACGACCGCGGCAGGGTGGCGGCGCTGCATGCCCGGGACGGATCGCTTGCGTGGTCGGCGGAGGCGGGCGCGCCCGTGCAGGTTTCCCTCGCCGCTACGCAGGACCGGGTGTTCGTCGCCACGACGCGGGGCGGCGTACGGGCGTTCGATGCGCGCAACGGCGTTTTGCAGTGGGCGTACGATTTGTCGAAAGAAAGCGAGGCGGCGGGCGTCGCCGGGGGCGCTTTTGCAGCGACTGCCGTTCCGCAGACGTATCTTACGGCGCCGGCGACAGGGAAGCGCGACCTGGCGTTCGGCGCGTCGGACGGGACGGTCCGGTCCCTGAACATGGAGGACGGATCGCTCAACTGGGTGGCGGAGGCGTCCGACGCGGTTTCGGCGCCGCCGGTCATTACCGCCGAAACCGTTTATGCGGGGACGATGGGCGCCATGCTGAAAGGCTTCGACCGTCGCGACGGTCGCCTTCTCTGGGAGACGGAACTGGAAGGCCGCATGAAATCCGCTTTTGCGCTCAAGGAGTCGTTGCTGATCGTGCTGGCGGAGCCTCGCCATGTATATGCCTACGAACCGGAATCGGGGGGCGATGAAGCGGACGACGAATAAATCGGGCAGGCCGGCGCTGGTCCGGCGGGCGCTTTGCGGCGTTTCAGGGCTATGGCTGCTTTGCGCATGGTCTCCGCCGACGCGAGCGCAGGAGGCGGGCCGGGCGGACGGTCCGGCCTATGTGCATATCGACACCAATTTTCCCGAAGCGCTGGTTTTTGCGGACAGCCTGCTGGTGGGCGGCGCATCGCGCATGCCCCTCGCCGTGCCCGCAGGCAGTCGCTCGATTCGCCTTACGTCGCCGAGCCCGGACGCCTGGTCCATCGCCCCGATAGCCCGTCCGCTGAATGCGGTTGCAGGCGATACGGTCCGCCTGATCGTACATTTTCCGTATCATTATCAGATTGAGTCGGAGCCGTTCGGAGCGGATGTGTTCGTGGAACGATTCGGCGAACGCCTTGCTGCGGGTTCGACGCCCCTTTTGCACCGGTCGGAGACGCCGCTGGAAGGAAGTATTCTGGTGCGGCGAAGCGGGTATGCGCCTCAATCCGTGCAGCCGGGAAAAGCGGTGTGGAATCGTCATGTCGTACGCCTGGAGCCGCTCAGCGCCCGCGATATTGCTGCGTCGCCGCTGCATTCGAATCCGCTCCGCGCGCATCGGGCCTGGATCGATTACGCCGTGCTGGGCACGGCGCTGGCGGCAGGCGTCGTGGCGGTGCGCTACAAGTTCAAGGCCGACGACCTGGCGGACGAGTACGAACGGACCCGCAATCCCGCCCTGACTTCGCGCATCGAAGCGCATGATTTTCGCGCTGCGGCGGCTTTCGGCGTCATGCAGGGAGGCATCGGTATTTTTGCGATCCGGCTGGCGTTGCGGTGAGGCGACCGGGGAGGGTCTGTGGTGCGCCTTTGAGGAAACATCGGGCCCCGAAATATCCCGCCAGCCCATGGTCTGCGCACCCTTATGTATTCGCGAAAAGGCGCACCACAGACCCGTTCTAACCTGCACCGGTACGCCTTTCCCAGCCCTGAGGTTTGCGGACCCGACCAGAATGTCCTTAGTTTTTTAACCTAGAAAATCCGCCGCCTTAATTATTTAGGGGCGCCTTCCCGCTATCCTGCGCGGCGGCGCCTATGTCCCGCTGGTTCCGTCTCGGTGCATTCCACGGAACGGACACCGGAGCCGACAGGCGGCCCGAACCCCGCGGAGCGAAGCGCAGGAACACCGTCTCGTCCTCCGGCAGGCGATCCAGAGACACTCGAACGCGGCTGCGCGTGTACACCAGCGTCGAACTGCGGCCCAGCTCCCTGCCCTCTCCGTCGTACGCCACCGCTTCGCCCGCAAAAGGAGCGCCGTCCGTCTCCACCAGGAACGTCGCTGTCGGAGAAACGCCCTCCGACAAGGACAGCAACGCAGCCCGCAAACGCGGCGTGTCCGCATCCGGAGCGTACGCCCCCGGAATGCTTATCGACGCACGGCCCGTCCTGCCAGACGAGGCCACGCTCTCCGGAAGGAAGTCCGCCCGCGCGTACTGGCGAGGAGACGACGCAACGTCGAAAAAGGCGGCGTAGCCTTTCTGTTTCATGGAGCTGCGCATGGACGCCAGCGCCTCTTCCCTGATACCGTACCGAACGACGGCCTGCTCGCCCGCAAGAAGCACCAGCGTCGAAGGATAGATCTCCAGCGCCTCCGACAAGTCGCCGAGAGGCGAGGCGTCCTTGTCTTCTACCACCGTCTCTCGACCGTCTTCCGTCGCCTCCGTATACCCGAAACGCGCCGACACGGATACCTCCAGCGGCACAAGCGACGGATTGGATAACTCGAAGGAGCCATGCGGAGCGTCCGACGTCAGGAACGCAACGTCCGGGTAAATGCTCAGGTTTTGTTCGAAGGTCAGCTCCGGCGGAACCTCATGCGACGTATCGAAACGCACGCCGCCGGGACCTATCGTGATCGCCCGCTGCGCCGGAACGACCGTAACCTGCGCCTGCACCGAGCGCGTCTCCTCGCCCGCCTCCGAACGAAGAATCACGTTCAGCGCGCCTGAATAATTCCCCGGAGAAGCCCCGGTCAAGTCCAGGTCGCCCCCGAAGAGCAGCAGGCGGCAGTCCGACTCCGAAAGCCGCGCCTGGAAGAACGAACTGTATATCGCCTCGGAAGAAATCTGATCGCACGACGCGGCGTACGACCAACGGGGAGCAAGCGTGACCGACGCCGATGCGTCCGCCTCGTGGCGAAGCGCGACCGGCGCAACCATCTCGATGGACCAGACC
Organism: uncultured Rhodothermales bacterium; assembly: GCA_964608315.1. Classification (GTDB taxonomy): domain Bacteria; phylum Bacteroidota; class Rhodothermia; order Rhodothermales; family VXPQ01; genus VXPQ01. The sequence goes on along the minus strand of CAZSNF010000031.1, from coordinate 822 downwards.
GCCTCGCCGTTCTCGTCGAAGGCCAGGTCGTCCGCCGGCGCGAGCATCATGCGGCCGGTATGGTGCGGACCCGAGACGCTCGTCGATATCCGGTCCGTGAGCGGGTCCAGCGACACCTGCGTGTCCGGCGACTGCACCCCGAACCGCAAGGACGAAGCGCTGATCGTTATCTGAGGCGACGTCGGGTCCGGCAGGTTGCGCGCCGTAACCGTGATTTCCGCCGTAGCGCCTTCTGCGTTCTCCGCCGAGACCGTAAGGCGGTATTCGTAGGTCAGGTCTTCCTCCACCTCATCCGGCGTAAAGAACGTCGGCGAAGCCACGTTCGTCGCGCTCAGGAGGTCCGTGTCCGCCGTCTCGCCGCGCGCCTCCCATGCGTATGCATACGAAGAACCTTCCGGCGCGCCCGACGCTTCGCATTCCAGCGTAATGTCGTCCTCTCCTTCGTAGACTGAATACGGATTGTCCGGGCACGACAGGGCCAGCGTGGGAGGGACCCTGTTGAGCACCCTGATCGTGATGTCCGCCATGGCGCCTTCTGCGTTCTCCGCCGAGACCGTAAGGCGGTATTCGTAGGTCAGGTCTTCCTCCACCTCATCCGGCGTAAAGAACGTCGGCGAAGCCACGTTCGTCGCGCTCAGGAGGTCCGTGTCCGCCGTCTCGCCGCGCGCCTCCCATGCGTATGCATACGAAGAACCTTCCGGCGCGCCCGACGCTTCGCATTCCAGCGTAATGTCGTCCTCTCCTTCGTAGACCGAATACGGATTATTCGGGCACGACAGGGCCAGCGTGGGAGGGACCCTGTTGAGCACCCTGACCGTGATG
>CAZSNF010000030.1:0-19896 GCA_964608315.1 uncultured Rhodothermales bacterium | reverse complement strand
GGAATGACGAAGCAATGCGGCAGGCCCCGCATAATGAGGAATGACACAGCCAGCGTGCTCCTCGCAGCCTCCCGAAGGGCGCTTCACGTCCGTCATGCCCCGAGTCCGCAGCATTTTTCGCTGATTTCAACAACGCTATCATAACGCCCTTTACGAAAGAACGTGAAGCGCTGATCGAAGTAGAATTAATCAGCGTGTCCTTATAATAGAGACCCCTTCGAACACACCGTAAACGCGACTCCATGCGGACGCATACCTCTCGAACAGACGTCTTGTTGCGCACCGCGGCGCTATGCCTGCTGGCGCATCTCGCCATGGAGCGGCATGCGAACGGACAGGCCGTAAATATACAAGCGCAGGAGCAAGCCGCCATATCCAACGCCGGTCTCCTGCAAATCGCCGCCGTAAAATACAGCGGCGGCGGAGACTGGTATCAGGCCAGTACGCCCCTCCCCAATTTCCTGCAATACGTCCGCAGCCACACGCTTCTGCAGGTCGATACCCGCCCGCAGGTGGTCGAACTTTCCAGCGACAAGGTGTTCGGATTTCCGTTCCTGTTCCTGTCCGGCCATGGCAACATCGTGCTGTCGGACGACGAAGCGGCGCGGCTCCGGCGCTACTTGCAAAACGGGGGATTCCTGTACGTGGACGACGACTACGGCCTCGACGAATACATCCGTCGGGAAATGAAAAAGGTCTTTCCCGAAAAATCCTTCGTGGAAATCCCGTTCGATCATGAAATTTACCGCGCCCATTACCTGTTTCCGAACGGGCTTCCAAAAATTCACGAACACGACAATGCCCCGCCCCGAGGGTACGGACTTTTCCACGAAGGGCGCCTCGTTGCGTTCTACACCTACGAAACGAACATCAGCGACGGATGGGAATCGCCGCAAGTGCATAACGACTCCCCGGAAACGCGCGAAACCGCGTTTCGTATGGGCGCCAACATTCTCACCTACGCCATGATGCACTAACCGCAACGCCATGAACGATCTTCTGAAAAACGACCCTCGAATGTACGAAGCCATCCAGCAGGAGGTCTATCGTCAGAACGAAGGGCTTGAACTGATTGCGTCCGAAAATTTCGTCAGCCGGGCGGTGTTGCAGGCGCTGGGCAGTCCATTGACCAATAAATATGCGGAAGGACTTCCCGGCAAACGGTACTACGGCGGATGCCTGCACGTGGACGCGGCGGAGGACCTGGCGCGGGAACGGGCGAAGGAATTGTTCGGCTGCGACTGGGTTAACGTGCAGCCGCATTCCGGGGCCAGCGCGAACGCGGCGGTGTTTCTGACGCTGCTCGAACCCGGCGACGCCTTCCTCGGACTGGACCTGTCGCATGGCGGGCATCTCACGCATGGCAGCCCGGTCAACTTTTCGGGAATCCTGTACGAATCCACCCATTACGGCGTCGAAAAGGATGGGCCGCTGGCCGGACGCATCGACATGAACAAGGTCCGCGACCTGGCCCAGAAACAAAAACCCCGGATGATTTCCATCGGGGCCAGCGCCTACTCCCGCGACTTCGACTACGCCGCCTTCCGCGCCATCGCCGACGAAGTGGGGGCCTTCCTCTGGATGGACATGGCGCACACGGCGGGGCTGATCGCAGCGGGCTTGCTGAACGATCCCATGCCGCATTGCCATATCGTCTCCACGACCACGCACAAGACGCTGCGCGGACCTCGGGGAGGCATGCTCCTCATGGGCGCGGATTACGAAAATCCTTTCGGCAAGAAAGCGGCCAGATCCGGGCGCGTGAAGCGCATGAGCGAATTGTTCGATTCGGCGGTGTTTCCGGGTACGCAGGGCGGACCGCTCATGCATGTGATCGCGGCCAAGGGCGTCGCCTTCAACGAGGCCTTGCAACCGGATTTCGTCGAATACGGCAAGCAGGTCGTCGCCAACGCCAGGGCCATGGCCAGGGCCTTCCTGAACCGGGGGTACGACCTGGTGTCGGGGGGTACGGACAATCATCTGGTGCTCATCGACCTGCGCAGCAAGGGCCTTACGGGCAAGGAAGCCGAGGCGGCGCTGCAAGCGGCGGACATTACCGTGAACAAAAACATGGTGCCGTTCGACGAAACGAGCCCGTTCGTGACCAGCGGCATGCGGATCGGAACGCCCGCCATGACCACGCGCGGATTGGGAGAAGAAGAATTCGAATGGGTGGTCGAATTAATGGACCGCATTCTTTCCGACGCAGGCAACGAAACCGCGCAGCGCCGCGTACAGGCAGAAGTGCGTTCGTTGTGCGAACGTTTCCCGCTGTACGATTTCGCCGTAGCCTGAAGCCGCATACCCGAATCGTTCTTCCGCCCCGGAGACCAAACCGGCCGCCAGACCATGCCGAACGGCGTATCATCTCCATCCGCCTGCACGGATCTGGCCGATCTGGGTCGCCGCTTGTACGAGCAGGCGCTCGTTCGCCAGGGCGAAGAGCATCTTACCGACCCGCGGGGACGGCCTATCGGGTGGCTGCTGGACATACGCATGCCTATGCTCGACGCCGCCATGTTCCGCGAAGTCGGGCAGACGCTGGCCGACCGGCTCCGCAACAAAGGCGCGCGCCAGGTTGCCGGACACGGGTTCGGCGCGTACGCCATGGTGTGCTCGGTGCTCGCCGCAGAAGGATCCCCGCCGTTTCTGGCAGGTTTCGTACGGGAAAATCGCAAACCGCACGGACGTCGGCGACTCGTCGAAGGGCCGCTCGACCGGCGGCGGCCCGTGGTGCTCCTTGACGATATTCTCAACAGCGGTCAAAGCGCCTTGCGGGCCATCTCCCGGCTCCGGCAGGAGGGATTCGAGGTAGCGGGCGTGATGACCCTGTTCCACTTTGCCTGGAGCGACGGCAAGGCGCAGATAGAAAAAGAAGGGATCTGGATGGATTCCCTGCTCGAACTGAATCTGCGGGATGACAAACGAGACCCGTCCGATCCGGCGTAACCGATGAAACTGTTCGGCTTTCGAAAAAAATCGACCGGCGCCGAAAACACGATCCGGGACGGCGCAGAAGGCGACGCATCGAATGAATTCAATCTGGCCGATGCGCTGGAAGAAATGTCTTTCCTCGACCACCTCGAGGAACTCCGGTGGCGTATTTTCAAGGGCCTCGGGGGCGTCGTCCTGGGCGCCGTCCTGTGCGCCGTCTACGACGAATTCGTCATAGACCAGATTCTTCTCGGCCCCACGAAGCAGGATTTCTTTATGTACCAGCTCTTCGGTTTCGAAGCGAGGGAGCTGATTTTGCAAAACCGCACCGTTACGGGCCAGTTTTTCGCTTACTGGGGATCGGTGCTGGTGGTGGGAATCATTATCGGCGCGCCCATCACCATCTATCAATTCTGGAAATTCATTGAGCCGGGCCTGTATCCCGAAGAAAAAAGGGGCATGCGTTTCGCGTCCTTCTTCGCCACCGGATTTTTCGTACTGGGCGTCGGCTTCGGCTACTGCGTCATCACCCCGATGGCCTTGCAGTTCTTTGCAAATTTCGTCATTTCCGAACAGATCGTCAACGAGTTCGACATCACCAAGTATTTCAGCCTGGTGACCACATGGGTGTTCGGGGTGGGCCTGCTCTTCGAATTGCCCGTGGTCATGTTTTTTCTGGCGAAAATCGGCGTCGTCAACTCCGGCGTCCTGCAAAAAGGACGCAAATATGCGCTTATCGGCATCCTGATTCTGGGCGCATTTCTGACGCCCCCGGATCCGGTTTCGCAGTTGCTTGTGGCCGTACCCATGGTGGGACTCTACGAACTTTCCATATGGATATCGAAGCATGTGGAGCGACGCGAAAAACGACGCCTGGAGAAAGCGCTCGAATAGAGTATCCTGGACTCCCCGATCCCATGCGCATACCTGCTGCAATCAAAAAACGGCCGACACTCATCGTCTTCGCGCTCGCCGTTCTCGCGACCGGTTTTTTCTCGGCGAAAGACGACGATTTCTTCGCGTTGCGAAAAAACTTCCGGATATTCGGATCGGTCTACGAAGAACTGGTCACCGGCTATGTGGATCGTCCGGACCCGCAACGACTCATGCGGGTGGGCATCCACGCCATGCTGGAGGATCTGGACCCGTACACCACATTCATGGACGAGGCGGACAATACGCAGATTCACATCATAACGCGGGGTAGCTACGGCGGCGTCGGACTGAACATCGACGTGCGCAACGAAAAAATTATCGTCGTGGCGCCGATCGAGGGAACGAGCGGATACAAACAGGGCGTACGCGCAGGAGACGTCATCACAGAAATCGAAGGACGCTCGACGGAAGGCATGACGCTCAGCGACCTCCGGAATCTGATGCGCGGCGAACCCGGAACCGCCGTCGAACTGACCGTCGAACGCGAGGGCGCCGCCGAACCGATACGGTTTCGGCTGTCCCGGCAGCAGGTTACCCTGAAAAATGTGTCGTTCGCCGGATTCGCCGACTCGACTGCGGGCGTCGGGTATATCAAGTTCGACCGGTTTGCGCGGGGAGCCGCTTCGGAACTTCGCGAGGCGGTGCAAACCCTGCAAAAAACGGATCGGCTCCGGGGCCTGGTTCTTGATCTCCGGGACAATCCGGGCGGCCTGCTCGACGAAGCGGTGGAAGCCGCGGCGTTGTTCGTCCCGCAAGGCTCCGTCATCGTATCCACGCGAGGCCGAACGCTCCGGAACGAGCGGGTCTATCGCAGCCAAAACCCGCCCGTCGCGCCGGACCTCCCGCTGATTCTTCTGGTCGGAAACATCACCGCCTCCGCCGCAGAAATCGTGTCGGGCGCCTTGCAGGATATGGACCGGGCCGTTGTGCTCGGCGCGCCCACCTTCGGCAAGGGGCTGGTGCAAATCGTCAAGCCGCTGCCGTACAACACGTCCCTGAAAATGACGACCTCTAAATACTACACGCCGAGCGGACGGAGCATTCAGGCGATCGACTACGACGAACGGCGCGCCGGCGACGCAACCCCCGCCGATTCGTTGCAGCAACGGTTCGCCACGCGCAACGGACGCCCGGTCCGGAGCGGCCGCGGCGTCGAACCGGACACCCTGACGTCGCTCGACGCCAAAAGCGAGCTGGAGCAGGCGCTGGTGCGACAGGCCGCCTTTTTCTTCTACGCCAACCGTTTTGCAGCCCGAAACGACTCGATCCCGCCCGGCTTCGCCGTATCCGACGCGACCCTGGACGATTTTGCGGCATGGCTCGAAGAGGAAGAATTCAGCTACCGGACCGAAGCCGAACATGCGCTCGCCACGCTGGACGAACAACTGACGCGCAACGGATACGAATCCATGCAAGACGAAATAGCGGCGCTGCGCGAGGCCATGCTGTCCGAAAAAAACGCCGTCTTCGACCAGCGCCGCGAACACTTGAAAAAACAGCTTCGCGAAGAAATTCTGTCCCGGTATTTCGGGCAATCCGCCCGAATCGCCGCTTCGCTCGACCACGACGAGCACATTCTGGCGGCGGTGCGCCTGCTGGAAGATGCGCCCGCATACCAGCAGATACTGGCGCCCCGGTAAAGCCCGCCGCGCGAACCGCAGCGGGCGCCGATCGTACAATCAGTCATGGATATTCTCCACCTGATGCTTCTGGTCGCCGCCGGCCTCGGCGGAGGATTCGCGGCGGGGCTTTTCGGAGTCGGCGGGGGCATTATTTTCGCCCCGGTCCTTTTCTTCTATTACCACCAGACGGGCGTTTCCCCGGAGGCGCTTGCGCCGCTCACGATCGGGTCGAGTTTGTTCTGCACCATGATCGCCGCCGCCGCCACCGCCTGGGCGCAGTACGGAAAAAAGGCCGTGATAACCCGGGTGGCCGTCATCGTGGGCGTGTTCAGCGCAGCCGTTGTCCTGATCATGACCCGCTGGGTCACCACGCAGCCCTGGTACGACGGCGAGGCGTTCCAGATTGTTTTCAGCATGGTCCTGCTCGCGCTGACGGCGCGCATGGCGGTGCGATTCGAATCCGATCCGGAAAAGAACGCCTTCCATCCCCGGCGGCTTCGGGGCGGCGTACTGGCGGGGACGGGGTCCGCGGCGGGCGCCATTGCTTCGGCTGCCGGCGTAGGAGGAGGCGTCGTGCTCGTGCCGGCGTACCATCATTTCCTGCGCCTGCCCATGCACATAGCCACCGGCACCTCCAGCGCAACCATCGTGTTCATCTCCCTGACCGGCGCGCTGATCTACGCCTGGCTGGGACAGGGAGCCAGCACGCCGGACCACACGCTCGGCTATGTGGACGCCATACGAGGCCTTTTTCTGGCGGTACCGGCTACGTTTACCGCCCGGCTGGGCGTAAGCGCGGCGCATCGCCTGAACCAGCGCATGTTGCAGCTGCTGTTCGCCGCGCTGGCCGCCGTCGTTGCGCTGCGACTGCTTTGGGACGTAGCCGCAGGGTAAGGGACGCGCTGAAACCAGCCCCCGGCGATCTCGTAACAGACAACGCAGCGAACATTTGCGGTTTCTTTACGCCCTGCGCCGTTACGGCAGCGAAATGCGCCTGAAAAACACCCCCTTCGCCATACCGGGCCTTCCGGGCTGCACCCTGTTGCTCCTGACCGCATTGGGATGCAAACACAATGCATTGTCCCAGGCGATCCCGGAAAACAACGCTGCCGCGGAGCAAACCGTCAGCGAGGCGGCGGAAAGCGCGCCGAGCATCGAAACCGTACAGGCCGCCGTCGAAGCATCGCGGCGCACAGCCATCACGCGCGCCGTGGAAACTGCTTCTCCGGCCATCGTGAGCATCAATGTCATAGAACAGGTCCAGTATCAGGATCCCTTCTTCTCCGACCCCTGGTTCGAATACTTCTTCGGCAGACAACAACTCGAACAGGAGGTGGAAAACCTTGGTTCGGGATTCGTTATATCGCCGGACGGCTACATCGTCACCAACGACCACGTGGCCGGCAACGCCTCGAGAATCACGGTCGCTTTCCCGGACGGCCAGGCGCTGGAAGGCGCCCTCGTCGGCTCCGACCCGGTTTCCGACATTGCCCTGATCAAAGTAGAGCCGGAAAATCCGCTGCCCTACCTGACATTCGAACCGGAAGAAGACGCCTTCCCCGGAGAGTGGGTTATTGCGCTGGGCAATCCCTTCGGCCTGTTCGAAGCGGCGCAGCCCACCGTTACCGTCGGCGTCGTCAGCGCCGTGGATCGAAATCTCGAATCGACGCAAGACGGGCGCGTGTACCGCGACATGATCCAGACGGACGCCGCGATCAACCGGGGCAATTCCGGCGGCCCGCTGGTCAATGCCCTCGGGAAGGTTATCGGGGTGAATACGGCCATCTACAGCCGGACCGGCGGCTCGATAGGCATCGGATTCGCCGTACCGGCCCGCAAGGCGCAGCGTATCCTCGACGAACTCCGCGAGCACGGGCGGGTTGACAGGGCGTTCTACACCGGATTGTATGTCTCCGAAATCAGCCGCGGCGTCGCCCAGGCATTGGGCATGACCTCAAACGAGGGCGTGCTGGTGCGCGACATCGACCCGGATTCCCCGGCGGACGAAGCCGGTTTCGAACCTTACGACGTGATCGTGTCCATGGAAGGCGAAACCATTGACGGACATGAAGACCTGAGCGGCAAGATGCAGGATTACCGACCCGGAGATCGGGTGCGCTTTGGCCTCCTGCGCAACGGATCGTTCCAGGAAGTAACGATGCGCATCGGTCGGCAATCCGGATGAATGTGCACCGCTTTAGCGCCCTCGCGGCGGCGGCCCTCCTCCTGTTGTCCGGTTGCCTTCCTTATTCCTGCCGCCGTCAGGAATCTACCGCGCTCGCGCCCGCCGACTCCCTGTCCCGCGCGCGGGCCTTGTCCATCCCGATGGACACGCTTGCGCTGGCCTGGACGCGCCCCATCGTCGCCGAGCGCGGGGATGCGTACCCCCGAACCGTGCGCTTCGGACCGGCGCGCGACGGCCCCGTCTACCTGAGCGACGCAGAGCAGGCCCTGGCGTTCGTTTTCGACCTGTCCGGCGCGCCCCTCGACGCCTTCGCCACCGCAAAAATTCCCTATATTGCGGGGGCGCAAGCGGATACAGTCGCCATTTTCGAACCGGAAACGCCGGCCATGCACTTTTTCGCGCAGGGCGAACCGGTCGGAACCGTCCCGATCCGGGACCCGGAACGCTCAAGCGCCGCGCTGACGTACGGCGCATTCGGAAACGGCGCCCTTTACTACAAGCGCGTGGACCCGGCAGCCGGCGGATTCGTCGCCGAGATTGATTCTTTGGGCAACATCGCCGCCCGCCATATCCTGCCCGGACCACACTGGCGACACGCGGGCATGCTCCGGTTCTGGGGGGATTCGCTCCTGAGTTTGTCCGGGTTTCGGCCCGTCGTGGACGTAATCGCGCGGGACGAACCGCTCGACACGCTTGCGCTGCACGGGTTCGACTCGCCGATGCTGGCCCGCAGCAATTCCTGGATGCAGGGAGACGTCCACGAAGCCCCGCTGCTGACGCCCTCGGCGGCCGCGGAAAACAATCTCCTCTTCGTACTGAATCTGCGGGCCGGCTGGCTGCGCATCGACGCCTTCGACCGGGCGGGACGCCTTGTCCATCGCCTGACGGAACCCGAACGCATCTGGGACGCCTCGTTCTTTCCCCAGGACCTGGATGTGCGCCTCCGGGCGGACGGAACCTATTTTATCGCCGTCGCCGTATCGAGTCCCGATCCGGAACTTCGTCTGTACGTCTGGCGGCCCCCCGGATGATACAATTCTAACGATGCAATCCCGGGAAAGCCGCCTCCGGATGCACTTTAGCAACCATGCTATGATCGAAACGCAGGACGCGCGCGTGCTTGTCGTCATTCCCGCCTTCAACGAGGCGCGCGCCATTGGCCGCGTCATACGGGACATTCCCGCCGGACAGGCGGAAGAAATCGTTGTGGTGAACAATGCTTCCACGGACGAAACGGAGCATCATGCGCGGGCGGCGGGAGCGACCGTCCTGCGCGAAGACCGCAAGGGCTATGGCTGGGCTTGCCTCCGGGGAATCGACCATGCGCGCAGCCGCAAGCCGGACATTATCGTGTTTCTGGATGGAGACCACAGCGACCATCCCGAAGAAATGCCGCGCCTCGTCGCCCCGATTGCGCGCGGCGAGGCGGACTTCGTGATCGGCTCGCGCATGACCGGCGCCCGGGAGCCGGGAGCCATGCTGCCCCAGGCGCTGATCGGCAACTACGTCGCGTGCTTCCTGATCCGCTGGCGATGGGGCGTCCGCTTCACCGACCTCGGACCATTCCGCGCCATCCGGTTCGCCGCGCTGGAACGACTCGCCATGCAGGACAAAACGTTCGGCTGGACGGTTGAAATGCAGATCAAGGCCGCGCGAGCCGGACTGCGGTGCCTTGAAGTTCCCGTATCGTACCGCCGCCGGGTCGGCGTCTCCAAAGTAACCGGCTCCGTATCGGGAACGGTCAGGGCTTCGGTAAAAATCCTTTGGACCATCGGCAAATTCGCCTTCAAAAGGCCCGGGAAACCCGAAAAGAACTTATGAACGATTCTCTCGTTGCAAAGTATCCTGCTATTTTGCATTTTTTGCACCGTTTCAAACGCTTGCCGGAGGATTCATTCCTCTGACCCGCCATACGTACCGCACATACGTACCAATGACTTCGCACCCCATCTGGTTCAACGGCGCGCTGGTGCCGTACGAGGAAGCCAAAGTGCATGTGCTGACCCATGCGCTGCATTACGGATCGTCCGTCTTCGAGGGCGTTCGCTGCTACGATACGGACGCCGGTCCGGGGGTTTTCCGGCTTCGGGAGCACATGCAGCGCATGATCGACTCGGCGCGCATTCACCGGATGGAAATTCCCTACCCGATCGACGAGTTGGTGGAGGCGGCGCTCCAGACAGTGCGCGAAAGCGGCATGAGGGCCTGCTACATTCGTCCGCTGTCCTTCCGCGGCGAAGGCCCCATGAGCGTCAATCCGCTGGACAACCCGGTCGAAACGATTATCGCCGTGTGGGAATGGGGGAAATACCTGGGCCCCGAAGCGCTCATCGAAGGAGTAGACGTGCAAGTGGCTTCCTGGAATCGCATGGCCCCGAACACCTTTCCGGCGCTCTCCAAAGCCGGGGGCAATTACCTGAACGCCTCGCTGGCGAAAATGGATGCGGTGCTGAACGGGTACGCGGAAGGCATCATGCTTTCTTACGACGGACATGTGGGCGAGGGCAGCGGGGAAAACCTGTTCCTCGTGCGCGACGGAAAAATCCTTACGACGCCGGTGGCGCTGTCGATTCTTCCGGGCATTACGCGCGACACGGTGATGACGCTGGCGAGAGAACGCGGGTACGAAATCGTGGAAACGCGCATTCCCCGCGAGGCCCTCTACATCGCCGACGAACTTTTCTTTACGGGCACGGCCGCCGAGGTCACGCCGATACGCTCGGTCGACAAGCACCGGATCGGGAGCGGGCGGCGGGGGCCGGTCACAGCGGAACTGCAGGAAGCCTTTTTCGACGTCGTCAAGAAAGGACACGACCCGCACGGCTGGCTTTCGTTCGTGAACCGCACGTTCAACGAAATCGTGGAAATCGCCTGAAACCGCCCGCGGTCAAACCGGGAGGAACTGTGCTTCCCGCTCGGCCACCGCATCGCTGGCGCCGCCGGATAACGAATCCGGGTCGTCCTGCGCCAGATACCGATCCATGGCCCAGTGCGCCAGATATATGACAGGCGTAATCACGACGGCGATGACGAATTTGTAGGCGTAATTGAACAGCGTGATCGCCAGAATCTCCTGAAACCCGAGTTGTCCCCAGAAGGCCACGACCAGCACCACAAAGGTGTCGATAAACTGGGAGCCGAACGTGGAGCCGGTGGCGCGCAACCACAACATCCGCCCGGCGGTAAGCTTGCGCAGCCGGTGGAAAAGGTGAATGTCTACAAGTTGCCCGATCAGGTACGCGGTCATGCTGCCGAAAATAACCCGGCCCGTCGCGCCGAAAACAGCCGTGAACGCCTCGCCGGAAACAGGCGAAACGGGCGCAGTCGGCACAGCCATCGCCACCTGCAGCAACGCAAATTCGAACCCGATCATAACCATGCCCACAAAGGTAACGAAGCGAATGCCTTTCTTGCCGTAGTACTCGTTGATCAGGTCCGTTACGATAAACGTGACGGGAAAGGCGATCACCCCGGCGGTCATAATCACTTCGTTGAACGTAACCCCGAAAATGACAATGCCCCGGGGGAGTTCGAAGGCCGTGAAAAATTTACCCGCAGTCGCTTCAGCCACCACCAGGGCCGTGAGAAACACGGCGGCGCAAAAGACGAACAGCTTTTGAGAACGGGTAAGTTCGTACGCCTTGCGTAACATGCGGAAAGATTATCAGAAACGCCGCGAAAAATCAGGAAGATTCGACCAACGCCTGCTCCTCGACGACCGGCAGCGAAAACGAAAACGTCGAGCCGGAGCCGGGCGCGCTCTGTATGTCGAGCGTGGCGCCGTGCGCCCCGAGAATATGCTTGACAATGGACAACCCCAGGCCCGTACCTCCCTGGGCGCGCGACCGACTCTTGTCCACGCGGAAGAAGCGCTCCGTGACCCGGGGCACGTCTTCTTGCTGCATCCCGATCCCGTTGTCCTCCACGGATACGCGCACGAACTCTCCGGAACGGCGGGCGACAAGTTGCACGTACCCTCCGGCGTTGTTGTACTTGATGGCGTTCTCCGCCAGATTGACCAGCACCTGCTGAAGTTGATCGCGATCCCCATCCATCCATTCCGCGCCGGGATGGACCTCGCTATGCACGCGAATATTCCTTTTCCGGGCTGTGTGCTCAAGCGATTCCGCGACCTCGTCGAAAACAGGCGCGGCGGCGAACGGCTCCCGATCCAGTTGAAACGCCCCGGTTTCAATACGGGAAATCTCCCCAAGGTCCCTAGCGAGGGCGCTCAACCGAAACGCATGATGCAGAATTTTCTGCACGAAGCCCCGGTTGACTTCCAAATCTTCGAGGGCGCCGTTCAGCAACGTTTCGGCAAACCCCTGAATGGCGAATACGGGCGTTTTTATTTCATGGGAAACATCGCCCACGTATTCCCGCCGATAACTGTCCGCCCGGCTCAAGTCGGCAATATGATTTTTGACGGCATGCCGGGTCTGATTCCCTCGCCGCACAAGCCGGTCTATCTCATCCCCGCTATCGTCGATGGGCGCATCTTCGTAGCCCTGCTCGCGCCGAATCTCGCTCAGCGCATCGTAGACGGCCTGCAAACGATCCGTAACCCGGCGGCGCGCCGAGAAATACATGACGAACCCCACCGCGGCGGCCACGCATACGGGCCACACATAGGAAATGTGGGTAACCAGCGCGACCAGCAGGCAAGCGCCTCCTGCCAGAAGCGCGGCGGTCCATGCTGTTTTCGCCGCAATGCGCTGCATCAGTAGTCTTTCAGGGTACCCTTAGCTTGTATCCTACGCCGGTTATCGTCGTAATGAGGTCGTTGCCGAACTTTTCGCGAAGCTTGCGCACATGCACGTCCACCGTACGGTCCGTCACATACGAGCGAGAGCCCCAGACCGCGTCCAGCAAATCCTGCCGCCGAAACACCCTGCCCGGATTCGACACAAGAAAATACAGCAGATCGAACACTTTTCTCGGCAGGCGAATTTTCTCGCCATTATGCACCACGAGATAGCGGTCGCGATTGACCTCGAGCGCGCCCAGACGCAAAACGTCCGGCGGATTTTGCACCCGCCCGGCGCTCCGAAGCAGGGCGTTCGCCTGACTGATGAGCACGGGCACCGAAACGGGCTTGCCTATGTATACGTCGGCGCCAACGTCCAGCCCCTCTATGTAATCCTGGTCTTCGGTGCGGGCGGTCAGCATGATGACCGGTTTGTTGCGCAGGTTCGCATCCCGGCGAATCCTCTGGCACACCTCGACGCCGTTTAATTTCGGCATCATGATATCAAGCACAATGAGGTCCGGGTTGCTTCGCCGCGCCTGCGAGAACCCTTCGGCGCCGTCAAGCGCCGTGAGGGTTCGAAAACCTTCCTTCTCGAAGTTGTACTTCAGAAGGTCCAGCAAATCCTGTTCGTCGTCCACGATCAGAACGGTCCGGTCCTCCGGCAAAGCATTGGCCATGGATGTACGCCGCCTCGCAAACGGCTTTCATGCGAAAAAGAATGGGCTGCAACTATCGGAAACCACTCCATGAAGATACTTCGTACGCGAGCTATCGGCAAGAAAATCAGGATTACGGCCTTATTGCGCGGGGCCGGCGCCTGCATTGCAGACGCAATCAGGGCGTCCGCACCTCTTCCCCGGCATATTCCTCGACGGGCGGACAGGCGCAAACAAGATTGCGGTCCCCGTAGGCGTCGTCGATGCGCCCTGAGGAAGGCCAGAACTTGCGTTCGCGGGTCCAGGACGCCGGAAAGGCCGCCGTTTCCCGACTGTACGGATACGCCCAGGTATCGGCGGTAACCATGCCCGCCGTATGCGGAGCATTCCTGAGCACATTCTGCTCGGGGTCCGCCTCGCCTTCCTCGATTTGCCGGATTTCTTCCCGGATGCGCTCAAGCGCTTCGCAAAAGCGATCCAGTTCTTCTTTCGTTTCGCTCTCCGTCGGCTCGATCATGAGCGTACCCGGAACAGGGAAAGAGACGGTCGGTGCATGGAAACCGTAGTCCATCAGGCGCTTGGCCACATCGCGCTCGGAAATGCCCGCGCTGCGGCTGAAAGGCCGCAAATCAAGCAAAAACTCGTGCGCGCACTGGCCAAAAGCCCCCTTGTACAGCACCGAATACGTCTTTTCGAGCCGCGCCATCATATAGTTGGCGTTCAGAATGGCCAGCTGCGTGGCCCGGGCAAGCCCTTCCGCGCCCATCATGGCGATATACGCCCAGGATATGACCAGAATGTTTGCGCTGCCGTACGGAGCCGCCGCCACAGGCCCCACGGCAGCCTCTTCGTCCTGCGCCTTGCCCAATCCGGGCAGCGGCGAGGCGGGCAAAAACGGCGCAAGGTGCTCCGCCACGCAAATCGGCCCCATTCCCGGACCGCCGCCGCCGTGCGGAATGCAGAAGGTCTTGTGCAGATTCAGGTGGCACACGTCCGCCCCGAAATCGCCGGGACGGCACAACCCCACCTGGGCGTTCATGTTGGCGCCGTCGAGATAGACCTGCCCTCCGCGCTCGTGCACGACGTCGATAATCTCCCGGATATCTTCCTCGAACACCCCGTGCGTGGACGGATAGGTGATCATCAGCGCCGCAAGGCGATCTGCATGTTTTTCCGCCGCGTTGCGCAGCGCTTCCACATCTACGTTGCCCGCCTCGTCCGTTTTCACCACAATCACCTGCATGCCCGCCATGACGGCGCTGGCGGGATTGGTCCCGTGGGCCGATTCGGGAATCAGGCAAACGGTGCGGCGCTCGTCTCCCCGGGATTCGTGCCAGGCCTTGATGACGAGAAGGCCCGCATATTCTCCCGTCGCCCCCGAATTGGGCTGGAAAAACGTGCGGGAAAACCCGGTGATCTCGGCAAGCCAGGCGTCCAGCTCCTCTATCAGCTCGGCGTATCCCTGCGCCTGATCCGCCGGAATGCAGGGATGCGGACCGCTGAACCCCGGCAAGGTAATCGGCAACAACTCCGCCGCCGCATTCAGCTTCATCGTGCACGATCCAAGGGGAATCATGCTGGTGGTCAGCGACAAGTCTCTGGATGCGAGGCGTTGCAGGTAGCGCATCATTTCCGTTTCGGAACGATATCGGCGGAATACCGGATGTTCGAGAAAGGGCGTGGCGCGGCGCAGCGGCCCCGCATAGGCAAGCGACATTTCCGAAGCAAGCGTTTCCGCCGATACGCCGTTGCGCCCGCCGGCGAAAATATGCAGGAGCGTATCCATCTCTTCCAGCCCAACGGTCTCGTCGAGCGCCACGCCAAGCGAATCGTCCTCGTAGCGACGCAGATTGACGCCATGCCGTTCGGCGTTCCGAAGAATGCTTTCTGCGTCGCCGCCCCCCGGATCTATGCGCAGCGTGTCGAAGAAAT
Source organism: uncultured Rhodothermales bacterium (assembly GCA_964608315.1). Lineage (GTDB taxonomy): Bacteria > Bacteroidota > Rhodothermia > Rhodothermales > VXPQ01 > VXPQ01. Next base: position 4,881 of record CAZSNF010000030.1, on the reverse strand, counting down.
GTTCATGCCGGACCTCGTGTCCAAGACGCTCCAGTCCGTTCGCCAGCAGGACGGCGAGACCGTGTATCCGCTCGGCGATGGCGCGAAGTCCGTCCGGTCCATGATAGACCGCGTACATGCCGGACATGATGGCGGGCAACACCTGCGCCGTGCAAATGTTGGAGGTCGCCCTGGCCCGCCGAATGTGCTGCTCGCGCGTCTGGAGCGCCATTCTCAGGGCGGGATCGCCGTGCGCATCCACCGACAAGCCGATAATGCGTCCGGGTATCTTGCGCTTGAACGACTCGGTCGCGGCCAGATACGCAGCGTGCGGGCCGCCATACCCCATGGGCATCCCGAACCGCTGCGTGGTCCCCACCGCAACGTCCGCCCCGAAGTCCCCCGGCGGCGCAAGAAGCGTCAGGCTGAGCAGGTCGGCCGCCGCCGCCACATGCGCTTTTGCCTGGCGAGCCTGTGCGCAAAGCGCCGAATAGTCGTAAATGGCCCCATCGGTGCTCGGGTACTGAACAAGGGCGCCAAACACCTCGTCGCCGAATGCGAAGGTCCGCCAATCCCCGACGACAACTGTTATTCCAAGAGGCTTTGCCCGGGTTTGCACGACCCGGATCGTTTGGGGATGACACGCAGCATCCACCAGAAAAACGCGCGCGCTCCGCTTGGTCGAACCCCGGGCCAGCATGGTCATGGCCTCGGCGGCGGCGGTCGCCTCGTCGAGTAACGAAGCGTTGGCGATGGGCAATCCGGTCAGGTCCGCCACCGCGGTCTGGAAATTCAGCAACGCCTCCAGGCGGCCTTGCGAAATTTCGGCCTGGTAAGGCGTATACTGGGTATACCAGTTCGGATTTTCCAGCACGTTGCGCCGGATCACCGCAGGCGTCGCCGTATCGTGGTAGCCCATGCCTATGTACGAGCGCCCGAAGCGGTTCTTGTCGGCCAGGGCCTGCGCTTTCGCAAGCAATTCCCGTTCGCTGAGCGCTTCGGGCAGATCAAGCGGCCTGTCCAGACGGATATCCGACGGAATCGTGCTGGCGATCAGCTCGTCCAGGGAGGAACATCCCAATTGTTCGAGCATCCCGCGAATGTCTTCTTCCGTCGGCCCATTGTGCCGCTCTGCAAAACGGTCGGTAGAGGAAAACACGGTGGGCATGGTTGGTTACGTTATGCGAAGCGCGTAATTTCGCGGGGGGGGGGCGTCGGGGTGCGCTACCGGTTCGAAGATTCGCGACGCAGCCGGTCGAGCGCCTCGGCGGCGGCTTTCTGTTCAGCCTTTTTCTTGCTTTGCGCCTGACCGCGGCCATAGGCTTCGTTGCGCAGCATCGCATCAATGGTGAATACCCGCTCGTGCGGGGGCCCTTCTTCGCGCGCGACGCGGTAGACGGGCTGCGGCCATCCGAGCGCCTGCACATATTCCAGCAGCAGACTTTTGTGATTGTCCTTAAGATTCGCCAGGTCTTCCAGATCGAGTCGCGCAAGGATTTTGTTCCGGACGAATTTGCGAACCGCTTGTTCTCCCAGATCGAGATACAGCGCAGCAATAACGGCTTCCAGCGCATCGGCCAGAATAGCGGCGCTGTCGCGGCCCCCGTCCCGATCCATGGCCGTGCTCATCAAAATCATGTCGCCAAGCCCCAGTTCGGCGGCGCACTGCGCCAGGGCTTGCCCATTGACGATCCGGGACCGCAAGCGGGTCAGAAAACCCTCGTCGCCCTGTGGAAAAAGACGATAAAGATGTTCCGCCATAACGAAATCAAGCACGGCGTCCCCCAGAAATTCAAGGCGTTCGTTGGACTCCCTGACGGTATCGTCGGCAAGCAAGGAACGGTGCCGAAGCGCCTGCTCGTACGGTTCGATGGCGCGAACAGGCATTCCGACCAATGCTTCTATGTCTTTGCGCGAGACATGCGGCGGCGAAAAAACCGGTTTTTTTTCCGCATTTCTCCCCTGCGTTTCCGATATCCTCCGGAACCGCCGGAAAAAAGAGACGAGACCTTTTCGCAACGAAGCCAAGGCGCAAAAAATGCTAAGGGATACGCTGATTCAGTCCGCAACGCCATGAATCTCATGAATCTACGGTGTTTTCTGCTGATTTCAATGATGCAAATCATGACATCCCGTACGGGCGAACGCGCCGCGCCGAGCGAAGCGGCTTTGATCAGCGTGTCCCCAAAGCCTAAAATACGGCGGGACAAGGACACGCCAAACCCTTGCGGCTCCATAAAAAAACCGAACGCCGGCCGCCTCACGCATTCTTCGTTTGCAATGCATTTGCATCCCGGGAATAACTTGCCTATTCTGTACGAGTTCTTTGCTACATGCTTGCACGGTTCCATTGCCTGATTTGTGAATCCGGCGTGGATAACAGGGAATCCGGTGCGCGCCAGGGCGTAAAACCAGGGCGCTATTCCGGAGCTGTACCCGCAACTGTAGGCTGCGCCGATTGACCCGGTCAGGACGCGTCGCGCCACTGTTCCTTGCGAATGGGAAGGCAAGACGCCGAACCGGTCTTCGCATTGCGCAGCAAGCCAGGAGACCTGCCTGCCAGCGCTTCGCCACAAACCTTCGGGAATCAGAGGTTCGCGTGGTGGTCTCTCTGCCGTCTGTCCGGGTTTCTTCCCGGCGATGATTATCCTTTCGGTTCGAGCCCGTCCCGATCCTCATCAAACTATCGGGATGCTTTATGACCGCTCGCCTTCGCGCCCTTTGGCGGGCGCTCTTCGTTCTTCTATTCGTTTTGTCCGGATATCCGGTCGTCTCGTCCGGCCAGGCGCCGCCCGATTCTGTCGTGGCGCTACAGGAAATCACGGTGTCCGCCTCGCGGATCGGGGCGCCCGCCTCGCGAGCCCCACAGCGCATCACGGTGCTTGGGCAAGCGGAAATCACGGCCACGGGTTCCCGTACGGTCGCCGATATACTGTCTGCCCGCTCCGGATTTTTCATCCGTCAATACGGACAGGGATTGGCCACCGTCTCCCATCGGGGCGGCGCAGCGGGACACACACAGGTATTGATCGACGGCATGCGTCTGGCCGATGCGCAAGCGGGCCAATTCGATCTGAGCCTGCTTCCGCTCCATCTGTTCGATTCCATGGAAGTGCTGCACGGCCCCTCGTCCTCCGTCTATGGCGCGGACGGGATGTCCGGCGCCGTATACCTGCGAGGAGCCCGTGGCGGCGGCGGGCGCGCGAGCGTGGCCACGGAAGTCGGAGCCTGGGGCGAACTACTGACGTCCGCAGGCTGGGCTTTCGGCAGAGGCAGCGTATCCGGCCTCGTTTCCGGAGAATACCGACGCAGCAAGGGGAATTTTCCGTACGAAACAGAGACCGGAGAAGAGATGCGGCTCGAAAATTCGGATCAGGAAGGCTGGTCCGTCATGGGCGCACTGCAAGGTCGCACAGGCGGGCATACGCTTCGCGGCGCATTCTTCCACATAGATTGGCAACGACATCTTCCGGGCTCGATCATATTCGGAGCCCAGGGAGAACAACAATGGGATACGCACTCGCGCCTGTGGCTGGAAGATGCGGTGTCGCTGGGCGCCGGATCCCTTGTGCTGCGCGGATTTCTGCATCGCGGGAAACTCCGGTACCTGAACCCTCACCCTGTATGGGGGCAGGACAATACCGGGCGCACGACGACGAGCGGGCTGGAAGCTGCGTACCGGCTGCCTGCAGGATCTGATCTGGATATATCTGCAGGAGCAACCGCCGGATACGGCGCCGCCGATAACCCTTCTCTGGTATCGTCGGTCTCCGAATTCAGATCGGGCGCTTTCGTTTCGGCGGCGGGCGCGTACGGACGCTGGCGAATCTACCCGGCGGTTCGGTTCGATGCGTACCGCGAAAGCGACCGCACCCTGTCGGCGCTCAGCCCGCGCCTCGGACTGAACGTACAGCCGGTCGACCGACTCCCGCTTTTCGTAAAAGCGAATGTCGGCGGCGGTTTTCGGGTACCTACCTTCAACGATCGGTTCTGGGCGGGCGCCGGGAATCCCGATCTGAAGCCCGAACGGTTGTACTCGGCGGACGCAGGCCTGCACATTGACGGGCGGACCGTGCAATTCGAGGTCTCCGCGTACGCCGCGCGGTATTCGAACAGAATCATATGGACCCCTGACGACGCGGACGGCTTCGTATGGTCGCCCAAAAATCTGGCGAAGACCCGGTCGCTGGGCGTCGAAACGTCGATTTCCGCACGCGTGAACGAAGAACTGACCGTGGGGGCGCTGCATACCTGGATGCACGCCGTCGACCGCTCGGACCCGTCTTCTCCCGACTATAACAACCCGATCCCCTTTTTGCCGGCGCACCTCTTGAAGCCCTACGCATCGGCGAAATTCGGAATGGTCAGCGTAGACCTGCACGGCCGGTTCATGGATCGCCGCTTCACGACGCCGGCGGCGAACAAGGAGGATAGCCTCGACCCGGCGTTCGTTGTCGGCGCACAGGCGGGCTTCGCCTGGAGCGCGGGACCGTTCAACGGACGGGTTTCGACGATGGTAGAGAACGCTTTCGACAAACAGTACGTCATCGTCGACGGATTTCCCATGCCGACGCGTCACGTACGCCTTCGCCTCGTGCTGCAAACCCGTTGAGGCGCTGCCGCCTTTTGCTATGCGGACCGGGGCTCTGCCCTTTCGTCAGGATAAGGGCTCCGGCTCGTCCCGAGACGCCGTATTTCTCCGGGGCGGAGTGCGCCAGAGCATGCCAGTACGGCAGATTATGAAATTGGCACGCCGTTTGATAGGGCCGGGACGTTCACTTACTTTACAACCCTTCGCAACCCTGTAAATTGTCCGGCTTTGCGCCGGAGGAGGAAACGAGAATACCATGACCAGCATCACCCCAATCGGCGACCGCGTGGTGGTACGCCCGGAGGCTGCCG
>CAZSNF010000029.1:0-21146 GCA_964608315.1 uncultured Rhodothermales bacterium | reverse complement strand
CTTTAAATTTTCTGTTACTTATTTTTTGATATTTTGTCAAAAATTTTATAATTTTTTTATGGTTTATTTCTTTTTTTTTTGGGCTAAACTTAACATTCCCCCCCCCCCCCCCCCCTCGTTACTTATACCCGTTAGTCATACGCAAGCGACGCCCGGCGCGGGCTCCCTTTAAAGCGCCAGGCGCCGCCGGTATACACCATACAAATCACAGGAGGTAGCACATGTTGCGACGGACCCTTCTCAGGTGCGTTACGACCGTACTCATTCTGCTCGTCATGCCCGTCGCTGCGCTGGCGCAAAACACGGGCAAGCTCTCTGGCGTCGTCACGGACGCAGACACAGGCGAACCGCTTCCCGGGGCCAATATCGTGCTGGGCGGGACCCTGCTTGGGACGGCTTCGGACATAGACGGCAACTATTTCGTCATTGGCGTGCCGGTGGGGACGTATGACGTGACGGCTTCCTTCGTGGGGTATCAGGCCCAGACGATATCCGATGTGGAAATCAACGCCGGCTACACCCGGGAATTGAATTTCAGCCTCGCGCCCGGAGCCGAACTGGAGGAAATCGTGGTCGAGTACGAACGGCCGATTATCCAGAAGGACGCAATCGGCGCTCCGCGCGTGATGACCAGCGACGAACTGGTGTTGCTTCCGATTCGCGGCGTCGCCAACGTGGCTTCCCTGCAAAGCGGCGTGGTTACGTCGGAAGGCACGGGGCTTTTCGTGCGCGGCGGACGCGAGCAGGAACTCACGTATTACGTGGACGGCGTACGGATAGCGGGGCAGCAGGCCATTCCGCGGGTTGCGATTCAGGAACAGGAAATGCTGATCGGAACCATTCCCGCCAAGTACGGCGACGCCCAGGCGGGCGTGGTGTCGATTACGACCAAGAGCGGCGCCGACCGCTTTTTCGGCACGGTGGGGGCCTATACGTCGCAGGGTCTCGACAGTTACGGGCACAGCCTTGGCGAGATTTCGCTGGGCGGACCCATCCTTCCCGGCCGCCTCAGCTTCCATGTGACGGGGCAGTATGTCCGGCAAGAGGATTCCAGCCCGTGGGGCGCGCCCACGTATCAACTCACCGAATCCCAGCTGGCCGCGCTCAACGACAACCCGCAACTGGTCCGGGCCGTCAGCGCCGCCGGAGATTCCCTGTACCTGCCGTTCCCCTGGGAGATCGCCCAGGCTGCGTCCGACAACGAGGAACTCATTACGCCGGATTCGCTGGCTTTGCTTCTGGACCTCCCCGAGGGGTACAGTCTTGACGGGGGCGCGCTCATCAACGCGCCGGACACGTACCGCCGGGAAGACTTTACGCTGGAGTCGTCGAAGGACAGCCCGTTCAATGAGACGATCGTAACCGGCAACCTGACCATCCAGCCCGCGCAAACCATTACGTTGCGCCTGGGCGGCGCGTACGAAACCCAGCGGTCCGAATCGCTCGGGTATCACCGGCACGTGCTCAATACGCAGTCGTTCTATCACGACGAACAGGACACCTGGCGTATCTACGGCAGTTTGCGCCAGCGCTTCGCCTCCAACTTTTTCTACCAGATCGACGCGGCGTACCAGAATTACAATTATCTCCTGTATCCCAACGGGTTTTCCGGCAACGTGGAAGAGACGTTTTCATACGGGGACACGCAGGGCGATTATCTGGAAACGGCAAGGCGTTATTTTTCCTTGCGGTCCAAAGGGTACGAGCCGCTGTACAGCGCGGACGGCACGGCGAGCGTGGGATCGGCCATAGGCATTACGTTCGCCTTGCCGGGGAATCCGCTGGCTACCTTCCAGAAGGAGGATCGAAAGACATTTCAGATATCGGGGAACGCCACGGCGCAGATTGGCCTGCACCAGCTGGAGTTCGGCGGCGAATACCGCACGTTCACGCAGCGCTGGTACAGCATAGCCGGTTTCGGGCTGTCCCGGTACGCCCAGGACGATAACTGCGAGCAGGTGGCCTGCTACGCCAGCTACGGCGACTTGCCGTTCGACGCCTTCCGGCCCCGCACCAACTACTACGGCTACGATTTTCGGGGACTGAACGAGGTGAACGACCAGGACATTCAAGGATATTTCGACCGGACGAACCTGAATATCGAGCCCCGAAATCCGATCTATTACGGCGGATATTTGCAGGACAAGATCGAGTACCGCGACCTGGTCCTGAACCTTGGCTTGCGCCTTGAGGTGTTCGACAACAACGCGGTGGTGCTGAAGGACATTTACGCTCCGCGTCCCATTGTGCGCGCAGAGTCGGTTTCCGGCGTCCCTTCCGGCGTGGATGCGGGCGACGCGGTGTACTTCAACGACGCAGGCGACGTGGTCGGCTATCGGGACCTGGACGGCAATTTCTTCGACGAGGAGGGAACGCGGGTGGACGCGTTGCGCATCGTGAACGACCTGTCCGGTCAGGTGCGGGCAACGGAAGAACCCATTTCCAATGCGTTCGAAGAGTATACGCCGCAGGCTACGTTCATGCCTCGCATCGGGGTCAGCTTCCCCGTTACGGACCGGGCCGTGTTTTTCGCCTCCTACAACGTAACCAGCCAGCGCCCCACGGAGCGTTCGTTTACGACCTTCCGGTCCTACGAGGAAATCACTACGCAGAATTCCCGTACGTCGAATCCCAAACTCAAGCCGGAGCGGACCGTGCAGTACGAACTGGGTTTCCGGCAGCGGTTGGGAACCAGCACGGCGCTTACGATATCCGGTTTCTACCGGACGCAGGAGAACAAGATCAGCAACCGTCGCCTTATAGGGGGCTTCCCGTCCTACGGCACGTACCTGAACGCGGACTTCACGACCACCAAGGGCATTGAATTCGGTTTCGATCTGCGCCGGACGCGAAACCTGGCCGTTACGACCAACTACACCCTGTCGTTTGCGCAGGGCACGGGATCGGACGCAGGCGCTACGTCGGTGATCGTCTGGCGCGGGTCGGTGTTTCCGAACACCATTGCGCCGGCGGATTTCGACCAGCGGCATACGCTGAACGCCTCGGTGGACTATCGCTTTGGCGAGGACGAGGGCCCGTCCATCGGGGGAAATCGCCTGCTGGAGAATATGGGCCTGAACATTCTGGCCCGGTACGGAAGCGGCATGTCGTACACGGCGCTGGCGGGATCGTCTTTCAACGTGAGCGACAGTTTCACGGAAGATGCGGTCGGGTCCGTGAACTCGGCGCGCCTTCCGTCCACTTCCCGCATCGACGTGCGCCTGGATCGTCGCTTTCGCGTAGGCAATTCTTCGCTGACGGCCTATCTGATCGTGCAGAACCTGCTTGACGCGCAGAACGTGCTGGCGGTTTTTCGGGCCACCGGCTTGCCGAACACCGATGGGTATCTGATGACGAACGGGGGCCGCGGGTATCTCGCCACGCAACCGGATCCTGTCGCGGCGGCGTTTTTGTACGACGCGTACATTGGCGGGCCAGTGAACGTGGGCAGTCGGCACACGTCTGCGTCCAGCCTGATGTATAGCCGGCCCCGCCGGTTCCGTCTGGGATTCTCGCTCAATTTTTAACGTGATCAGGCCATTTTTCCGAACGCAACGCCTCATATACCCATGAAGCAGCTTACACGATACCTGACGTTGATTTTCGCCGCGTGCCTGATCTCTGCGTCCGGCGCTTTCGCAGATGCGGACAAGGACAAGGACGACAAGGACAAGAAGAAGCGGCAGGCGGAATCGCCTGTCCTTCTGCGAAGCGGCAGTTCGGGTCCCGATCCCGGTAAATGCACGGCGGGTCTGGCGCAGAAAGACCTGGACGTCAACAATGCCCGCGTACGCCTTTTCAATTTCGGCAGCATCGCCTACGGAAACGGCGCAGAGGCGCAGTATATCGTTCCCAAAGCTTCCGGCCATTCGCCCATCTATGCGATGGGCATCTGGATCGGCGGCATGGTGGGGAACGACTTGCGCACGGCGGGCTCCACGTACAACAATTTTGAATTCTGGCCGGGGCCTCTGGGCGCGGACGGACGTCCGGTGAATCCGGACGATTGTTCGGCGTACGACCATTTGTACAAGGTAGGCAAGGACGATATCCAGAACTACGAGGCGACGGGGCAGGCTGCGGCGGACCTGGCGCAATGGCCGTACGATCTGGGCGCGCCGGTGGTGGATGGGGACGGCGTGGAGGGGAACTACAACCTTGCGGGAGGAGATCGTCCCGACCTGATCGGGGATCAGGCGGTATGGTGGATTATGAACGACGTGGGAAATGCGCACCGCAGAACACAGGCTGCGCCGATCGGCGTGGAAGTGCGGGTGCACGCTTTTGCGTTCAATCGGGCGGATGCGCTCGGCAACACGACGTTTTTCAAGTACAACGTTACGTACAAGGGCAGCGACCCGCTTACCAATACGTTTTTGTCCATTTTCTCCGATCCGGACCTGGGCGACGCGGGGGACGACTTCGTGGGGGTGGACACGACGTTGAACCTTGGCTACGTGTACAACGATAATCCAATGGACAATGTATACGGTCCGGCGCCCGCGGCGGGCTACGACTTTTTTCAGGGACCCGTTTCAGTGACCGGCGATACGCTGGGGGTGAGCAGTTTCATGTACTTCATCAACGGGGGGCCTGAGGGGACGGAGGATCCTTCTGTCGCTCAGGAGGTGTACAATGTGCAGCAGGGTTTCTGGAGCGGCGGGCAGCCGCTTACGGTTGGCGGAAATGGTTTTCAAACGAGCTCGACGGTAACCAAGTTCGCCTACCCGGGCGACCCGGTGTCGGGTCAATTCTGGAGCGAGGTAAACAACGATAACGCCGGCGGGAGGAATTCGTCGGGCGACCGGCGCCTGGTGGTGTCCACGGGGCCGTTCACCTTGCAGCCCGGAGATAGCCAGGACATCGTGTTCGGGGTCGTGTTTGCGCAGGCCGGGGACAACCTGAGTTCCATTACGGCGCTGCGCGCTGCGGACATTCTGGCGCAGACAGCGTACGACGCCGGCTTCGATATCCCTTCGCCTCCGCCTCCTCCGCCGCTTTGCAATCCCGCTTCCTCCAACGTCCAGCTGCATCCGGGTTCGGGCCACTGTCTGTACGCTTCGGAGCTGGACGGGCAGGCGCATCTCGTATGGGGCTATCCCACTAATAGCGAGAACTACCTTGGGGCGTACGATGCGACGGACAGATTTCTGGACGAACTGGAACTGGACGACAAGACGTACACGTTCGAGGGCTTCAACATCTACCGGTATCCCACCTCCTCGTTCGCGGCGGATCAGCGCGAACTGGTGCTCACGCTGGACGTGGCGAACGGGGTGACCAAGGTGCTCGATCCGGTTTTCGACGGTGATATAGGCGATTTTGTCCCGGCGGTATCGGCCCGGGGCACGGACAGCGGGATACGGTATAACTACGCGTTGCCGAACCTGACGAACTACACGGATTACTACTACGGGATTTCGGCGTACGCCTACAGTCCGAACTCCACGCCGAAAGTTCTGGAAAGCGCTCCGACGAACATTACGATCCGTCCGTCGCGGATTGCTTCCTCGGAAGGCGGTTCGTCGCTGAACAGCGAGGTTATGTCGGCGGATTCCTCGGCGACGGTAGTTACGCAAAGCGGCCAGGGCGTGGTTACCTGGCGCATTGTGGATCCGGCGTCTGTGACGGGTTCGGACTACACGGTAGAGTTCATGGCGCTGGACGAGGTGGCGGGTCCGGACGGGGAAGTTGGTTCCGGGAAGGCAGCCTACACGATTACGCGCGAATCCGACGGCTATGTGATCATCGACGGGGCCGATTATTTTGTGCGCACGGGCGAGGAGACGCCGCTTGGGCAGGATATTATGATATTCGACGGCCTGTCGGTTTCTGTCGACGCCCCGCCGCCTGCGTTCGACGCCTTTCAGGTGGTGGCGAATGCGGCGGGTCCGCTTTCGCCGCCGGCGTGGGCTGCTGCGAACTGGCCCGGATTTCCCGGACCGGCCGGCGTGGGCCCGCCAAATGCAGTCGGCATGGCCAGCCAGCAGTCAACAAACAATAGCCCATTCGGCTGGTTCATTCACACATGGCCGAACGGTTCGCGAGCAAATTACGCCGCTTTCCTGGCGCGCACCCTTCAGTACACGGGCGGTCTCGGGGCGTCGTTCAACGGGGTCGGGCATATCGTTCCGAACGACGTGGAGGTTCGTTTCACGGGCAACGGGAAAGCGTGGAGCAAGCCGGGTTGGTCAACCGCCACCAACGGGCATGTGGTGGACGTGCCGTTCGAGTGGTGGGACGTGGGCACGAGTCCGGATGCTTCGGACGATGTTCGCCTGGTGCCGTTCCTGTTCGACATGGCCGAAGACGGCAAGTGGGGCCTTATGTACGATGCGCTTGATCCGGAGGGCAATCCGGGCTGGGCGGACCACGAGGTATCGGGCGCGGGCAACGATCCCTGGACGGATCCGGTGTACGTAATGTACCCGACGAACGATACGCCGGGCCAGCAGGGATACGAGGACGCCATGGCGAAGTATGAGGAACTGGGCGAGGGCGCGTTCGACGCCGGTTGTTCGGACTGGGCTGATCGGCCGGGCCAGGCGTTCATACCGGAATGCGACGTATGGAATTACATGTCCCGTACGGTTTTCGTGTTATGGAACGGCGGGGACGTATCGGCCGCTGCGGGTCCTCAGGATTACTTGCAGGCTGAGCCGGAGCTTGGCACGGTGTTCCAGATCAAAACGACGAAGCCGCACCAGCCGGGGGACGTGTTCCGCATTGAGACGGCGGGCCTGGGCCGCGCGACGGGCGATGCGGGGGCGCTGGAGGCGTCGGTCGAAGATATCGGCATAGTGCCGAACCCGTACCGCGGTCGTTCGGCGTACGAGACGGGCAACGAGGACCGTCGGGTGCGTTTCACGAACATGCCCCAGACGGCGACGATTCGCGTCTATACGGTGAGCGGCACGCTGGTTCGCACGTTGTACAAGGACGGTCCGAGCACGTCGCTGGACTGGAACCTGACGACGGACAGCAACTTGCCGGTGGCCAGCGGCATGTACTTCCTTCATATCGACGTTCCGGGCGTCGGGGAGAAGATCATGAAGTTCGGCGTCGTCAACCGGGAAACGAACATCAATATCTTCTAATCGAACCGAACTCGAGACCAAAGGCTCAAAACCATGAAAAAGCAATATCAACGCCTTGTCGTCGTGTTGGCCCTTCTGCCGGGACTCGTTGCGTTCGAGGCCTTGGGGCAAAGCAATGAGCGGCACGGGACCGCCGCGCTATCCGAGTTGACTGTGCCGGTTACGCCGCGCGCGATTTCGCTGGCTTCCGCCATGACGGGCGGCATGAACGGCGCGTCGGGCGTGGAGGCGCTGATCTCGAATCCGGCGGCGATCCTGATCAATCAGAGCACGACCGCCATGTTCAGCCGCATGAATTACATTGCGGATACCGGCGTCAATTACTTTGGCGTGGCGCAGCGCTTCGGGTCCAGCAACATCGGACTGACGGTCACCAGCTGGGATTACGGAGATATTCCCGAGACTACGGTGGAGAATCCCGAAATCAGCCCGGACAATACCTGGTCCGCCGCTACGATCGCCGTGGGCCTCACGTATGGCCGCCAGTTGACCGACCGCATCGCCGCAGGCATTACCTTCAAGGGGCTTAGCCAGCGCATCGACGATATCGACGCCCGCACGGTGGCGCTGGACGCCGGCATGACCTACATCGTGGGCGAATCGGGGCTGCGTTTCGGGGTCAGCTTGCGCAACTTCGGCCCGCAGTTCAGTTTCAACGGCGTGGGGCTTCAGGATCCGATCGTTACGGCAAGCCCCTCCGGGGACTACGAAGTGCCGGCCGAGATACGGGACGTACGTTCGGAACTGCCTTCCATGCTGAATTTCGGCGCCGTATACGAACGCGAATTCACCAGTGATATGACGGCGACGGTTCTGGCGAATTACCGGTCGAATTCGTACGACGTGAACCAGTACGCCGGCGGACTGGAGTTGAATTTTATGAACACGCTCTTTGTGCGCGGCGGGCTGGACGTGCCCACCGAGCAGGTGACGCACTGGTCGGAGTGGAACGTAGGCGGCGGGCTTTCGCTTCCGATCGGCCCCAGCCGGTTGATGGTGGATTACGCCTATCGTCCTTCAAAGGTGTTCAGCAGCGTCAACGTGTTCGCTGCGACGTTCACGCTTTGAGCGAACGAAATCCGCTTTTTCATGGTGGAAAAGGGCAGGCCGCGCGTGCGGTCTGCCCTTTTTTTGCATTGAGGGATAATTTTCCTTTACTAACGGCGATGCGCTGCTCCGCTTTTTTGTTATTGGTTGCGCTGGCTTGCGCCGCGGCGGTTTCCGGATGCGGCTCCGGTGCGCCGGATGTGCGGGGCGTCGCGCAGGATGCAGAAGACGTCGCCGAGGGGGAAATTCGTTTTCGGAACCTGTCCGCCGACTTTACCGGGGACGAAGCCTGTTTCGACTGCCATGAGGAGCAGTACCGGGGATTTGAGGAGCACGGGATGGCGAACTCGTTCTATCCCATGCGTTCCGCCGTCGTGGTCGAAGATTTCGACGGCGTGATCGTGCAGGACCCGAATCGGGGCTTCTCGTATCGCCCGTACCGCGAAGGCGACCGTTTCTGGCTCGAAGAATTCAGGCAGGGACCGGACGGGAGCAAAACGCACAGCCTGATTCGGGAAATAGAGTACGTAGTGGGCAGCGGCACGGCGGCGCGGACGTATCTCGTGGAAGAAGGCGGGCGGTACTTCGAACTTCCCCTGACCTGGTATGCCCAGGAGGAAAAATGGGACCTTAGCCCCGGATACGAGACATCCAACGCCCGTTTCGACCGGCTCATTCCGGATCGCTGCATGGCTTGTCACAACAGTTACCCGCAGTCGACGCCGTTCGTGGACGGCAAATACGAGGCCGTGCCGCACGGGATAGGGTGCGAACGATGCCACGGGCCGGGATCTGTGCATGTCGAGGCCCGCCTTGCTTCCCCGGAACCGGCGGGCGACATAGACGAGACCATTGTAAACCCGGCGCACCTTTCGCTCGAACGCCGGCTGGACGTGTGCCAGCAATGCCATTTGCACGCCGCGGCGTCGATGCTGCGGGACGGGCGCGACGCCTACGATTACCGCCCCTCTCGTCCGCTTTCCGAACATATGGCGTTTTTCGTATCCGACGCGGCGGATACGGGAGACGAAATCGACGTGATCTCCCATGCGGACTTGATGAAGCAAAGCGCCTGTTTTATCGAAACGCAGGCTTCTGAGCGGCCCATGGATTGCACCACTTGCCACAATCCGCACGAGGCGTTCCGGCTGGCGGGCCCCGATTATTTCAACGCTGCGTGCCTGACCTGCCACGCGCCGGCCGCGCTGCAGGCTGCATTGCCTGCGGAGGACATGCAAGCCGCGCACGCGGAAGACGCCCATTGTTTTTCGTGCCATATGCCGAAGGCGGCCGTGGCGGGTACGCCGCACACCTCGTTTACGGATCACCGCATTCGCGTCGCGCGAGAGAAGGACGCCGCCGAACCGTCCGTCGAGCGCGTTCGGCTTCGTCCATACTATGCCCAGGACGACTCGGCAGGCGCCTATGCGGGCATGGCCTATGTTATTCGGGGATTGCAGCATCGGGACACGACGGCCCTTCGGCATGGCGTGACGTTGCTCGACGCTGCGGCGGGATCGTTCGGCGAAGCGCAGTATCTTCGCGGGTACGGGTACATGCAACTCGGAGAAATGGCCCGCGCCGCGGAGCCGCTGGAGCAGGCAGTGGCGCTGGAACCCAAACCGGAGCGGCTCAACGCCCTGGCGCAAACGTATGAACGGCTGGGGCGCGAGGGCGCAGCGATTCGGGATTTGTACGAGCAGGCGCTGGCCATGCAACCTGCCCGGGCGGATATCCGCGTCAATTACGGACGATACCTGGAGACGCAAGGCGAACGGGACGCAGCGGCGGCGCACTACGAGGCGGCCGTCGCCGAGCATCCATGGCTGGCGCCGGCCCATTTCAATTTGGGAACCGCCCGGTTACGACAGGGGGATCGCGCCGTCGCCGAACGATCTCTCCGCGAAGCAATCCGCCTCGAGCCGGACGGCGGGCAGGCGCTGGGGAATCTGGGATTCTTGCTGGCCCAGGACGGGCGCCTCAAAGAAGCCCGCGCCCTGTTCGAGCAGGCGGTGCAGGCCGAGCCGGATAATCCAGTTGCGTACGGCAATCTGGGCGCGTTCCATATGAACGATGGGCGCCCGGAGATTGCCGTTCGGTGGTTTTCGAGAGCCGTGGAACTTGATCCGTCGTATGTGGACGGGCTGGTTAATCTGGCGTACGCCTGGTATTTGCTGGGAGAGGACGACGAGGCGCGCCGGTATGCGCAGGAAGCGTTGCGCCTTGCGCCGAATCATCCGCAAGCCCGGCAAATTCTTGATGCAGTGTGATCGGTTTGTTTTCGGTCGGGCGCGAACGAACGTACGGATGCTCTGATCGAAGTAGATTTAATCAGAGCATCCGTAACAAGTTTGCCATGCCCTCCGTATAACAAGTGCGCCTCTGTCTGTCTTTTTCGCCAGCGCAGTGCAGGGAGCAGCCCGGCAACCGGCGGTTTATTCCGCCGTAATCCAGTGGCGCTTTTCGAAATCGACGGGTTCCAGGTCCCGCCCCGCGATATGGCGCATGATTTGCACGGCGTGGACGCGCCCGTTTTCGATGAACCACCGGCCCGTCCGCCGTCCGCCGCAGACGGTGCCTGCGACGTGCAAGCCCTTGCGCGTGGTTTCGAAAGATTGCGCGTCGAAGATCGGGGTGTTCCATTCGTCGTCGGCGATTTCGACGCCGGCGGCCTTCAGAAACGAATAGTCCGGGTGGTAGCCCGTGAGCGCCAGCACATAGTCGTTCCCGATCTCCTCCACGCCCGCGGGCCCCTCGATAACGAGAGACGACGCCCGGATTTCTCGCACGACCGTGTTGAAACGGGCCGCGATGGCGCCCTGTGCGATGCGGTTTTCGAGGTCGGGCCGGATCCAGTATTTGATGCGGTTCGATAGTTTCGCCCCCCGCGCGAGCAGCGTTACGCGCGCGCCGTGGCGGCAACAGTCCAAGGCCGCCTTCGCCGCCGAATTGCGCGCGCCGATCACGGCTACGCGCTGTCCGAAATACGGATAGGCTTCCTTGTAGTAATGGGTTACTTTCGGCAAATCCTCTCCGGGGACGCGCAACATATTCGGGTGGTCGAAGAAGCCGATGGCGATCACCACGCGCCGGGCGGCTATCGTATCCCTGTTCGTTACTACCCGAAAGGCGTCGCATTCGCCGTCCACGCGCAGGACGCGCTCGTACAGGCGCAGGGCGAGTCCTTCGTTCTGGGCCACGCGCCGGTAGTATTCGATGGCTTCCTCGCGAAGCGGCTTGTGTCCGTGTACGGGGAAAGGATGTCCCCCGATTTCGATGAGTTCGGGGGTCGAAAAGAATTCCATCTTCACGGGATATCCGACGAGGGACTGCGCGACGGTCCCTTTCTCCACGACGAGGGCGCGCAGCCCTTCCCGCTGCGCCCGAATGGCGCAGGCCAGCCCAACCGGGCCGCCGCCGACGATAACCACGTCCGTCATGGCGCTTGCCCAGGAATATTGTATAAATATTTATGCAAAATCTTGCGCAGGAAAAATGGTGCGAGGGACGCCGCTACAGGGCGATGCGGCGTTTCCGAAAGAAAGCCTGCATGAGTTCGGCGGCGCGGTCTGCTTCTACCCCGGACATCACCTCCACCTGATGATTCAGCCGCGGGTCCCGGGGGATGTCGTACAAGGTCGATGCACTGCCTGCTTTTTCGTCGAAGGCTCCGAACACAAGTCGGTCGATGCGGGCCCACACAAGGGCGCCTGCGCACATTGGGCACGGTTCGAGCGTAACGTAGAGCGTACATCCGCGCAGGACTTTCGTCCCGAGCGTTTCGCACGCCGCCGTGAGGGCGATCATTTCGGCGTGGGCGGTCGGGTCCTGGAGGCGCTCCACCATGTTGTGGCCCCGTCCGACGAGTTCGCCGGCGTGCGCCACCACGGCGCCGACGGGCACTTCGTCCTCGTCCCAGGCCGCCTCAGCCTCTTTAAGGGCGAGGCGCATCCATTTTTTGTGCGGTTCGAGGAAGTCGGACAGGCTCATAATGCAAGGGATGCTCTGATCAATCTGCTTTTCGCCCAGCGCTTCGCTTACGCAAGTACAGGCCCTGATCAGCGTACCCCTATCGCCGCCGGAGGGCGTCGATGAGCCGGAGAATAATGGCGATGACGAGCAGCGCAAGCAGCGCCGGCAGCGCAATGCGGGCAATGGCGGCGCCGATCTTGAGGATGACGCTGAGTACGCCGCCCGCCACGATCAGTACGATGACGACCGCAATCCACCTTAGCAATTTCTGAATGTCCATAACACAGGTAATATACGGCGCAGAGGGGGTTGTTGCAGGACGTTCTGGTTTTTCCTGAAGCCAGTCCCTGCCGGGGCGATTGCGTCAGCGATTTGTCGCCGCGGCGTCGGTCGGAGACGCGGTCGTTATGCGGACCGGGACCAGGCTTTCATCCGATCTTTCAGCCAGGTCGCTGCGTGTTCTTTCGCAACGCGTTCCTGAACCATGGAATCCCGGTCCCGGACGGTAACGGCGCCCGTTTCCATGGTTTCCCCGTCCACCGTGATGCAGAACGGCGTGCCGGCTTCGTCCATGCGGCGGTAGCGTTTCCCGATAGACCCGCTTTCGTCGTAGAACGCCTTGAAATGCTCGCGCAGATCGTTGGCGAGCGCCCGGGCCATTTCCGGCATTCCGTCCCGCTTGACCAGGGGAAAAACAGCCGCTTTGACGGGGGCCATTTCCGGGTGGAATTTCATGACGACCCGTTCTTCGCCTTCGACCTTTTCTTCTTCGTAGGCCTCGCACAGCAGCATGAGCACGGTGCGGTCCAGCCCGGCGGACGTTTCCACGACATACGGAATGTATTTCTCCTGTCGCCTCGGATCGAAATACTCCATTTTCTTGCCGGAAAACTCCTGGTGGCGTTTCAGGTCGAAATCGGTGCGCGAGTGAATGCCCTCGATTTCCTGCCATCCCATCGGAAAGTCGTACTGCACGTCGAAGGCTGCATCGGCATAGTGCGCTAACTTCTCGTGTTCGCGCCAGCGCAAGCGTTCCGGGCGAACGCCGTTGTCGATATGCCACTGCATGCGCTTGGCCCGCCAGGCCTCGAAATGCTCCATCTGCGTTCCGGGACAGACGAAATATTGCATCTCCATCTGCTCGAATTCGCGCATGCGAAAAATAAATCGGCGGGCGACGATTTCGTTGCGAAAGGCCTTTCCGATTTGCGCAATGCCGAAGGGGATTTGCTGTCGGGCCGTTTCTTGCGCCAGCCGAAAATTCACGAAGATGCCCTGGGCCGTTTCCGGGCGAAGCCAGATGCGCGTCTCGTCGTCTGCGACCGCGCCGGCGTGCGTTTCGAACATCAGATTGAATTGCCGCACCTCGGTCCAGTCGAAGGCGCCGGAGTCAGGCCCCCGAATTTCTTCGTCGAGAATGATCCGGTGGAGTTCTTTCGGCATATCGTCGCTGTGCAGCGCCGCAAGAAAACGGTCGCGAACGCGGCGGGCCCGCTCCTCCTTTCCGGAAGCCTCCAGTTTTTCGATGTGTCGTTCGATCAGTTCGTCCGCCCGGTACCGCCGTTTCGACGCCTTGTCGTCGATCATGGGGTCGTGGAAAGCGTCTACGTGCCCGGACGCTTTCCAGACGGTCGGATGCATCAGAATCGCTGCGTCCAGGCCCTCGATATTGTCGTGCCGGTACACCATGTCCCGCCACCACCGTTCCTTCACGTTGCGTTTCAGTTCCGCGCCGAGGGGACCATAATCGTACGTGGCGGCGAGGCCGCCGTAAATATCCGAAGACGGAAAAACGAATCCGCGGCGCTTGGAAAGGGAAACGATTTTTTCCAGGAGGTCCATGGCAAGGCAAACGAGTGCGTAAAAATGTCCGGGCAAGCCGGAATGCGGCCCTCATACAGGGAAAGGCGCCCGTATGATTCCGCAAGCGCCGGGAAACCGTCAAGGGATACGCAGATCAGAGCATCCTACAACAACTGACGCTCCGCCATGGAGGTATACTGGTTTCCCGCCACGATGAGATGATCGTGAATGGGAATGCCCATGATTTTGCCTGCGGACACCAGTTGCCGGGTGATTCGGATGTCTTCCTGGCTCGGTTCCGGGTTCCCGGACGGATGGTTGTGTACGCAGATCACTGAAGCGGCGTTCTCCAGGACGGCTTGCTGGAACACGGCCCTCGGTTCGACGATGCTGGACGAAAGGCCTCCCCCGCTCAACCGAATATTGGAGATAATGACGTTCGCCGTATTGAGCAAAACGAGGTCGAATACTTCCGTCCGCAAATCGCGCAATTTAGGTATGTAGACCGCCGCCACGTCGTTGGGCGAGCATACCCGGATTTCCCTGCGATCAAGTTGCTGCGCTTCTACGCGCCGCCCGATCTCGAACGCGGCGGCAAGCTGGGCCGCCTTGGCCGGGCCGACGCCCGCCACGCGCATCATTTCCCGCGTGTCGCGGCGGGACAGATCGCGCAATGCGCCGAACGTATGCAGCAGCGTACGCCCCAGTTGAATGGCCGATACGGAGCCGGAACGGGTGTGGGTGCCTGATCGAAACAGTACGCCGATCAGTTCGGCGTCCGATAAGCCGTCGGGCTGACCGCTCAGCATGCGCTCGCTGGGGCGTTCTTTTTCCGCCCAATTGCGGATGGGGACCTGGTATCGGATATCCGGGTCGCAGACGGGTTCGATTCGTTCAAGAGGATTCGACACGATAGCGAAAACGTTGATCAAGCGGTGAAACGGGAAAGTCCTGCGTTTTCCCTATAGACGCCGCAAGGCGGAAAATATAACCTCCGCCGCAAGTTTTCACGTGTCAATACGCCTCGCTCGGCACCAGTTCGTTGAGCAGGTGCGCGTTCGTGGGCGATTGCTGCAAATGCCGAATCAGCGCCTGCATGGCCTCGACAGGGGGCCGCGAGTTCAGCGCCCGGAACAGTCGATGATGCTGCGCGATGGCGTCTCCGAGGAGCCGCTCTTCGTTGCGCGTACCGCTTTTGCGCAAGTTGATCGCCGGGAAAATGCGTTTGTCGGCCATTTCCCGGTCGAGCACGATTTCCGAATTGCCCGTGCCCTTGAATTCTTCGAAAATCACATCGTCCATGCGGCTGCCCGTTTCGATGAGCGCCGTAGCCACGATGGTAAGCGATCCGCCCCCCTCGATATTGCGGGCCGAGCCGAATATCCGTCGGGGAATTTGCAAGGCTTTCGCGTCCAGGCCGCCCGAAAGCGTACGCCCGCTTCCGCCCAGGTACAGATTGAAGGTCCGTCCCAGCCTGGTCAGCGAATCAAGCAGCAGCACGACGTCCTTGCCTGTTTCCACAAGGCGTCGGGAATATTCGAGCGCAAGCGTGGAGACGCGGACATGGTTGTCTTCCTCCCGGTCGTTCGACGAGGCGAACACCTGGGCCGCCGTGGCCCGTTTGAAGTCGGTGACTTCTTCGGGCCGCTCGTCGACGAGGAGCGCCACCAGCGCCACTTCCGGATGATTCTGCGTGATCGCCGCAGCCATTTTTTTCAACAGAATCGTTTTGCCCGTGCGGGGGGGCGCCACGATCAGGGCGCGTTGCCCCTTGCCGATGGGGGAGACCAGGTCCACAACGCGCATGGAAATTTCCCCCGGAGCGGTAATCAGCTCCAGCTTTTCGTCCGGATAGATGGTTTGTCCGCCATCGAAATCGGCGATCTCGGCCCATTTTTCGGGCGGCATGCCCATCACGCTATCGATGCGGGCTACTTGCAGGGCGCCTTTTCGACCCGGTCGCAGGGTGCCCGTCAAGAGGCATCCGTCCCGAAGATGAAATTTTCGCACCAGCGGCGGCGACGTAAAGGGGTCGCTGTTCCCCTTTGGCAAATCCGGGCGAAAGGTCCGGATAAAGCCGAATTTTTTACCCCCGATCATTTCGAGGATACCTTCAAAGTTTTTTTCTGGCATATAATTCAGTGCATTGATCGCGAAAACGTACTGTACGCGGCGCAGGCGACCACCCTGTCAGGCAACAATAATTCGATGCAACAGGAATGGGCGCGGCGCGCTTCGTACATTAGGACCGCATACGTCATGCGGCGGGAAACCGACCGATGAAAAGCCCGACGAAGATTCGCAGGACCATTGCATCCCGGTTTCCAGGGCGAGCGGCCCGAAAAACGGAAAATCCGGAGGAAGATAGGATGTACGGCGCTCCAACAGCATAGCAGGGCAATGAGTTCCAAAGCGTCATCGAAAGCGCACAACGGCGCCGCGGCGCCTGCGTCGTACGGCGCGGACATGCTGGGCTGCGCAATTACGGGCAACGCTGAGGGCGCGCCCGTGCTCCTGCTCCACGGCTGGGGAAGCAGCGCGGCCCATATGGCCCCGATCGCCGAGGCGCTGGCCCCGGATTACCGGGTCGTGAATATCGATCTTCCCGGGCACGGTCATTCGCCGCCGCCCGAGGAGGTCATGGGCGTTCCGGAGCACGCTGCGCTGATCAGGGAGGTTCTGGATATGCATGTCGGGCAGCCGGTCACGATCGTCGGGCACTCCAACGGGGGGCGGATTGCGCTTTATATGGCTTCGCATCCGGCGTATAAACGGTTGATCCGTCGTCTGGCGCTTGTCAGTCCTTCGGGCGTCGCGCCCCGCAGGTCCGTCGGGTATTACGTTCGCCGGACCGCGGCCCAGGCGCTTAAGGCGCCTTTTCGGTGGGCGCCCGAACCGCTTCGCGCATACGGCCTAGACTGGTTACGACATTCGCTTGTCTGGCGCATGCTGGGTTCGTCGGATTACCGTTCCGTCGAAGGGGTCATGCGCCGCGTTTTCGTTCGCATGGTTACCTGCCATCTCGACGAGCAGGTGCAGGAAATCGATGTTCCCGCGCTGCTTTTTCGAGGCGATCAGGATACGGCCGTATCGCAACGGCAGATGGAATATCTTGTACGCGCCATCCCCGATGCGGGCCTCGTTACGCTCGAAAATGCGGGGCATTACGGCTATATGGACGATTTCGCCACGTTTATCGCCGCCACCCGGCATTTTCTCGAAACAGATTGCTGACGCCGCCTTGCAGACTTCGTTCGTTTGCAAGCGGCTTCCGCAAGCCAAGTTACTGCAAAAACATTTGACGCTGCACCGGGTTCCATGTTCCTTGTTCCATTGCTTGTTCTTGTTGCAACGCTTTTCGCGGGATGGCGCGCCGCTCGGCGGCTGCGCTATTTTCTGCATATTTTCCAGTTGCACGGCTACAAGTCCGGGGAATTTCGGGCCTGGGTCGCCCATCGTTTTCGTACGCTGGTATTTCGCCGGTCTCATCAGCTGGCGCTTGCGGAGTGGGTTCTTGCGGCGGTTTGCGTCGCCCTGTTCGATCCGTTTCCGGTGATGGCGGTTGTTCTGCCGCTCTGGGCCGTTACGTTTGCTTCTTCGCGGCGCTACCGGAGCGACCGCGACAAAAAACCGCTGAAGCATACGCCCCGACTGCGGCGCTTGCTGGCGACGGCCGCGTTGCTGGCGTTGCTGCCCGTTGCGGCGGGAGCCTTTTTGTGGTTGCGGGGCGACCTTGCGGACCTGCTCTGGTATCTGGGCGGGCTGTTTCTGGCGGATTTTCTGGCGCCGGGCTGGGTGCTTGTCGCTGCTGGGGTCATGGCTCCGGTGGAACGATGCGTCCGGGAGGGCTTCAAGCGACAGGCCCGCCGCCGCCTTGCCCGCCGCCCGGACCTGAAAATCGTCGCGGTTACCGGTTCCTATGGAAAAACGAGCGTCAAGGCCATTACAGGGGACCTGCTTGGCCTGCGCCGCCAAACCCTGATTACGCCGGGTTCCTACAATACGCCCATGGGCCTTTGTCTGGTGGTCAATACCATGCTGCGGCCGGAGCATCAGGCGCTGGCGCTGGAAATGGGTATCCGGCATCCGGGCGATATGGACGAATTGTGCGATATCGTCCGACCGCATATCGGCGTCGTTACGACGATAGGGATTGCGCATCTGGAGAGCATGGGGACCATGGACCGCATTGCGGAAGAGAAAGGCCGGATGATCTCCCGCATGGATGCAGACGGCGTGGCGGTGCTGAACGTGGACGACGAGCGGGTGGCGGCCATGCAGGCGCAGGCCCCTGGCCGGGTATGGCGCATTTCCGCGCAAGGCAACCCGGACGCCGACCTTGCCGCCTTCGATATTCGGTACGACCATTGCGGAACGTCCTTTGTCGTACGCGGCGAAAACGGAATGGAGCAGCGCTTCCAGACCCGGCTTCTTGGGGCGCACAACGTAACCAACATACTTCTCGGGCTGGCGGTCGGATGCGAGACGGGATTGCGTTTGCGCCAGATGGCGCATGCCGTGGAGCGGCTTGAGCCCGTGCCGCACCGGCTTCAGTTGCGGCGGGAAGGCCCGGTAACCGTCATCGACGACGCGTTCAACGCCAACCCGGTGGGCGCCCGGAACGCGGTGGAGATTCTTGGCGCTTTCCGTTCGGGGCGGCGCATTGTCGTAACGCCCGGCATGATCGAGCTTGGCGAGCGGCAACAGGAAGAAAATCGCGTACTGGGAGCGCATATCGCCGACCATGCGGATGTGGCGCTGCTGGTGGGCCGCAAGCAAACCGCGCCCATCCGGGAAGGGCTGCGCAGCAAAGGGTTTCCGGCGGAAAATCTGCATGTTTTCGACGCGTTGCGGGATGCGCAGGCTTTCCTGGCGACGTTTCTTCGTAAAGGAGACGTGGTCCTCTACGAGAACGACTTGCCGGATCAGTACGACGAATAGCCGCCGGTATCGCTATGGCTTCCCGGTCCGGACTTCCTTCGCGGCGTTTCGAAGATGCGCTTCGTTCGCAGGGCTACGAGCGCATTGCCGGCGTAGACGAGGCGGGGCGAGGATGCCTGGCGGGCCCTGTGGTGGCCGCCGCCGTGATACTGACTCCCGATTTGCATCTTCCCGAACTGACCGACAGCAAATTGCTTTCGCGGCCCGCGCGCGAACGAGTGGCCGAGGGGATTCGGGCCAGCGCTTCGATTGTCGGCGTGGGTTTGTGTTCGCCGCAGGAAATAGACCGCCTGAATATTCTCCATGCCGCCATGGAGGCCATGCGGCGCGCCGTTCAGAATCTGGCCCCCGCGCCGGATTACTTGCTGATCGACGGGAACCGGTGTTTTCCCGATCCGCCGTGCCCCGCCGAAACGGTCGTACGGGGCGACCGCCTGCGCCGTTCTATTGCGGCGGCGTCTGTTATCGCCAAGGTGGAGCGAGATCGTCTGATGCACAGGTTGCATGACGACTATCCCGCTTATGGGTGGAAGGCGAATGCAGGGTATCCTGTAAAGCAGCACTATGCGGCGCTGGCCCGGCACGGCCCCAGCCCGCATCATCGTCGTTCGTTCCGTTTGTCGTAGGCGGCGCTGGCCCGGCGTCGCATGGATGGATGCACGGGGTGCGGGGAGGCGGCGCAATGGAGCGGCGGCGCCAACGCAAACCAGCGTATTTTTCAGTACGCTACTTTTTCGAGCACAAGCCCATGGGCGGGCGCCGCCGGACCGGCGGCGCGGCGGTCTTTCCGAATAAGAAGGCGAGCCATATCTTCCACGGGACGTTTGCCGTGCCCTATCTCCAGCAGCGTTCCCACCAGCGCGCGCACCATGCCGTGCAGGAACCTGTTTCCCGTTATCTCGAAACAGGCGTCCCCGTCGTCTGATTCGCGCGTCCAGCGCGCCTCGTGCAGGGTGCAAACACGGTTCTTCGTTTCCGACTGCGCAAGACAGAACGTATTGAAGTCGTGTTCGCCGAGGAGCGTATCGGCAGCGGCCTGCATGCGCGCGAAATCCGGCTCCGGCCGGATATGGACCCGCATATGCCGATCCAGCGCGCGAAACCCGGTGGCGACGTAGTAGCGGTAGCGCCGGAGGCGGGCGTCGTAGCGCGCGTGAAAACCGTCGGGCGCCTCGGCAAGATCGCGGACTGCTATGGCGTCGGGAAGCAGGCCGTTCAGGGAAGCGAGCAGGCGACGAGTATCTATCCCGGCTTCCCCGGGAGAGGCGTCGGCGACAAAATGCGCCACTTGCCCCCGGGCATGTACCCCGGCGTCGGTGCGTCCTGCTCCGACGATTCCCGTCGGGGTACGCAAGGCGGTGGCGAGCGCGGCTTCGAGCGCGCCTTGCACCGTCGGCCTGCCCGGCTGAATTTGCCATCCGGAAAAGGGCGTCCCGTCGTATTCTATGGTCATGCGGTATACAGGCATCGCATGCGCGCCGCATCGGCGGATATCGTATTTTAGGATACTTCAGAATACCCTGTACGCGCCGGTTGGGTTGCACCGCCAGCAGATCGAACGCCTGCTTCAGGATCGTTCGCCGCCGCTATAATCCCGTACGCCTGCGCCGGGGAACGTTTTTCCACCGACCATTTGCACACAGACCGGGATATATTCCCGGAATGCCCCCGATGACCGTTCCTGCGCGCATCTATCTGACGGGTTTTATGGGGAGCGGCAAGAGCGCCCTCGGACCCCGACTCGCGGACCAGCTTGGATATGATTTCGTCGATCTGGACCGGCGCATCGAGCAAGAGGCGGGTTGTACGATACAGGCCATCTTCGCCAATCGGGGAGAAGAAGCGTTCCGACGCCTCGAAGCCGAGGGCTTGCGCGCGGCGTCGCGCGGCGACCGGATTGTCATTGCCCTTGGAGGCGGCGCGGTCGCCCGGGAGGAAAACATGCGGCTCGTTCGGTCGCAGGGGTGCCTGATCTATCTCCGCATGACGCCCCGGCGGCTGGCGGATCGGCTTGCGCAGGAAACCGCCTCGCGTCCCCTGCTGCATGAACAAGGCCGTCCCTTGTCCGGATCTGCCCTGCGTAAACGCATCGCGGCATTGCTGGCGCAGCGCGAATCGTTCTATGCGCAAGCGGATATCGCGCTGGATGCGGACGCAGAAACGGTAGACGCCCTCGTCGTCAGGGCGGCGGAAGCGCTGGAGCGCTTTGCTTCGCAGGCGAACGAGGAATAAAGGAACCTCTGATTAATTCTACTTCGATCAGCGCTTCGCGTTCGCGCGTACAGT
>CAZSNF010000028.1:0-24809 GCA_964608315.1 uncultured Rhodothermales bacterium | reverse complement strand
GTGTCATTCCTCATTATGTGGGGCCTGCCACATTGCTTGGTCATTCCTTGCCAGCGCGCCTCTCGCAGCCTCTGAACTTTGCAGATTTAACCAGAGTATCCTGAGGATACGCTGATTAAAACCATACGCGGTAAACATTGTGAAACTTGGAGTAATCGGTACAGGGTACGTGGGCCTGGTGACGGGCACGTGTTTTGCGGAGATGGGCAATGACGTCGTATGCGTCGACGTCGATGCGGAAAAAGTGGCCCAGCTTCGCGCAGGGCGCGTTACGATTTTCGAACCCGGCCTGGAAATCTTTTTCGAACGAAATATCCGCGAGGGACGCCTTCGTTTTACGCTGGACCTGAAAGAAGCGGTGCTTGGATGCAACGTGATTTTTCTGGCGCTCCCGACCCCTCCTCACGAAGACGGTTCCGCGGATCTTTCCTATGTGCTTGGCGTGGCCGAAGAGATTGCTGCGTTGCTCCGCGACGCTCCGTCGTCCGCCTGCAAGATTCTGGTGACGAAGAGCACGGTGCCGGTGGGCACGGCGGATCGCGTACGCGAGACCCTGATCGCGGGCGGGCTGGTTCCAGGTACGGATTTCGAGGTGGTGTCGAACCCGGAATTCTTGCGCGAAGGCGCGGCGGTGGAAGACTTCATGAAGCCTGATCGCGTGGTGATTGGCACGTCGTCCGCCAAAGCCGCCGAAACGATGATTCTGATCTATGAGCCTTTCGTACGGCAGGGCAATCCTATTATGGTGATGGACGAACGTTCGGCGGAGCTCACGAAGTACGCCGCCAACGCCTTCCTGGCGACCAAAATCACCTTTATGAACGAGATCGCCAATTTGTGCGAGCGGGTGGGCGCCAACGTGGATCATATTCGAGCGGGGCTTGGGGCGGACAATCGCATCGGGAAGCACTTTTTGTATGCTGGCGTCGGGTTCGGGGGCAGCTGTTTTCCCAAGGATATTCATGCGTTGCGGCATACGGCGGAAGAATATGCATACGATTTTCGCATTTTGTCCGCCGTGGCGCAGGTGAACGAGCGGCAGCGCGGCATTCCGGCGGAGCGCGCGCGCGCGTATTTTACGCAGGACGATCCGGCGCTTCTTGTCTCCGGGCAACCGCTGGCGGGCCGGACGGTTGCGGTCTGGGGGCTTTCGTTCAAGCCGAATACCGACGATGTGCGCGAGGCGCCGTCGCATGTGGTGATTCGGAGCTTGCTTGCGGACGGCGCGCAGGTTCGGGCCTTCGATCCGGAAGCGATCGACGCGACGCGGCGAACCCTCGGCGACAGCATCCAGTATGCACGGGATATGTACGAGGCGCTCCGCGACGCCGATGCGCTGGTCGTATGCACGGAATGGCACGAGTTCCGACGGCCTGATTTCGAACGAATGAAGCAATACATGAAGCATCCGGTTATTTTCGATGGCCGCAACGTGTACGACCCGAAACGGATGGCCGAAATCGGATTCGATTATTTCAGCATCGGGAGGCCGCGCGTTCCGGTGCGCGACGTCGCCGTGCAACATGCTTCGTAACGAGGGCTTTCGCCCGCTTTCTATTACCAGTACTCAGAAACCGCGTAATGTCTACCGCAAAAAAAGCGCTTATCACAGGTATTACCGGACAGGACGGATCGTACCTGGCCGAATTGCTGCTTGAAAAAGGGTACGAGGTGCATGGCGTGCATCGTCGTTTAAGCCGTCCCAATACGCAGCGGATCGATCACTTGATCGGAGAATCCGGGGGAGGCGTGGTTTTGCACTATGGCGATATGGCGGATTCGACGCGGCTAACCCATATTCTGCGCGTGGTGCAGCCGGACGAGGTGTACAATCTGGCCGCCCAAAGCCATGTGCAGGTCAGTTTTGAAACCCCGGAATACACCACGGACGTGGATGCGCTGGGGACGTTGCGCTTGCTCGAAGCGATTCGCTTGCTTGACATGGCTGACCGCGTACGGTTCTATCAGGCGTCTACTTCTGAATTGTTCGGCAAGGTCGCCGAAATTCCGCAGAACGAGCGCACGCCGTTTTATCCTCGCAGTCCGTACGGGGTATCCAAGTTGTACGCTTACTGGATCACCGTGAATTACCGGGAGGCGTATGGAATGTATGCATGCAACGGCGTGTTGTTCAATCACGAAAGCCCGCGCCGCGGCGGCATGTTTGTGACGCGAAAGGTTACGCGGGCGGCGGCGCGCATTGCGCTTGGCCTCAGCAAGCGGTTGTATCTGGGCAACCTGGATGCGCGGCGGGATTGGGGGCACGCCAAGGATTACGTGGACGCCATATGGCGTATTCTTCAACAGGACGAGCCGGAAGATTTTGTCGTGGCCACGGGCAAGATTCATACCGTGCGGCAGGTGTGCGATATGGCCTTTGGATATACGGGCGTGGATCTGCGCTGGGAAGGGGAAGGTCTTGAAGAAAAAGGGTACGATCGCAAGACGGGGGATTTGCTCGTGGAAGTCGATCCGCGTTTTTTCCGTCCCGCCGAGGTGCATTTTCTGCAAGGGGACGCCTCGAAGGCGAAAGAAAAGCTGGGGTGGGCTCCGCGCTACTCGGTGCGGGAAATGATTGAGGAAATGATGGAGCACGACCTTGCGCTGGCGCGCACGGAGCAGGAGCGCGTCGCGGATCCGAAAGGGTAAGGTCGCGGGTTCCTCACGCTGGATTGCATGAATCAGAGCATCCCTGGATCGTATAAAATGGGCCATTATCTCGTAACAGGCGCCGCCGGGTTCATTGGATCGAAGGTGGCGGAGTTATTGCTTGCCGACGGGCATTCGGTGGTCGGAGTCGATAACCTCAACGAGGCGTACGACGTTCGTTTGAAACACTGGCGCTTGCAACGTTTGCAGGAGATACCCGGGTTTGTTTTCCGGCGACTGGATATATGCGACCGGGATGCAATGCGGGAGCAGGCGTTCGAAGGGGCGTCCTTCGATGCGGCGATTAATCTGGCGGCTCGCGCCGGCGTCCGGCCGTCCGTTGCGGACCCCCATGCGTACATACGAGCGAATGTCGAGGGTGCGCTGACGGCCCTGGAGTGTTGCCGGAAATTCGGGGTAGGGAAATTCGTGCAGGTCTCTACGTCCGCCGTGTATGGCGAGGGGATTACGGAGCCTTGCCGCGAAAATCAGAAGACGGATCGGGTGTTGTCTCCATACGCCGCTTCGAAGAAGGCTGCGGAGGTCCTGTGCCATAGTTACCATTGCCTGCACGGCATGGATATTACGATCTTGCGGTATTTTACGGTGTACGGACCTGCGGGCCGGCCGGACATGTCGCTCTTGCGTTTCGTGCGCTGGATTGCAGAAGAACAGCCATTGACCGTCTACGGAGACGGCAGTCAGTCGCGGGATTTTACGTACATCGACGATGTGGCCCGCGGTACGGTGCGGGCGCTGGCGACGCGCGGATACGATGTGTTCAATCTGGGTTCCGACAGGCCGGTCGTGTTGCGGGATGCGATTCGTACGTTCGAGGAGTTGCTGGGCAAGGAAGCCCGGCTTGTTTTCGCCGATCGGCACAAGGCGGACGTGCCCGGGACCTGGGCGAATATTTCCAGGGCGAAGGCGCTGTTAGACTGGTCGCCGCAGATTGAGTTTGCGGAAGGGGCGCGGCGTTTGGCCGCATGGTATATGGAGCATCGCGACTGGGCCCGGACCATTCGGCTGGATTAGGGATATGCGCATACAGGCTATCGGGTGTTTTTCGCTGGTTTCACGGTATATTTCGGGGCATGGATAATCAAACGACACATTTGGCGGCGTCCTCGTTTGACCCGGGCGCTGCGCGCAATCTGGCGGAAAAAATTTCTTCCGGACAGGCTGTCGTGGGCGTGGCGGGGCTGGGTTACGTAGGGCTTCCGCTTGCTGTCGAGTTCGCCGGGCGCGGATTCCGGACCATGGGTTTCGACCTTGATGCGGAGCGCATCCGCCGGGTAGCCGCCGGGGATCGTTCGATGGACGGGGTTTCCGGGGACGTTTTGCATCGGGTCGTTCGGGAGGGCCTGCTCGAGGCGCACGGCGATTTTGCGCGCGTCGGGGAAGCGGATATCGTCTTCATTTGCGTACCTACGCCGGTTACTACGGCGAAAAATCCTGAAACGAAATATATCGAGGCGGCGGCGAATGCGCTGGCGGAGCATTTGCGCGAGGGGCAATTGATTGTGTTGAAAAGCACGACCTGGCCCGGAACCACCGAGGAGCTGGTGCAGCCCTTGCTGGAGCGGCGGGGTGCGGCGGACGCTGGCGCGGCGGGTTTCGCGGCGGGGCGGGATTATTTTCTGGCGTTTTCTCCCGAGCGCATTGATCCGGGCAACCGAACGTTCACCACGGTCAACACGCCGGTGGTGGCGGGGGGCGTAACGCCAACCTGTACGCGCCTGGCGACGCTGGCCATGAAGCAGGTATGCGAACAGGTGCATCCCGTTTCGTCGCCTCGCGTGGCTGAAATGGAAAAATTGCTGGAGAATATTTTTCGTTCGGTCAATATTGCGCTCCTGAACGAGTTGGCGCAATTATGCGACCGCATGGGCGATATTTCTATCTGGGAAGTGGTGGAGGCGGCGGCCACCAAGCCGTTTGGCTTCATGCCTTTTTTCCCTGGCCCCGGGCTGGGCGGTCATTGTATTCCCGTGGATCCGTATTACCTGTCCTGGATGGCGAGGCGGTACGATTTCGAGACGGCTTTCATTACGCTTTCGGCAAGAATTAACGAAACGATGCCGCATTATGTGACGGAGGCTGTCATGCGGGCTATTGCGGGGCTGCCGGTGTCCTTGTCTGAGGCGCGGGTGCTTGTGCTGGGCGTGGCGTTCAAGCGGGATGTTGCGGACACCAGGCAATCTCCGGCGCTCAGCATTATGGAATTATTGACGCGGCGCGGGGTCAGGCATTTGGCCTACAGCGATCCGCATGTTCCGGAGATTGAGACGCCCGGCGGGCTTTCGCTGGCGTCGGTTCCGCTTTCTCCGGAAGCGCTTCGGTCGTTCGATGTGGCGGTGATCGTTACGGATCATAGCGCTTTTCCGTATGCGGAGATCGCTGAACATGTTCGCTGCATCGTGGACACGCGGAACGCGCTGAAAGATATTGTTTGCGGCCGGGAGAAAATCATGTTATTGGGAGGCGGGAGTTTTTAGGGGGGAGGGGCTTGTGGCGCGCCTCGGGACTTGGTTTGTGCTTGCAGGTTGGTTGTTGGGCCTGTGGCGCGCCTTTGGGGTGATTGGTCCCAAAATAAATTTCGCGGCGGAGGTTATATCTGCGGCGCTGGTGTGTCTATGTGCGCAGTTCAATGGATTGTTCCGGGTACGGGTCGTCCCGGATGTCTGGCTCCACCCCCTATACTGGACCGCTTGCCATGTCCGCTCCGCTCGCCTTGTTCGCTTTGCTCTGGTTGCTGCTGCCCGTAGCCGTCGGCTATGCGCAGACGGTTGTTTTCGAAGAGGATTTTACCGAATCGCCGCCGGACGGGTGGACCCTGGAGAACGGATGGGCTATCGGCGCCACAACGCCTTCTTCCGGCTCGGGCGGGAATAACCTGGAGCACACCGGCGCCCGCGTCGCAAACGCCGTTACGCCCGGCTTCAGCCTGAACGGGGCCGGGTTTGCCCTGCTGACGTATTCCGCGCGTCGGACCGGCGCCTATGATCGCGGCAATTTGCGCGTTACGGCGTCTATCGACGGCGGCGTTAGTTTCCCGGTCGTGGCGCTGGGTGCGGGGGCGGCGGCGCCCGACGTCGCGTCCCGGTACCAGGACATTGCGGTTGCCTTGCCGCCCGCGCTCCTTGATCGCTCCCTTGTAATACTGCGTTTCGAGGGGCTTGGGGCGAGCAGGTCCGGCAATCTCCGCATCGACGATATACGGGTGACTTCCTATGCTACGGCGGGCGTCGCCAGCGGCGCCTTGCAATTCAGCGAGACGCGGGGAAGCATCCTGTCCGGAAGCGAAGAGATCGATGTCCCCCTTTCGCTTGACCTGACCTCGCTTCCCGGCGTAACGGGCCTTCAGTTCGAGGTGCGCTGGGAACTGGGTTCGTTGCGTCTTCAGGGCGTTGCGCGGGGGGACGCGGTGTCCGACGACGGGGCCTGGACGCTGCAATACGAGGCGTCGGGAGGGGCGCTGAAGGCTGTATTGCTGGGACAAGGCATTGCTTCCTTGCCTTCGGGACGATACAATCCGCTCGTTACGCTGAAATTCCGCGCCGATCTGGTAACGGTCGCCCGAAACGATACGCTCGCGTTGTCGAACGTGGTGGGCGCGCAGGCCGTGTCGGACGGGGCCGACGCGGGCATTGGGACAGGCGTCTCGGAATATGTGATTACGGTGCGCCCGCCGCTGCCCGAATTCAGCGTATCCTCGTCGATTTTCGATGTGGGCGACGTCCATGTGGGCGAGGCGGACAGCGTACGGATTTCCGTGAAGAACACCGCCGATCAGGCGGACTTGCATGTGATGCGCATCGCAAGCGAGCATCCGCTTTTTACCGTAAATCCGAGTTCGGGCATGGTGGCGCCCGGCGACAGCATGGATGTGTACGTGATGTTTGCGCCGTCGCCGACGGTTTTCGGACAACAGGAGGCCCGGGTGCACTTCGATCATAACGGAGATCATTCTCCCAGGACATTATTCATAACCGGAAGGGGTCGCGGCGGTCGGGGCGACGCTGAGGGTGACGGAACCGTCGACGTCATGGACATTGTGCATGCCATCGACTTTGTGCTGGCGCGCCGCATGGCCGCGCCGGCGCAGACGGCCGCCGTGGACCTCTTCCCGTTTCCCGACGGGGACAATGCGCTGGACGTACGCGACCTGACCGTTCTGTCGCAAGCGGTTATGCGGGGGCAGTGGCCCGATGGCGTAGCATTGCCGCCGGAAACGGCGTCTGCGGGCAAGGGGGGAGACGCCCTCGCACATGTGCAGCGAATTGAGCAGGGGGAAAATCGGTACGCGTTGCGGCTGGAGTACGATGTCGCGATTCGGGGTTTTCAGATTATTGCGCCCGCCTTGTCGTCGGGCGTCTCGGTGGCTGCCTCCGCGGACCCCCGGCTAACGCTGGGGAGCGGCTACGACGATGCGCGAGGCGAGGTCCGTATTCTGGGGTATGTTGCGGACGGGGATGCACTCGAGCCCGGCGCGATGGATATTGCGTTGTCGGGTCCGGTGGATTCGCCCCGGTATGCGACCCTGATCGACCGGAATCGCAACCGGATTGCGGTTCGGGAGCGCCCGCCCGCCGTGCTGCCCCCCGACGTCCCCGATGCGGGTACGGATCCGCAACCGCAGCCGCCATACCCCAATCCGTTTTATGCCTGCCGCGATATAGTGCGGATTCCTTCGCTGTCTCCCGGCGCGGAAGCAGAAGTTTTCGATATGCTGGGACGGCGGGTGTTCCGTATGCGCGTGGAGCAGTCCACGTTCGAATGGGACGGGTGTGCGGCGTCCGGGCAAGGCATTGCGCCCGGACTGTACGTCATTCGCCTGAAGTCCGATGAAAAATTCGAGACCTGGCGCGTGACGGCGCTTCGGTAGCTTGCGGCGGATTGTGCGGGAAGCGGGGGCAGGTTGTACAATTTTTGAAGTGGTTTAGTATTTATCCGACAGTCCGCCCAAAAAGAGGGCGGCCAGGCCCCAAAGGACGGGAGCAATGTCCAGCGAGCAAGATAGGATACGTATACGCATATCGGACGAAGATTAGATAGCCGAGAGTAACCTAACCGTCGGCACGGATGAAGTCAAGGCCCCGTAAAATCGGGTTGGAAATACGCGCTGCCGGGGCCGAAACAGTATCAGGATCGGTTTTTGCGTGTCTGTACCAAATCCCATTTACCGCTACCCTGTTATTGTTTCGATATAGGGATCCTTGTCGCTCATCTCCTGAGATTCGTGAACGTGATCAGAATATCCCGCCGCCGAGGGCGCGCTCGCAGTAGCCGAGGATTTCGTTTGCAAGATATTCCTGCTCGGGCTCCGTAAGCAAGGGGTGCATGGGGAGGGACAAGACTTCGCGGGACGCTTTTTCGGTTTGATCGAGGGGGCCGCACCGGCAGCCGCCCTGCGCGAAAACGGGAAGTCGATGCAATGGCGTGGGGTAATATATCGCGTGCGGAATCCGGCGCGATTTCAGGTAGGCGGACAATCCGTCCCGCTTTCCGGGCAGGTCCTCGGAGATGCGGAGCGTGTATTGGTGATATACATGCGTTCGGTCGGGGGCGCGATGCGGGGTGGCGATGCAGGGACGTCCCTCGAATAGCGCATCGTACCGTTGCGCTGCCTGCTGTCGGCGGGCGTGGACTTCGTCAAGACGCCGGAGTTTGACGTTCAGAATGGCGGCCTGGATGGTGTCGAGGCGGCTGTTTACGCCCACGAGTTCGTTGTAATATTTTTTCTCGCCGCCATGATTGGACAACATGCGGGCCTTTTTATGCAAAGCGGGATCGCGGGTCGAGAGGGCGCCGCCGTCCCCGTAGCATCCGAGGTTTTTGGTGGGAAAAAAGGAAAGGCACCCGACGTCCCCGACGCCTCCGGTTGGGGCGCCCTGATATTTTGCGCCGACAGCTTGCGCATTGTCCTCGATGACAGGCAATCCGCGCCGCCGGGCCAGGTCCATGATGGGCGCCATGTCCGCAGGCTGTCCGAAGAGGTGCACCGGGACGATCGCCCGGGTGCGGGGCGTGATCAGCGCTTCTATGCAGGCGGGGTCGATGTTGAAGGTTCGGGGGTCGATGTCCGCAAAGACGGGCGTGGCGCCCAGCAAGGCCGCCGCTTCCGCCGTGGCGATGAACGTGAAGGCGGAGGTAATGATTTCGTCGCCGGGTCCGACGTCGAGCGCCATCATGGCGATTTGCAGCGCGTCGGTTCCGTTGGCGACCCCGAGCACATGCGGTACGTTCAGGTAATCGGCCAGTGCGGATTCCAGCTCCGCAACCTCCGGTCCCCGGATGAAGGCTGCATGGTTCAGGACCGACTGGATGGCCTCGTCGATCTCGGGCGCGATCTGTTCGTATTGACCGCGCAGGTCCGCCATCTTGACATTCATGGCAACGGAGGCGAGGTCCGCCCGGTCTGGTTCGTTTTTCGGCAGATTCGTCCCGGATGGGCAGGCGCCGCGTTGTTTACAGGTCGTCCCATCCCTGGTTTTCGAGTAATTGCTCTTCCGGTACGGCGCGATGCGCGCGCGCGGGAAGTCCCGCATGGATTGTGCGCGCCGAGGCTTTTCTGGTAAGCACTGCGCCGGCGGCCACGACGGCGTCCGGTTCGATTTCCATGCCGGGCAAGATGACGGCCCCGACGCCGAGGCGCGCGCCCCGACGCACGACGGCTCCCTTGAAATGCCGGAAACGTTCTTTCGTGCGGCCCAGGAAATTGTCGTTGCTTGTGAGTACGCCGGGCGCTATGAAGGCGCGATCTTCCACCACGGAGTACGCAGCGACGTATGCGTTCGTTTCGATTTTGCAGTACCGTCCAATGACGCATGCGTTTTCGATGGCGACGCCGCGCCCTGCAATGGTATGGTCTCCGACGGTTACTTCTTCGCGCAGGGTCGCCAGGTCCGCCGCCAGCACATGGTTGCCGAGGACGCAGCCCGCATAAACGATTACGCCTGTTCCAAGCAAGCATCCGGATCCGATCCGGGCGGGGGGGTACGCGCTTTTCCGGGGGAGGGCGCTGTTCGATGCGGAGAAAGGCTGTTTGCCGATTACGGCGCCGTCGTCGATTCGGACGCCGTCGCCTATTTGCACCCCTTCGTGTATGACCACGCCTGCTCCGATTTTGCATTCCGCTCCGATGCGCGCGTTTCGGGCGATTACGGTATGATGTCCTATGCGCGTACGCGAACCGATATGGACGCCGGATTCCGCCACGACATGGTTTCCGACAGCCACATTCTCTCCAGCGGAAACCGTATCGTCGATGCACGCATAGCGTCCCTGGGCTTTAATCGTCTTGCCTGCTGAATGGGTCATGGCGTTTCCTTGTCTACAGTGTTTTCTGCTGATGTCAACGATGTAATCATGATCTTCCTTGCGTACGCAAGCGACGCGCCGGGCAAAGTGATTTTGATCAGAGCATTCCAAACAAAAAGCCCTGTACTCAAGCGGGTACAGGGCTTTCTGTCGATGGCGCCAGGCGGCGTACGCGCACTATCCGTCCGAACCAACCGCGCGCATTGTGCGGATCGGACAGGCCGGCGCATGCGCGATGCGGCCTAAAGGGTTTCGATATAATGCTCGGCCGGGGCCTTGTAGGGACCGTAGGCGGCATTCTGGAACGATTCCTTGGCGGCGGCGATATTCCCGTCGTACATGAGCGCTTCCCCTCTGACGAAGTGGATTTTCGCCGCGTCCGTCCGGCTGCCCCGATGCATGCTGAGCGCCTGGTCGGCAAGCGCTACGGCCTGCTCGTAGTCGCCCAGCGTATTGTGCGCTACGGCAAGGTAATAATAGGTGTTCGCGTCCGGGTCCACCCGCTGCTGGAGTTCTTCAAGGCTGGCGATCGCTTCCCGGGCGTCGGAGGCCGAGGGTTCGGAGCGGCGGCCGAGGGCGGAAGACGCAAGGGCGTTATAGTGGCTCCGAATGCCGTCTTCGCCTGCGCGCAAAGCCTGACTGTCCCCGTGCTCTTCTCCAAAGGCGATCAGGTCCTCGTAGGCCTGGATGGCTTCGTCGGTCCGATCCAGGTTTTTCAGGGCCACCACTTTGCCCAGGTAATTCCTCGCGTAACTCGGATAAATCGCAATGCCGCCATTGAATCGTTCGAGGGCGGCCTCGAAATTTTCCTGCTTGACGAGCGCATTGCCCAGATTGTAGTCGATCTTGGCCGCGTTGCTGGCGGATTTGTTGGCGATTTCCGTATCGCCCTCCTGACGCGCCAGATCGGCCGCGCGTGCGAATGCGTCCCGGGCAGCGGGATAATCCTTGGCCTGGGCCGCTTCGATGGCGGCGTTGAAGGCCTCTTTGTACTCCTGCGCCTGGGCCGGAGACGTCAGAAAACAGAAAAGCAGCGCAAGCGCGGCAAGGGGCTTGAAGGTACTCATCGTCATGGCGCGTTTGTATGACTGTGGTTTTAACAGGACGGAAAAACAGGGAATGAACAGAAAAGTACCTGTATCCCGGAATCTGTGTTCCCCATGCGGCGAAAAAACAGGGAGCAAGATCGTCTTTCCAGTGAACAATGAAGCCGCTTCTGCCGTTTAGCGGGTACGCGCCCGACTGTTTCGGGCGCGCGGCGGCGCTTACAAGATAGCGAATCAGCGTATTCTTATGAAACTTGTCATTCCCATGGCTGGCCGCGGTACGCGCGTTCGGCCCCATTCCCATGTTACGCCCAAACCCCTGCTGCCCGTTCGGGGACGCAGCATGGTGGAGCGCATCGTGGATACGTTCCAGCGCGTATTGCCCGCGCCCCTGAAGGAAGGCGTTTTCGTGCTGGGTCCGGATTTCGGGGAAAACGCGTACGACATGCTGCGGGAAATATGCGCCCGGCACGCCATGCGTCCCCGATTCGCCGTACAGCAAACCGCGCTGGGCACGGCCCACGCCGTAGACGCGGCCCGGGACTATCTGGAAGGCCCCGGCGTCGTGGCTTTTGCGGACACGGTGTTCGATATGGATGCGGGACTTGATTTTCAGGGCGCCGACGTGGTGGCCATGGTGAAGCATATCGAGGATCCCAGCCGGTTCGGGGTTGCGGTGCGGGAGGGAGATCGGGTGGTTGAACTGGTTGAAAAACCATCCGAACCGGTCTCTACGGAAGCCCTGGTCGGCATTTATTACGTACGCGAGCTCGGGGAACTTCGGGGAGCCATCGAGGGGATTATCGCCGACGACCTGCGGGGCAAGGGCGGAGAATTTCAGCTGACCGACGCGTTCGACCGCATGATCAAGCGCGGCGATGCGTTTACGACCGCGCCCGTTACGGAATGGCTCGATTGCGGCACCATTCCCGCCCTGATGGAAACGACCTGGCGGCTTCTGGAGAAAGAAGATGCCGGCGCCTGCCCGGGGGAGGTGGAAAACAGCGTTATCATTCCGCCAGTCTACGTCGGGCCGGGCGCGCGCGTTGCGGATTCGGTTGTGGGGCCGTACGTTTCTATCGAGGCGGGAGCCGACATACGCCGCGCTGTGCTGGAGCGATCCATTGTTTTTTCCCGGGCCGTGGTGCGCGGCGCGGTATTGGCCGATTCGCTGATCGGCAGCCACGCCGAGGTGCATCCGGGCGCGCACAGGTTGAACGTCGGCGATCACGCCGAACTGGGGTCGGCGTCAGCGGATGCGCCCTGATTTCATCCGCTGGTCGGGGGAAGCCGATGCGCGCCTACGGCTTCAAGGATAGGCATGACCCGCGCTTCTGCCTCGAGCGCCCAAGCGCGAAAGTCGTTCTGCGCAGTATCGTACTGCGCGGCGAATTGCGTTAGCAAATTCATGTCGAAGTGTTCGCTGCGGACCCCGCACCCCAGTTTTTCTACTTCGCACGCATTGCACAGTTGTTCGTAGTGCCCCTCTACCGGGACAGCCAGGATCGGTTTTCCAAGGAAGAGCGCCTCGGAAACCGATTCGAATCCGGCGGTGCACACCAGGCCCGTGCACCGGCCCATCAATTCGAGAAATCGGGTGTCGTGCAACTGGTTGAAGCGAAGCGTGTCGCTATGCTGCACGACTTCGTCGGCTTCCGGATTGTCCCAAAAGCATTCAAGGCGCTGCGTCGGGTGTGCTTCGTGCCATGCGATTACCTGCTCCGCGTAGCCGCGGTTGAGGAGGTAGATCAGAAAAAAACGCTCGTCAGAAAGCGTAGCGGGCAGGGCCAGGGCTTCTTCGCGTAAAAGCGGGGGAATTACGGAGAGCCGGGCGCTCGGAAGGTCGTTCGCCGGATACAGGGAGAGCGCAAGTTTCCACGTAGCCCGGAAACCCGTCAGGCGAGTGAACAAGCGCATGGCCGAGCGATCCACGGCCCTGCTTGGCGCGAAATCGTAGATTGGATGATCGAACATGTACTGATGGCCGACCGCCACAAAGGGTATGTCCGGGCGATAGAGCGCCTGGTACACGCCCGCCATGGGTTCGTAGAAGGTGAGCGCCAGGTCTGGTTGCGTGTCTGCAAGAGCCTGATGGATACGTTGCAGGCTGCGCCGAAAGACGGGTATGCGCCCGACGTTTTCGATCAGCGTGTCCAGCGAATTGATTGCGCGTTGCTCCTTGCCGATGCTGAATCCCGGGGAACCGAAACGCTGGATCGGCGCCTGCAGTCGCTGGGCGAATACGGCGGGAATTTCCCGATTGCTTACCTTTCCGGCAAGTACGCCGACCAGTTCGTGTCCGGCTTTGCGCAGCATGGTTTGCAGGGCGAGCGCCTGGGTGAGATGACCTCGCCCTTCCCCCTGCACGATGAACAGGATTTTCATTTCAACGCCTGCGGCGATCAGAATGATACGAAGCGGTGAACAAACCCCTCAATACCCGTCTCTTCCCTTGCCGGTTTCCCCAAGCGCGTCCGCGCCGCGCCGCAAGGCCGTTCGTCGCGCGCCGGTTGTCGAAAAATGCGCTTTCCCGCGCACAGGACATGCTGTGATTGTATTTTCTGTCCGTTTTTGTTTTTCTTGTGCGGGATGAGCGTATCCTGCCTGCTGATTCCCGGATTCTTTTGCGAACCATGCGTATTGTCGTAACGCGCCCGCTGCCCCTCGAAGGGCTGTTTCCGCTGGATGGCTACGAGGTGGTCCAGCATCGATTTTCTCCCGGAGGCCCGGGCGAGGAACAGCTGATCGAGATTGCGCAGGGGGCCGACGCCCTGATAACGCTTTTGTCGGATCCGGTGACCGATCGGGTGTTGCGCGCTTGTCCCGACGTCAAGGTGGTTGCGCAGTATGCGGTAGGGTACGACAACATTGACGTGGCGGCGGCGCGCGCTCGGGGCGTGGCGGTGACGAACACGCCGGGCGTACTCACGGAGGCCACCGCAGATATGGCTTTTGCGTTGCTTCTGGCGGCGGCCCGGCAGATCGCGCCAGCGGATCGGTATGTGCGCGCCGGAAAATTTTCGAGGTGGGAAGCGGACCTTATGCTGGGCGCCGAACTGAACGGAGGTACGATAGGGATCGTGGGGTTGGGCAGGATAGGCGCCGCCATGGCGCGGCGGGCTATCGGGTTCGGGATGCGCGTATGCTATTGCAACCGGTCCCGCGCCAATCCGTCCGTGGAGCAGAAACTCGGCGCCCGTTTCGTTTCGCTTGATGCGCTTCTGGAGACGAGCGATGTGATTTCCTTGCATTGCAACCTGAATGCTTCCAGCCGCGGCCTTATCGGGCGCGAGGCGTTTGCGCGCATGAAACCCTCGGCCATTCTGGTCAATACGGCGCGCGGCGCCGTGGTGGACGAGGAGGCGCTTGCAGAGGCGCTTCGCAACCGTACGATTCGCGCGGCGGGCCTGGACGTTTTCGAGCAGGAACCGGCGGTGCATCCGGGGTTGCTCGATCTCGACAATGTCGCGCTGGCGCCGCACCTTGGCAGCGCAACGCATGCGACGCGCCTGAAGATGGCGGAAATGTGCGCCGAAGCGGTGCGGGCCGTACTCGAAGGCGCCCGGCGTATTCCGTATCGGGTTGCGTAGCCGCGCCGGTCGGCGGGAAGGCCGCGCCGTCAGAGCCATTTCATGTACACGCCGATCAGGGTGATGGCCATAACGCCGATGCTTACGGGCAGGCCGGCCCGGAAATAATCCCGGAAACGGTATCCCCCTGCGCCCATCACCATCAGATTCGTTTGATAGCCGAGCGGGGAAAGGAAGCTGGCCGAGGAAGCGATGGTCACAGCCATGGCTACGGCGCGGGGCTCCAGGCCAATATCGATGGCGGTCGCCAGGGCTACGGGAATCATGATGACGACAGCCGCGCTGTTCGTAATGATTTCCGTGACGATCATGGCGCCGAGGTACAGGAAAAGGAGCGCCGCAAGCGGATGCTGGTCCGGCAGGATAGTCGCAATCGCATGGCCCAGTCCTGTCGCCAGCCCGCTTGCCTGGACCGCGTGGCCTATGCCGAGCGCCCCGGTAATGGTCAGGACCACGGTTATATCGACCGACTGGCGCAATGCGGGGCCGCGCAAAATTCCCATGAGAATCGTGCCCAGCGCACCGGCGAAGGCGGCCGCGGCAAGGGGCAGCAGGCCGGCGATGTGCGACAGGATCAACAGGCCGAGGATAGCGAGGAGCGCCCCCGTTTTCCGGGTGATTCGCTGCGGTTCCCGGATTTCTTGCGTGATGAAATAAAAATCTTCCTGATTTTGGACCCAGTACTGGTCGAATCCTTTTTTTGCGTCGATGACAAGGAGGTCGCCCGGCTTGAGCGGAACATTGCCGAGCGCGCCGCGGATCGATTCGTTGCGGCGATGAATGGCCAGCACCACCCCCTCGTATTTTTCCCGGAAGTTGGCTTCTTTCAGCGTTTTTCCGGCCAGCATCGAGTTTGTCGAAACCACGGCCTGAAAGAGCGGCGGCTCCTCTTTCCGGGCATTCGTTTCCTTATCGTCAGAATCTACGGAAAAACCCGTCTGGCGGCAGAGGGGTTCTCTGGCGTCCATGCGTCCGATAAAGGTAAGGACATCGGCTTCCCGGAGGATTTCTTCTGGCGCGACCGGTCCGATCGTACGCTGGTTGCGGCGAATATAGACGAGGTAGGCGTCGCCCAGCGACCGCAGATTCGCTTTTTGAATCGACATGCCTGCGAGGGGCGAGCCGTGCGGGACGCGCAACCGGAATCGGTAATCCAGCGTATCGATTTTGTCCCGGTCCCCGGGAGTTGCGTCCGGCATGAGCCGGTGTCCTGCAAGCGACAGGTACAAAACCGTCAAGGCGGCTACGGGCAGGCCAATCCAGGCGAATTCGAACAGCCCGAATTCCGGCATGCCGGCTTCCCGAATAAGGCCCGAGGCAATGATGTTCGTGGAGGTGCCGACCAGCGTGATCATGCCGCCCGCAATCGCTGCGAACGAAAGCGGCATGAGGAGCTTCGACACCGAGACGCCGGTTTTTCGGGCTATCGCCTGCATCCGCGGTATCAGCATGGCGACCACAGGGGTGTTGTTCAGGCAGGCGGACAATATGGCCGCGGGCGCCATGACGCGGAAAAGCAGCGAGGTTACGGTGCTGCCGGGGTAGGCCATCCACCGGTCTATCCAGACGAGAACGCCTGTTTGATGAATCCCGGCGGCCACTACGTACAGGGAAGCGATCGTAATGACCGTTTCCCATGCGACGCCCGAAAATGCTTCTACGGGATGGAGTACGCCCGCGATGAGCAGAATGCCCAGCGCCGACAGAATAGTTACGTCCACCCGCGCCCATTCCCACACGAGCGCGACGATCATGCACAGCACTGTTGCGAGGGTAAACCAGGCTTGCCAGGGCATCGGCGTATGGGGGATTGGCGCGGGAAGCAGGACAGGGGCCCCGCGTGGCGTCCATGGCGCGGCCGGGCGCCGGATCGCTACGCAGTGGATGGAATAATGCCTTGCGCCGCAAGCAGGGCGACGATCTGGTCCACGCACTCCTGGACAGACAAGGCGTCGGTCTGGAGCCGGAGCTCCGGGTCTTCCGGCGGCTCGTACGGGGCTGAAATGCCCGTAAAATCGCGAATTTCGTTATCGAGCGCTTTTTTGTACAATCCTTTCGGGTCGCGATCCTTGCATATTTCCAGATTGCAATCCACATGCACTTCGAAGAAACGATCTTCCGGAATGACGCGCCGGGGATATGCGCGATCCCGCCGGCGGGGCGATACGAGGGCGCAAATAGTAATGCTGCCTTGTTCGAAAAACAGCCGCGCCGTTTCGCTGACGCGGCGAATGTTTTCGGCCCGATCCGCGTCGGAGAAACCCAGGTCGCCGCACAAGCCGTGCCGCACATAGTCGCCGTCGATGGACATGGTGCGGACGCCTTGTTCAAAGAGGCGTTTTTCGAGAGCTCGGGCAATAGTCGATTTGCCCGATCCGGATAACCCTGTCATCCAGAGTACGGCGGCCTGGTGCCCCTGCCGCCGTTCGCGCGCCTCGCGCGGAATGAACAAGTCGTCCCACACGACGCCAGGGGAAACGGGGCGTTCCATGGCGGGCGCTCGCCCGACCGGCGGAACGTGTTGCGCCGCGCCGCGAATCATGCCGGCGGCCACGGTGTTGTTGGCGTCCGGGTCGATCAGGATGAAACTCCCGGTTTCCCGGTTGATCCGGTAGGCGTCCACGAAAAGCGGGTCGGCCAGTTCGAATTCAATGCGTCCGATGTCGTTCAGGCCAAGGGCGTCCGCCGTTTCGCGATGCAGCGTGTCGATATTCATGCGATAAATCACATTGCCGACCACCGCTTGTACGTTGCGCGTGGTGTGCTGGAGAATCCATCGGCGATTCGTGTTCATCGGCTCCTCGCTCATCCAGCATATATCGGCGTCGATGCTGCGCGTAACCAAGGGCTTGTTGCGCCGTCGGACGATCATGTCGCCCCGTCCGATATCGATGTCGTCCTCCACCGTAACAACGACCGAATCGCCGGCGCGGGCCCGCTGTACGTCTTGCTCCATGCAAACGATGGAGCGTATGCGGCTTTCTTGTCCGGACGGCAGCGCCACGATGTCTTCGCCCGGCGCAATGGATCCCGACGCCACGCGGCCTGCATAGCCGCGGAAACGCTGGTGCGGGCGTATTACGCATTGCACCGGAAAGCGAAAATCGACCACGTTGCGGCCTGCGCCTACCTTGACGGTTTCCAGGTGGTGCAGGATCGTCGGGCCGCGGTACCAATCCATTCGCTTGCTCGGCTCGACGACATTATCCCCTTTCA
This sequence comes from uncultured Rhodothermales bacterium, assembly GCA_964608315.1. Taxonomy (GTDB): domain Bacteria; phylum Bacteroidota; class Rhodothermia; order Rhodothermales; family VXPQ01; genus VXPQ01. Next base: position 6,985 of record CAZSNF010000028.1, on the reverse strand, counting down.
GCGCGGAAATGGGAATGAAAACGACGTCGTCTATATCCAGTCGCTCCACGAATTCCCGATAGTCGCCAACGATTTTCCTGTACGTTTCTTCAGAATAATCGACAAGGTCCATTTTGTTGATCGCCACGAGGATGTGGGGAATCTGAAGCAACGAAGCGATGAATCCATGCCGTCTCGATTGTTGCAGTACGCCGTTGCGCGCATCGATCAGAATGATGGCCAGTTCGGCGGTCGACGCTCCGGTGACCATATTGCGCGTATACTGGATATGTCCCGGCGTATCGGCAATGATGAACTTGCGCCGCAAGGTGGAAAAATAGCGGTAGGCGACGTCGATGGTGATTCCCTGTTCGCGTTCCGCGCGCAGCCCGTCCGTGAGCAAGGCCAGATTGACGGCGCCGTCGCCTTGTTCCAGGCTGGCGCGTTCGATAGATTGGTATTGATCCTGGTGAATGGCTTTCGAATCGTAAAGCAGGCGGCCGATCAGCGTCGATTTGCCGTCGTCTACGTGGCCTGCTGTGGTAAAGCGGAGTATATCCATTGAAGGAGGCCGCATAATCGCGGCGCTGAGCGAAGTGGTTTTGATCAGCGTATCCTAAAAATAACCTTGTCTTTTGCGGTCTTCCATGGCGGCTTCCGAGCGCATGTCGTCTGCGCGCGCGCCGCGCTCGGTGACGCGGGCCGAGGCCACTTCCTCGATGATTTCTTCCAGCGTGGCGGCGGTGGACCGGATGGCGCCGGTGCAGGTCATGTCGCCTACGGTCCGGAACCGGACCATTTCGCGCATCCACGCTTCGCCGTCCAGCAACGAGATATAGTCGCATTTTGCAAGCAACACGCCGTTTCGTTCTACGATATCGCGGTCGTGCGCGAAGTAGATGGAGGGAATCTCAATGTCTTGCATGAGGATATATTCCCATACGTCCAGTTCCGTCCAGTTGCTTAACGGGAAAATGCGAAAATGCTCTCCGGGGCGTTTGCGTCCATTGAAGATACGCCACAATTCCGGGCGCTGGTTCTTGGGGTCCCATTGTCCGAAACGATCCCGGTGCGAGAAGAAACGCTCCTTGGCGCGGGCCTTTTCCTCGTCGCGGCGCGCCCCGCCCAGCGCGGCGTCCACCTTGAGTTCGTTCAGGGCGTCGAGCAGCGTAGTGATTTGCAGCATGTTGCGGCTTGCGTTCGGTCCGTCTTCTTCCTTGACGCGCCCTCGGTCTATGGAATCCTGGACGGTTCGGACAATCAGCCTTGCGCCGATTTCCCGGGTTAGCCGGTCGCGCAGCGCGATCGTTTCCGGAAAATTGTGCCCGGTGTCTACATGCAGCAAGGGAAATGGAATGGGCGCGGGCCAGAACGCCTTCCGGCCCAGGCGCACCATGACGAGCGAATCTTTCCCGCCCGAAAACATCAGACATGGTCGCTCGAATTGCGCGGCCGTTTCCCGCATGATGTAGATGGCTTCGGATTCCAGCCGTTCGAGATGAATATTACGCAAGACTTTCGGTGCGTTCGCGCGTTGAAAAAGAGCAAGAAGGATCGCCGGACGGCATGACAATGCAAGGACACTTTGTTCAATTCTACTTCGATCAGCGCTTCGCGTTCTTTCGTAAAGGCGCCATGATAGCGTCGTTGCAATCAGCGAAAAACGCTGCGGGCTCGGGCATGACGAACGTGAAGCGCCCTTCGGGAGGCTGCGAGGAGCGCGCTGGTCGCGTCATTCTTCATTATGCGGGACCGCCGCCTGCATTGCTGCATAGTGTTAACAGGCCCTAATCAGAGTATCCGTAAATATATGCATTTTGTCGGGATTTTCGACATTCGCGCGCGCCGAATCGTCCTGTTCCACGCCACGCCATTCGCCGCCGCATGAGTCGGCCTGCAATCTGTTTGTCCGTTGCGGCGCTCTGTATTTTCCTGGGACGCCGCGTCGATTCCGCGCCCTGTCGGCGTTAGGAACCCGGTTACTGATGGCGGGCGTTGTCTGTTTTCGGCTATGGCTCGCCGGATTTACGCAGGCATGGGTCTCTGCTGCGCCTCTTGCGACCTCAAAGTCCGCTGCTTTTGCAACGTCAAGCGCTTCGCGCCCCGATTACGAAGCCATACGTGGGCGTTTTCGTTGCGCTGACCGCCCGCAACCGGTTCCGGGATTCGTTTTTCGAGCCTGCGCCGCGCCCTGGCTTTATTTGAGCAGGGACATGGTTCTGACGGCGACCTGACCCTCTGTTTTCAGGATGCAGAGGTAGACGCCGCTGACCAAGTCTGCGGCGTCGAAAACAATGTCGTAGCGCGCGGCCGGCCGCGTGCCTTCCATCAACACGCGCACCTCGCGGCCGAACAGATCGTAGACGGCGAGCCGCACGCGCTGCGTTTTGTCGAGCGAGAACCTGATTGTGGTGGATGGATTGAACGGGTTTGGATAGTTCTGCTCGAGGGCGAAGGCTTCGGGCGTCTCTTCTTCCGCGCCGCCGCGTTCGACGGAGACGATGTTTTCTGCATCCTTGATGGTCAGTTCGACGGAGGAGGGCGCGCCAGGTTGCACGCCGTCGGGCAGGTCGCCAAGCGCGACGGCGAACGTTTCGTCGTCTGCGTCGTCGTCGCCGTTCGTTGCGATCACGCCTGTTCCGCTCGACTGGTTCGCCGCGATTGCGATAAAGGCGAGCGGTTCGTAATCGCCCGCTTCGGCTGTGCCGGTCGTCAGCACGAGGGGTATGGTCAGGTCTGTTGCGAGCGCCTGCGAGAGTGACGCCGCGACGGTGATCGTATCGCCTTCGGTCGCCGGGTTTGGCGAAGCCGACAGCGTCGCCACGGCGGCGTCGTTGTCGTTGACCCCGACCGTTGCGGAGGAGGGACTGCCCACTGCGTAGCCGTCACCGCTGTTTACGGTGACTTGCACCGAGCCGTTGGCCTCGTCTGCGTTGTCGTCGGTTGTCGCTACGGCGAGGTCAGCCGCACCGCTTGCGCCGGACGCGACAGTTCGTACGCCGTAGTCGCCGTTCTGCGCCACCGTTACGTTTATTGTCAGCGATGACGCAGGCGCCGGGCTTGCGCTCACCGTGAAGTTCGCCGCTGCCCCCTCCGTCACCGCCGGCCCCCCCCCCCCCCCCCGTCCGTCACTGCCACCGTTATCGGGCCGTTCGGTTCGTCCGCCTTGTCGTCGCTGGTCGCCACCTCGTACGTCGCCGTCGTCGAGTCTGCGAGGATTGTCACCGTCTTGCCGGCGCCTTCGTTCGTCGCGGTCACGAAATCCGAGTGCGGGGCGTCCGTCACGCGCAGGTTCACGGTCAGGTTCGCCTTGGGCGCCGGGTTCGCGCTCACCGTGAAGCTCGCCGTCGTTCCCTCCGTCGTCGCCGGGCCCGCCATGATCGTCACAGACGGATCCGGATCGTCGTTGTCGCTGACGGCCACGCTCGCCCCATGGGGTCTGCCTATCAGATAGTTTGAGCCGTTCAGGCCCAGGACGGATATAAAGCCGTTGGGTTCGTCTTCCTCGTCGTTGATCGTGGGGACGGTCAGGGAGCCCGTTCCGCTTGTGTTGACTGTTACGTTCCGCAATCCGATATCGCTCTGCGCGCTGAAATCGCTGTTATCGGAAGAGACAAGCACCATGACGGAGATGTCTGCGGCGGGGGTCGGCGAGGCGGCAAGGGTGAAAGAGGCGTCTTCCCCTTCGGTAATTGCCGGGCCGCCCGAAAATGTGACGATTGGTATTGGATCGTCGTTATCGTTGACCGTGATCGTTGCGGAGGAGGGGGGTGCTCACCGCGTAGCCATCGCCGCTTTTGACGGTAGCCTGTATCGAGCCGTTGGCCTCATCCCGCCTGTCGTTTCTCGTCGCCACGGAGAAGGCGACCGCGCCGCTTGCGCCGACAGTTACTTTTCGCCTGAGGGCCTGGCCCAACGCGATATATTCGCCGCTCTGCGCAATGGCTGCGTTGACGGAGAGATTTGCATTGGGAGGCGGTGAGACGGCAAGGTCGAAGGAGGCGTTTTCGCCTTCGGTAATAGTCGCCGGACCGCCCGAGATGCTGACCAGCGGCATGCCGGGACGCGGACCGTCCTTGAGGGTAATATTGGCGTTGAAGTTCGTGGTTGCGTCAAAGCTGATCGTCAGTTGAATAGTTTCGTCTCCTTCGTTGAGGTTATCGGCCAGCCCTTCGATTTCGAACCAGGCGGTTGTCTCGTTCGCACGTTTATTTCAATCCGGAACGTTGTAGTCCGCCGTAAGCATCGACGTTCCAGGGTCAGATGCAAGCCTGACGTTGATCGCCGTCGAATTTATGACGGGCAAATTCGAAAGATTGAACCTGACTGTTTCGCCTTCATGCAATTCCATAGGGGTCATTGTAATCTGCGCGGCGGTTTTGGGCGCGAAACCGGGAAGACTCGCGAACAGCGTCAGGCAGAGCAGGCGGCGCCGAAGAAGGCATTGCGTCAGGCGGAGGGCGTTCCCGGCGATGCTTCCGGAGGAAGAATCAACCGTTCGCAGAGAGAGCGCCTGGCGCGACGCAGGCCGCGAACCAGGTTTGGGCGGAGGGTTTGAACGCGTCATGCGGGTACGGCGAGCAATGGCGACGGATGAAAGCATTGGCCTTTCTGCTTTTGGCGGCGACGAGCCTGACGCTTGCATTATTGTCCATTTTATCAAACTGTTTTTTTATTCTGAAGTTCAAGGATTGCAGCGTTTCCCCGTAATAGACGGATCGAATTCGCCATTCCGTACAGGGCCTGTTAACACTATGCAGCAATGCTCTGTTCCGTCAGGCACGGCGTCAATCATTGCGCCAATGCACGAGCATGTCCGGGCGGCGTCACAGATCGGCGTACCGCACGGAAATCGTTCTTTTTTCCCGCAGCGCCTGCGCGGCGGCGTCGGCGAGTTCCAGCGCCCGCAAACCGTCCAGGGCGGTGGTCCGGGGCGCCTCCTGGCCCAGGATGACGGAAACGAAGTGCCGCATCTCCAGGCGATACGCTTCGGCGTAGCGCTCCCGAAAGAACTGTTTGGTCCGGGAACGGACGCGGCCTTCCGCGCCCGCGACGAGAATCTGCGTTTCCGACGGATTGCCGACGCAGGCCGCGCGCAAGGAGCCGTGCACCTCGATCCGCTGGTCGTATCCGTACGAAGCGTGTCGGCTATTGCTGACGCTGCACAAGCGGCCTTTAGGCGTCCGCAGCATGGTCAGGGCCGTATCGACGTCGCCTGCCTCGCCGATTTCGGGACAGGCGATGCTGCTGCCGCTGGCAGTGATTTCGTCGGGGTCCTCTCCAAGAAGCCAACGCGCCATGTCGAGATCGTGAATCGCCATGTCGCGAAACAATCCGCCGCTCGTCCGAACGTAGTCCGGCGAAGGGGGGGACGGATCTCGGCTGACGATCCCGACGCATTCGACATTGCCCAGAACGCCATCCCGAATCAGGTCGTGCAGACGGACGAAATCGGGATCGTAGCGCCGGTTGAAACCAAGCACGAAGGGGATAGCGTTCCTGATCACTGCCTCGACGCACGTCTTTGCGCGGGCGATCGAAAGGTCCAGCGGTTTTTCGCAAAAAATCGGGAGGCCGAGGGGCGCGATACGTTCGACAAGGTCCGCATGGGTGTCCGTCGCGCTGGCGATCACGACGCCCGCCACTTCCCGGTCGGCAAGGGCTTCGTCCAGGGACGCGACCCGGGCCCCGGTTGCGGCGGACACTTCGGCGGCGGCCTCCGGCGCAGGATCCACGACGCACCGCAACGCCGCGCGGGCGTCCGCATGGATGTTCGCGGCGTGAATCCGGCCAATGCGGCCCGCCCCTATCAACGTGATCGGCAACGTCATTCGATTATATTCGGAATGAATAGCCCGGCGAAATAATTAAAAAATTAAGGCTCCGATTTTATTGCCTTAATAAATGATCGAATGGCGTACGTCTGTTTGAGCAAATCCATGGTCTTTACGGCGGAGCATGTTGCATGTTTTGGGGTTCATAAGTAAATTATGAAATTCATGCGGCAAATTTGACAACCTTTTTTACGTCGAATACGCAATAACGGATATGTCATACAGCAGGCATATAGGGAAATTCAGTATTTACCGGGCAGTTCGCATAATCCTGATTGCAGTCTGCTTTTGTCCTTTGCTGCTTGCGGCGCTCTCGCAGCCGGCCAGGGCGCAGACGAAGCCGGTGGTCACGATCTTGGCGGGCCCGTCGGTGACGGAGGGGACGGCGGTGACGTTCACGATGACGGCGAGTCCGGCTCCGACGACGCCCCTGACCGTGCGCTGGGCAATGACGGACGCCCCGGGCGCGGATTTCGTGGTGTTGGAAGGCAACCGGAATGCGATTATCCTTGGCTCCAAGACGACGACGACGTACCGCTTCCCGACGGTGGCGGACACGACGGACGAGCCGAGTGGTCCGGTGTCGGTGAAGATCCGCCCCGACCCCAGCTACGAGGTGGGAACCGCGGACTCCGCGTCCGTGACGGTGCTGGACGACGACCCGACGTCCGTGTCAGTCCATATCGAAGACGAAACCGCGTACGAAGGCGTGGGATGGTTTCCGGATCCGGATTTGGGCGAACTCGCCAAAATCGGGGTCACCATAGGGAGGAAGCTGTACGCCGGAGAGCAACTGGAATTTCCCTTGCGTTACGCCGGCAACTGGAACACCAAGGCCGAAACAGCGAGAAGAGACAATACCAAGGGCCATCGCTTGCAGGGCTTGACAGTGATCGTCACGGGCGACGACGCCGGGACCTCGGAATATATCGATATAAGAGTGCAGGGCAAGGAGGACGCGGACGCGGACAACGATACGCTGACGGTGAGCTTGGGTTCGGTGACGTCGCAGGGGCTGGACGGAGACGTGAGCGCCCCCGTCCTTACCTCGACCGGCGATCCTAACCATCACCATATTATTCTTATCGACAATGACGCCTATGTTGGGGTCAAGGTTGGCGGGTCGGCGTCGGTGACGGAGGGGATGGACGCGACGTTCGCGTTGACGGCGA
>CAZSNF010000027.1:0-26957 GCA_964608315.1 uncultured Rhodothermales bacterium | reverse complement strand
GCGACATTATGACGGCGTCGTTGCAATCAGCGGCATACGCTACGGATTCGGGCGCAGCGGACGCGAAGCGCCCTTCGGGAGGCCGCGAGGAACGCGCTGGCCGCGTCATTCCTCATTATGCGGGGCCTGCCGCATTGCTTCGTCATTCCTTGCCGGCGCGTCCCTCGCAGCCTCTGAACTTTGCAGAATTAATCAGAGGTTCCTTAAAATTTGCGTAACAAAAATTTCGCAATCAAGTCCCGGGGAATATTTTTTAAAAAATTATGAGAAAATACGGGATACTCTGGTTTTCAGGTTACCGCAAAGCGGCGAGCGACGAGCATGGAGACAGGCAGGAGCGCAAGCACCAGAAGCCCTCCGACCCAAGTGGCGAATCCGGCGGCCAGCGCAGCGTTCAGGGGCGTCAGCGCCAGTACGCTTGCCCGAACGGCCCGCCGTACGCGCGCCGGAGAGGGCGTTGCGGCGGCCCGCCGCAGCGAGGGAAAGACGAGAAAGGCGAAAAAGGCAAGGAAAGGGGTCGCGTCCAGCATCCGGTAGTCAGGATGGAAGCCAAGGGCAAGCAGCGCCGCGCATGCGACGCCTGTTGCGAAGATAGCGAACAGGACGCTGCGCCTGTCGCCTCCGTGCACTTCGCCCCGGCTAACGACGACGATCGCCCCGACGTAGGCGGCGGGTATCAGCGCAAGGAACCACAAACTTTCCATTGCTCCGGGAACGGCGCTGGCGCCCAGCAAGAGGTTTCCCCCTCGGCACAGCCCCATCGTTGCGGGCCCTGCTATGGCGTGATGTTTGGCGACGGCGTCGTAGGCGAGGGCGCAGCAGGCGATGGCCGCGGCCGCGAGGAAAGACGCAAGTCCGACGCAGGCCGCCGCCGCCATGCCTCCGGCGAGCAAAACGCTTCCGAATGCGGCGGCTTGCGTTCTGGCGACCCGCCCGCTTGGTATGGGGCGTTCCGGGCGTTCTTTTGCGTCCAGCGCGGCGTCGAATACGTCGTTAAAGACGACCCCGCCCGCATAGAGCCCTCCTGTAGCCGACAGAAGCCACGCAAGCCCCTCCCAAGAGGGGGGTACCTGCCCGGACAGCAGGGCCGTCAGGGCGCCCGCAGCGGCGTACCCCGCCAGAATGTCGGCGAACGCGGTTGCGACGTTGGCCGGGCGGGCGAGTTCGAGGAATGCGCGGAGGCGGCGGGAGAGGGACACGGGACGAGCAGGTCAAGGAGCGCGTTGATCAAAACAGATTCAAGGAAACTCTGATTAAGGCAAGGCGGTCCAGAAGGGTCTGTGGATGCGCCTTTGAGCGAAACATCGGGCCCCAAAATATTCCGCCAGCCCATCGCCCGCACACCCTTATGTATTCGCGAAAAGGCGCGCCACAGACCCGTTCCCTGTTCCGCCCTGAACCAGCGCACTCCTCGCAACCCCTGAAATTTGCAGATTTAATCAGAGTATCCTTGATCAGCATATCCTTTTCAGGCTATCCTTACGTTCGGAAAACAACGGCGGTCAAAAACCGGCGGCGGACGCGAAGCGCGCCGTTACGGAAAAATAGAATTCCATGTAAAATACGGCGCCCGCGGGGTGAAAGCGCATGGGCTCGTTGAGCATATTGCGAAGGCCCAGCGATACGTTCAGGCGATCTCCGGCCATCTGTTTCGCGGCGGTCGCATTGACGAGCCAGCGCGGGGGAAGGCGCCAGGCGTCAGGAGCGGCGTCCTCGTATTCGGGCCGGCGCATGGCCGAAACGTATTGCACGAGCGCGGACAGGCTGAAACTGCTTGCGGGCGCAAGTTCGGTCAGGAAAAGCAGGCGTAGCCGGGGCGCGCTTTCCGCAAATACGGCCCGGGCGCCGGATCGTTTCCCCGGATCGTTTCGCCGGACCGCTTCCAGCGTGCCCGAAATACGTTGCCGAAGCGCGGGCAAGGGGCGGAACGCCATGGTCGCGGATACGCCCTGCGCATGTCCGCTTGCCCCCTCGAAGAGGCGCGTTACGGTGTCGAAGCGGCTTTCCTCGTCGTTCCGGCTTATGGCGTATCCCGGCCCGATTTCGCGCCAGAAGCCCCGGTAGAAAACGAATGCGCCGGCCGACAGGCCGTCCGGATTCCGCCGTATCCAGCCTGCGTCGAGCGCGGCGCGGCGCGGAAGCGGAGGGCGGGCGTTGGGTATGTCCTCGAATGTTCCGTAGGGCAGGGCGTATCCCCGGCGCTGCCACAGCCAGAGGGCGCCGGCGTCGGGAAACGCGGTTCCGTACGATGCGGCGAGCCGGAAAGCGCGCCGGCGCGCCGAGGCGTACGCGGCCGCGCCATGCTGCTTTTCGCGGCGCGCCCACTCGAGCGCAAGGCGCGTGTGTTCCTGCGGGCGGCTGCCGAGGTCGATCTCTCCGAAAAGCCGCAGATCGAAGAGGGCGTCGTCCCGCAGGATCTGGGCGGTTTCCATGCGAACGGCCTGCGCCCGCCCGCCGAGGCGCAGCCAGCCTGCCCGCAGGGCCGCCTCCGCCGAAAACAGGCGCTGCGTCCAGTCCAGGTCGATGTCTTCCCGGTTTGGCCGGAGCGAGAACGCGTCGCGGCTTGTCGAAGCGGCGTAACGCACTGCGACGTTGCGCGGCAGGGCCAGCCTGCCCGCCGCGCCCCAGAGCGCAATGCGGTGCGCAGCCGGGATTTCCAGGCCCGTTTCCGGGAAAAACGCCATGTCTCCCGTATGCGCCAGACCCGCGAGGATGCGCTGATTCCGGGATCGCCGCCCGAAAGCGCCCGCGAACCCCAGCGCCCGGGTTCGTATATGCGGTTGCGTATTCGGTATGTCGTACAAAAGGCGCGTCCGGTCGCTCACCGCCGCGTCCATCAGGTGGTGTTCGTCCAGGCGTCCGCTGGCCCGCCCCCGCCACGCGTTTTTGCCGACGGACATGCTTGCCGCGTGCGTCGGGCCGATGCGATCAATGTTGATCGTTTCCGGGAGCGTGTAGCGAAACGGACCGGGGTCGTTGATTTCGTTTCCGGCGGCGATCCCGGCGCTCATGGACAGCCCGAACGCGGGTTCTTTCGAGTAGATGCGGATGACGCCCCCGTTCAGCAACGCCGGGCCCGCCATGTCTGCCCCGGATATGATTTCGACGCAGGCGACGTCGGAAAGGGGGACAGGCAATGCGTTGAGCCGGTTTCTTCCCAATATGCGGGGCGCGACGGGCGCGTCGTCGATATACAGGCTCCAGCGTTCCGCCCCGCCGGAGAAACCCGCCGGGGCGGTTCGCCAATGGTAGCCGTCGAGACTCGCAGCGGACCAGCGCGCGGAAAACGTCAGGACGTCGGAAAGGCGATAGAAACCGTGCCGGAGGATATCCGCCTGCGTTACGACCTCCTTCCCGATATCCGGGACGCAACGGGAAGGCTCCGCCGGCTGTCCGTATGCGAGGTCGGGGAGGACAAGCAGGACGCTCAGCAAGGGCGCGGCGAAAAAGCGCAAGGGCCGCGGCGGATGTCGTTCGGGCGGGGCGTCGTTCGGGCGGGGCGTCGTTCGGGCGGCCCGCGCCTTCGGGCGGATTGGACGGATCAGGCGGCGGACATGGTCGTATTCGCTTGTTTTCTCCATGTCCTATTGCAGAAAACCGCGCAGCCAGTCCGAATTCCGAATTCGCAGGCCGATTCCGCCGGTCACTCCGGCGACGTGGAGCCGCGGGAGCGTGTACGCTCGCATGACCTGCCCTTCTGCGAACAGGCGCAGGTCCCGCGAAACGTGCAGGTCGATCCGGGAAACAAGCGCGAGGGCAAACTCTTTTTCTTCTTCGTCTCCCGGTTCTTCGTCGAATATCATATGGTACATGCCCGCGCGCAATCCGGCGCGCCAGGAAAAGGCGCGGGGGACGGTATGCCCTGCGCTCCATCCGACGAAGGTGGACCAGGCGTAGAAGGAAGGGGTGTTGCCCAGCGCGGTCGAATACCGGTGCAGCGCCAGTCCGGCCTCCATTTCTCCGAGATAAAAGGGAACGCTCGCCGCAAGGGTCGGGCCGTACGCCCGTCGCCAGTGGTCGTAGGAAGCGTTATGCCGGATACTCGTCGCCATGCCGCCGCGAAGCGTGGTGTGGGAGAAGGGTTCGCGCGCCTCCTGGGCGCAGGCTGCGCCGGCCCCGATGCTTCCTGTTGCGAGACATGCGGCGGCCAGCGCAAGGACTCCGCGCAGCGAACGTGTCGGGCAGTTGCTCACAGGTCCAGGGAAATGCGCCCTGCGCCGCCGAAGCGGGCCATGGCGGATAGCGTTACCGTAAAGACCGTGCGATGGACCCCTTCGCGGTGGCCTTCGTTTCGGATGAACGCGGGCCCCATGTCGATTTCGCCCCACCAGGCGTCGCCGTACTGGGCTCGCAGCCGCAGTCCCGGGCGCGCCACCCGTTCGGCTACGCCGTCGAGAATGAAGGCCGTTCCGTCGGCGGGGGAAGGATAGGGGTCGTGGACGCCCGCCTCGCCCCGCCACAGTATGTCGAGGCGCGGGGAGATGGTCAGGTCGAGCTCCTTGCTTCCGGCGTAGAACGCGGCGTAGGCCGCGCCGTGGACATAGTCGTTGTACGGCGCGCCCAGCCCGCGAAGCAGGTGGGCGTACCGGCCTTCCGGCTGGTGGGCGTTGTACGTCCGCGCAGCCACGGCGGTCCACGCCGTTCCCAGATCGGCGCGGGCAAGGCCGGCGTACGCAAGGCTGCCGCTGAACGCAATGGAAGCCGGTTCGCCCGACTGGTTCAGGATGTCCGCATCGTCCAGCAGCCATTGCCCCTGAAACGTCCATGCCTTGTACTGCGCCCACGCCATGGCGGCCAGCAGCCCGTTGTTTTCGTCGTTTTTGGGGCGTCCGTCCACGGCTAAGGCGTGGAGTATGAGCGGATTGAAAAACTTGAGCGAAAGCCCGGCGGACGCGCCCGACCAGACCGTGGACTCCATAAGCGAAATCGCTATGCGGCGGGACGGGCGCCAGTCCAGGCGGTGCGCGGACAGGTAGCGCCGGATGCTGCCGGACCGGACGCTGTCCGCTCCGGCGGTTCCGGTGAATCGGCCGTCGCCGGTTATGCTGTCCAGCTCGCCCGCGATGCTTCGGAGGGCCAGTCGCTCTCCGCCGATGCGGACGTATATCCTGTCGAAATCCACCGGATTCCGGCTTACGAGGAGCGCCGTTTCTCCGTAAGGCGCCCAGTGCTGCGTCATGCGTCCCGCGTAGATCGCCAGGTATCGGGTTCCAAGGCCGAGGTAGGCTTCCTCGTTGCGCGAAATCAGCCGGTTGGCGGCTTCGAGCGCGTCCGGGTCGTACCGGCGCCAGGCGTCGAACCGTGCGCCGCCTTGCGCCACCACTGGTCCATGCTCCAGAAACACCCGGAGGGAGGCCTGGGGGTAGGCGTACAGATTGCCCACGCGCACAGGGATGTCGCTGTCGGGGGCCGGGCGCAGCGGGTCGAGGCGTCGGGAGGAAGAAGCCCGCAGGCCGGACTGGAAGTATATCCCTGCTTGCGGTCCGCGTTCGGTCTGGCGTTCGCCTTGCGGTTCGGCGCGCGCTCCGTATGCTTCGCGCAAGCGCTCGGCCCAGCGCCGGGCCGGGTTCGGAAGCGTTTCCGGCTCCAGGGATTGCAGGGCGGACGCGATTTCGCCTTCGGCGTACGGAAGGGCCGCGGGATGCAGCGACGTCAAATGTCCGCGAAGTTGCAGGCGGCGGATGTATTCATAGGTCCAGTGATCGACCGGCGCCAGCCTGCTGGAGCCCGCTTTGCCCTGTTGCGCCGCAACGGGGCGGACGCGCGGAAGGGCGGACAGGGCGAGGAGCGCAAGCGCCGCCGCAAGAAGCGGGACGGGCGCGCTGGCGAGGAATGACGAAACAGACAATGTGGCGGTCCCGCGTAATGGGGAAGGATGGAGCCAGCGCAGGCGCGGCAGTCTTCCGGGGGGCGCGTCACGTCCGCGACGCCGCGAATCCGCAGAATTTGCTGCTGATTTCAACGATGCAATCATGGCGTTCCGTACGTGCGAAAGCGATGCGTCGGGCGAAGCGGTTTTGATCAGGGCGCTCTTGATCAGAGTATCCCTGATCATCGTACCCCAAGATACGATGCGCATGAAACCATTTCGGGGTCGTTTCATGTAAGAGTATCCTTATGCAAGCGTATCGCCCGAAAAGCCCGACGATGCGGATTTTTCGTTTCCTGCCTGCGTATCGCCTCCTCCTGTTCTTCCTGACACGCTTTTTCGGCGAATTTTTTCTGCGTCGTGTCGCGCAAAACTGAATTCATAGCACTCGTTCTGGCCGATTTTCTGGCGTTCGGCGCAGCCAGCATGTTGCTTTACATGGGCCGATTCGAATGGGAATGGTTCGGTACGGAATACGCGGAACCGCCCTGGATGTTTGTGCCCGTCGCCGCGCTGGCCATCTACTGGTTTTGCCTTTTCCTGTTTTTCGGGATGTATCGAGAGCGGTATGCGGACAGCCGGTTCGACGAACTGGTTTCCGTAGGCAAGGTGGTGTCGGCGGGAATGCTGGTTCTCGTTTTCGCCATTTTCATCGACACGCTGGAGCCGGGCGCTACGCGGAGCCTCATTTTCTTCTACTGGCTTGTCACCTTGTCGCTGGTGGCGTGTGGACGGGTGATCGTGCGTTCCGCGCAGAAAGCGCTGCTGGTGCGGGGACGGGGAGCGCACAAGGCGCTGGTGGTGGGGTGGACCGACCGGGTGGAGCAACTCTACGGCGAGGTGGCTCGCTACCCGGAAGCCGGCCTTGAGATCGTCGGCGCGATTCGCATGCGCCGCAACGAGCCGAACGCCCCGGAAGGGGACAGCGAGGCGCCCTACTCGATTGCGAACGGCGACGACGCCTTTGCGCAGGCCGCCGACGATTCCGACGTGCATTCCATCGACGCCTTGCCCGGCCTTATCGACCGGCTCGGGGTGCAGGATGTGCTGATCGCTCTCGGATCGGAAGATCATGGTCCCCTGATCGACGTGCTGCGGCTTTGCGACGGCAAGCCGGTTTCCCTCAAACTGGTGCCCGATTTTTACACACTCATCGGGGGCATGGCGCGCACCGAGCATATCTATGGTCTCCCGCTTATTGAAGTGTTGCCTGAACCTATGCCTGCCTGGGAAAAGAGCACCAAGCGGTTAATAGACCTGACCGCAGCGTCCGTCATATTGATCGCCGGACTTCCTTTCTGGATTGTCCTGGGGCTGATCGTTCGCCTGACTTCTCCGGGACCCGCCATTTACCGGCAACGCCGCGTGGGGCGGCACGGCAAGCATTTCACCATGTGCAAATTCCGGACGATGCGCCGCGACGCGGAAGCCGGGACCGGCCCGGTGTGGGCGCAGGAAGACGATCCCCGGCATACGCCGCCGGGACGATGGCTGCGAAAAACGCGGCTGGACGAGATTCCCCAGCTCTGGAATGTGATGAAAGGCGAAATGAGCCTGGTGGGGCCTCGTCCGGAACGCCCGTATTTCGTGGAAAAACTGGCGGCGGACATTCCGCTCTATAACCGGCGGCATCGCGTCAAGCCCGGCATCACGGGCTGGGCCCAGGTGAAATGGAAATACGATTCGTCGCTTGAGGACGTGCGGCAGAAGGTCCGGTACGACCTGTTCTACATTGAGAACGTAAGCCTCCGCATGGATTTCAAGATTCTGTTTCGCACGGTTCGCACGGCTATGCTCGGCAAGGGCCGATAACGGCATGGGGCGTCCAGCTGCGAAAAAAGACGATTTGCTCGCCATCTACGAGCAACTGTGCCTTCCAAGGGCGATCGAGGAAAAAATGCTCCGGCTGATTCGGCAGGGGCGTATTTCGAAATGGTTCAGCGGGTACGGACAGGAGGCCATTGCCGCGGGCTGCGCGCTGGGCCTCGAGGAGCGGGACTATATTCTTCCCATGCACCGGAATACGGGCGTCTGGACTGCGCGCGGCGTACCCTTGCGACCGCTTTTTTGCCAACTTCTCGGGCGCGACGGGGGTTTTACCGGGGGGCGCGACCGGACCTATCATTTCGGGCTTCCGGAACGGCGCATCGTGGGGATGATTTCGCATATGGCGGCCATGCTGCCGGTGGCGTGCGGCCTGGGCCTGGCTTCGCAGCTGCGCGAAGCGCGGTTTGCGGCGTTGTGTTTTGCGGGGGACGGGGCCACCCGCGAGGGAGATTTTCACGAAGCAATGAGTTTGGCGAGCTTGTGGAAACTGCCGGTGATTTTTGTCGTGGAAAACAATGGGTACGGCCTTTCGACGCCGGCGGAGGAAGCCATTCCCGTGAAGGATATAGCCGATGCGGCGGCCGGCTACGGCATGCCCGGCGCCGTGGTGGACGGCAACGACGTACTTGAGGTGATCCGGGCGGTGCGGCAGGCGGCGGATCGGGCGCGCAGCGGCGACGGCCCCTCGCTTCTCGAAATGAAAACCTTCAGGATGCGAGGGCACGAGGAATCGTCCGGAACGACTTATGTGCCTGATGCGTTGTTTGCGGAATGGGCCGCGCGGGATCCGGTGGAGCGGCTTGCGCGAAAGGCGCTGGACGCCGGACGCGCGACCGAAGAGGAACTGAAAGTCGTCCGGGTTCGCATTGCCCGCAAGATTGAGGACGACGTCGAATATGCGCTGGCCCGCCCCGCCCCGGCAAGTACGCTGGATGCGGAGCGCGTCGGCGTGTTCGCGTCCGCAGCCCCCGAGCGGTCGCGACCGTTCGACGGCGAGCGGCGGGCCGGCCCTCCGAAGCGGTACGTAGACGCCGTTTCGGAGGGGCTGCGGCAGGCGATGGAGGAGGACGCTTCCGTGTTGCTGCTGGGACAGGATATTGCCGAATACGGGGGCGTATTCAAGGTCACGAAGGGGTTTCTGGAGGCGTTCGGCCCGGATCGCGTACGCAATACCCCTATTATCGAAAGCGGGGCGGTCGGCGCCTGCATGGGCCTTGCGATCGAAGGATTCCGACCGGCGCTCGAAATACAGTACGCAGATTTTATCGCCTGCGGCTTCAATCAGATCGTCAATAACCTCGCCACGACCCATTATCGGTGGGGGCAGTCCCTGCCGGTTACGATTCGGGCGCCTATCGGGGGCGGGATCGGCGCGGGGCCGTTCCATTCCCAATCGAACGAGGCCTGGTTTTGCCACGTACCCGGCCTGAGAGTCGCGTATCCCGCGACGCCCTTCGACGCCAAGGGGTTATTGATGCGGGCGATCCGGGACCCGAACCCGACGCTTTTTTTCGAACACAAGCGTTTGTATCGCTCGCTGAAAGGGCCGGTCCCCGACGCGCCGTACGAGATTCCGTTCGGCAAGGCCCGCATCGCCCGGGAGGGAACGGCGGCCACGGTGATCAGCTGGGGCGGAGGGGTGCAGTGGGCGCTGGAAGCGGCGGAGGAGTGGGCGGCCGAGAGATATGATCTGGAAGTGGTGGATTTGCGGACGCTCGTTCCCTGGGACGCGGAGGCGGCGCTGGCGTCGGTGCGCAAAACGAACCGGGCGCTTGTCTTGCACGAGGCGCCGCTGCACGGAGGATTCGGCGGCGAGGTATGTTCCCGCATCGCCGAGGACGCCTTTGGCTATCTTGATGCGCCGCCCATGCGGGTCGGGGCGGAAAGTACGCCCGTCCCGTTTTCCGCCGGACTCGAAGAAACGCTGTATTCCGCGCGCGCCAGGCTGAACGAAGCGTTGCGCACGCTCCTCGCGTATTGAAAAACGCGGTGAGGCGCCCTGAAATGGCCGGGTCGGAGCGCGGAGCGAAACCCGGCTAAAACAACCGGGCCTTCCCGGCGTATACATAGTTTATATGCCGCTGTATCGACGCGCATCGAAACGAACGGCGACCGTATCTTTTTCCATTATCCGGATTTCGTATCCCTGACATGACGGATAGCGCCGCGAACATGCCTGCAAAAGGAGACGCAGCCCCGAATTTCGAGGGGTTGGCGCAAGGCGGCCAACGCGTACGCCTCAGCGATTTGCGAGGCCGCAAGGTTGCGCTCTATTTTTACCCCAGGGACGATACGCCGGGCTGCGCGAAGCAGGCTTGCAACCTGCGCGATAACCACCAGGCGCTGCTCGACGCCGGCGTGGCCGTGGTCGGCGTGTCCCCCGACGACGACGAGTCCCACGAGGCGTTCGCCGGAAAATACGCCTTGCCGTTTCCCCTGCTTCCCGACCCGGGCAAGGATATTATCGGGCGGTACGGCGTGTGGGGCGAGAAGAATCTCTACGGCAAGAAAACGATGGGGCTCAAGCGCACGACGTTCCTCATCGACGAGGAAGGGCGCATCGCCCATGTGTTCAAGCGCCCGAAGGTGGCGGAGCATGCGCAGGAAATCATGGAGAAATTCAGCGTATCCTTAACAGGCCCTAGTCTTGCGTAAGGTCCCAGCGCAGCGCGAACGGCGCTTCTCCCTGGGGGTGAAGGAGATGAATTTCAGGAGATTCGAGGACGCGTCCGGGCAGGGGCAGCACGATGCGGTCATGCAGGTACGCTTCACAGGAGTCGCCGCCGTCGTCGTGGCGGATAAGAATCGCTGCGGCCCGCCCCGCCACCCGGGTTTGCGCCTCGAACGCATGTTCGGCGCATCCCCCCGCATACCCGACCAGCACGGAGAGCGAATCCCCTGTGATGGCCGGCGGTTCGTCGGGGGAATGGGGAGAACGATTTGTGAGAATGTCGTACGGAGCGCCGAATCGTTCGGGATCCGGGGGCGCGGACGGGGAGTTGCATCCGCCCAGCATGGATGGACAGATACAGATGAGCAGGGCGCAGATCGCTGCGCAGGCAAGGCGGCGCGCCATTTTTCGAATTTCGTGCTTCATTGATCATGCCGAGCGTTACGTACGAGCCGGTTATCGGCCTGGAAGTGCATTGCCGGCTTCTTACCGATTCCAAGGCGTTCAGTTCTGATTCCGCCCGGTTCGGGGCCGGTCCGAATGTCCATGTGGATCCGGTCAGCCTCGGTCATCCGGGCGCGCTGCCCGTGCTGAACCGGCGGATGGTCGATTATACCCTGCGAATGGGGCTTGCCACGCATTGCCGGATCGCCCCGCGCTCCGTGCTGGCCCGCAAGCATTATTTTTATCCCGATTTGCCGAAGGGATATCAGATTTCGCAGTACGAAACGCCCATTTGCGCCGGGGGGCATGTGGATATTGCGTTGCGGGGCGAGCGGAACGGGGAGGCGCCGCCGGTCGCGAAGCGCATCGGGCTGACGCGCATTCACATGGAAGAGGACGCCGGGCGGTCCATCCACGATCAGGATCCGTACGACACGCTCCTTGATTACAACCGCTGCGGAACCCCGCTCATCGAGATCGTTTCCGAGCCGGATTTGCGGTCGCCTCGGGAAGCGCACCTGTACATGCGGAAGATTCGCCAGATCGTGCGGTACCTTGGCATTTCCGACGGCAACATGGAGGAGGGGTCGCTGCGCTGCGACGCGAACGTGTCCATCCGTCCGGCGGGCGGCGAGGACCTCTTCGAGCGCACCGAAATCAAGAACATGAACTCGTTTCGGAACGTGGAGCGCGCCATCGATTACGAAATTTCCCGGCAAATCAGACTCGTAAGGTCGGGCGGGAAGGTCGTGCGGCAAACGCTGCTCTGGGATGCGGACCGGCAGGAGACCCGGCCCATGCGCTCCAAGGAGGAAGCGCACGATTACCGGTATTTTCCGGATCCCGATCTGGCGCCGGTGTTCGTAACGGACGAAGAACTCGACCGCCTTCGCGCCGAACTCCCGGAAATGCCGGAGGCGCGCAGCGCCCGTTTCGAGGATGCGTGGGGATTGCCCGCCTACGACGCAGCGATCCTGACCGAGGAGCGCGAACTGGCGGATTATTTCGAGGAAACCTTGCAGGAACTGGGCGTGGAAGGCGTTGAGCGTGCAAAAAGAAGCACAGGGGATAACGCAAGACCGACAAGGACACGCTCTCGGCCGTCCCCTGACTCCCGCTTATCGGCGCATAATGCGGCGAAAAGCGTCTCCAACATGATCATGGGCGACGTGCTCCGCGTACTCAAGGAGACCGCTGCGTCCATCGAGGAACTTCCCGTTCGTCCTCCGCGGTTGGCGGGGCTGGTCCGGCTGCGTCTGGAAGACCGGATTTCTTCCACGGCGGCCCAGGAAATTTTCGACGCGATGCTGGACAGCGAGGATTCCCCGGAAACTATTGCGGAGGCGCGCCGCCTCATGCAGGTGTCCGATGCGGATTCGCTGGCGCCCCTCGTGGAAAGCGTCCTCGACGATCACCCGGGGCAGGTGGCGGCGTACCTTGGAGGGAAGGAGAGCCTTGTGGGGTATTTCATCGGGCAGGCGATGCGGCGGTTCGAGGGTTCCGCCGACCCGAGGCTCGTGCGCGCTTTGCTGATTGAACGGCTAGAAGCGCGGCGGGAATAGGCATGGAGGGCTCGAAATATCTGCGTATCCGTATATTCGGATGCTTTCGAACGGGAAGGCCCTCTGCGCCAACGAAAGGGCGGAAGGCGGGCCGCTTTTTATCTATCCAACAACCATAAAGCCCTGAATCTCATGCTGGTCGCCGGTAACTGGAAAATGCACGCGGACGTTCATGAAGCGCGCGCGCTTGCTCGCGCCGTCGCGAAAGCGGTGGGAGACGCGGAAGGCGTAACCGTCGTCGTATGTCCGCCTTTCGCAAGCCTCTGCGCCGTGGCCGAGGAAATTTCCGACGCGCCGATCCTGCTTGGCGCCCAGAACATGCATGCGCAGGACGCGGGAGCGTTTACCGGAGAGGTGTCCGCGCCCATGCTGACCTCGGCGGGGTGCCGGTGGGTTATCCTTGGACATTCCGAGCGGCGCCAGTATTTCGGGGAGACGGACGAGGGCGTACGCGAAAAGATCGCGCAGGCGCACGCCTATGGCCTCTTGCCGATCCTGTGCGTGGGGGAAACGCTCGAAGAACGCAAGGCGGGCCAGGCGAAGGATGTGGTGGGTCGGCAACTGGCGCAGGGTTTACGCGGCGTCGAGCCGGGCAGCCCGCCCCGGCTGGCCATCGCCTACGAGCCCGTCTGGGCGATCGGGACGGGGGAGACGGCTACCCCGGAGCAGGCGCAGGAAATGCACGCTTTCGTTCGGGGATTGCTGAACGAACGGTTCGGCGAGGAGGCGGGCCGCGCCGTGCATATTCTGTACGGCGGGAGCGTGAAGCCGGGCAACGCCGCCGATCTGTTCGGGCAGGCAGACGTGGACGGCGGCCTGATTGGCGGGGCCAGCCTGAACGCCGAGGATTTTGCAGCGATCGTCCGGGCCGGGCGAAGGGATGGGGCGTTTCGGGAAAGTGGCGGGGAAGTCCTCCCTTGCAGCCTTCCGAAGGGCGCTTCGCGTCCGCTGCGCCCGAATCCGTAGCGTATGCCGCTGATTGCAACGACGCCGTCATAATGTCACTGTACGCGCGAACGCGAAGCGCTGATCGAAGTAGAATTAATCAGAGGTTCCTTAATCAGGGCATCCTGAAAGAGGCTCCCGAAAAGGCGGAGGGAGTTATGAGGAAGCGGGAGGTTTGCGAAAAAGTGGCGAAGAAGTCGATGCAGGGTTATGGAATACGCTTTTGCGTGTCTACAGGGGCATTGAATCTCGAACGAAGGAGGAAGTCGGCATGACGAACGAAATATCGAAGGAATTGCGCAGCCTCGTTGAAGCCGTGTACGAGGAATGCTACGGCGACCATGTGGTTTTCGACGATTTTTTCCTCAAGTTCGATTACGACGAGTACGGAGACGAGATTCTTGTGGTCAAGGCGATTTTCGAGGGCAGTACCCAGAAGGGTTTGCGCGTCGATAGCGCCAGAGGGCTTATACGCCATCTTCGCAACAGGCTGCAAGAGGCGGGCGTACATGCGTTTCCAATCACATCCTTTGTGGAAAAATCAGAGTGGGATGAGGTTTATGGAAAGGGATATTATCTATACGGCGCGTAATCTGGCCGTTTTGGACAGGCGCAAGCCGAGGCAGGCGAACCTGAGGCGGGCGGCGAGCAGCGCTTATTATGCGTTGTTTCATTGTCTGGCGGAGCATTGCGCGGACCTGCTTGTAGGCGGCGCGGGCGCGAATCGCAGCAGGCAGGCATGGCGCCAGACATACCGGGGTTTGCAGCACGGCGTCATCAGAAAAAGATGCCAGGACAGAAGAATCAGGGAATTTTCCGAAGGCGTCCAGGATTTTGCGGCTATTTTCTGCACCATGCAGACGCGGCGACATGAAGCGGACTATGATCCATATAGTCGTTTTTCCAGGTTGGAGGTTATTGAGGATATTGGCCGGGTACAGAATGCGATAACTTGTTTTGAGAACGTTTCCGATAAGGATCGGCGGGCCTTTGCCGTGTATGTGTTGCTGCCGTTGCGGGGGTGAAGGAATGGAAAATTGACTCCAATTTTTCAGGTTTAAATCGGGGCCTTTCTACAGTTTAAGGCACCTGTAAAAAGATGCTTTTTTTAATGTTCCGACCAATTATGGCCGAGTATCATCAGCGAAAAGACCAAGCCCAAAATGGCTGCCATACCCAAGAGCGAGCGGCCCAGTGATTGGCTCAGGAAAGGTGATCCGCATCAGAGCCCCCTGAGTGTCGGGTTGTTTTTCACCTCCACGAGATCGAAATCTGTAAAAGTGGGGCGCTCGCCGCACAGTTCCACCAACGCTGATTTCTTTCAGAATT
This sequence comes from uncultured Rhodothermales bacterium, assembly GCA_964608315.1. GTDB lineage: Bacteria > Bacteroidota > Rhodothermia > Rhodothermales > VXPQ01 > VXPQ01. The sequence continues at coordinate 12,310 of CAZSNF010000027.1, read as the reverse complement.
TCCACATCTACACCTTCTGCATCGAACCCGCGACGCTTTAGCAGCCTGATAAATTCGCCACGGTATCCAGACGCTTTCAAATGTCCGGCAGCCAGAAACGGGGTTACACTTCTCCATTGAGTCGATACAGAGAAGATGCGTGCACTCCCGGCGAAGTCGGCGGGTTTGCCAAAACCTTCGAGCGCCAGCCGCCATTCCTTCACCGCACCAAGGGGCGACTCTTCGCTTCCCGGTCGTTGCTTTGGCGTGAGCCAAAGGCGGTTGATCCGGTCGAGCCGTCCGCGAATGTCATCGTCAATGCCACTCGGGATGTAGACCGAAATATGATCGATCCAACCGTCGGAATCCGCATCTTCCGGCAGCCAAAACGCATGAGTGTGTGCAGGGTCTCTTCGCGGTCGGCCATCGGCTCTCCGTCCCGATATCTGCCAAGGTGCAAGAGGGACTGAGCGTCCCGTTGTCCCATCTTTACCCCAACCGAATTTCGCGAGGGCCGCAAGGCGCATTAACTCTCCGATTCTAACAGAATCTTCCATGCGAGGAAGAGGACGACCGGCGAGAAGAAATCGGGCTACGGTTGGCGTGTCTTTGCTTCGGGCGACGCGTCGGCGGGAAAAGTTTTTCGGAACTACAGTGGGTGCATTTTCCAGAGCGTGTACATAGAGAATTTCCTGCGCTGCCGGCGGACGGCTCCACCCTTCCTTTTGATAATCTGCGGTGTCCAGCATAAGAGCATCAAGCAGGCGGGGGGGAAGCGTGTCGAGATTTTTTCGAGATTGACGGCGGGGCATTGATTCGCGCAGGCGCATTCGTTCGGTCGCGTACTTTACAGGCGAAAGCGGCGCCAGAACGCGCACCCTGGTTCCTGTATCCATGGATTGTGCGACTTGGCAATTCGGTTCGCCGTCCCATTGGTCCATGGCCCGGCACTCCGTCCAGCTCTCGGCGCGACCGAGATAGCCTATCGATGCCGCGAGATCGGCCGCCAGTTCGAACAAATTGGAGTTCAGGGTCACATCGGGCCACGCTACGACGATACTTGCGTCCTTGGGCAAGTGCACGAACGCATCAAAGACCAGAGTCGTTTTCTCTTTGCCCTTCTCCAACTTTCCTTGCGGCATGTAGTGGCGCGTGTGGGAATGAATCGCCCCTTCTGGTAGACGGTAGACAGGCGGCGTTTCCGCCAGTGTGTCGATAAGATGTGCAAGATCGTCTTCCGACCAGCGCTCACGATCACCCTTTCTCCACCATACAGCGATAAGCGTCCGAAGGAGGCGCCACGGCTCCGGCGGCCATGCGACATCCGCTTCATTGACGTTGCGCCCCCACGGGGTAGCGTGGTAGCGACCTGCGGGAAAACGGAAGGTAAGAGCAAACATTCGCTTACTTCCGATACGTGACGGTCAGTTCGCGACGTTCTCCGAAGAGTCCTTTCGATCCGACGGTTTTGATCAGAGCGGGAAGCTCGGCTACAAGGTCGCCAAGGCTCGGCAGTTCGAAATGGCCTGGTTTCGTGACCGTGATTTTTTCCACATCAAGGTCGCAGGCGGTACGTAGGCGAAGACCTTCAGCAAGGAGGCAACGAATCTTGAATAGCCCCATCCCAATTAGAAGGCACTCGACCTCATCGTCCAAACCAAACGCCCGAATCTGACGCAAATCGAGGTTGAAATATGCCGTGATTCTCTCGGCGACCCACTCGTCGCGTGCAAAGGGAACGTTGCCGAAGCCTTTGGCCGTATCACCGCGGGGGTCGACACTGTCATTTTTTACGCCGCCGCTTGCCGCCACCCGTGCGTTCGTAGCTTCAATAAAAGCTGAGAGGGATCTTGGAAGGCGCAGACGACCTCCCGCCAGTTCCTTCTTTGCGAGGAAGACTCCGTGAAGGAGCGCATTAGTGTCGAATTCCAATAGCACCTTCGCAAGCTCTCGCAGATCGACGCGACCAACCTCCATCGACGCCAGGCGTTGCTTCAGTATATCCAGGACAGACTTGTCTTTGCCTTCAAGGATGTACGGTGAGTTGATGCGGTGGGCTTCAAGCACTGAATTCGTGAGTGATTTACCCGTTTCATCTACCACCTTTATAACAGGGAGTCCTCTGAGCGGCGCGACCCAGTCATTGGCATTTTCGTCCCAGCAAACTGCCTCCAGTCGATTCGCCATAGACTGTGCACTCTCGACGAGTACGATTCGTCCTTCTCCATCCGGCGATTCATAGATGGCGTGGCCGAGATTAGGAAACCCTGTGGGCTGGAATCGAGCGCCCTGTACGGGCTTCAGCGTTGCCTCGATAAGCAGACGCGGGTGATCATTGAGGGGGTTCAGATCAAGCGGCATCGTTTGTCTCCTGTATATGGGTGTCGTTATTAGCGTAGGCTCGTGCGAGTAAGTTTTTCAAAGTACGATCTCCTATCGGGATCAGCAGCGAAGCCGCCAGTCGATCAGCCCGTATCCCGGCGCCGATGCGACTCGACGGCGATCCGTGCAAGCGCGCCGGATCGAACGGTGAAACCAAACCCGATGCACGACCGCGGTTGAAGGCTGCACGGACCGCCTCATCTGTGGCGTGTCCATTCAGGCGATCTCCGGCGGCACGGAGCCGGGTCAGCATCCCTTTCGGCAGTGGCAGGCAAGCAGTGCCGTCAATCGCTTCAATGCGTCTGAGAGCGGCATTCGTAGAAAAGATCGGCTTCAAAGCGGCGTAAGCAAATGGTAATTGTCTGATGGGGGGTGCATCGCGTGGCATTTTGCCTCCTAACCATGCCGGTATGGCCCAGACCAAGCCTGTGAGCAATGCGGCGCATCTTGCGTCGTCGAAATTGCCTTCGAGAAACGCCGTCACGTCTTCGGCGCGTGCGTAAGCAGCGCTGTCGAGGGGCTTGTCGGGCAATCCGCGCATCGGTGCTTCGACTATCCGCCGCTCCAAAACCGCAATCATATTCGAGACGAGGTTTCCGGTACCCCAGACAAGGGTAGGCGGGGTAGTACTCGCCCATGTCCGGTTTCTGCTTAGATTCACTCCATTGAAGAAGCGTTTTTCGTCGATTGGCGCGAAGTGAGCCGCCATTGGAAGGCGGGACGATACGGAATCTACGGATACGCCGTCCACAGACTCGTCGCGAGTGGCGGACGCTGTATTGGTTTCAGAGGCACTTGGCTGCGATGCAGACGCAAGTTCGCCGGAAAGCCTCGGCGAAGGTAGTCCGAGGCTCGCAAGGGCAGCGGCAATTCGAAACTCGGGAGTGCCATCGTTTGCCTGACGAATCCAGGATGAAGAAAGCGCGGGCGGCGGGGAACCTACGTACCGCCGACCGTCTGGACTGACTGCAAGCCATTTGACACACTGCCCAAGCGCGATGAACGTTGTCTGTACCTGCTCTACGGTTGGCGCGGGCGCCAAGAGGCTCAAAAGCGCATCTTCGAGCTGCTTAATGCTCTGTTTGGCAGCCGCGGGTTCTCCATCCCTACGTCCCACTCGTCTCGTGCGTTCGAGCCATTGACCGACATCCAGATCGGAAACCAGTCGAGTGCCAGACGATGAGGCAACTGAGCGTCGTCCAATCGGTGTTGCGAGATATGCTTTTCCAGAGCGCATGAGGAAACCGAAACGCTGAAACTCGGAAAAACCTCGACTGACTCCCAAACTTGCGGCTGCCCTCGCAAAATCAATCCCATCCCGGGCGGTTCGTCCGTTGAGGACCGCGCGACCTTCCCCGAGAAGACTGTCGATTTCGCAGAAACGCGCCTGCCTTGTCCACAAAGGCGCCCAAAATTCTGCTCGTGCATCGTTCTCGTCGGCAGAGCCAACCCCGCCCCAGCCAGCTCCCACTGCCCGTACCGTGAACGGAAAGCTCGCTCCCGATCCTGCGACGCTCTGGTGACGGCGACTAACTGCACCTGCAAATGCCGCTGCCCCCTCAAGCATCAGTACAAAATTCCACGAGTTCACTTTTCCTCCAGCTTCGTAACCGGTAGTTCCATTTGGTCCTCCGGCTGCGCCGGGAGAAAATTGCCCTACGCTTGCAGAACTCAGTTCTGGAGATGATGTGGCGAACAGTGCACTTAGAAGAAGCAATTCCGCGTTTCGGGAGGGTTTCCCATCCGATGCGTTGAACAGTCCCGTCGGTTTTTTCTCTGCAACGAGGCGGCGCATGAAGTTATTTGTGAAGTCTAGCCGACCATCATTTCCGCCGGTACCAAGCAATTGCGGGTAAGCAAGACCTTGTCCCGACAGAGCGAGTGTTGCATCAAGCCAAGCAAGGGCAGAATCGGGTAGCTCTGCCCTGAGCGTTGCCACAAGGGCTTCTTTGGCATCTCCCTCTGGGCGCTTTTCCAGCTTGAGACGATCAATGATTCCTGAGGCATCTCGTATGGTCGACGAAATTGTTTGGAACCGTTTCGCGACCATTTCGGCGGTCAAAGGATTGAAGCCATCCTTGTTGTCATTCGGGTAGAAACCACTACCTCCATTCCACGGCGCAATAATCGGACTCGGCGCATACTCGTTCAAGAAAAATTCCAGGACTGCATCGCGAGTTAGCATGGTCCTCAAGTGAAAACGTTCGTTCTCCCACCACCCACGTGCATCCGGGTCAGCCGCTTTGCCGGTAATGTTATTGTCCGGAGACGAAATCAATCGCAGGATACCAAGCGCCTTTAGATAGGATGCCAGCGGGGTAGGGGCGCATCCTTCGAGTACCAGCGTTTCATGCATCGTCATAACCTCCCTCTTCCTCTTTTGCCGACGCCCGCCGGTCAGCGAGTCTCAAGACTGTTTCCATCCATGCAAGCCGGAAAGGGCCAAAGCGCGCCAGCAAGTCGCGTGTGCGCTCCGTCCAACTCTCTCGAGTGACCTCGTCCCAGCCGAGTTCCATGATTGAAAGGGTGAGGGAGACGCCCGGCCAATATTCACCTGCTCCCAGATCGAAGGGCGGCAATTCGTCATTTTCCCATACCCCGCGAGCAAAGCGTACGCCTGCCTGTTCACCTTGCGGTGCACGCTCACGGGGCAGCGCTCGAAGATTCATTCGGACTTTTCCGTGGTGAGCGGCGATCAGATAGGCAACGAGATCTACCTCGCGAGACCAGCGCTCATGGTATAGAAACGCAAGCGCTGACGCAAGCTCGTGACGAAAATAAGGGCGACGATGACGAATGTTCTTTTCCGTCTTCGCGAGTATATCTTCGCCCACTGCATCAGGATCAATGAGGCCGCGACGCATGGTATCCTGGAACACCTCGTGAGCCTTGCCCAGATCATGCCAGCGCGCAGCGCGAACGATAACAGCGCGAGATTCGGAATCAACGGCAAGGGCGCGGCACAAGGATTCGGCTTCAGCGACGACATGATTAAGGTGGTCGCTGAGAAGTACCGGGGAGGAATTTCCACTCCTTGGGTCTTCATCGTGGCCTTCTTCGTCTGCGCTCGATACGGAATCTGTATTTACAGTGGAGCTGGCAGGCGCTTCAATCGTCATCGGGACATGCCTTGGATTGCCTGTGAAGCCAATGTGTTCGCTGTAACCCCCGGCCTGCTTGTCAACAAGAAGCGTTATTCCAGGCCATGGATTTTCTCTAAAAGACTTCCAACCCGGTGGTATGTGGTCTACCTGTGCAGCGTTGTTCCGCCACTGCGGATCGCGTACGAAGATTGATCGCGGATTCTTCTTCCGTACCTTCTTCAACCACTCCTTTGCCCAGCTGATCGGCACCTTGCACAACTCTTCGGCATGAGGTTGCAGCGGCCCCCCAGTGTTCTCGGAAAGATCGCGCCAGAACACTGTAATATCAGTGTCCTCGGCATCGCGAACGTACGGGGATACATCCACATCAAAGCCAGTCAGGTCCGGGTCTGTATCGAAAAGATCGTCAAGGTCTTTTCTTCGGATGACCCGTCGCGGGGGATCTATGCCGTCAGGCGCGGACAGGTTTACAGGAGCCACATCCAGCAACGAAGCGAGTTGTTTCCGCGCTTTTTGTAACTCTTCGACCGTATAGGGTCGCGCCAATTCGATTTTGGCTTTTTCGTCATGTGCCTCGTCGAGCAGGTCAATCCAGCGAATATCGGCGCCGTCGTTGAACTCCGCATAGCGGTTGGCTCGTCCGAATCGTTGCACCATGGATGCCCAGGGTGCAAGTTCCGTGAACATGACCGCTGCCGAAATATCGACTCCTGCTTCAACCGCCTGGGTAGCGATAACGATGATATCCCGCGCGTCGCCACTGACCATCTTTTTCATTTCCCGCTCTCGGTCAAATCGGCGAAAGCGTGAATGGATGAGCACCAGGGCAGGTATTGATCGTTCTGATTCCGAAAGCGATTTTTTAAGCACTTGGTGGAGATCCTGCGCCCGCGCCACTCGGTTAACAATCACGAGAGTCATGTGTCCGGGGTGGTGGGCGCCGAGAATAGCATCCCCCAACCCGGCGACATAGTGCTTGAGGTCATCGGCTTTCTGGGATGCCGGAGCGATGTCGGTACGACGCAGCGTCTTTTTGGCATTGGCCAGACGCTCCAGCCGTTCGCCTGTCTCAGCGCTAAGGTTGATCCGTAGCACTGCTTCCGGCGGTGGCTTGGCATGATCCACGGTCTTAAGCCACGCTGGTTCAAGAGTGGCGGATATCCAGAGGCTTCGAGCGGGACGGCCGTTCGGGCGGTTCGCTTTCGCAGCGCGCTCGTCTTCGTATCGGCGAAAAGCCTCAAGTTGTGCCGAAGTGGCGCGGCCTGCCCCCATGAGTTGAACTTCGTCGAATACCCATTGGGCATCGTCGTGCAGCAATGCGAACTCCATCGGCCAGTTGGCCCGCGAGGCAGCGTAACCGCGCATGAGCGCCCTGCTCAGTAGCATGTCCTGTGTGCCGACGAGCACCGCCGGGCGCTCTGGTTTCGCAAGCCAGTTGCCTGCCTCAACGCCGCCCATGAGGATATGGACATCTTCGGGTTTAGGAAGCGTTTCTTTCTGCCACATGTCATGACTATGCAACCTGTCAAACCATTTCTTAACCACCTCAGCCGTCTGTTCAACGAGTGTCCGCATCGGCAGACACCACACAAGTCTCCGGGGTGTTTTTGTTGGGGCAAGCATCCGATGAGCTGCCCAACCAAGCGTGACCCCAGCCGTCTTACCTGACCCCGTCGGTGCGATCAGGACTTGCGGCCAAGCGCCTGTCGCAAATTGCTGTTGCCATTTATCTGGAGAGATATCTTGGTCGAATGCAATGCTATAGATTTCTTTGATATCCGTTGAGCGCATTATTTTCTACATGGACATTCTTTTTCTGATGCTACTTCCAGGAGCCGCTTATCATTTTGAACGCCCGTCATGACGGCTTTTCCCAGTCTTCCCGATAACGGTCTGCCAGCCCGAGCAGGAAGCACATCGTTTGCAACCCGCCGATCAACTCCACGTCGTTCGCTGCGGCTTCCTCCCGCGCCTCCTCCGTGAATTGCGACGCCGAGCTGATCACGCACTTGGCAGCGGCACTGTCTTGCCACTTGGCCCAGTCCCTAATTTGCTTGACAGCCTCTGCGTCGTCTTTGTCGATCCCCCACTTCCATTTAACCTGCACAGCAATTTCCTCAGGCAGGAACAGCCCGTGCCGGCTGGGCGGCGGTGACACTACCATGTCCATGTCGCTCCCCTTGCCATCGTAGCGCTTGTAGTCCTTTACTACTTGGTAGCCCTGGTCGATGAACCGCTGCCGTACCGCGTTCTCGAAGCGCTGTCCGTTCCAAGTTTTCACTGTCTTTGCCAACGACTTGGCAGCGGTCTGTAAAGCATGATCCATTGCCCCCGCCAGCAATTCGCCCTGTGGCTTTTCGCCCTCACTACTGGGCATCTCTAGCAACCGATGCACGGCTGAGACCTGCTCGGCGCCGTAGCAGAACGTCACCGCCGGCCGGTGGTTCGCTCTGGAGAATAGCGCCGACACAAGGAACGCCTCGTTGTTTGCCCGATGGGTAAACGACCGAACGCTATCTCGATATACCGGGACGATATGTCCGAAGTCGTCACGGTCGCGAGCGACCTCGAACCGGTAGCGTCCACGCACGCGGGCGACGGTGAATTGATTCCAGGCCGGCATCTTCGGCATCACAACGATGTTGCCGTCGTCCAGTTCCAGCATTCTTTTCAGTATCGCGAAGCGTTTCTGGCTCGGATCTCCCCAGCCCGTTCGTTCCGGGTAGGCCGCTTCCCACTCCCTCTTGTCAACCGGCTTGTCATGTTCTCCGATGAGACTCAATCCGGGCACACCCCATCCCTGTCGCAGGCGTCCGTCGAGGAGTTCTTGGCGCAGCCACTTGTTGCCATAGTCGGTCCGGAAGATCGTGAGCCACTTTTGCTCTGTGTTCTTTTGTGAGTTCATTGTCAAAGCTTTTTGTAGCCAGGGTTTCACAGGATGGTTTGCTCATCCCTTTCCCGAATATGTTCGGCAAGCCGTTCCCGAATCCATTCCTCGTCCACTGGCTCGTCCTCCATCGCCATGGAATTGGCGACGTGGCGAGGAATCGCTTCCAGGTGCCGGCGGCGCTTTTCCTCTGACGGCAGTTTGCGCCAGCGCTCGACGGCTTCTATCCAGGCTGTGTTCGGCATTGCTCGTTCCTTGATTATGTATTATTTTATAAGAATTTATTGAAAATTGTCCGCATCAGGGCGCATTGATCGACAAAGACTCCAACCATTCGCCGAATCGTCTGATCCATTTGGCGTTCCGCGGGCTATTTTTCCGTGTCAATCGGATTTGTGGCCGTAGCGCCGCCATTGGAGATAGCGTTTTCCGCGAGAACTTCGCCCACCGCCTCAGCCATCTCCTTCTTGCTCCGCCGTAGCAAGCCGATTTCGTATGGCGTCAGCATCCGGGGAGCGGGCGAGGTACCGAGCCTCCGAGTGAGTAAGGCAGTCGAAGGAGTGGCCGAAGCGTTCTCGCCACCACTGTTCGAAGTCCGATCCGTGTTTTTCGCGGAGTTCATGCAGTTGCTCCCTGGAGGGATTCAGTTTTGCGGAGTATGGTTTACCGGTTAGCGCAACGGCGCCGACAACTCTTCCTCCCCGATGCTCAATCCAACCGCGCAGGTTCGCCAGCGTTCCGCCCTGTCCGACGAAATCGTCTACCATGATGTAGCTGTTCCCTTTCCGAACATCGCCCGCGAATCGGGCTTGGCGAGCAAGGCGACCGTATCCGTCCGCACCTGTGTGATAAACGACATTAGCCTGCACGACGGTAGCCTCGCAAGCGACACCCAGTTTGTCCCCGAAAAATGTCGCCAACGCAATCGGAATGGCGTTGATCCCGTCGCGCTCACAGGCATGCGCACTGATCAGCGTGGGCCGGCATTTCCCGCCGATTTTTGCAATCAGCGACCGCACTCCTGCGATACCTTTTTCGTCAACCAGATCAAGGAGCAGCCTTGTCGCAGCCTCGATGTCGCCCGCTTTCGCGGCGGGATATTCCGGATGCCCCTTCGTATCGGATTCGGCGGCTAACAAGACCACATCGGGAAAGTCCCGCCAGACGACTCTTGGAGGAAAGGGTAGTGTCACCGGATTCCTGTGTCGGCAAATTGACCAGAAACGTGTGTCCTCAGAATTTCAAGGCGCTGCACTGCTTGCTGTCGATCAATCGGTTCTGGATCCACCTCCACGGCATCATAGCGAAATTGAACAGCGTAGGGGGTATACTCGTTCAATTCGCGGAACGATACCGCAAATCCGTCCCGTTGTTCGATCATCTTAATGAGTTGGGCCAAGTTGTGTGTCCTGAAGTCGTCGGCTTCGCGTCTTGCCAAAAGGGGCCGATTCGATAACGACCAGATCGACATCCGAATTTTCCTTTTCGCTGCCGGAAGCGCGCGATCCCAAAAGGATTACTTCCTCTGGATTAACCGCATCCACGATAGCGCGGACAATTTGCTGAACGATCTCGTCCATTTGTGCCTTATGGGGTCATTTCCCGTTTTCGCAAATGCCAGCAGGGGCGTTGCCGAAGTCTCATACGATTCTTTACAATATCTTTACAATACAGGCCCTGCAATATCCCAATATACCCGCCATGGACCAGGATTCCCAACTTTCTCTCGCCTTGCCGCCGCCTCCCGTTTCGGGAGACGTTCCCCTGATTCCGGCCCGCATGGTCAACGAATGGGTGTATTGTCCCAGGTTGGCCTACCTTGAATGGGTCGAAAGCGAATGGGCCGACAGCGGCGACACCGCTCAGGGAAAGCGCGTCCATTCCCGCGTGGACGAAGGCAAGGGAGATTTCCCCGCTCCGGACGAACTCAGCGAGGAAATGGTGAAAGGGCGTTCCGTAACCATGTCGTCGGAGCGGCTTGGGGTTATCGCCAAAATGGACGTTGTGGAGGCGGAAGACGGCACGGCGACGCCGATCGACTACAAGAAAGGAAAACGCCCCCATATCGCAGCCGGCGCCTACGAACCGGAACGGGTTCAGGTTTGCGTACAGGGCATGATTCTGGAAGATAACGGGTACAAGGTTTCTCACGGAGTGTTGTGGTACGCCGGTTCCCGGGAGCGGGTGCGCATCTTTTTCGACGAGGAATTGCGCGCCAGAACACTTGAAGCGATCGCAGGATTGCGCTACGCCGCCTCTTCTCTTCGTCGTCCGGCTCCTTTGGAAGACAGCCCCAAGTGTCCGCGCTGCTCGCTGGCGGGAATCTGCCTGCCGGACGAAATGAATCTCTTTCGCAAGGGATTGTCGAATCTGCGCCCGCTGAATCCCTCCGACGACCCGGCGCTTCCGCTGTACGTGCAAACGCCGGGAGCAAAGTTGCGCAAAAGGGGGGAGCGCCTCATTGTCGAAACCGATACGGACAAAGTGGAGGTGCCGATGATAGATGTTTCGCAAGTGGCCTTGTTCGGGTCGATATACGTAACCACGCCGGCGCTTCACGCCCTGATGCGCGCCGAAATACCGGTTTCGTGGTTTTCCATGGGCGGTTGGTTGCTTGGCCACACCGTGGGGACCGGCAAGGGCAACGTAACGACCCGCGAAGCGCAGTACCGATTCGCTTTCGACGACGCGCGATGCCTTGCATTGGCGCAGGGCCTGATAGAGGCCAAGGTGCGGAATACGCGCACGATGCTGCGGCGAAACTGGAGAGGGGAACCGGACGAGCGGGAAGAGGCCATGGTTCGCCTGCAACGAATGGCCAAGCGGGCTTCCAGGACGAAAGACGTCCAGGAATTACTGGGTATCGAGGGAGAAGCGGCGTCGATCTATTTTGGCCGATTCGAAAGCATGCTCTCCGAAGAAATCATAGATCGACTTCCCTCGTTCGCCTTCGAAAAACGCAACAGGCGCCCGCCGACAGATCCGGTCAACGCCATGCTTTCGTTTGCCTACGCCCTGCTTGCAAGAACGTTTACGACCACCATTTCCTCAACGGGACTGGACCCGTACATGGGATTTTATCACCGACCCAGGCATGGGCGCCCTGCGTTGTCTCTCGACCTGATGGAGCCTTTTCGGCCCATTATCGCAGATTCCTGCGTTATTCAGGTTATAAACAATGGAGAGATCAAGGAAAACGATTTTATGCTGAGCGGACCTGCCTGCGCGCTCAGGTCCGGTGGACGCAAAGCGGTGATCTCGGCCTTCGAGCGCCGTCTGGACCAGGAGACCACCCATCCTTTTTTCGGCTATCGGGTTTCGACGCGCCGTCTGATCGAGGTGCAGGCGCGTTTGCTGACCCGGTATTTTCAGGGTGAAATATCCACGTATCCTCACTATCTTCCAAGATGACCATATGGCCGCCGAACGACTTTACATCGTAACGTACGACATTACGGAACCCAAGCGGTGGCGCAAGGTGTTCAAAGCGATGAAGGGCTACGGTCACTGGTTGCAGTTATCCGTTTTCCAGTGTCGATTGACGGCTCGTCGCCATGCGGAGATGGCTGCTCGCCTGGAGTCTCTGATCAAGCCGTCGGAAGATCATGTCCTGATCATCGATATTGGGCTTGTGGAGCGCGTTTCTCCGCGGGTCGAAAGTCTGGGGAAAGCCTACGAGGCGCCAACCCGGCAGGCCGTGATCGTTTAGCGGGGGAGGCGTTGCCTTTCGGATCGCGAGAACTTGAACAGGCCAATAATCATGGGTAGCGCTCGCTTTGTTATAATTCCTTTTGTTAACAAGGGGATACGACATACACTTGCTTGTTTGAAAAACAAGTCATACCATATAGGAATGTGTCGCGGCGTAGCGGTCGCACTATGCCTGAAAAGGCTATCGCCCACAGGGAGATAGTCAGATGCTATTTCCGGGGCCGCGTGGCCCCGGCCTCATTGAAGC
>CAZSNF010000026.1:0-29883 GCA_964608315.1 uncultured Rhodothermales bacterium | reverse complement strand
TTGACGCCGTGCCTGACGGAACAGAGCATTGCTGCATAGTGTTAACAGGCCCTGATCAGAGTACCCCATACGTCATGGACGCCGTTTTCCGATACCATATCCCGGAACTCCATCCGCTTGCCGTCCACTTTCCGATAGCGCTCTTGCTGGCGGCGGCGCTGGCTGCGCTGGTCTGGATGGGATGGGGCGCGCCCTTCTGGCGCCGCGTTACGTGCTTGCTTGCGTCGGCGGGCGCGGCGGGCGCCCTGTTCGCCTGGTTTACGGGAGACGCCATGGAGGAGCAGGCGGAAGGCGTTCCCATCGTGGAGGAACTGGTGGATTTGCACGAGCAAATGGCGTTGTATACGCTGATTGCGGCCCTGCTGGCTTCCGCAACGCTGGGGTCGCTGACCTGGCTGGCGGCGAGGGCGTCCCGGCGCGGTCGCTTTGCAGACAGGAAACCGGATCGCCTCCCGTACCGGCTCGCAGCCGGTTTGCTGGTGCTCCTCTCGGCGGCGCTGGCGGCCTGGGCCGGTCATATCGGCGCAACCATGACCTGGGGCGTTTTCGGGTAAACATCCTTGCGTTTCGGGCGTTCTTGTCTGCTTTGTGCGAAAACACAGCAAAGGATTCTCTGAACCAATCGGTTGCCATACCCCTTGAACGAACACGATACCCATACCGTGGCGGAACCGACGGAAGACGGCGCAGCGTCGTCCGGAGCGGACCGCGTCGCCGAGTCAGAAGCCGCGCAGGAAACAGTCGCGCCGGAAGAAACCCTTGCCGCCGAAATCGAAGCGCTGCGCGGAAAACTTCAGGCGGCGGAAGATCGCCTTTTGCGCAAGGAAGCCGAATTCAGGAATTACCGCCGCCGGACCGAGGAAGAAAAAGTCGCCCTGACCGGCCTGGGCAAACGCCTCGTGATACAACGGTTTCTGGATGTGCTGGACGATTTCGGACGCTCCCTTGAAGCCGCCGAACAAGTAGAGGCGCAGCAGACGGAAAAGCCTGGCCCGGTATACTATGCATTGAAGGAGGGATTCGAACTGGTGCACCGGAAAATCATGGACGAACTGGCGAAAGAAGCCGTCGAACCCATCGAGGCGGTCGGGCAACCGTTCGACGAGCAGTTGCACGAGGCGGTCATGCAGCAGGAAGTGGAGGGGACGGCGTCCGGCGTCGTGGTGGCCGAGGCGCAGAAAGGGTATCGCATGGGCGACTACATCCTGCGTCACAGCAAGGTGATCGTGTCCGCTTGAATGCGCGAGGGGTCGTGATTCTGCCACCTTGACAGATTTACCCGTTTTCGGGAGATGCGGCAGGATTTTTGCGGGTCTCTTTTGCGCCTTTTGCATGATAGCGAGCAGCAGTACGCCAGCGCATAACGTCCTGTCCGTTTTTCGCGCGCCGCTTGCCCGTTTCGCGATATACCCCGCCCGCGTCCGATCTGATCTTTTTTCATGGCCACCGATTATTACGACATACTCGGCGTCGATCGCAACGCGGATGCGGATACCCTGAAGCGCGCTTTTCGGGATCAGGCGCTCAAGCATCATCCCGACCGGAACCCTGACAATCCCGAGGCCGAGCAGAAATTCAAGGAAGCGGCCCAGGCCTACGAGGTCTTGTCCGATCCCCAAAAACGCCAGCAATACGACCGTTTCGGACACGCAGGCGTACAGGGCGATGGCGGCCCGGGGGCCACCGGTTTCCATGACGTAAACGATATATTCAGCGCGTTCAGCGACATCTTCGGCGGACGGGGGACGATTTTCGACGAAATGTTCGCCGGACAGCGGCGCGAGCGACGGCGACCCGGCGGAGGCGCAGGCAGCGATCTTCGCATAACGCTTCCGCTCACCCTCGAAGAAATCAGCGAGGGCGTCGAGAAAAAGATCAAGGTGCGCAAGTTTCTGGCGTGCGAACCGTGCGGCGGGACAGGCGCCGAGGGGGGCGAAGCGGGGTACGCCACATGTTCCGCATGCAACGGCGCGGGAGAAATCCGACAGGTTTCGCGCTCCGTTTTCGGACAATTCATCAATGTGCGGCCCTGTTCGGTTTGCCGGGGAGAAGGCCGGGTGGTGCGTACGCCTTGCGCGTCGTGCGGCGGCGAGGGGCGCCTGAAAGGAGAGGAAACCATTTCCGTCCATGTGCCGCAAGGCGTCCGCGAGGGCAATTATCTGACGATGCGCGGTGCGGGCAATGCAGGGGTTCGGGGCGGGCCGGCGGGCGCCTTGCGCATTGAGATCAAGGAAAAACCCCACGAACATTTCATGCGAGACGGTCTGGACATTTTCCACGACCTGTATATTTCGTTTCCCCAGGCGGCGCTGGGCGCTGCCGTAGAGGTTCCCACTCTGACGGGTCGGGCGCGCCTTCAGCTTGATCCCGGCGTCCAGTCCGGCAAGATTTTGCGCATGCGCGGCAAGGGATTGCCCGAATTGCAGGGTACGCGCCGCGGCGACGAAATGGTGCGGGTGCATGTATGGACGCCCGAGCGCCTCACGGACGAGGAGCGGGCCTTGCTGAGCGGGCTGCTTGGCGCAGAATCGTTTCGTCCCCGGCCCGACCGGCAGGATCGCCACAAATCTTTCTTTAGCAAGGTCAAGGACGTCTTTACGTGATGGCGGGCCAGGTCGATCAAGGTCTTTGGGGAGCGCAGAGTGCATCGGGAGCAGCCCAGGCCAGCGTGGAAGCCGCGCCGGATACGCCCGGGGAGGAGCGGGAAGGACTGCGTCAGGTCATGCGCCAGGCGCCGTCGCCGGTGTCCGTGGTGACAACCGCTGATGGCCGCGGAGAGATACGCGGCGTCACCATCGGTTCGTTTACAAGCGCTTCGCTGTGTCCGCCGCTTCTTTCGTTCAATATCAGCAGGGAAGCCGGGATATACGATCTTTTGACCCGCGCCGACCGGTTTGCCTTGCACATCTTGCACGAAGGGCAAGCGCATCTCTCGGATCGTTTCGCTGCGCCGGATATGTCAGGGGTCGAGCAATTTCGCGGCGTCGATTACCAGGTCGATGCGCAGGGACTTCCCGTGCTTGCCGACGTGCTGGCGGCGCTCTTGTGCTTGCGCCATGCAGTTTACGACGCGGGAGACCATTCCATCGTGCTGGGGCGCGTTACGGATATTCGGGAGGTTGCTGCGGGCAAGCGGCCCCTCGTGTATTTCGATCGTTCGTACCGTCGGGTCGGGAAGGCGGCGCAGCCTGCCTCGTTCGATCCGGTCCAACCCTGATTGCCCTGCGGTTTTCGGACGTTCGCTCCGGTCGTTTCCGCCGCGCTCCACTGCGATTCCAGCGGGAACGCGCCCCTGTTCAGCGTATCCCGTTCAGCGTATTCCGGGGCCGAATTCCTCGAAAAGGCGCATCGCAGAGGAAAATTCCACATTGCCCCCGCTAATGACGACGCCGACGCGTTCGGGGATCGCCGGACGGTTTTTCTCGAAAAGCCAGGCGACGGGCAGGGCGCCGGTGGGTTCGACGATCAGGCGCATCCGTTGCCACAGAAAGTGCATGGCGCGTACGATGGAAACCTCCCGGACCGTATACATGTCGTCTACATGGGCGCGTATGAGGGGGAATGTCGTGGCGCCGAGCGAGGGCGTCCGGGCGCCGTCGGCGATGGTGTCGGGATTGTGGACGGAATGCAGCGCGCCGGTCTGGAAAGAGCGGGTGGCGTCGTCCGCGCTCGCCGGCTCCACGCCGACCACGCGACAGGCCGGTTGCAAGGCTTTTGCGGCAATGGCCGATCCCGACAGCAAGCCGCCCCCTCCGCAGCCTGTCAGGAGCAAATCCAGATTCTCGACTTCCTGCAACAGTTCGCGGGCGCTCGTGCCTTGCCCGGCGACAATATGCGGATGATCGTACGGCGGAATGATGGACAGCCCCCGTTCTCCGGCGATTTCTGCGGCAAGCGCCTCTCGCACGGCAGTTTCCCGGTCGTACAGGACGATCTCGGCCCCATACCCGCGCGTGGCTTCCTGCTTGACGCGGGGCGCGTCGGACGGCATGACGACCGTGACGGGCACGCCGAGCAGGCGGCCTGCAAGGGCCAGCGCCTGCGCATGGTTGCCCGAAGAAAAGGTTAGCGCGCCGCGCGCTTTCTCCTCGTCGGACAAGCGCGACAGGGCATGGTAGGCGCCGCGGAACTTGAAAGAGCCGGTGCGCTGGAACGATTCGCACTTGAAGAAAAAGCGCGCCCCGAACCAGTCGTCGAACGTAGAAGAAGTGTGGACCGGCGTCCGCCGCGCAATGCCCGTCAGGCGTTGCGCCGCGGCTTCGATATCCGGATACGTAACGAGAAGCGCCGACACGGGGCGAAGCGCAAAAGGAAAGGAACGGGACGGATGTTCCCGTTACGACGCTCGCTCCCGTACGTTTCCCGACTCAAGCTTCGTTCGCTTGTTCTGCGGGTTCTTCCTCGCTTGCCTCGGCCTCGTCATTCGCCCGCCGCTCGATGACGACCTGGATATCGCTGGCGAGCGATGCGAAAGCGCCAATGGCTGCGAGGGTCGGCGCAATCATGATGGCGGCTGCGGCGCCTCCGACGCCGATGACCAGCGGGAATTCCATCACGGTCCGGTCGCCTCTTTGCACCAGAATGCGTCGCGCGGTTCCTTCCTCGATGGCGTCGCGGACCCGGTCGATCAGCTGATTTCCCCTGATTTTTATTTTTTCGAGCGTTTCCCGAGAGAAATCGTTCAAGTCGTTCTGTACTTCGTTCACGTTGTTTTGCATGTCGTTGGTCATTTTGAGGGTATGGCGAAGGCATCCTCCGGATAATGCGAAAAAACGCCTCGGATACGTCTGCGATACGTATCCGCATGGCGATATGTTACGCACTTTAATCCGATTTACCCGATTTACCGGAAAATGCAAGGAATTTTTTCGCGATGCGCCATGCCGCGCCGTGCTCGGCGTTGCCGCAGGCCATATTTTAGGACACTCTGATTAAATCTACTTCGATCAGCGCTTCACGTTCGTGGGTACGGGACATTGTGCTGGCGTCGTTGAAATCAGCGGTAAACGCTACGGATTCGGGGCATGGCGGACGTGAAGCGCCCTTCGGGAGGCCGCGAGAAGCGCCTTGGCTGTGTCATTCCTCATTATGCGGGGCCTGCCGCATTGCTTCGTCATTTCTTGCCAGCGCGCCTCTCGCGGCCTCTGAACTTTGCACATTTAATCAGAGTATCCTTTACGGGGTGATTTACAGAATGATTTTTTCGCAGCGGATGTACGGCCGCGCCCCCGTAGCCCTGCGCCCCCGCGCCGCTGCGCTGCCGCACCCCCACCCCCGCGCGCCCCGAAAATATATCCTCCGGAAATATCCCCCGAAAATATCCCGGCGCCCGATCCGCCCGGATTCGTAACACGCTCCATCCTCGAAACGCCATGCCCCGGCAAACGTCCGCAGGATCCGCCCCGGAGAGCAGGTTTGCGACGCTGGTCGCCCGCCTGCATTTCGTCTGGTTTATCATTGTGGCGGCGCTCTGGACCATCGTTATGGCGATCGTCCAGACGGCGACGCACCGGATTTGGCCCACCGCCCGTAATTTCAAACGGAACGGGCGGGTGTGGGGCGGCGTCATCCTCGGATTGAGCGGCGTCCGGGTGCATGTCACGGACCGGGCCGGGATCGACAGGGACGCCCCGACCGTATTCATAAGCAATCATCAGAATTTGCTGGATATTCTTGCATTGAGCGCAGCGCTTCCATATTCCTTCGGGTTTCTCGCCAAGGCGGAATTGGCCCGGGTGCCCTTTTTGGGTTTCGCCATACGAAACTCGGCGTCGGTCTTTATTGACCGGAGCAATCCGAGGAGCGCCTTGCGGAGCCTGCGTAAAGCCGGGGAACGTATTCGCGGCGGCAATTCGGTGCTGGTGTTTGCCGAGGGAACCCGCTCGCGCGGAGCGCATCTTCAACCGCTCCTCAAGGGCGGGTTCGCCCTGGCGGTAGAGGCGGGTGTGCCCATGGTGCCCGTAACCATTGTCGATGGCTACAAACTGCTGCACGAAAGCAGGCGGCTCCTGCGCGGCGGCGTGCTGCACATGGTCGTCGGGGAACCGGTTTCCCTCGAAGGGAAAACGCGCCGGGACATTCCTGCCCTTATGGAGTATGTGCGCGAGCGCATCGCCGAACCGCTTGCCGCTGTTTCCGCATGATATTTCTTTTTCTCCCGCCCGATATATGGCTGTTACCGTAGAACAGGTACGATACATTGCTTCGCTTGCCCGGCTTCGCTTCACCGAAGAAGAGGAAGTACGGCTTGCCAAAGAAATGAGCGAGGTGCTCGATTACGTGGCGAAGCTGGAGGAACTCGACACCGCCGGCGTTCCGACCATGTCGCATGTGCTGGATATGCGTAATGTGTTCCGGGAGGACAAGGTCCGCGCCCGCATCTCGCATGAAGAGGCGCTCAAGGGAGCCCCCGAGGCGGACGCCGCGTATTTTCGCGTGCCCAAAGTCATCGAATAGCGTATCCCTCGTAGTCTCCCGAAGGGCGCTTCATGTCCGTCATGCCCCGAATCCGCAATGTTTACCGTTGATTTCAACGACGCCGGCCCAATGTCCTGTGCGCGTGAACATGAAGCGCTGATCGAAGTAGATTTCATCAGAGTATCCTTCACATGTATCGAATAACGCATCCGACGTAATGGCGCGCGCGCGAGGGAGAAAAAAAACCACTCCGGCGCGGGGTTCCTCTCCCGCGAGCACCCGGGACCGGAACAGGGCAGGCCTTTGGGACCGTCTCGACGGGCGCACCCGGCATATCGCGTGTGTCGGCGCGCTGTTCGTTATCGCCTTCGGATTTTTCGCCCCCGCCGTGTTTTCGGACCGATCCCTGATCGGGGACGATACGGTGCGCTGGCGGGCCATGGCGGAGTACATGCTCGATTACAAGGAAGAGACGGGCCGGCAGGCGCTGTGGGCTCCGAACGCCTTCGGCGGCATGCCCGGGTACATGATCGCCTACGCCGAACAGGTGCCCCAGCTCGACGATATTCCGGCGCTGCTCCGGAAAGCGATCTGGCCGGTTTCTCATTTTCTCGTGTTGCTGCTCGGCGCCTATTTTCTCGCCTTCTTTCTGACGAAGGACCGCTTTGCCGGGGCGCTGGCTGCTATTGCCTATGGTCTGACCACCTACATGACCTTCATTCTGATCGCAGGGCACAATACGCGGTTCATTACCCTGTGCTTTGCGCCCTGGCTGGTGCTGGCGTTCGTCGCGGCGCTCCGTCGCCCCGGCTTGTTGACCGCGCTCCTTTTTTCGATAGCGCTGGGCGTAAATTTGCGGGGCGGGCATGTGCAGATGACCTACTACATAGCGTTTCTGCTGGGCGTCTGGTGGGTGGTCGAGGCCGTGTACGCCGGCATGCGGAAAGACTGGAAGCCGTTCGGCGTGGCGACGGCCTGGCTGGCGCTGGGCGGCGTACTGGGTTTGCTGCTGGTGGCGCAGCCCTATCTGCTCCATTTCGAGTACAAGACCTTTACCATCCGGGGGGCTGTGGATACGGCGCTTTCCGGCCTGGACTGGGACTATGCCATGGGATGGAGCCAGGGCAGGGGAGAACTGGTTACGCTGCTTGCGGCGGACGCGTACGGCGGCGCCAGTCCGACCTATTGGGGGCCGAAGCCGTTCACGTCCGGGCCGCACTATGCGGGCCCGATCGTGTTGTTGCTGGCGGCGTTTGCGGTGAGGCAATGGAGAAACCGGGGCGTGCTTGCGCTTTCCCTCATGGCGTTGTTCGCCACGCTGTTTTCGCTGGGGTCGCATTTTGCGTTGCTGAATCGCTTCATGTACGAACATTTCCCCCTGTTCAATGCCTTTCGCGTACCCGAGAGCTGGCTGGCGCTTACCGCGTTTGCGCTGGCGTTGCTCGCCGCGTTCGGGCTGCGCGGACTGGGCAGGGATACGGGGCCCGACGGCGATCATGCCGCCCGCCGCGCGTTCCGGTGGATATTCGGGGGCGTTTCCGGGGTGCTGCTCGCGCTCATGCTCTTGCCCGGCGCCTTCTACGATTTCGAACGGGCCGGCGAGGAAGCGCAGGTAACGCAGGCGTTGCTGGCGCAGCAGCCGGATATTGCTCCGAACGATCCGCGCGTGGCCCCCGCCGTACGCAGCTACCTCGATGAGCAGCATACGCTCCGGGAGGATACCTTCCGGTCCGAGATGCGGCGGTCGTTGATCTTTCTGCTGCTTGCGGGCGGCATGATTCTGCTTTTCCAGAGGGGAAAGGCCCCCCGGTGGGCGTTGCAGGCGGTCCTTGTTTTGCTTGTGGCGGTGGACTTGTGGGGCGTCGGCAGGCGGTATTTCAACAAGGACGATCTGGTCCGGGCGAACGCCGTCGAGGAGCAGATTCCGACCTACGATGTGGATCGTTACATCCTCGGGCGGCAGGAAGCCGCCGGCGGTCCGGGGCGCTTCCGCGTGCTTTCGCTGGAAGCGGGGAGCCCGTTTCAGCATGCCCGCCCATCCTACCATTACGAATCCGTCGGGGGGTACCACGGCGCGAAACTCCGTCTGGCGCAGGATTACATCGACGAGCTGTATGCAGATCCGGCCACCCGTTTGCCGAACGCGAACGCGCTCGATTTGCTCGGGGTCCGTTACGTGATTTCCCCGTCCCCGCTTCCCGGCCTGGATGTAGTTCATCAGGGGGAACAGACCGGCCTTTTCGTGCTCGAAAACAGGGATGTTCCGCCTCGCGCCTGGCTGGTCGGCGAGACGGAGGTGGCGAGCGATCCTCCCGCGGCATGGGCGCGTCTGCGGGATCCGGCGTTCGACCTGCGCCGCACGGCCCTCCTGTACGAGCCGCTCGCCGTGGATCCGGTTCCTGTCGATTCGGTAAGTATGGCGAACGTCCGCATGCGATCCTGGTCGCTGCACGAGATCGTGCTGGACGTGGCGACGGACGCTCCCCGGTTGCTGGTGCTCAGCGAAGTGTTTTATCCCGCCGGGTGGGAGGCTACGGTCGGCGGCGAGGAGGCTCCTGTTTTGCAGGTCGATCATATGTTGCGCGGCGTGCCGGTTCCGGCGGGCGCGCATGAGGTGGTCCTGCGTTTCGACCCGCCCCGGCATCGTATTGGCGTAGCGGTCGGGGCCGGTTCGACCGTGCTGGCGTATGGCGGCGTGGTTATGCTGCTCGCCATGGGCTGGCGGCGCAGACGCAGGCAGACCCGATCCTCTGCTTCTGAGGCATGAAGCGGCTCCTCTTCGTTACATACTACTTTCCGCCGTCGGGCGGCCCGGGCGTGCAGCGCAGCCTTAAATTCGTGAAGTACCTGCCCGAATTCGGATGGCGCCCCACCGTGCTTACCGTGCGTCCGGAGAGCGCTTCCTGGCCCGACCCCGATCCGGATTCCATGGCGGACATTCCGGAAGGAACGCGGGTGGAACGCACGGGAGCATGGGACCCCTATGCATGGTATGCCCGCCTGCTTGGCCGGAAAAAACAGGAGGTCATATCGGTCGGGTTTACCGGAGACGATGGAGCGGTTCCCCGCCGCCGGTTTGCGCGGTGGATCCGGGCCAACCTTTTCCTGCCGGACGCGCGGGTCGGATGGGTTCCCTTCGCTACGGCGCGGGCGCGTGCGTTGATGAAACAGCAATACGATGCAGTACTTACTACGGGCCCGCCGCATTCCACCCATTTTGCGGGGCTGGCGCTGCGCCGTACGCACGGCGCGCCCTGGCTCGTCGATTTTCGGGACCCCTGGACAGAGATCGATTTTCATGCCGACCTGCCGATGACCGGCCCCGCCCGGGCGCTGGACGCCCTTTTTGAACGCCGGGTGTTGCGGAATGCCGACGGATTCTCCGTCGTGAGCGCATCCATGCAGCGCCGGTTTGCGCAGCGGGGGTATGCGTCGGAGGTGATCGAAAACGGGTTCGACCCGGCCGATTTCGAGGAATCCCCATCTCCGCACACGGTTTCCAGCGACGCGTTTGTGGTGGCCCATGTGGGAAATATGAACCGGACCCGGAATCCGGAGGCGCTCTGGAAGGCGCTGTCCGGGCCGGAAACCGCCCCGGATTGGCCTGACCTGCAATTCCGGTTCACAGGGCATGTCGATTCCACTGTGCTTGCTTCTGCGTCCGCCTCCTGTCCCGGGGTACGTCTCGATACGTTGCCGTATGTTCCTCATCGGACAGCCATTGACCGGATGCGTGAAGCCGCGTTGCTCTTGCTTCCCATCAACCGGGTGCAAGGCGCGGAGGGCATTGCGACCGGCAAGTTGTATGAATACCTTGCATCGGGCCGCCCTGTGCTGGCGCTGGGTCCTGTGAACGGAGACGCCGCGCGTATTTTACAGGAAACCGGCGCCGGGCATATGTTCGATTTCGATGATGCAGATGGCGTGCGCGCCTTTCTTCACTCGCACTACGAAGCGTGGCGCGCGGGTTCTCCCATGCAAGGAGCGCCTCCGGACCGGATCGCCCGGTACAGCCGCCGGGAACAGGCCCGGCAGCTTGCCGCGTTGCTTTCCGGCCTTTCCGAACGGCCATAGATAGACTTAGATCAGCGTATCTATAGATACATAGACAAACCTGTCCTGTGCGCATAGCCCGCCCGCCATGCATATCGTAACCGTCGTTGGCGCCCGCCCCCAGTTCGTCAAGGCAGCTCCCCTACGCCGCGCCCTCCTGGATGCCGGCGTTCGGGAAACGCTGGTGCATACCGGGCAGCATTACGATCCGGAGATGAGCGCCGTTTTTTTCGAGGAACTGGGCTTGCCCGATCCCGATGCGAATCTTGGAACGGGGTCCGGCACCCACGCCGTACAGACCGGCGAGACGATGATTCGGCTCGAAGCGCTGCTGATGCAGGAGCCGCTGCCCGATGGGCTGATCGTGTACGGCGATACGAACGGTACGCTGGCCGGCGCGCTGGCGGCCGCCAAACTGGGCATTCCGCTGATTCACGTGGAAGCCGGGTTGCGTTCCTTCAACCGGCGCATGCCGGAGGAAATCAACCGGGTCGTGACCGACCGGCTGGCGTCCGTGCTCTGTTGCCCGACCGTCGCGTCGGTTCGCAACCTGACCGCCGAAGGCATCGTGGAGGGCGTACACCTGACGGGCGACGTCATGCTGGACGCCACACGCTTTTTTGCGGAGGCGGCCGGGCGGAGGGCGCCGCTGTCGTCCGTGACGAAGCATGATCCGGGCGCGTATTACGTAGCCACGGTGCATCGGGCGGGAAATACCGACGATCCCGAACGGCTGGCAGGCATTTTCGAAGGGCTGGGGCGGCTGGACGCCCCTGTGGCGGTCCCGCTGCATCCGAGGACGCAGGCCCGTCTTTCCGGAATTTCCGTTCCGGGGAATGTGAAGATTACGGAGCCTGTGAGTTACCTGCGCATGCTCACGCTCGCGCGCCATGCCCGCGCGGTGCTGACCGATTCGGGAGGGCTGCAAAAAGAGGCGATCTGGCTGGGCGTACCGTGCGTTACCCTGCGCGAAGAAACCGAGTGGGTGGAAACGTTGGAGGGGGGCTGGAACCGGCTGGCCGGCGCCGATCCAGCCCGCATCGCGGAAGCCGCCCTGATGCGTCCGGCAACGCCCGTCCCCGAAGCGGGGGAACCGGGCGCTTCGGCGCGTATTGCCGCCATTATCGCCGCGTTGCTTGCGAACCGGTAACGCTATCCTGCGCTGCGCGTCATGCCGCCGAAATTGCTCTTCGTCTATATCCGTTCCTCCTCGTTCATTCGAGAGGATATACGCTTGCTCGAAGAAACCTACGAGGTGGCGTCGTTCGAATTCCGGGGGGCGAAAAAGCCGGGGCCGCTTGCGTTTGCGTGGCTGTTTTGTAAACAACTGGTCTGGCTGCTCCGGGAGCTTCCCGGGGCGGTGGGCGTCTACGGCTGGTTCGTCGATTACCACATGGCGCTGCCGGTTGCGGCGGCGCGCTTTTTTCGCAAACCGGCGCTGGCGGTGGTGGGAGGCTTCGATGCGGTTTCGTTGCCTTCGTTGGGGCACGGCGTAGCCCTGAGCGGCTGGCGTCGCCGGATTGCCCGCATGGTGTTTCGCCGGGCGGATGCGCTGCTTCCCGTGTCTGCGTCGCTGGTCCAGTCGAAGAACCGTTTTTCGGAGGGGCCGGAAGAGCGGGAATACGGCTTCCGGGTGCTTGCGCCGGATACGCCCGCGGCTATTCATGTCGTTCCCACGGGGTACGATCCAGAGGTATGGGTGGAAGGTCCCGGCGAGCGCGCTCCGGTGGTGGGGACGGTCGGGTTCGTCGACGCGGGGCGGACCTTCCGGGTAAAGGGGATCGACTTGTTTTTCGACGCGGCCCGCCTCATGCCGGATGTCCGTTTTCGGGTCGTAGGCGTACGGGATCGGGAAACGATCGCGGCGCGGTACGATCCGCCGCCGAACATCGAACTGATTCCTCCCGCGCCGCGCGAGCAGTTGGCGGCGCAGTATCGCGAAATGTCCGTGTATGTGCAGTTGTCGAGGGCGGAGGGCCTGCCGAACGTATTGTGCGAGGCCATGTTGTGCGGATGCGTCCCGGTGGGGAGTCGGGTTTTCGGCATTCCGGACGGCATTGGCGAGGCCGGTTTTCTGGTGGACGAGCCGGATGTTTCCGCCGTCTGCGAGGCCATTCGGGCCGCTCTGGACGCCGCGGGTCCGGCTTCGCGCGCGGCGGCCCGGGCGCGCATCGAACGCCTTTTTCACCGGGATCGCCGCCGGGAGAAGTTGCTGGCCATTTTAGCCGAATTGACAGGGGGAGAGCGTCATGTCCGCTGAGCGAATGGGCGCATATCTCATGATGGGACGGAATGTGGAGGTTCGCTTCAACGCTTCGAAAGGCGCAGCTATCCTGCAGGAAGAACTGGCGGCGTATCCTCCTGTGGCTGCGCCGGGGGAGCCGGACCTTGTCGTCCGGTATGCGCCGGTCGAATACGCCGGACTGCGGTTCGCCAATCCTTCCGTCCATTGTGAAATGGAGGACGGCTTCATCGTCAGGGGGCGCATGGCGACCGTGCGTTTTCGTCTGGAAGGAGATCGTCTTCTCGGCGTTGATTTTTACCCGACTTCTGCAAAGTCTCTGCTGATGCGGGGATTGCGCCGCATGGCGGATATGCAGTACACCTCCCGCGAGGAACGCGCCGGCGTTGTTTTTCACGAGTGGGTGGCCGGACCCGCAGCCTACTGGGCGCCGGATATGGCGCTTGTGCACGCCTCGTCCTTTTCGGATGCGCGCGGCGTAACGCTGATCGGGGGCACGGGCGGCGCAGGCAAGACATCGCTGGCGCTGGAGTTGCGCCGCCGGCGCGGCTTCCGGTTCGTCGCCGACGACATCTCTTTCGTGGGAGAAGACGGCCATGTCTGGCCCAATCTGGCGTGGCCCAAGATCTATGCCTACAACATTGAAGGCGATCCGGAGCTGAGCGCTCGCTTGCTGGGCGGGCGCACGGCGGCAGACCGTTTGCACTGGGCGTTGCACCGCCGCCGGGGAGCGGCTTTCGCTCGCCGCCGGATGGCGCCTGCCGATCTGTACGCTGGCGTCGACAGGGAGGGCGGTCCGTTATACCGGTATGTCATCCTGATTCGCGAGGACCGGCCGGACCTCCATATTTCCGACATTTCTCCGGCCCGCGCCGCAGCGATGAGCGTACAGGTGATGCAGGCGGAATACGCCGGGTTTCACAATCATCTCCACTGGCATGCCGTGAACCGGGCGGCCGAGGATCGCCCGCCGTCCATCTCCGTGTCTGAGGCGCTCCACAGGCAGCGGGATGCGCTGGCTCGTGTGCTGGGGCAGGCGCAGTGCCAACTCGCCCGGATTCCCCGTTCGATGGAACACGGCGCATTCCGCCGCCGGATGGCCGATCTGCTGGCGGAGGACGGATAGTTGGAGCGCTCAACAAGTTGTTCATTTGATACTGACGCCCGCCTGAATTTATCAGGGCCATCCGAACCGAAAACCACCCAGCAAAAGCCTGAATGAACATTCGCAAAAATGCCCGATTTATTCCGCCTTTTTCTGGATCAATCGTTGGCGTTATTGAGTATCCTATAAACAGTTCCCGTGAAATTCAAGGCGCAGGGTGCGTCAAGATGGAAATAACTCCGGAATTCATTGAGCAAGAGCTCAAGAAACTTAAAAAGACTGAACGGGTCGTTCGGTGGATTGTTGAGACTGGTTTCGATTGGGTTGGCGATCCGGCAGTCTGGGTTTGGCCGGTGCTTGATATTGACCATATCGATTCCGCGAGGCAGAGGGGATTACGCGAGCAGGTGCAAGAAGCAGTGCGCAAGGTAACCCGCCGCGAGACCGGCGCCTCGTGGCAACCGTATGTACGCTTCCGTTCGGTTGCCGATGAACGCGCTGAAGTATTATGAGCCTGCGCGGGAATTGTGCGGCAGGCTCGGCATCTGGCCGTCAAGGAGCCTAAGAAGCCGCGCCAAGCGAGCTTGCGGAGATCCGTTTCGGCATCTTATTACGCGCTGTTTCATCTCTTGATTGATGAGGCGGTGAAACGAATGTTTACCGGTTTTACCGGTAAGGAGCGGGCGGCTTTTGATTGTAGGTCTTGGCTACGGGCCAGGCGGAGTGACAACCCCGGACTTTGAACTGCTGCGCGTAATACATGCCAGACACATACAGGGGGAGCTAAGGTGGTGTTTATGTGACAGTCCGTGCACCACACCGTCTGCTGAATCGAACTTTGCGGAAATGATGTCAAAGTACTGGGTGTCGCCGCGCTCATATCTGCGAAATACAGAATAGGCTACATGATCGGCGAGTTGAACAACGCGCGAAGCGCGAGAATTGACGAATAGAGGAGTATCTACGAGATTGCGTACGGATCCCCACCTTGTGCCCAACGTGCGAAAGTCTCTTGCCATCTGTTGAAGAGTAGTCTCATGGGCGCTTTGGTCCAATATAAGCAAGCCTCGCTGTCGATCCCCCTGATTATGCAATCTTCTGAGGTATAGATCAAAACGACTACACAGATCTTCAAAGGCAATTCCCATGTAGTCGTTATCGGGATTGGGAAAGGTTGGCTTGTGTATTGCACATGCAAATGCGCGGGCTGTGTCGTACGAATCGGCCAAAACCTTCAATACGCTTTTAATGATACCTATGGAATCGTCCTTGGACATTCCTCTCCAAGGAGGCATTCGCCGACCAAATATCTCGGATGCATGGAATTCTACGCTATGTGGATCGGAAGGGCATATCGACTCGGCGAGGCTGTCCAACTCCCGGGTGATGTGATCCACTTGGGGCTCGTAGACCGCTACTCCGCCGAGAACTAAATAATCCTCGTTGGGGTTACCAGCTGATCCTGAATCGTCGAGGTATAGAAGGTACATATCGACAACGGATAAAACCCCATATAAAACAAAATGCAGCCGGGTGGGGTTTCCCCCAACGAACCGCCAAGGCAGCCCTCCCAACCGCAATGGAAGCATTCTACGACTTTGCGGCAAGAAGTTCCAGTTTTTTTGGCAAAAAATATTTTTCGGCAATCTCGAAACACCTATAAGTATTATAAAAATATGAACTTAAGCAAATCTATGCGCGCCTTGTCATAATGCGGGATGCCCCTCTGGACTGGTGTTTTCGCAGGGCGAGTCGGGCGGCTTGGGGTTTGCGAATATCCGCCGTCCGTTTCTGCGCCCGATGTGTTCCAGCGTTGGCGGGATATGCTGACCCGCGCACTGGGGCAGGCGCAGTGCCAACTCGCCCGGATACCCCGCTCCATGGAACACGGCGCATTCCGGCGCCGGATGGCCGGGTTGCTGGCGGACGGAGATTAGCCGGCGCTTCGGCAACCTTGACGGGGTTCGAGCGAATCGAACAAATCTGTCGCCCGGTGCGTCTACTGTCAGATATTCCAGGTTCTTGTTCGCCGTGTCTCAAATCGATCCGAAATCGGGCAGGGAATCCCTGCAAACCCTTCTCCGGCAGCGCCTGCATCAGGCGCTTGCCCATCGTCCCCTGTTCACGCGCCCTTCCGGCCAGGACGCCGAGGTGGATTCGAACCGTCGCACCGTGGAGATTGCCCTGGCGATTCTCGTATCGACATTGCTCTGGTTCACCTTCACCATGCGGGAGACGCAGACGAGGACGCTTGAACTTCCGGTGGAGGTAATCAATGTCCCCGAGGAGCAGGCGCTTTCGCAGCATCCCCCGGAGAAGGTGCGCGTACAGGCCGTTGGCGAGGGGTGGACGCTGCTCCGGCTCGGATTGCGTTCGCCCGTCATTCCCATGGATGCGTCGCAGTCGCAAGTGCAAGTGCTGGACGTCGTTTCGGAGTTCCTGTCGGAGGTGCAGGTGCAGTCCGTGGCGCCGGCGATCGCTACGTTGTTCAAGGAGCGCCGCATTGAGCGCGCGGTTCCCGTTCGGGCGCATGCGACGTTCGAAACGCCCGCCACGTATGATTTGCTTGCGCCGCCTGTGGTGTCGCCGGATTCCGTGGTGGTGGCGGGGGCTGTTTCCGTCGTGAATGGCATCGACGAATGGGCCACGGTTCCGCAAACGTTTCACGGGGTGCGGGATACGCTGAACGCGCGCCTGGCCCTGACGGATACGCTGGCGGGTCTGGTGCAGAAAAATGTGGAGGAGGTGGCGTTGCAGGCAATATCTGCGGAATTTACGGAAGACACCCGCGAGCTCGTCGTCACGGTGCAGGGACAGCCGTCTACGCGCCAACTCGTGTCGCTCGAACCTTCGTCGGTGACCGTGCGGTTCCGGGTTCCGTTGTCGCAGTACCAGGAGGCCCACCGGGCCATGGATTTTTTTGCGACGGTTTCCTGGGACGACATCCGCCGGGACACGACGGGTCATGTGGAGCCGCATCTGGAGACGCCGGACGGGATTGCGCTTCGGGACGTGGAAATGATACCCCGTCGCCTTACGTATTACCAGCGTATCGATTGAGGCGGCCGATACGCCGTGCGCATGCTTGACGAACAAGACATTCTTGTTTCCGACGACATTCTTCGCGATCCGGGCCATGCGCAGCGCATGCTTGCCTGTCGGGTGGAGAAGGTGCTGAGCGAGGCGGGGCCGTGCGATGGGGAACGCCGCATCGCGCGTCTTATCGTTCCTGTGGCGCCGCTTGATCCGTTTGCATGGCTTGGCGCGCAGACGCTGCTTCCGAAAATATACTGGCATGGGCGCGGGGACAGCATGGCCACGGCGGCGGTTGGCGAGGCGGACCGGTGCGAGGGCGGTCTGGACGCCGGATACGATGCGCTTCGTGCGCAACTTGACGCCGTGTTGCCGAAAAGCGACGCCCGGGCGCGCTATTTCGGGGCGTTCCGGTTCGATCCGAATGCGGTCGCCGACGAGGTCTGGCGGGGCTTCCCTGCCTTTCTGTTTACGCTGCCCCGGTTTGTTTATATGCGGAACGAAAACGAGGGGATGCTGGCGTGTAACCTTGTGTTGCCCCGCGACGGCTCCCGCAAGGAAGCGATTCTGGCCGAGATCGGACGGCTTCGATTTCCAGACGATTTTGCAGATTCGGGTTTGGGCGGGCGCGTGCCGCGTTTGCTTGCGCGAACGGACGAACCGGATCAGGCGGGCTGGGAGCGGAACGTCGGTTGGTCGCTGAATGCTTTTGCGAAAGGCGGCCCACTCGAAAAGGTGGTGCTTTCCCGGCGGACGCACCTGACTTTTTCCGATTCGCTTGACGCCTTCGCCTTGCTGAAACGGTTGCAGGAGGGCACCCCGAATTGTTTTCACTACGGATTTCAGTTCGATTCCGACGCAATCTTCGTGGGCGCTTCCCCGGAGCGCCTTTTTCACCGCAGCGGGCAATATATTCGCACGGAAGCCGTGGCGGGAACTTGCGTTCGGGGCGATACGGAGGCCGAAGACGCCCAGGCGCTGGCTTCGCTTTTGGCCAGCGCGAAGGATCAGCGCGAGCATGCGTACGTGCGGGAAAGCATTCGCCATGCGCTGCGTCCCCTGTGCGAGGAATTTCGAATAGACGAAGAGGCCTCCGGGTTGCAGCAAGCCCTCAGGTGGCATCTTGTTTCGCGGAGCAGCGGCCTGTTGTGGCGAGGGGTGCATGGAAGCGACGTCATGGCGGCGCTTCATCCTACGCCGGCCGTGGGCGGATATCCGGTCGAACCCGCCCTTGCGGCCATCCGCGGCCTCGAAGCGTTTGATCGGGGCTGGTATGCGGGGCCGGCGGGGTGGATAGGCCCCCAGGGCGCGGAATTCGCCGTGGCGCTTCGATGCGGACTGGTTCGCGGGCGCTCCCTGTTTCTGTTTGCGGGGGCCGGGATCGTGGAAGGTTCTGATCCTGCCGCCGAGTGGGCGGAAATCGAACAGAAGATCGGGGATATGCTGGGGGCGCTGGGGTGAGGGGGCAGGAATTTTTGCCGGGTGCGCCGAGCCGACCCGTGCGTTATATTCTCAGGCAAATGAAATGCAGCGAGGCGCATGACCACTCCCGACCCGTCCGGCATAAACCAGATATGGGCCGATCTGCTCGTGGAAGAGTTGATCCGGCTTGGCGTCGGGCTGTTTTGCCTTTCGCCCGGCTCCCGCAGCGCTCCGCTGGCGCTGGCCGTGGCCGCCCATCCCCGGGCGAAGTACGTAATGCACTACGACGAGCGGGGCGCGGCCTTCTGCGCGCTGGGTTACGGGCGCGCCGCGCGACGCCCCGCCGCATGGATCACTACCTCGGGCACTGCCGTGGCGAACGGCATGCCCGCCGTGGCGGAGGCGTCGATGGACGCCGTGCCGATGCTGCTCGTTACGGCGGATCGTCCTCCGGAACTGCGGGCCGCCGGCGCCAATCAGACCATTGACCAGGTGAAGATTTTCGGGGAGTATGTGCGGTGGCAATTCGATCTCCCCGCGCCGGATTCGGCGATCGATCCGGCGTTCGTGCTGACCACGGCGGATCAGGCGGTGTACCGGGCCAGACGTATGCCCGCCGGTCCGGTGCATCTCAACGCGATGTACCGCGAGCCGCTCGTTTCCGGCCCCGACAAAAGCCGCTACGCAGATTATCTCGAAGGATTGCAGGCGTGGCGGGATTCGGATGCGCCGTACACTTGCTATGGCTTGACCCCGAACAGCGCCGAAACGCCCGTATCCGGCTCCGAATCGGCCCCGGACAGCGCCAAAATGCCCATATCCGGCCCTGAATCGGTCCCGGACAGCGCCCAAACTCCCGTATCCGGGCGCGAATCGGCTGAAGAGATTCCGAAACCCTCTGTTTCCAGGCTTGGCGCAGCCCATAATATTTCAGAAATTCTTATAACATATTCGTTCGATGCGCCCCGATTCGAGTCCCTGACGCATCGCCTGCTTCGGGCGAAGCGCGGCCTGATCGTGGCCGGGCGGCTTGCAGACCGGACCCAGGCCGATGCGGTCCGCCGCCTGGCGCAAAAACTCGGCTGGCCGCTTTTGCCCGACGTATGTTCGCAACTTCGATTTTCTGAAAAATACGCTGTAAGTGATTCTACAGAGAAAATTACGAAAGAGGGCGCAGTGGCTTCGCAGTACGACCTCGCGCTTGCGAGCGAAGCGTTTCGGGCGGCCCATGCGCCGGACGCCGTATTGCATTTCGGCGGGGCAGCCGTATCGAAGCGCTTGAACGCCTGGCTGGCCGATGTGCGTCCCGCCCTGTTCGCAGTGGTGCGCGAATCTCCCGACCGAATGGACCCCGGCCATTGCGTAACAGATTATATTGAATCCGACATTGCGTTTTTCTGCCGATCCATGCTGCATTTTCTGAACGCGGCCCCCGAAGCGGACGAGCGCAGAATCGAAGCAGGCTGGGCCGAGAGCTGGGTTACTGTTTCTGACGCTGTAGCGTGTCTACTGAACGAAAAAATGTCGGAGGATTTGTCCGAGCCTGCCGTGGCCCGGTTTTTGTCCCGGCGTACGCCCGACCATGCGGCGCTCATGCTCGGAAGCAGCATGCCGATCCGGGACATGGACATGTTCGGAGAAGGCGCCGCTGGCCGCGCCCCGTTCGTGGCGGCGAATCGCGGCGCGTCGGGCATTGACGGCGCGGTGGCCACGGCGGCGGGGCTGGCGCATGGCCGCGCCGCGCCGGTTGTGCTCGCAACAGGCGATCTCGGCTTGCTGCACGACCTGAACAGCCTGACTTTGGCGGCGTCTGCGCCGGCGCCGGTCGTTATCGTAGTGATCAACAACCGCGGCGGCGGCATTTTTTCGTTTCTTCCCGTAGCCCGTTGCGGCGAGGCGTTCGAACCCATGTTCGGGACGCCGCACTCCTATGGCTTCGAACAGGCCGCCCGCATGTTCGGCCTCGGCTACGACGCCGCGCGCGACATGCGCGCCCTGCAGGAAGCGTACGACCGCGCGTTTTCTTCCGGCAAAAGCCATATTATTGAAGTCGCGACCGACCGCGCCGAAAACGCGCAGCTGCACCGGCGGCTGGAGACCCTTGTTTGCGAGCATGTTGCGGGCTTCGTTCAGGCCCGCCTGACATCCACCAACCCTTCTGATTCATGACGCCTGCAATAGATTGGCAATCCGCAAAATCCTATACGGATATCAAATACCACAAGGCCGAAGGCATTGCCAAAATCACCATTAATCGGCCTGAAGTGCGCAATGCTTTTCGCCCCCTGACGGTCACGGAGATGCGCGATGCGCTCCAGGATGCGCGCGACGATCACGAGATCGGCGTGATTATTCTTGCGGGCGAGGGGCCGGAAGCGTTTTGCTCCGGCGGGGACCAGAAGATTCGCGGGGACGCCGGATATACGGAAGCAGGCACGGGCGTCATGCGGCTGAACGTGCTGGATTTTCAGCGGGAAATGCGGAGCTGCCCGAAACCGGTTATTGCGATGGTGGCGGGCTGGGCCGTGGGCGGCGGGCATGTGCTGCATGTGCTGTGCGACCTCACCATCGCCGCCGAAAACGCCCGGTTCATGCAGACGGGTCCGAAGGTAGGGTCGTTCGACGGCGGGTACGGAGCCTCGTATCTGGCCCGCATCGTGGGCCAGAAAAAGGCCCGCGAGATATGGTTTCTGTGCCGTCCCTACGACGCGCGGCAGGCGCTGGAGATGGGCCTGGTGAATACCGTCGTGCCCCTGGACCGACTGGAAGAAGAAACCGTGAGCTGGTGCCGGGATATTCTGCGGAACTCGCAAATGGCCATTCGCTGCCTGAAAGCCGGACTGAACGCCGATTGCGACGGGCAGGCGGGCTTGCAGGAACTGGCCGGGAACGCTACGCTGCTTTTCTATATGACCGAAGAAGGGCAGGAAGGGCGCAACGCCTTCAACGAGAAGCGCAAGCCGGACTTCTCGCAGTTCCCGTATCGCCCTTGAACGCGCCCTCGACATCTGATTCCACCGCCGGGAAGCCTCCCATGCCATCGAAAGAGGGGCGTCCGAATTGGACGATCTGGATCTGGGCGGCGCGTCCGAAGACGCTGTGGGCCGCGGTGGCGCCGGTGCTCCTCGGGACGGCCTATGCGTTCGGAGAAGGCGCCTTTCATGCGCTTTCCGCGTGTTGCGCATTCCTTGTTGCCGTGTTCATTCAGGTGGGCACGAATTATGCGAACGATTACCAGGATTTTGCGCACGGCGCCGATACGGCGGACCGCAAGGGGCCCATGCGCGTCACCCAGGCGGGCCTTGCCAGTCCCCGCGCGGTCCGCACCGCGGCGGCTGTTGCTTTCCTGATCGCTTTTCTGGCCGGACTGTACCTGGTCGCGCGCGGAGGGTGGTTTTTGCTGTTCGTCGGCCTGATATCCATTTTGTGCGGGGCGATTTACTCGGCGGGGCGCTATTCGCTGGCGTACCTCGGCGTCGCCGATCTTTTCGTGCTGGTTTTTTTCGGTCCGGTGGCCGTGGCCGGAACGCACTACGCGCAGGCGCTGGCGTTTTCGTGGCCGGCGGCGCTGGCCGGGCTGGGGCCGGGATTCCTGGCCACCGCTATTCTGGTCGTCAACAACACGCGCGACATAGCGGAGGACCGGGCCGCCGGGAAAAAAACGCTGGTGGTGAGGTGGGGGCGCAGTGCAGGCGTAGCGCTCTATGGCGTATGCGTGGCGGGCGCAGCTGCGGCGGCTGCGGCGTCGGCGATGCTTGTCGGCAATGGATGGATACTTGTTGCATTGCTCGCCATGCCATGGGGGTTGGCCAACCTGCGGACGCTGCGCGCCACGAGCGATCCCGCCGCGCTGAATTCGCTTTTGGGCTCCACGTCCCGGCTTCTGCTCGCCTACAGTCTGCTTTTTGGCCTTGGATGGATCATGTAGCGAGGAACTTTAATCAGAGTATCCTATGCGCATTCCTTGCCTGCTTGCGACGGCGGCCCGCCGCGCGCCCCGCGAAATCGCACTGTATTCTCGTAAAGTCGAGGCGTCGTACGGCGAACTCGACGGATTTGTGTCGGGGACGGCCCGCTGTCTGGCGGAAAAAGGCGTGGGCCAGGGCGATCGCGTGGCGTTTTTTCTGGACTGGAGCGTGGAAGCGGTCATTGTATTGCTTGCGGTTCTGCGGGCCGGGGGGGTCGTCTGCCCTGTTTCGACGCGGCTTCCGCAGACAGCGACGACCGAGCGCCTTCGGCGCCTGAACGTATCGCTTACGGTCAGCGACCAGCCGTTCGCCGCGGCGACGGCGCCGATTGACTTGATCGAACCGGGCCCGGGCGGTTCCCCGGAACTCCCGGCGGACGCGCCCGCCACGATCCTGTTCACTTCCGGCTCGTCCGGCGCGGCCCGCGCTGCGCTTCATACGTACGAGAATCATGTTTTCAGTGCCCTCGGGGCGCAGTCCAACATGCCGCTGGTTTGCGGGGATCGCTGGCTTTTATCGTTGCCCCTCTGGCATGCGGGAGGGCTTGCGATTCTTTTTCGTTGCTTGCTGGGCGGCGCTACGGCGGTTTTTCCCGATCCGGCGGATTCCATTGCCGAATCCGCTCGGAAAGTGACCCATGCCTCCATGGTGTCCACGCAACTTCGGCGGCTTTTGCGCGAATGCCATCCGGCTCCGGCATGGCCGAAGAAGGCGCTGTTGCTTGGGGGCGGACCCGTGTCCCCCGCTTTGATCGACGAAGCCGTACGGCGCGGCGTTCCCGTACATACCAGTTACGGCCTGACCGAGATGGCTTCGCAAGTTACGACCACGCCGCCGGAAGCCGGGCTGGAGGATTTGCGTACGGCGGGGCAGCTGCTTGACTGGCGGGAACTCCGCTGCGACGAGGAGGGGCAGATCATGGTGCGGGGGCGTCCGCGCTTCGCCGGATATGTCGAGGGAGATGGGCTTGCGCGTCCTTTTGACGAGGAGGGATGGTTTGCAACGGGCGACCTGGGCGCACTGGACGATTCCGGGCGGCTTGTCGTCCGGGGACGCCGGGATCATATGCTGGTGTCGGGCGGGGAAAATATATTGCCCGAGGAAATAGAGGCGGCGCTGGCGGCTGCGGAAGGCGTCGAACGGGTCGCGGTGGTGGGCGTGGAGGACGAGGAATATGGCCAGCGCCCGGTGGCTTTTGTCGAGACGGAGGATGGAAAAATCGACGCATCCCGGTTGCGCGACGCGGTGGAATCCGTGTTGCCCCGGTTTATGGTTCCCGATGCGTTCTATCCCTGGCCGACCGATCTTGTTGGAGCGGGTTTCAAGCCGAATCGTCGGGCGCTGACATGGCGGGCCGAGACGATGCGGGGATAGGGCGCCTTAGGGCCTGATTTCACAAGCGTCATCAGCCTTGTATGTGTCAGCCCTGCGGCTGTGAGGCGGCAGAACTCAGGCTCCGCCAGGCCCGGGGAGGCCGAAAGAGTGGCGTTTGCGAAACAATCTGAATGAACCTGTTACGCCGGCGTGCGTAAACGTTAAGGGGTTTTTCTAGTCCTCGCCAGACCGCCTTTTTTTGCAGCCTCTGAGATTTGGGGACTTAATCAGCGTATCCTTTATGCAATGCAGCCTGAATCTCGTTCTGTTGTTGTGCATGGGGGGCATGCTGGCGGCCTGTAGCCGCGCCGGCGCCCCGCCCGCCGTCATGGAAGACGTTCGCTCCGAGGCGGACCCCGTGCAGGAAAGTTGGGGCGCTGCGTATTATATAACGGAAACGATCCCCGGCGATCCTTCCTCCCGCCCGCGCCTGACGATGCGCGCAGGCCATATGGCCACCTTTGAGGCCGGGGACAGCGCCTGGACCGTGTTGCGAAGCGATTCGACCGGAGGTCGCGTAAAGGTGTGGCTGTACGACGAGGCCGGAGATTCCTCGGCTACGGTATTCGCCGATCGAATTACCTTGCTTGACAACAAAAGGCGATTCGAGGCGGCGGGCAACGTGGAAGTCCGCGCGCGGGGCGACAAGGCGCTGTGGAGCGAGCATCTGGTCTGGTTCGAGCGCGAGCAGGTTCTGCGAACGCCCGGATTCGTCCGCATCGAGACGCCGGACGAACAGGTGCAGGGTTATGCGCTCGAAGCGGACGAAGGCCTCGACGAATACGCGCTCCGCAGCATGACAGGCCGGGTAACCGTGCGCGAAGAATGAGATACGGCGCCCGAAGCATGGTATGTCGTCTTGTCGCGGGCCTGTGCATGGGTGCGGGCGCTGCCCTGCCGCTCCATGCGCAGGAAGCCGACGTCGCCGGGGCGCAGGAAGTGGATGTGCGCGCCGACTTGCTGGAGGGCGGCGAAGCGCAGGGCGAGCGCATCCGTCGCCTCGTCGGAAATGTGCGTTTGCAGCAGGAAGGTACGCGCTTGCGGGCGCGGCGGGCCGTGCAATTTCCGGAACGCCGGGAAATCCTGTTTACGGGCGATGTGCTGGTGATCGAACGCGGCGATACGCTGCGCGCCGATACGGTGCTGTACAACAGCCGCGACAAGACGGGTCGCGCGCGCGGGGGGCTCCGTCTTTCCGATGGCGACGTGTTGCTCGAAGCGCCTTCCGGCCTGTATTTCACGCGCTCGAAACGCGCCCGATTTTCGGAAGGCGTTACCCTGACCGACCGCGCCGCCGTGTTGACCAGCCTCGCCGGGGAGTATTTTTCGGACGAAAAACGGGCCGATTTCTACGGAGATGTGGTTTTGGCGCAGGAAAACAGTTTCTTGCGGGCGGATACGGTGACCTACCATCGGGATACGGACATTTCTTTTGCGTTCGGCAACGTGTTCGCCGAACGGATCGATACGACCTCGCAGGGCGATGCGCAAGGACAGATCGTTCGCTCATTGCTTTTCGGGGATCGGCTGTACAACGAGGACAGCGCCGGCTACAGCCGCATGGAGGGAGACCCTCTGTTGCTGCGGATCCGGGAGGATTCGACCGGCGCAGAAACGGATACGCTGATGGTGCGCGCCCGCGTTCTCGAATCGTCCCGGCGGGATTCGCTGGAACGGCTCGTGGCTATCGATGCGGTGCGCATGTTGCATGGCGATCTTGCCGCCGTTGCGGATTCGGTGGTCTATGACAGGATAAACGCCATGGGCGAAGACGGGGCGGACATCCATCGCACCGTAGCCTGGTTTTTCGACCGTCCCCTCGCCTGGTTCGAGGACAATCAGGCGAGCGGAGACACGTTGCAATTCGTCGGGCGCGGCGAAACGATAGACAGCCTGCGCGTACTGGGGAATGCCTTCGCCGCCCGCGAGGACTCGGCGTCCGGGCGGGTGCATCAGTTGCGCGGCAAACAGATCGTGGCGTTGTTCGAGCGCGATTCCCTGCGGGCGCTTTCGGCGAGTCCGCAAGCCGAGGCCATTCATTTCAGAACAGGCGAGGAGGGCGTACCCGAGGGCGCCGTCCATATGTCCGCAGACCGCATTGCGATTTTTTTTCGCGCGGGAGATATCGACCGGCTTGAAGCGATTCGCGATACGGAAGGCGTTTATTATTCGGAGGATATTCTGCCCGACTCGCTTGCGCTGGACGGATTTTTATGGCGCCCCGAACAACGTCCATTGAAACGTGAACTGCTCCGGCGCGTCGAAGGAATCAGGCGAGAGGACCTGTTTCCTTCCGCCGCTCCCGCCTTGCTTCCGGAACCAATGGATTGACCGTATGGCGTTTTCCGGCGACCCTGTGGCCTCCGTGACGCTTCGCGCCGAGCGCCTCACGAAGCGATACAAGAAGCGCAATGTAGTGGATGAAGTGAGCATCCATGTTGCGCAGGGCGAAATCGTGGGTTTGCTCGGGCCAAACGGCGCCGGAAAAACGACCACGTTTCATATGATCGTGGGGATGACGCGGCCCAATGCGGGGCGAATTTATGTGGGAGAACAGGACATTACGTCCATGCCGATGTACAAAAGGGCCCGTCTCGGCCTTGGGTACCTCGCCCAGGAAGCGTCCATCTTTTCAAAACTTTCCGTAGAGGACAATCTGCATGCGGTGCTGGAATTTCAGGGCATTGGGCGGGACGAACGTTATGCCCGGGTCGATGCGCTGATCGCCGAGTTCGGTCTGGAGCGCGTACGACGCTCCAGAGGGTACGCCTTGTCGGGGGGCGAGCGCCGCCGCACCGAGATCGTTCGGGCGATGGCCATCGAACCGAAATTCTTTTTGCTGGACGAACCGTTCGCGGGCGTGGATCCGATCGCCGTCGAGGATATCCAGGGCGTGGTGGCCAACTTGAAGGAGCGGGGCATTGGCGTACTCATCACGGATCACAACGTGCACGAAACCCTTGCCATTACGGATCGCGCCTGTCTGCTGTACGAGGGCCGTATTCTGAAGCAGGGCACGGCTGAAGCGCTTGCGCGCGATCCTGAAGTCCGCGAACGGTACCTTGGCGAAAAATTCACGCTCGAACGATATCGATAACGCCGCCTTGCTTCGGGATATCGCCGTTCGCCTCGCATTTTATTCGCAAAAAGCCGCATGAAACCGGGCATACGCCATGCGGCGTTTACATATGGATACCCTGATCAAAACCACTTGGCTCAGCGCGCCCCTCGCAGCCTCTGCGCTTTGCAGAATTAATCAGAGGTTCCTTAATAACCAGAGTATCCATATGGCGGACGGCGGACTGTCCGCTTGCATTCACATTATAGCACACGCTCCATGATCGTAGTTTTTCGGCCCGGCTCGGAAGAAAGCCAGATTCAGGACGTGATCGAGCGCCTGAACAAATATGGATTCGACGTACATCGCTCCAGCGGGGTAAACCAGACCGTGCTGGGGGCCATTGGCGTGAAGCCGGAATTCGATCCCCGGAATATCCGGGTGATGGATGGCGTGGCGGAGGTATACCGGGTAACTGAGCCGTACAAATTCGCCAGCAGGTCCTGGAAGAAAGAAAACACAGTGATCGATGTGGGAGGCGTGTCCATCGGCGGCGAAGAAGTGGCGGCGATGGCCGGTCCCTGTTCGGTAGAGGGCGAACGCCAGATCCATGACACGGCGGCGCATGTGGCTGCTTGCGGGGCGATGTTTTTGCGCGCCGGGGCGTTCAAACCGCGTACGTCTCCCTATTCTTTTCAGGGATTGGGGGAGCAGGGGTTGCAATGGCTGCGGGCCGCCGCCGACGAGCATGGCCTCAAGACCATTTCCGAAGTAATGGAGATTGGACAAATCGATCTGGTTGCCCGGTATGCGGACATTTTGCAGATTGGCGCGCGCAACATGCAAAATTTCCCGCTGCTGAAAGAGGTCGGGAAACTCCGAAAGCCGGTGCTCCTGAAGCGCGGCCCCTCTGCCATGATCGACGAATGGCTCATGAGCGCCGAATATGTGCTTTCCGAGGGCAATGCGCAGGTCATGCTGTGCGAGCGCGGAATCCGCACGTTCGAAACCTGTACGCGCAATACGCTGGATTTGTCGGCGGTGCCGGTCATCAAAAAGCGCAGCCACCTCCCGATCCTTGTCGATCCAAGCCATGGCACAGGCATTCGCGGCAAGGTAATCCCGATGGCTCGAGCGGCGGTGGCGGCCGGGGCGGATGGACTCATGGTAGAAGTGCATCCGGATCCGGACAGGGCGAAGAGCGATGGTCCGCAGTCGCTTTATTTCGAGCAGTTCACCGACTTGATGGCGCAGATTCGGTTGATTGCCCAGGCCATCGGTCGGGTGGTCCGGGATGCGCCGGCTTTGACCTGAGGCGCCGCAGGGGTTATGATTCGTCCGGATGTAATTCAGGAACTCAAGGACCGGTTTGCGGAGATCGACAGGCTGATGGCCCGGGAGGATGTCGCCACCGATCCGCAGCGCCTCCGGGAACTGGGTCGGGAACGCACGACCCTCAAAGGGGTGGTCCGGATGATCGATGCGTACGAGCGAGCGATCTCGGAACGGGACGATTTACGCGCCATCCTCGCGGAAGAGTCGGTGGGCGAACTGGCGGATATGGCCCGGACCGAACTGGAAACCGTAGAGGCGGCTTTGCCTGCCATCGAGGCCGAATTGCGCCTTGCAATGGTTCCGAAAGCCCCGGAAGACGCCCGGGATGCGATTCTTGAAATTCGTGCGGGAACCGGAGGGGACGAAGCCGGGCTTTTTGCCGGGGACTTGTACCGGATGTACCAGAAATTTGCGGAGGCGCAAGGCTGGAAGGTGGAGATTATGCACGTATCTCCGGGGGCCAAGGGCGGTCTCAAGGAGATTGTGTTGTCGATCCGGGGGGAAGACGCGTTTGGCTTCATGAAATTCGAGAGTGGCGTACATCGCGTACAGCGCGTGCCGGTTACGGAATCTTCCGGGCGGCTGCATACGTCCGCCGCCACGGTTGCGGTACTGCCCGAAGCGGAAGAGATTGACGTGCGCCTCGACCCGAATGAGGTCAAGGTGGACGTATACCGCTCAAGCGGCCCCGGCGGGCAGTCGGTCAATACGACGGATTCGGCAGTCCGGCTCACGCATATTCCCACCGGCCTCGTGGTAACGTGCCAGGACGAAAAGAGTCAGCACAAGAACAAGGACAAGGCGCTTCGGGTGTTGCGTTCCCGCCTCTATGAGCAGGAAATGGAAAAACGCCGGGCAGCGCGGAGCGAAGTGCGCCGATCCATGGTGGGATCCGGCGATCGTTCGGCCAAGATTCGAACCTATAATTTTCCGCAGGATCGCGTTACGGATCACCGCCTTGAGGGGAACGACAAGAATCACCCGCTCCACAAAGTGATGTCGGGCGCGCTCGAAGAAATTATCAAGGCGTTGCAAACGGCGGATAATATGGCGCAGCTCGCCGGTTCGTAGCGCGGCGGGCCGGTTCAGAATCACCGGCGCCGGATCAATCAAAAGCCTTTTTCGTTTACTTTGGTTCTGTTCGCTACGAAAATGTTACTCAGGCATACGCCATTGCCCATGTTGCCGGAACCCGCGACGATACGAGCAAGCGATGCAACGGATGAAATTCTTGTCCTTGCGGCCCGGGACGAGCATGTCCGTTATGCGCCTGCGATCAGCCGCCTTATCGAAGAGGCTGCGGCGGCAAGGGGCACCGGCATCGCCAAGCGTAGCGCGGAATACGTGCGCGCAAAAATAGAAGAGGGCAAGGCGGTGATTGCGCTTGCGGACGACCGCTTGGCCGGATTTTGCTATATCGAGAGTTGGGAACACGGAAAGTACGTGGCCAATTCCGGGCTCATCGTGGCGCCCGATTTTCGCAAGATGGGACTGGCGAAAAGGATCAAGCGCCGGATTTTCGAGTTGTCGCGCGAAAAATATCCGGACGCCCGGATTTTCGGCATTACCACGAGTCTCCCTGTGATGAAGATCAACTCCGAGCTCGGGTACAAACCGGTTACGTTTTCGGAATTGACGGACGACGACGTCTTCTGGGAGGGGTGCCGGAGTTGTCCCAACTACGACGTGCTTACGCGCACCCGGCGCAAGATGTGTCTTTGCACCGGCATGTTGTACGATCCCCGGGAGAACAAGGCGAACGATTAGGGTCTGTTAAGGAAGCTCTGATTAATTCTGCAAAGTTCAGAGGCTGCGAGGAGTGCGCTGGCAAGGAATGACGAAGCAATGCGGCAGGCCCCGCATAATGAGGAATGAC
>CAZSNF010000025.1:0-30874 GCA_964608315.1 uncultured Rhodothermales bacterium | reverse complement strand
CCCCCCCCCCCCCCCCCCCCCCCCCCCCCCCCCCCCCCCCCCCCCCCCCCCCATCGCGTGAT
Source organism: uncultured Rhodothermales bacterium (assembly GCA_964608315.1). Lineage (GTDB taxonomy): Bacteria > Bacteroidota > Rhodothermia > Rhodothermales > VXPQ01 > VXPQ01. The sequence goes on along the minus strand of CAZSNF010000025.1, from coordinate 30,812 downwards.
CTGAGGATGGCGGTTCTAAAATTCAAAGTGTACGCCCAGAAACTTGAAATCAGGCACCGAGCATATAAAATCGGAATAGGTGCAGTAGGAAAGATTTTCATACCAATGGATTTCATGCATAAAGACTATACGTCCTATATTATATTCAATACCAATACCTGCTGTTAATCCAGACGATATCGATTTTCCATCAGGACGATCACTATCGTATTCGTATGATAATTCAGGATCTGTTACTTCCTCATAAAAAATAAGATTATCAGGATAGGAACAATCATAGTCCTATTGACAATCATAAAAATCGGGATGCTTATTGGTACGCCTTCTATATATCCATTTTTTATGAAAATACCACGTACTAATTTCTGCAAATAAAAAAGGACGAAATCTGTATCGTTTCAATAATTTATAATTATAACGTCCAGCTACGTTTAATAAAAATTCATTTTGGTCACTATTCCAAGCAAAAATAATTCCAAAATTTTTATAGTTAATGCTATTAAAGGAACGAGGATAAGGAAAATCATCATAACACGAAAAGTCAAGCGTGCAACCAACGTGGGTTAAAATGCCATATGCTGACAAATAAATTCCAATTCGCCAATTACGATTTTTATTGTCTGATATACGTTCCGATTTTGTTGATTCGATTTGCGCTATTGTAGTATCCGTTGCCGAGAACATCATAGCAAACACAACAGACAGTTGGCAAATAGATTTGAAAAAAAAAGGAGGATATGAAAATAAGAGCTTACGCATACAGTTTATCTCGCTTATTTAAGGAGTGTCATACGACCCGTATCCATAAAATCACCCGCTTGTATCCGATATAGATAGACACCGCTTGGCAGGCTCCCCGCATCGAAACGGGCACGGTGCCATCCCGCAGGTAACTCGCCTTCAACAAGACGAACTACCTCCCGGCCTAATACGTCGTATACGACGAGTGAGACCATAGCGGTTTCGGGGAGATCGAAAAGGATATCCGTAGAGGGATTGAAGGGATTAGGGAAATTGGGACGGAGGGCGTACGATTCTGGGATATTTTCGTTCATTCCTGTCAAGTCTGTCTCAGAGAACTCGCCCATATCGCCCGCCTCTATCTTTTTGTCGGGAATCTCGTCCACGACCACCGGAGTCGCTCCCGGAACAACCGCAGGCGAAAAGGACCCGACCATATCGCCCACCTTGCCGCCACATTCCTCTGCGCGGGCAGAGGCTCCGCCGAAATGCGCCAACCCAAAGCCGAGCATCAGGGCCAGGGCGTAGCGAGATGCGGAAGAAAACAGGGACATGCGTCCTGAAAAGAGCATTAAGGGGATGCCGCCGGACGCCGAAAAACCGCCCAACCACACTCAGCATACTTAACGATCCCTTCAAAATCAAGCCCTTATTTCCAAAAAATGTTACCAAAATGTTAAGGATACTCTGATTAAATTTTGCCGTCGCCACGTCGTCGCCACGCCATCTCCACGCCAGGTCCACCCCCAAATCCGCCCCAAATCCATGTGTATCGGTTTATTAACAAGGGCAATATCAGTTTATAATTGATTTATTATCAGTTATTAATTGACCTCTTCTCTGTCGGGGATCGACGGCCGTGGCGCCAGGTACGGATTCGGAGAGCTTAAGCCCGCCCGAAAAGCCACGCTCCAAACCTGCTACCCGCTCCGTCGCCCTGCTACTGAAGAACCTCCCCAAAATCCACGCCCCAAACCCGCATACCCGCTCCGGCTCACGCTCCCGAAGCGCCGTCCTCGAAACCGCCGCCCAGGCCGCCCTGCCCCCGAAGCGCTGCTCCAAAAGCCAAACCAAGGCCATCGCCCCGCCACCCAAAAAACCTTTCCGTCAGGAGAACGCATGGCGCTCAGAGGCGTTACATCCCGACCCGCGCTGTTGCGGGCGCTTGCCGCACGGTCACCTTACGCTCCTGCGCATGATGGCGGACATTCCGGTCCTGGACGAGACGGTCGGCTTTATCGACGCGCCGGTCGATCCCATGCTGAATCTGTTCGAGGAAATCGAGCGGATGAAACGGGAAAAGAACGCCGTGCTCCTTGCGCATTACTATCAGGAGCCGGACATCCAGGACATCGCCGACTACATAGGCGATTCGCTGGGCCTTGCCCGGCAAGCCGCCGCGACGGACGCCGATATCATCGTCTTCGCCGGGGTGCATTTCATGGCGGAAACGGCGAAAATCCTGAATCCCGCGCGAAAAGTCCTGCTGCCGGACCTGAACGCCGGGTGCTCGCTCGCGGATTCGTGCCCGGCCCCGGAACTGGCCGCGTTCAAGGAGCGCCACCCTGACCACCTCGTCGTGTCCTACATTAATTGCACGGCGGGCGTGAAAGCGCTCAGCGACATTATCTGCACGTCGTCGAACGCCGCCCATATCGTGTCTTCGATCCCCGGGGATCAGCCAATCCTTTTTGCGCCGGACCGCAATCTCGGGCGACACCTTGCGCGCGAAACGGGCCGCGACATGACGCTGTGGGAAGGGACGTGCATCGTCCACGAAACGTTCAGCGAACGCAAGTTGCTGCGCCTGAAAGTGCGCCACCCGGAAGCGCTGGCGCTTGCGCATCCCGAATGCGAGGAAGCGGTGCTGCGTCATGCGGATCATATCGGCTCCACGACGTCCATCCTGCGCTTTGCCAGGGAAAGCCCCCATAATGCTTTTATCGTGGCGACCGAAGAGGGCATCCTGCACCAGATGCGAAAGAATTGCCCCGGCAAGACGTTCATTCCGGCGCCCCCGGAAAGTGGATGCGCATGCAGCCGGTGCCCCCATATGCGGCTGAACACCATCGAAAAACTTTATCTCTGCTTGCGATTCGAGGAGCCGGAGATTCATATGGAAGAGACCTTGCGGCGGGCGGCGCTCCGCCCCATAGAGCGGATGCTGGAACTGAGCGAGGGCGTGGGGACATGACGGCGCTGCAGCGTTTCGGGAAGGTTGTTTTCGGCGGGGCGGATTCGTCGAACCCTCAGGATCGGTAAGGCGATGGCGCGCATAGGTCCCTGGGAATTGCACGCGATCGAGACCGGACGATTCGGCCTGGACGGAGGCGCCATGTTCGGCGTGGTGCCGCGGGCGTTGTGGGCGCGCCATATTCGCCCGGACGAAAAGAACCGGATCCGGCTGGCCGCCCGTTGCCTGCTGCTGGAGGGGGAGGGGCGCCTCGTGCTCATCGACGCCGGCATTGGCGGCAAAAGCGACGAGAAGTTCGCAAGCATTTACGCGATTGATTACGCCCATTCGGAATTGCACCGGTCGCTTCGGCAGGCGGGCTTTTGCGCGGCGGACGTGACGGACGTGGTGTACACCCACCTGCATTTCGACCATTGCGGCGGCGGCGCGGAAATCGGCCCGCATGGCCCGGCGCTGGCGTTCGAACATGCCCGGCACCATGTGCAACGCGCGCACTGGGCATGGGCGCGCCAGCCGAACGCGCGCGAAGCCCCCTCGTTCATGCAGGAAAATATAGAACCGCTGGCGCAATCCGGGCAGTTGCAGCTGGCGGATGGGCCGGGGACCCTTTTTCCGGGCGTGGAAGCGCTGGTTGTGGATGGCCATACGGAGGCGCAACAGCTGGTGAAAATATCCGACGGGGAACGGACGCTCGTTTTCGTGGCGGACTTGCTTCCCACCGCGGCGCACTTGAAGACAGTCTGGTCTACGGCGTACGATGTGCGTCCCCTGGTGACGCTGGAGGAGAAAACGCGTTTTCTCGAGGACGCCGCAGAGGGGGGATGGGACTTGTTCTTCGAGCACGATCCGGAGATTGCGGTGGGAACGCCCGTGCGTACGCCGAAAGGCATTGTGCTCGCAGAAGGACGCCCGCTCGAGGATTTGTAGCGGTTTCGCCGAAACTTCACGGCATGGCGGGTTGAAGGGGAACCTTGCCCGGCAGCAGTCGTATATGTCTGGATAAAGGGGGCTTTTGGACTTGCCGGCGGGCCCAATCGCTTTCGAAGCGTCGTCCTGTTTCGGCTTGTTCGCATCAGTTCGCGTCGATTCGCGCCGCTCCCCTTTCGCTACGCTGCATTGACCATCCTGCGCCTATCGACCTGCGACTGTTACGAAACCGGGCTGTTTTTCGCCCTCGTTCCTCCCTGTTCTCTTTCCTTTTTCGTAACAGCATGCTTTTCTGCGCCGCGCAAGCAATTCGGCGAGGAAAGCAACGATAATTTATGAACGTTCGGTTTGCGTTCCTGACGGTTTTGCTGTGTTCTGCCTGGACCCATGCGTCCGCGGCGCAGAAGGCGCTTGTCCGCACGGTGGCGTCGTCTCCGGAAGGCGTGGTGGTGGAGGTAACGGTGGACTGGCCCGCCCCGATGCAGGCCCTCGCCGATTCGCTGGCCCTTGAATCCTTTACGATCGCTTCGGGTCGCGCCCTGTCTTTCGGGTTGCCGGTCGTTTCGGAAACGCTCGAACTGCCTTCCCGGGACGCCCCTTCCGTTTCGCTGCTGGCGTCCGCCTGGGACGAACTGGACCTTCCCCCCGGGGATACGCTGGCGGCGGGAGAGGCGAGCGGCCCTGTGGCGTGGCTGGACGGATTGGGCGCGAGCGGCGGGCGCGCCCTGATTAACCTGAACGTGCGCCTGCTGGCGTACGAGGCGGGTTCGGTTCGGCGGTATCGGCAGGCCCGCATCGCCGTCCGCTATGCAAGCGGGGGCGGCGCACAGGGCCTGAACGCCCGTATCGCGTCGTCGCGCCGGCGCGACAACCCGCACCTTGCCGTGACGGAGAGCGTACTGGCCAACGGCGTGGCGTACAAGATTCCCGTGCGCGCGACAGGACTGTACCGCATTGACCGGGATTTTCTGGCCGGGTTGCCGGATTTCCCCGATCCGGACGCCATCGACCCGGACCGCGTCGCGATTTACGGAAACGGCGGGGCGCCGGCGCCTGCGCTCAATTCGGATCCCCGGATCGCAGACCTTGCGGAGCAGCCCGCCTGGCGCACGGGCGGCGGAGACGGGCGTTTCGACGCGGGCGACGCGGTGATTTTCTACGGAAAAGGGCCGTACGGCTGGACGTACGGCGGCGAGGAATGGGAGCATTACGTGCATCCTTATTCCAGTGAAAATTATTATTTCGTCAAGATACTGGAGGAAGACGCCGCCACGCCCGTCATGGAGCCGTTTCCGACGCAGGAGAATTTCGCGCTGCTCTCCGAAGCGGAAGGGCGTTATGTGGTGGATTTCGACGAATTCATGTGGAGCAAACTGAATGGAACGGGACATACCTGGGTCAGCGCCACGCTGCGCAGCGGAGAATCCCGCGTTCTGGTCGACGACCTGACGTTGTCCGGGCGCGCAGAGGGCGTCGTGCGGTACCGGGCGCGGGTGGCCATTCGCTCCAACCCTGTGGACTCGGTGCGCTTCGAATCGGATGGAGCGTACATGGGTTCGCTCAGGGCGCCGCGCGCGGTTGGGTTCGAGGAAGAGACGCATCCTGTGGCCGTGTCCGGAATCGCCGGGTTCGAACGCCGCAGGTCGGCGAACGACCCTGTGAATCTTTCGATCCGTTTGCATGGCGGCCCTGTGGACGAGACGCAGGCCGCCGTGGACTGGCTGCGGATATTTTACCCGCAACGGTTACGGGCGAATGGGGATTCGCTGCATTTCAGCACCCCGCGGGGCCAGGCGGGCAACTTCGAATTCGCGCTGGAAGGGTTTGCCGCCGCGCCGCTGGTGTGGGACGTGACGCATCCCGGACAGGTTCGTCGCCTTGAGGCGCGTCAGGCGGGAAACGCCTGGCGCGTTCGGGTGCAGGTTCCCGATGTGTCCGTTCCGCTCGAATTGACGGCGTTTCGTCCGTCCGCCGCCCGGTCGCTTCGCGCGGAAACTGCGCAGCGCGCGGCGCCGCAGAATCTGCACGGCGTAGCCGGTTATCCGGATTTCGTCATTATCGCGCCCGATGTGTTTCGCACCGCTGCGGAGGAGTTGGCGGAACATCGCCGTCAGGAAGGGCTCGACGTGCTGGTGACGGATATTCGGGCGATATACAATGAATTTTCCGGAGGGCTCATGGATGTGCGGGGTATCCGCGATTACCTGCGCTTTTTGTACGACAGGGGCAACGAGGCGGGCCAACCGCTCCGGTACGTCCTGTTTTTCGGGGACGGGCACTTCAATTATCGCAATCTCAACCCGGGCAATAATCCGGTCCTCGAAAACTGGATTCCTCCGTACGAAACGGAAGATTCGTTTCACCCCCTCCAGTCCTACGCCAGCGACGATTATTTTGGATTGCTGGACGCAGACGAAGGAGTATGGCGCTGGCCCGGCTCGTCGAGCGGGGCGGGTCGGGAACGCATGGATATTGGCGTTGGGCGCTTTCCCGTGCAGACCCCGGAAGAGGCTGCCGTCATGGTGGCCAAGATCAAGCATTACGAAGACGCCGCAACCTATGGTTCCTGGCGCAATCGGTATCTTTTCGTGGCCGACGACGGGTACAACGGGACGGCGGCGGTGCAGGAAAATGCGCCGGATCTGCATACGCAGAACGCGGACGTGGTGGCCGAGTTGCTCGCCGGGGAGTATCCGCAGGTCGATCTGGTCAAGGTGTACGGGATTGCGTATAAACGGGAATTCTTGAGCAGTTGGCGGCTTCCCGGCGTCGAGAGCGACATCCGAAGCGCGCTGGACGACGGCGTACTGGTGATGAATTACAGCGGCCACGGCAGGGAGGACGGGTTGGCGCAAGAAAACATTTTTACGCTGGAAGACGCTCGGGAACTGCGCAATTATGATCGCCTGCCGCTGTTCATTACGGCGACTTGTTCGTACGGATGGTGGGATTTGTCCGGGTCGCAGAGCGCGGGGGAAGTGTTGCTGCTCAATGAGGCTGGCGGGGCGATCGCCCTGATGGCGACGGTGCGCCTGGTCGTGACGCGGGCTTCGCTCAACGACCTGAACGTGGGCCTGAACCGGGCCCTGAACCGGGCCTTGTTCAAACCTGCGGAGGATGGAGGCTCCCGCCGGCTGGGCGACGCCATGCTTGAAGCCAAGAATTCGAGAGCGGGCTTGCAGGGCAACAATCGCAAGTTCAATCTGCTGGGCGATCCGACCTTGCGCCTTGGCTACCCCTCGCGCGGCGTGGTGGTCGAGCGGGTGAACGGAACGCCGGTAGCGGACATGCCCCGGATTCGCGCCCTGGACAAAATAACCGTCGAGGGGTACGTGGGCGGCCCGGACGGAACGGTGGATTCGGGTTTCGAAGGACAGGCGCACCTTGTGGCGTTCGATGCGGCGCGGCGCGTCCGGGTGCCGCAGCGCGTCGTCATGCCCCGGGATTATTATACCATTCGGGGGGACTTGCTCTGGAGAGGCGGCGTACCCGTAACGGCCGGGCGCTTTACCGCTACGTTCGTGGCGCCGAAAGATATTTCCTACAGCAATGAACCCGGGCGTTTGAGCGTCTATGCGCGCAATGCCTCCCGGCATACGACCGGATTTACGGAGCAGGTGGTGGTTGGCGGGACGGCCGACGTCTTGCCCGACGATCAGGCCGGGCCGGAGATTTCTCTCTTTTTGAACGACACCACATTCGTTTCCGGCGGGTTGACGCCGGCGAACCCCCGGCTTATCGTGAAGCTGCGCGACGAAAGCGGCGTCAACACGGCGGGGACGGGCGTGGGACACGAAATGCTACTGGTGGTCGATGGGGATGAGCGCTCCGCCGTAAACATAGGCAGCCGTTTTGAAAGCGATCCCGGTTCGTTTCGGAGCGGCCGCGTCGAGTATTCGTTTCGGGATTACCCGGATGCGCTGGTCGACGGTCCGCATTCGCTATCGGTTCGCGCCTGGGACGTGCTCAATAATTCGAACGCGGCCTTGCTGGATTTCGTGGTTGCTTCCACGGAGGACGTCGTGCTCGACAATGTGTACAATTATCCGAATCCGACGAGCGGGCAGACGCGGTTCGTATTCGAGCATAATCAGCCGCCGGGCACGGTCGCCTCGGTGCAGGTGCGCATTTACGCCTTGTCCGGGCGACCGGTTCGAACCATCGATACGGAAGAAGCGTTGCCTTCCGGGGCGTTGGCGGCCGGGCCGGTGCAAGTGTTATGGGACGGACGGGACGAGGACATGAACCTCCTGGCCTCCGGAATTTACCTGTACAAGGTGCGCGTGCGCGTGGACAACCCGGACGGCGGGCGCTCCGTATCCGAACGTATCGAGAAGTTGGCCGTTATTCGATAGCCAAATGCCTTTTTTAACCGAAACCTTTCCTCTCAGGAAGCGAATCATGCAGTCATTCAACGAAAGCAGCAGGCACATGCACATAAACCGGAAAGGGCTTGCCGCGGCGACGCTCATGGCTTTTTTGGCGCTGGCCGGCGGGCAGGCGGCCCATGCGCAGGTAGGCGGAGCCGCTGTGGTTTTCTTGCAGATAGAGCCGGATAGCCGCTCGGCGGGCATGGGCAACGCCGGCGTGGCCATTGCGGATAACGTCAATGCGATTTTCTGGAATCCGGCGGGCCTGGCCCGGCAGGAGGGTACGGAAATTTCGCTAACCCATTCTACGTGGCTTCCGGAATTCAATGCAGGGCTTTACTACGACTATTTGACCGCCAAGCATCGAATACAGGATATCGGCACCTTCGGGATGCATGTTACTTACCTTAACCTTGGCGAACACGAAGGCCGCGACGCGCAAAACAATCCCACGGGCACGTTCAGGTCCTACGACGTCGCGACGGGCTTTTCCTACGGGACGAACGTGCTGGAAAATTTATCCCTGGGCACGGGGGTTCGCCTGATTTACTCCAACCTGGCGCCGGGGCAAAGCGTAGGGGCGCAGGAAACGCGGGCGGGCGTAACGCTCGGGTTCGATCTCGCTGCCCTCTACAGCTTGCCCCGCATCCAGGCCGGAGGTACGGAGATAGGCGTTAATTTCGGCCTCAATCTCGCCAACATGGGTCCGAAGATTCAGTATTCGGATCAGGGGCAGGCCGATCCTATTCCCCAGAATCTTCGAATGGGGTACGCCGTTACGTTCGATTTCGACGAGTACAACAAACTGACGCTTACGCAGGATTTCAACAAGACGCTGATTCGCGTACAGACAGAATCTTCGGCGTGCGGCGCGATGTCCACCGGGGAGTCGGATCCGTTCTACAAGGCGCTCTTTTCCGGCTGGCAGTCCATCCAGGTGCGGACCAACGCCACCAACAGCGAAGGCGATCCCACGTGCAGGACCCTTAGCGCCCTGGACCAAATGACGATCAGCTCGGGGTTCGAATACTGGTACCGGAGCCTGTTCGCCATTCGCTTCGGATATTTTTACGAAAATCCGTATTTCGGGAACAGAAAGTTTTTGACGTTCGGTTCGGGCGTCCGGTGGAACATCATCGGGGCCGATTTTTCGTATATCTATGCGCTGGAGGAGAATCATCCGCTGGCGAACACGATGCGCTTTTCCCTTCTCGTGAACTTCCTTCGCTAAGCGTCTTCGACGTTCGTTTCATGTGAGCCGTACAGGGCGGGGTTGCGTATGATCGCCAGCGATACGATGCGGCTTCTGTTGTTTGCGTGGGTCTGGGCGGGAATCGGGTTGCCCGCGCCGGGGCATGCGCAGACGCTGTCCGGGCCGTACCGGCGGCCCGCCGCGCCCGAATACGACGTGGTGGCGCTTCGGGTGGAATTTCAGCCGGATACGACCCGTTTTACGACCGGCGACGGTACGTTTGCGGGCGATCTGTACGAGGGACTCGAGCCGTTGATAGATCCCTTGCCCCACGATGCAGCCTACTTCGAGGCCCATCTGGCCTTTCTGGAAGATTATGTGGGGCGGGTTTCGGACGGCAAGACAGTCGTGCGTACGCACCTGATTCCTGACGTGGTGCGGTTGCCCCGGTCCATGGGGGGCTATGCGCCGGTGGGGCTGGACGCCGATAGCGACGCCGAGCGCGCAAAGCTGGCCCGCATGGTCCATGAAGCCTGGACGCTGGCCGACGAAACGATTGATTTCGACATGAGCCGGTTTGCGCCGGGGCGCACGGCGCTGCTGCTGTTTCACGCCGGCGTGGGGCGGGATACGGAATTGTCGGGCACGACGCTGGACCGAACGCCGGAAGACTTGCCCTCCATTTTCTTCGATGCGGACGCGCTGCATCGGCTTGGGTCGGGGGGGGCCGCGTTTCACGGGTTTCCCGTCGATCACGCCATGGTCGTTCCGCGCACCGAGACCCGGCTCGGTACGGATCCTTTTACCGACGAGCGATTTCTGCTTGAACTTTCCATAAATGGGCTGCTGGCGGCCACGTTTTTCAATTTTCTGGGCGTCCCGGACCTGTTCGATACGGAAACGGGCCAAAGCGCGATCGGGCCGTTCGGCTTGATGGACGCGCTGGGCATTTTTGCGTACGGCGGACTTTTTCCGCCCGAACCGATGGCCTGGACCAGGTACTTTCTGGGCTGGACGGATCCGGTGGATTTGACCGGGGACGGCCCGGAAACCGTCCGGCTTCGCGCCGCTTCGCTGCCGGATGCTTCCGGGGTGGTCCGCGCGCCTGTTTCGGACGTCGAATATTTTCTGGTGGAGAACCGGTTTCGGGACCCGGAAGGGGATGGCCTGAAATTGCGCGTGTTCAGGAACGGCCAGGTCATCGAACAGCATGTGCAGCACGGCGACTCGCTTTTCAACGGTTCGAACCTGCGCGGCTTTGCGGGGGGCGTGGTGACGGGGGCGGACGGATACGACTGGGCGCTCCCGCAAGGCGTGGATAGCGACGGAAATGAACTGAACGGCGGCGTCTTGATCTGGCATGTGGACGAGCGGCGGCTGCGCGCCGCACAGGCGGGTCGCGCGGTCAATGCGGGCGGACGCCGCGCCATCGACCTCGAAGAAGCGGACGGCCCGCAGGATATCGGGCATCCGTCGGGCGGGCTATTCGGCCACCGGCGGCATTTGGGTACGCCCTACGACTTTTTCTTTGAAAGAAATGCAGGGGAGCAAAATGCTTTTACAGAACTGTACCGGAATCGGTTTGGGCCGGATACCTATCCGGGCAGCGAGACGAACGCGGGCGGCCCCAGCTTCGTAGTTCTGGAATCCTTTTCTGCGCCTTCCGCAGACATGTCGTTCGTATACCGCCGGGAAGCCACAGGGGGCGCCGCTCCCCTCGATGCGCCCGAATTGCGGGCCTTGCAAGGCGCATTCGGGGCGCTTCCCGCAGGGTCCGGGCTATCGAGTACGGAGGAGTATCTGGCGCTGTACGGGCCGGACAGCGTGGCGGTAGCGGCCTGGGGAAGCGCGACGCTGACGGGGCGCGTTCCTTCTGCTGCGCCACCCGCTCTGGCGCCGGGCAACCGCATGGCCACGTTCGAGTGCGGCGCGGATGGCCGGGAGGAGCGCTGCGCCATCGTCGTGCGGAACCTTGGACAGCCCTTCGACGCGCCCGAATCCGTCTGGGAAATGCCGCCCGAACTGGACGCGGCGCGTCCGCTTTCGCCTGTCGTCCATGCGCCGGGGCCGGGCGGCGAGGCGTGGCATGTGCTGCTGGAAGGGGAGGCGGGCGGCGTACATGTGGAGGCGTCCGCTTCCGGGGCGCGGGCGGTTTCCGGCGGGTCCGGGGGGGCGCTGGGGTTGGCCGCATGGCGCGGATCGGAAGGGACGGTCGCCGTGGCGTTCGAATCCGGGGGCGTCGAGATCGGGGGGACGACCTGGCGTTATACGGTGGATTCCGGCGCCGATATTGGCGTTCCGGTGGTGGGGCGGGATGGCGCAGGGAGCATGGCGGCGCTTCCGCTTGTCTCATCGGGGGAGATATTGCTGCTTGCGCCGGGCGGCGTAACGCGGCGGATTGATGTTCGGGCCGCGGCGGCGGCTACCGGGCGCTCCGGGGAGGGCGCGCTTTCGCGCTATCCCGTGCTTGCGGATATGGACGGAGATCGCCGCCTCGACGTGCTTGCGGCCATGGATTCTACGATATTCGTTTTTACGCAATCCGGCGCGCTGGCGGCTGGATTTCCCGTTACGTTTCCTGCGCGCATCGCATCGCAGCCCCTGACGTTCCGGTTCGAAGGGGACGAGGCGTGGACCGTGCTTGCGGCCGCTGCGGACGGCTATCTGTACGCTGCCCGTGCAGACGGAAGCCTGACGGAGCCTTTTCCGCTGGAAGTGGGCCGGGCCGTCCAGACGACGCCGCTCCTCGTCGACGACCGCCTGATCGCCGTTTCCTCGACCGGCTTCGCGAAAGGATGGCGGTTGCCTTCCGTCGCGGAAATATGGTGGGGGACGCTGTACGGTTCCGGCGCGCGGCACAGTTTCGTTTCGCTGGAGGCGCCGTCCGATGCGTCTGCGGCGGACGGGCTCATTGATCCTCAAGAGACATACAACTGGCCCAATCCGATCGAAGGAGGCATGACGCACTTGCGCATCCGCACTTCCCGCGACGCCGAGGTGCGCGTAACCATTCTGGATGCAGGCGGCGCCCGGGTAGGCGACGTAGACATGGGGAACGTGATCGGGGGCGTACCTGCGGAAACTGTCTGGCGAGCCAATGTGCAAAGCGGTCTGTATTTTGCGCGTTTTACTGCAAAATCGACAGACGGAACCCGGGCCACAAGACTGATCAAAATGGCAGTTATCCGCTAGGCCCTAATATCAATATGAGAATCAGGTTGAGAACATACAGGGAAGCGTTGGAGCGGGCCGCTGGGCGGACCGTTTGCGCAGCGGGGCTGGCGAGTGCGCTGTGCGCCGGCGTCGTCCCGGCGGCGCAGGCGCAAAGCCTGGTGGACCTGCACGATTTTACGCGCCCCGGACTCGACTGGTATACGATAGAAACCGAGCATTTCAAGGTGGTTTTCCATCATGACGGGGCAGATTCGGGAAGCAGTCGAACGGCCCGGGTCGTCGCCCGCATCGCGGAAGAAATTTATGACCCGATCACGTCGTTGTATCAGCACGAACCCGATGGCAAGGTTACGTTCGTCCTCAAGGATTTCGAGGATTATTCCAACGGCGCGGCCTGGTTTTTCGACAACAAGATCGAGATATGGGCGCCCGCGCTTGATTCCCCGTTGCGCGGGGACCACAACTGGTTGCGGAATGTGATCACGCATGAATTTACGCATATCGTGCAAGTGCAGGCGGCGATGAAGGCGGGCCGCGGGTTGCCGTTCCTGTATTTCCAGTATCTGGGATACGAAGACGTGAAACGCCCGGATGTGCTGTACGGCTATCCCGACGCGATCGTTACCTGGCCCATGCCGACGCTCAACAATCCGGCCTGGCTGGCGGAGGGGACCGCGCAATATCAGCGCGAATTCATGCACTATGATCGCTGGGATAGCCACCGGGATATGGTGCTGCGGACGCGCGTACTGGCGGGCGAGGAACTGACGCTGGCCGAAATGGGCGGATTTTATTCCCATTCCAGTTTGTTGCGCGAGGTAGTGTACAATCAGGGATTCGCCTTCACGCAATATCTCGCCTCCACGTACGGAGAGGACATTTTGCGCCGGTTGACTTCCGAACTCAGCCGGTGGAATACCTGGAATGTCGAAAAGGCGCTCGAAAAGACGACCGGTCGCCCCGCCGCCGACGTGTATGCGGACTGGATGGGGATGCTTCGCCGCGAATACGAGGAGCGGACGGCGCCTGTTCGGGATCGTCTGGTCGAGGGACGCCTCATCGAGGAAGAAGGGTTCAGCAATTTTTATCCCCGCTTTTCGCCCGACGGGCGCCATCTTGCCTATGTGTCGAACAAGGGCGAGCACTATAATCTTTCGTCCCTGTACATTCTGGATCTGGAGACGGGCGAGACGATGGCGCACCGGCTGGAGGGGCTGGGCGGGTCGTCCGGGGCGGCGACGGCGGGCGCGCATCCAGGTTCGCATCCCGGCGTACATTCGGGCGCGCATCCCGGTGCGCATTCGGGCGCGCATATATGCTCGCTGGGCTATGCGCTGAAAACGAAAGCCGGGGTGGGCGGGGTCGTAACCTGGCACCCCGAAGGGGAACATCTTGTGTATGCTCGCACGAAAACCAATGCAGAGGGACATCGCTTTTCAGATTTGTATCGGTTCGACCCGGAAACCCGAGAAACGGACCGCCTGACCCACGACTTGCGCGCAGCGGCGCCGGCCTACAGCCCGGACGGATCGCAGATCGCGTTTTTGGGGCAAGCCGACGGCAGCGCGAATCTGTATGTGCTGGACGTGGAGAGCGGCCGGGAGCGGCGGCTCACGCAGTACGACGACGGCACCCAGGCGGCCGAGCCGGTCTGGCGTCCGGACGGCGAATGGATCTACCTGACGCTTTCGCGCGGCGGCGGGCGGGACATCTACCGGGTAGCGGTCGATGGGCGCGACGGACCGGAAGAGGTGCTGGTTTCGGAGGCAGACGAACGTTCGCCCGCGCTCGACGCCGACGGCAGATGGTTGTATTACGCCTCGGATCGGTCGGGGATTTTTAATATCTACCGGATTCGCCTCGACGACGAGGGGGGCGTTTCCGATGCTTCGCCAGAGGCGTTGACCAGCGTGACCGGAGGCGCATTCATGCCTCGTCTCGCGTCGGACGGCGCCATGGCGTTTGCGCGCTACGATGCGGGCGGGTATCGCATCGCGATGCTGGATCGTCCTGTACCCATTCCTGAGCCGGCTGCGTACGCGCCGCCTGAAATAACCGGCAAGCCGGCGGCAGCCGTCTCGTGGCCCATGCCGGATGCGCATACCGATGCGCACATTCGCCCGTTCGACGGACAAACCATGGCGCGGGCGCGCGGCCAGCGAAACGCCGAGGACGCCGCTCAGGAAGACGAAGCGGAGGCCGCCTTGCCGGAACGGGTGGAAAAATACCGCAATGTGTTTACGCCGCTCGGATTTTTTCCGGCGCTGCGCATCGACAATTATGTATCCCGCCGGGGCCGTACGCTCGGCGCGCGCGTACCGCAACGCTCCATCGGGGGACACCTCTGGCGCGCGGCCAAACTGGGGATGTATGTGAGTTCGCGCGAGATGCTTGAGGAAATGTCCTTTTTCGGGGGAATTATGGTGGGACCAGGATCCAGCGAAGCAAGCGGCCTGGGCGATTTTCTGGCCCCCTCCAATTTGCTGAACATGGAACGGGACGCTTTCGTGACCATCGCCTACGAACGCGGCTTCAAATTTTTGCCCAGGCGCTGGGCGCCGCAGTTTTCCATCGAGTTATACAACATCCGGCGAAATGTAGAGAATGGACTGCGGATCGAGGAATTTCCCTGTACGGCCTGTTATCCGGATACGACGCATGTGGATATTTCCTACAGCCTGTGGGAGGGCGATATCTACGCTCGAAGCAAAGTGAACAAGGCCCTGTTGCTTGAGGTCGGGTATCGGTACAGCCCCTACCGCGTGTCCACCGACCGGTTTTTCTCCAGGGAGGAGAATGGTTATGTGCCCGGTTCGGGTTCTCGCTATTTTATAGGCCGGGCGTTTATAGCGGGCGCGCGGTTCCAGACCCGCAGACCCCATCGCCACAGCAACGTGCTTCCCCGGCAGTTGCGCGCCGAACTGCATTACGAGATGGAGTCGGGCCGGTTGCTGCAGCGATTCGACGTGGACGACGGCGTACTTGTGCCTTCGTACGAAGGCGGGCGCAACCACCGGCTCACGCTGGATGCACGGGCGGGTTTCCGGCTTCCGGGGCTGCACGAATCCCGGAGTCATGGCCTGGGGTTTCGGGTACGCGCCAGCACGATCCTCGGATCCGCAGTGGACGATTTTTATAACGACTACGCGGGCGGCCTGCTTCGCGCGCGCGGATATCCGTTTTATTCGCTTGGCGGCAACGAAACCTTATGGCTCCAGGCGGCCTGGCATTTCCCGATATGGCCTTACGCATCGAAGCAGGCGCTTTTCGCCTATCTGGACAAGGTGTATGGCCGCATTTACGCGGATGCGGCCCTTGCCTGGAGCGAAGGGACTCCGCGCATTGCGGACATGCGGCGCGACATAGGCATGGAACTGCGCGTGGGACTGGGTTCTTTTTATCTTTTGCCGGCGGCCTTTTTCGTCAGCGCTACGTATGGCCTGGATACGTTCACGTTCGAACCGGACGAGGATTTTCTGACGGCGGACGGAAACCGCTTTGTCCGCTACGGGCATGAGTTGCTATGGCACGTCGGGCTGCTCTTCGACTTCGATCTTTAACGGCGTATTGCATCGCTTTTGCGCATGAGTTTCGCACTTTCCTATTTCGCAGCCGCCGGCATGATCGCCGCCGGGGCGTTTTTTTTGATATTTCTGTATCGCAAGACCGGTACGCTGTTTCCGTCGGACGCCGTAGAGCGGCTGGGGTCGCTTATGTCTATGGCGCTTGTTGCGACCGCCTGCCTCTTGCTGTACGTTACGTACCAGGTTGATTCGGGAGGGGGCGGGTTCGTTCAATCCGGCGAGCCCCGGCTGGAGAGTACGGAGTTGGGCGCCCCGGCGCCGGATTTTACGTTCGTAGCGCTGAATTCGGAAGAGGAGATGCGGCTTTCCGATTACCGCGGAAAGGTGGTTTTGCTGAACTGGTGGGCTACCTGGTGCGCTCCGTGCCTCGAAGAATTGCCTGCGCTTAACGGGCTTCAGGATCGCTATGCGGACGAGGGGCTCGTTGTGCTTACGGTTTCGGACGAGTCCCGGGCTACGCTGGTGGATTTCAACGAAGAGTTGCCGTTGCGCACGGTCGCGGGATACGTACAGGACGAATATCTCGAAACCCTTCCGGATCCGTTTCGGCGGACGCTCCAGATTCGTCCCACGACGTACGCTATCGACCGTGAAGGCGTGATCCGCGATTTTGTGCTGGGCGCGCAGGACGTTTCGGCGTTCGAGCGGATGGTTGCTCCCTGGCTTAAGGATACTCTGGATCAAGGACACGCTGATTAAGTCTGCAAATCTCAGGGGGCGCGGTCTCTGGTGCGCCTTTTCGCGAATACATAAGGGTGCGCAGGCCATGGGCTGGCGGGATATTTCGGGGCCCGATGTTTCGCTCAAAGGCGCACCAGAGACCCGTTTTGTCCTGCGCCAGCGCGTCCCTCGCAGCCTCTGAACTTTGCAGAATTAATCAGAGGTTCCTTAAGTCTGCAAATCTCAGGGGGCACCAAAGACCTGTTTTGTCCTGCGCCAGAGCGCCCCTCGCAAGCCTCTGAACTTTGCAGATTTAATCAGCGTATCCTTAAACAGGCCGTTCCTTCAGAGTAGCCATATGCAACGCATTGTTTTGACAGGGTTTGTTGTTCTTATCGCCCTTGCGGCGGTCCGGCCGGCGCCGTTGGCGGCGCAGAATGCGAGCGAGGATTTTGTTTCTGCGGCGCAACTGCGGTCCGGCATATTGCACCAGGAAATGCCGGAACCTATTGCTCCCGATGCATCGCGCAGCGTGCCGCTGGCGTTCGGGATGTCGGCGGTTCTCCCGGGGCTCGGGCAAGCCTATAACCGAAACTGGATCCGCGCCGCAGCGGCGGTTGCGATAGAAGGCGGGTTACTGGTGGCTTATTTTACCTGGAGAGATCGGGGGCGCGATGGCGAGAGGGCCTACCAGGCCTATGCGCATCGGTTCTGGGATCCGGTCCAATATGCCTCCTGGCTGAACGATTACGCGGCCTGGCTGGAAGCGGGCGTGGAGCCGGAGGACAGAACGTTGCAAGTCGCTACGATTTCTCCGCCTTCCGGGATTGATTTCGGGGCGCCGGCGAGCTGGACGGAAGCCGACCGCCAGGTTGTCCGGGAATTTTTCGATGCGATGCGCGCGGTCGAGAACGAGATATGGCACCCGGAGACGGGGGCGGCTTTTTCGCACGAGATTCCGTACTTCGGAGAGCAGCAGTACTACGAACTGATTGGAAAATATTACCAGTTTGCGCCGGGATGGATGGATTATCCCGCCTGGAAAAGCGGCGAGGATTTTACCGGCGCCATCGATCCGGAGCGGACGGGAGCAAACGGTTCCAAGCCGAACGTGCAGGGCCGTTTTCTGGACTACGCCGAGGATCATGCGCACGCCAATACGCTGCTTCGCCGCGCCTCCCGCGCCTCGGCGTTTCTGGCGCTGAATCATGTGCTGGCCGCGTTCGACGCAGCCATTGCGGCCCGCCTCCGCAATCGACGCATCGAAACGCGCATGACCGTAGGGTATGCAGGGTACGGAACGCACCGCGCGCCGGAACTGTCCGCGAGAATAACGTGGCGGTTTTAGGGGCGCGATACCTTTTTGAGTAAAATTACTCAAAAGAGTAAAAATGGAGCATTGGGCTCCGGCGAGCTCCGCTAAAATTCGTCCAATCAAAACGAACCCCCTCTGAATCGCGCAATAAAGTGAGTATTGCGCAATAAATTCTTGCGCGATTCTGTTTTTTTGCGTAATTTTGCTAATTCTTGCGCGATTTTGTGTTTTAATTGCGTAAAAGGGTTTGCAAAACAATGGAGGCGTTATGGCCAGGCGTATCCCTGAAAAGGACCTGCAAGCGATTATCGATGTGGCGACGGGCCACCACGATGGGCTGTCCGCTCAGCAGCTTCATGAAGAGTTGGGCAAGACCGTTAACATGCGCACCCTGCAATATCGTCTTAAGCATCTTGTCGAAAACGGCTGGCTTGTGCAGGAAGGCGAGGCAAGGGCTGTCAGGTACCGCATCCCAACAGGGGAGGAAACATCGGGGGCTGTCGAAATGCCCGACAGGCAGTCGATTCCGATATCGAAAGCCGGTCAGGCGATTCGGAAGTATGTCCGGCAAGCGCCGGAAAGCCGCCAGCCGGTTGGCTATGACCGCGCCTTTCTCGATTCCTACCGCCCCAACGAAACGTTTTATCTTTCGGATGAGGAGCGTACGCACTTGCACGAGATCGGCAAACCGCAGATCGGGGAACAGCCTGCCGGTACCTACGCAAGACAGATACTTGATCGTCTGCTGATTGATCTTTCCTGGAATTCGAGCCGCCTGGAGGGCAATACCTATTCGCTGCTCGATACCAGACGCCTGATCGATTTCGGCCAGGCTGCCGAAGGGAAGGATCGGCGTGAAACGCAGATGATCCTGAACCATAAAGACGCTATCGAATTACTGGTCGATGAAGCCAATGAAATCGGATTCAATCGGCACACGATCCGGAACCTTCATGCGATGCTTGCCCACAACCTGCTTCCCGATCCGGATACGCCGGGACGGCTCAGGAAGATAGCGGTCGGCATTGCAGGGTCCGTTTTCCATCCGCTCGAAGTCCCGCAAATCATTGAGGAATGTTTCGACCGGATACTTGCTTCGGCCAATGCAATAGAGGATCCCTTCGAGCAGGCTTTCTTCGCCCTGGTCCAGACTCCGTATTTGCAGCCCTTCGATGACGTCAACAAGCGGGTTTCTCGCCTGTCTGCCAACATTCCGCTTATTAAGGCCAATCTCTCCCCCCTCTCATTCCAGGATGTCCCGAACGACCTGTATACACAGGCGGTTCTTGGCGTGTATGAACTCAGGAAAATTGACCTGCTCAAGGATGTTTTCATCTGGGCCTGCGGACGTTCGGCGGCGCGTTATACCGCTGTTCGGCAGTCTCTTGGCGAACCCGATCCGATGAAACTTCGTTACCGTGACCCGCTTCGGGAGATCATCGCCAGTGTCGTCCTCGGAACCATGGGACGCAAGGATGCTATTGCCCATATTGCCAAATGGGCAAACGACCACATTGTCGCTGACGACCGCGAGGCTTTTCGCGAAATGGCCGAAACAGAGCTTTTGAGTCTCCATGAAGGCAATTTCGCACGGTACCGGATACGGCCATCGGAGTATCGGGCATGGCAGGAAGTCTGGTCTCCCCCCAGATTCGCTTGCAGGTCCGGCCGCTTGCGCCTGTGACGTTTGCCGGTCAACAACCGTATCCCTGGACGACGCTGCGCAGCATGACAGTATGACGACGAAATGGCGCGCCCGGGAGGATTCGAACCCCCGGCCTTTGGAACCGGAATCCAACGCTCTATCCAACTGAGCTACGGGCGCATGCGGTTGCCGCGTCATACATAACGATTCGTCGCCGTCAGGTTCCCTTGCCGCCATGATCCGTTTCGTTTTCCATCGTTTTCTTTTTGCTTCTACGCCGTATGGATGAGACTTCCGAAATGCTTTCTCCCGGCAGCGCGCCCCGGGCGCCCGTCGCAACAGACGCAACGGATGCGCGGGAGTTTGCGCCGCTGGACGGATATTTCGAGCGCCGCGGCTTTTCGACGCTGTGGACGATGTGCGCCGCCCTGATCGGCGTGTTCGTTCTGTTTCAGCTGATCGTTACTCCGCTTGCCCTTTCGGCGCTTTTGATCATGCAGGGCGTCGGCATAGAGGCGCTGGCCGCCGATCCGGCCCGGCTCGCAGCAGAGCATGCGAACCTTTTTCTTGTGGCGAATACGATCGGGCAGGCGTTGGGCCTGTGTTTGCCCGCATGGTGGCTGGCGCGCATGCATACGCGTCGTCCCCTCGCTTTTCTTCGGGTGCGACGGATGGATATGTCTTTTGCGCTGCCTGCTGCGGTGGCGTTTATTGCGCTGTTGCCCGTGGTGCAATGGCTGAGCGTGGCGAACGGCGCGCTTCCGCTCCCGGAATTCATTCGGGAATTCGAAGCCTCGCAGATGGAACTCATTCGGCAGGCGCTTGACGTCGATACGAACCTTGCATTTCAGTTGGGGGTACTGGCGCTTACGCCGGCCTTGTGCGAGGAAGTGTTTTTTCGGGGTTATGTGCAGCGGCAGGCCGAGCGCGGCCTGGGCGTCGCAGGCGGCGTCTTGTTTTCGGGCATTGTGTTCGGCCTGTACCATCTGCGTTTTTCGCAGGTTTTGCCGCTGGCGGCGCTGGGCGCGTTCATGGCGTATCTCACATGGCGCACCGGAAGCATCTGGCCCGCAGTGTTCGTGCATTTTGCGAACAATGCCGTGGCCGTAGCGGTGGGGGCGTATGTCGCCCGGCGTCCCGAACTTGAAATCGACGATATCGAACAGATCGGCTTGCCCTGGTATCTGATTTTTCTCGGTGCGTTTTTGTTTATTCTGTGCATACTGGCCATTGAGCGCAATGCGGCGCAACGCGGCGGGAATGCAGTCGCGCCCGAAACGCTTCCGGGTTTTCTGCGTGAATAAGGCCCAAGTCGTTCGCTGCGCATTTCGCCCCCTTTGTATTTTTTTGCCTGTGTACAAAAGCATTCTTCTTCGCTTGCTGACGGCCCTCGTGGGCATTCCGGCTATCGTGGCCCTGCTTTACCTTGGTCCGTGGCCGTTCGCCCTGCTTGTGCTGGCGCTGGCCCTGATATGCCAGCACGAGGTGTATCGCCTGCTGGAGGAGGGCGGGTTGCATCCGCACCGCATTCCGGGCTTGCTCATCGGCGCGCTGTTCGTGCTGCAGGCAGCCTGGCGCCCGGCGCTGTACGTGGCGGCGGCCGTGGTCGTGGGGGTCGTAGCCTGTTTTCCCTTTTATTCCGGTCTGTCGGGCAAGGGCGGGGCCGCATCCGGCTCGCCTGGTACGCGCCGTCTTGGCGCCACGTTGCTGGGGATTGCGTATCCGAGCACGTTGTGGGCGTTTTTGATCGAATTGCGTTTCGCGAACGGGTTAGCGATCGACGATCGTTCGGCTTTCTGGCTGACCCTGGCGGTCTTTGTGATCGTCTGGACGGCCGATACGCTGGCGTTCGTCGCCGGGCGTCTTTTCGGGAGGCATCCGCTGGCTCCTGAAGTATCTCCCAAAAAAACATGGGCGGGCGCCGTCGGGGGCGTAGTCGGGGGCGTTGCGGCGGCGGCGCTGTTTCAGGCGTTGGCGTACGAGGTGACTTCCTGGGGACACATGCTGGTTCTGGGCGGGATCGGCGGGGCGCTGGGGCAGCTGGGCGACCTTGCGGCCAGTCGGCTGAAGCGGTTGGCCGGCGCCAAGGACTCCGGCTCGCTGTTGCCGGGGCATGGCGGGGTGCTGGACAGGTTCGACGCCATGCTTCCGGTAGCGGCGGCGATATATTTGTATCTGCGCTTTGGCATGGGCGTTTTGTAGGCGGCGCGGACCGGGTCGCTTTCAGGCCGCCGCACGCTATGGCGCGCGGCGGGTTTCGGAACGGGTTGCGCCGTCCCGTGTATCCCTGATATACGCTGACGTCTGGATGAAAAATCAATGGGGAGCGTCATGGGTATTTTTTTACCGGGTTCGCGCGCAAAACATCGTCGGTTTTCCTACGAGCCGCGATTCTACGATCCCAAAAAGGATCAGGACTTGCGCCATCGCATGCGCATCAAGAGCCTTTCGCGGCGCAAACGCCGAAACCCGGCGGGAATCATCCTGTTTGTTATTTTGCTGGCGATGGCCTTGTTCGTATATCTCCAGTTGGGTTGATCCGTTTGTTTTGCACACGCCGTTTTTTGCAGTCGTATGGCGCGCAACGTAGATATGGAAGGAAACATCCGGGTCATGCCGGAGGCGCTCGCCAATAAAATCGCTGCGGGCGAAGTGGTGCAACGTCCCGCCTCAGCGGCGAAGGAATTGCTGGAAAACGCCGTGGACGCCGGCGCCGGGGCCATTACCCTGATTCTGAAAAAGGCGGGCGCGGAATTAATCCAGATCGTGGACGACGGGTGCGGGATGGGCCCGGAAGACGCCGCCGCCTGTTTTCGGCGGCACGCCACGAGCAAACTTTTTTCCGCGGAGGATCTGAACTGTATTCGGACCCTCGGTTTTCGGGGCGAGGCCCTTGCCTCGATTGCTGCGGTCGCGCAAGTCGAGTTGCGCGCGAAACGGGCTTCGGACGAGGCGGGACTGCGCATTCGCAACGAGGGCGGACGCATTCTTTCGTCCGAGCCGTGCGCCATGTCGGACGGCGCGTCCATTGCGGTGCGCAATCTGTTTTACAATGTGCCCGCTCGCCGGAATTTTCTAAAAACGCCGGCCACCGAACTCCGCCATATCGTGGAGACGTTTCAGGCGCTTGCGCTGTCGCGGCCCGATATCGCATTCACGCTGATTCACGACGGTGCGGAAATGCATCGGCTTTCCGCCGAATCCGGCTCGCCCGCCGAAGCGCTGCGCGCCCGCATTGGCGCCTTGTTCGGCGACAAGTACCCCGAAATGCTTATTTCCGTGGAGGAGCAGTCGAGTTACCTGAGCGCGCACGGATTTGTGGGCATGCCCGAGTTGCACCGGAAACATCGCAGCGAGCAGTTTTTGTTCGTCAACGGACGGATTGTCAAGAGCCGTTCGCTGGGCCATGCGATACGATCGGCCTACGAGGGGCTTCTGCCTGAAGGGACCTGGCCGTTTTTTTGCGTTTTCCTGTCGGCGGATCCGTCCCGCGTCGACGTCAATGTGCATCCGGCGAAAGCCGAGGTGCGATTCGACGACGAGCGGGGCGTGTACGGATTTATGCATGCGGTTGCGCAGAAGGGGCTTGGCGCCATGCTTTTTACGCCGTCGCTTTCCGGTTCTTCTCCTGCTTCCGCCGATCCCGCTCCGGACTCCGCGGAGCCGTGGGTGCTGCGATCGCCCGGCGCGCAATTCGTGGTTCCCGGATCGCCTCGTTTGTCGGATCCTTCCGGATCTTCCGCAGCGTATCCGACCGGCGTATCCGACCAGTGGGCGTCGTATCGGCGCAACGAACCGGATGCGGGCGAGCAATCCGAAGCGTTGTACCGCGGCGCGGCGTCCTTGCCGTTTCCCGATACGGACTCCGGGGATGCGGACATGCTTCTTTGGCAATTGCATGGCCGCTACATTCTCACGCAGATCAAGTCGGGCCTGATGATTATAGATCAGCACGCCGCGCACGAACGCATTTTGTACGAGCGGGCGCTGGGGCGCCTTCGGCTGGGCCAGGGCCAGGGGCTGGCCCAGCAATTGCTGTTTGCCTGCGCCGTCGAGTTTTCTCCCGCCGATTTTGCATTGTTCGAGGAACTGCTGCCGGACCTGAGCGCGCTTGGATTCGACATTGACCTGACGGGCGAGCGGACCATATCGGTTCGGGGCGTGCCCTCCGAAATACATTCCGGCGACCGGGAGGCTTTGCTGGAAGATATTCTGGATCAGTATCGCCGCGACCCGGAGCAAGGCGGAACGGATCGGGCGGAGCGCCTGGCGAAGAGTATGGCGCGGCGCGGCGCTATTCCGGCGGGCACGACCCTCGCCCCTGCGGAAATGCGCTCCATGATCGACCAGCTTTTCGCCTGCGAAACGCCCTATGCGTGTCCGCGAGGGCGCGCCACGGTCATTCGGCTGCCCATGGAGGAGTTGCAGAAGCGCTTCGGGCATTGACGGCGCGCGGCATGGACTCCTTCGAGCGACGCATCGATACGTTTATTCGCCGGCGCGGCTTGCTGGAAACCGGCGAGCCGGCGGCGGTCGGCCTGAGCGGCGGCGTGGATTCCATCGTCCTGACCTCGGCGCTGGTTGCCCTGGGCGTTCCTGTGTACGCCGTGCACGTCAACTACCGACTGCGCGGGGAGGCGTCGGATGCGGACGAGGCCTTTGTGCGGGCCTGGTGCGCGGAGCGGGACGTCGATCTGACTGTGCATGCGTTCGAGGGGGCGTGGCCGTCCGAAGCGTCCGTGCAACAGGCCGCGCGCGATATTCGGTACGCCGTTTTCGAGGAAGCGGCGCGGCGTATGTCCTGTAACAAGGTGGCGGTGGGGCATCATCGCGACGATCAGGCGGAAACCGTGCTGCTGAATCTGTTCAGGGGCGCGGGCCCCGAAGGGTTGGCGGGGATGCCCGCGCGGCGAAAGATTGCTCCCGGATCCTCTGTGGAAGTGGTGCGCCCGCTCCTGAGCGTACGGCGGCGGGACATTGCGGCGTATGCGCGCGCGCAGGGGCTTGCGTGGCGGGAAGATGCTTCGAATGTCCTTTCCAGATACCGCCGCGCCGCGTTGCGCGGACAGATTTTGCCCCTCGTCGAACAGCATTTCGGGGAAGCCGTCGTGGAGAATATCGCCCGGTCTGGATCGCTTGTTCGGGACTATGTGGACGAGACGCTGCGCGACGCGCTGGAAGCAGCGTTCGATGCGGCGCTGGGGGATCGCGCGGTGGACGAAGCCGCCTTGCGCGCTTTGCCGCCCGTTTTGCGGCGGCGCGTATTTATCGAGGCGCTGCGTCGCTGGGCGCCCGGGTTCGAGGCGGACGCTCGCGCGGCCGAACGCCTTGAGGCGCTTTGGGCCATGCAGCCGGGCAAGCAGCTCGCGTTCGGCCATATGGTCGTCTGGCGGGAGCGAGGGCGGATCGTTTTTGCTCCCGGGGAATCCGGCAATGCGGACGCTTCCGATGCGTCGCGCTGGCTCGCCGGGGAAGGAGTTCTTGAAATTCCCGGCGGCTACCTGCACGCCGAGCGTTGCGAGGCGCTTCCCGACGACCTGTCCGCAGGGGCGCCCGACGAGGCGTACCTTGATGCGCGGACGGCCCGGTTCCCCTTGCGGGTGCGTCCGTGGGCGGCGGGCGACCGGTTCGCGCCGCTTGGCATGTCGCAGGGAAAGAAAGTCAGCGATTTTCTGACGGACGAGCGCGTCCCGCCGCACCGAAAACGCGCTGTCCAGGTGGTGGAGTCGGAGGGACGGATCGTATGGGTGCTTCCACTGCGCATTTCCGAGGAGGCGCGCATTCGGGAGGATACTTCAGAGGCGCTCCGGTTGCGGTTTACGAAAAAGGAATAAATCTTCATTTTTGTAAATCCATATCGCTTTTCCGACGACCCCGCAAGCAGCATATCCCAAACATTTTTCATAAATTTTTAAAAAATATTCCGCGGGACTTGATTATGAATTTTTCGTTATGCACATTGAAGGCAGAGGGGCGCATGGAGATATGATCGTATCTTTCGCAACGATTTCCAGAGACCAGAATTTCCAGAGAGGGCCCCAATGCAGACGCATCGGAGACATGCGGTTCGGTTCCCCGCCGCGCTGCGCGCGCTGGCCGCTTGCATATGCGCAGCGGGATTGTTACTGGCTGTTCCGGCCAAAGGCCAGGCGGTTGGGCAGGAGGTCATGGAGGGATTCGAAGAGGGCTTTCCGGCGAAGCGCGTTTTGCAGGACGAGCCGGCCTTGAGCCCCCCCCCCTTGCCTGAGGAGTGCGATGCTTTCGCCATTCCCGACGAGTTCGGCGAGGGGTGCAGAGAGGGTAGCGAAGCCCGAATGCCGGAAACGTTCGGGGGCATTGCACAGGGAACAGCCGGGTTCCCGGACGGTCTGTCGGCGCCGTCCGATCCTGTGCTTCGGTCGGCTCCGTTCATCGAGTGCCCCGCCGCCGTGTTTATCGAAGAGATGGAGACGGGCTCCATCGACTGCGAGGCCTGGGACGAGGCGGGCGAAGAGCATATCGACTATTACTGGGAGCCTGCGGGCGGCGCGCCGCAGGGCTACCTGGACGCGCCCCGCCTGATAGGCGAGGATCGCCTTGTTCCTTCGATAGTGGCGCCGTCGTCTCCCTCCTACGCCACGCTGGAGTCTTTTCTGTCGGAGGAGGCGACGCTTCGCTACCGGTACCGCCTGACGGCTTCGTCCCGCGTTACGGGCCTGTCGTCTCAGGAAGAAGTGGAAGTGTTCGTGCTGCTTCGCCGTCCGAGCGTGTATTGTCCTCTGGAGTACGAAGTCCCGGCGGGTTCGGAGGTCGTTCTTTCGTGCGAGGGGGCGGATCCATTGTCTTTTCGGATGGACTACGAGGAAGGCTCGTCCGTATCGTGGAAATGGGAGGGCTTGTGGGGCGCGAGCGCGTCGTTGCTGAGCGGGGCGGACACGCCTTCTCCGTCGTTCCGGGCTCCGCTGGGCGGATCGGGGGAGACGTATGATTATGTCGCGAGCATGACGACGACCTCTTCGGGGGTTCCCCGGACGGCGCGCCGTCGGGTGAGCGTACGAGTGGTCGAAGGAGAGGATGCGGGTCTTGCGGCGGCTGATTCCGACGTTGCCCTGTCAGCGAGCAATGCCGCGCCGACGATTACGTGCGTGGATTACGACGTATACCCGACCGTGGGTGCTTTCAAAATACACTGTTCCGTGACGAACGAGCCTGCGGGCGCTGCCTATAGGTGGACGTCTCGCGGCGCCCCCCGGGATATATCCAGGCTGGACAAGAAAAACGCCCTCAGTCCGACCTTCTCCATGAAAGGCTATGGCTATGCATCGACAAGAAATGGGCCCATTGTATTCGAATACACGGTGACGTTGTCGGCTCCGGGCATTGCCGACGTCACGGAGAACGTTACGGTGACGATTATGAAGATGCCGGACATAATGGACTGCGCATGGACAAAACGCAAGGTATGGATAGGCGATCCGGATTTTGAATTAGATTGCCGTTTCAACGCTTCCCTGAGGGGAGGCAGCCTCTTTTGGGCTGTGGTCCGCGGGCCGTTATCGCGTGGTAAGAGCGACATGAGATTGAGGCGGATCCCTTCCCTCTATGGTGCTGTTTACAATCCCGTCTTTGACGTTCCCGACGCTTTGCCTCAAGGCAAATCCGTAGACTACTACCAGTTTTATATATGCCTTGTGATGAAAAAATACAAGCCCGACCCCAAATATGTCGGCCTGAGTTCGCACAACATTATAGAATCGCAATATATTACCGTGGAAGTGTATCGAGATTTCCCAGCAGTTGACGTCGAATGCCCGGACAGCCCATATTCGGTGGCGGAGGGATCAGACGATTTTGATATAGAGTGCGAGGCGCGGGGAGGTCCCGAGGGCACCGCGTATACGTACGCCTGGACGCCTCTGGGTTCTACGGCGGACACGGGCCTTTTGAGCGCGACGAACGTTTTGTCGCCGACGTTCGCGACGCCGTATAACGTGGACGCGGACAAGACGTACGAATACCGCCTTAAGGTCTCTGCGCCAAGGATGGAACCCGATTCGGCGGACGTTACGATCAAAATATTCGACATAGACGTTTTACGCAAACTCGACCTTGCGTGCGCCGCCCCCGATCCGGTGTACGAGAAGTCGGCTGACATTGATTTAGAGTGCTCGGCGCCGGGGCGTATCCCGGGCTGGCCGATCTCGTACGCCTGGACGCCTCTGGGCGCTACGGCGGACACGGACCTGTTGAGCGCGACGAACGTTTTGTCGCCGACGTTCGAGACGCCGTATAACGTGGACGCGGACGAGACGTACGAATACCGCCTTAAGGCCACGGCGTCGTGGGCGGAACCCGATTCGGCGGACGTTGCGGTTACGGTGCTCGCGCGTCCTGGAGTTACGGTTGCGTGTTCGGACAATCCGTATTCGGCGTACGAGAGGTCGGCTGACATCGTTCTGAATTGCTCGGCGTCGATCAGCCGCCCCGGCTCCATTCTCGCGTACCTCTGGGAGAAGCGCGGCGACACGCCCGACACCGACCGGCTGAGCGCGACGAACGTTTTGTCGCCGACGTTCAAGGTGCCGTATAACGTGTACGCGGACGAGACGTACGAATACCGCCTTAAGGTCTCTGCCCCAGGAATGGAGACCGGTTGGGCGGACGTTACGGTCACTGTGCTCGCGCTGGCTGGGGTTACGGTTGCGTGTCCGGGCAATCCGTATTCGGCGCCCGAGGGCTCGCCGCCTTATCAGCTGGACTGCTCGGCGTCGGGGGCTCCTCCAGGCGCCGACTATACGTATGTCTGGAGTGGCAAGTACATCTCGTTTATGGTGGAGGGCGCGGATGGCCCCAGGCCGAAGGTCGCTTTGCTGAGCGGCATTGATGCGCCCCTCGTATTGGAGTACCGGCTTAAGGTCTCTGCCCCAGGAACAGAGTCCGGGATAGCAGACGTAACGTTGACGGTGCTGGACTTGCCAGCCATCGCCCTTGATTGCGATCAGCCCGAAGCCGCGTACGAGGGATCGGGCGACGTGCAGTTGTCTTGCGAGGCGTCCGGGGGGCCTCCGGGCACGGCCTACGACTACGAATGGCTGGGCTATGGCGTAAGGCAGAGCAAGATGCGGAAGCGCTTGAGCAATCCGAACATCGCCAATCCGACGTTCGCCGTGCCGGATAACGTGCGGGAAACGACCCGGTACGCAACCCGCGTCCTCGCTTCGGCGGCGAATATGCAGAGGACCACGGCGGAGGTAACAGTGACGGTGCTCGACAGGCCGGACATCAGCGTCTCGTGCGCGGACGATCCGTATTCGGCGTACGAGGGGACGGACGACCTTGTACTGGACTGCGAGGCGTCGGGCGCGCCGGAGGGTTCGACGTATTCTTATGCCTGGTCGGCCCGCGGCGCGACGGCGGATACGGACTTGCTCAGCGCGACGGACGTCGCTTCGCCTGTGTTCCACATGCCCGACGAGGTGGACGTGACGACTCGGTACGAGTACCAGCTCAGGGTTACGGCTCCGAGCGCGGAAGAGGGTTCGTTCGACGTTACGGTTACGGTGCTGAATACGGGGGCTATTTCCCTGGCGTGCGATCGTCCCGAGCCGGCGTACGAAGGGGCGGGCGACATTTCGCTGTCCTGCACGGCTTCGGGGGCGCTGGACGGTTCGTATGCATACGTCTGGTCGGCTCGGGGTTCTGCGGCGAACGCGGACATGCTGAGCGCGACGAACGTCGCTTCGCCTGTGTTCGCCGTGCCGAACGAAGTATCGCAAACGACGCGGTACGCATACGACGTTACGGTTACGGCGGATCGCATGGAGGACGGGACGGCGGAGGTTGTCGTTACGGTGATGGACAAGCCCGCTATCCTCGTTGCTTGCTCGGACCCTTCGCCGACGTACGAGGGGTCGGACGATTTTTCCCTGGACTGCGAGGCTTTGGGGGCGCCGGACGGTTCGACGTATTCGTACGTCTGGTCGGCGCGGGGTTCTACGCAGGACACGGGTCTGTTGAGCGCAACGAACGTCGAATCGCCTGCATTCTACGTGCCGGACGCGGTGGACGCGACGACGCGGTACGAATACAGGCTTACGGTCTCGGCGGAGAACGCGCAAGAGGGTTCGGCGGACGTAACGGCTACGGTGCTCGACAGGGCTGATCCGCCCGTCCCGCCGCCGACAACGCCCCCGCCTCCTCCATTGCCGACAACGCCCCCGCCTGTCGCCGTCGCGCTGTCCTTGACGTGCGCGGACCCGGAGCCCGTCTACGAAGGCTCGCCGGAGGTTGCGATGTCCTGCGAAGCATCGGGCGCGCCGGATGGTTCGGCCTATGAATACGTATGGGAGGCCCGGGGCGCGACGGCGGATACGGACCTTTTGAGCGCGACGGATATTGCTTCGCCGTTGTTCGCCGTGCCGGATCAGGTAACTGCGGACGAGACGTACGAGTACCGCGTTACGGTCTCTGCCGAGAATGCGGACGACGCTGCGGCGGACGTAACGGTTACCGTACTTGACAGGGGCGCTTCGCCTCCGCCGCCTGTTCCTGTTGCGCTGGCCCTGACATGCGCGAACCCTGCCCCGGTCTACGAGGGCTCGCCGGACGTTGCGCTGTCCTGCTCGGCGTCGGGCGCGCCAGATGGTTCGGCCTATGAATACGCCTGGGAGGCTCGCGGTTCTACGGCGGATACGGACCTCTTGAGCGCGGCGGATATTGCTTCGCCGTTGTTCGACGCGCCGGATCAGGTAACTGCGGACGAGACGTACGAGTACCGCGTTACGGTCTCTGCCGAGAATGCGGACGACGCGACGGCGGACGTTACGGTTACCGTACTTGACAGGGGCGCTTCGCCTCCGCCGCCTGTTCCTGTTGCGCTGGCCCTGACATGCGCGAACCCTGCTCCGGTCTACGAAGGCTCGCCGGACGTTGCGTTGTCGTGCGAGGCTTCGGGCGCGCCAGATGGTTCTGCCTATGAATACGTATGGGAGCCTCGCGGCGCCGCGGCGCATACGGACCTCCTGAGCGCGG
>CAZSNF010000024.1:0-39115 GCA_964608315.1 uncultured Rhodothermales bacterium | reverse complement strand
GTCATTCCTCATTACATGGGGCCTGCCATGCTGCTTCGTCATTCCTTGCCAGCGCGACCCTCGCAAGCCTCTGAACTTTGTACATTTAATCAGAGTATCCTTAAGGCGGGGAGAGGCGAAATTCCCGTCCCGCATTGCTCTGCTATGTAGCAAGGGCTGAGTGCGGCGGGCTGTCCTGTCTCTACTATCCAGACGACGAACGCGAATCCCCAGAACAAGCCGCCTGATCTGTCGGTTTTGTCATGAAAACCATAAGGAATTGTTATGTCCGATGTATTGCTCGCCACGCTGAAGACCCTGAATAACCTTACCGTTTCGGAGGACGCGGACCGTTTTCTCGAACCGGACGAGGCCGAAGAACGGATACGCTGGGCGGCGGCGCGCCATCCGGATCTGGTTCGTTGCGTCCGTCTCGGCGAGAGCGAGGAAGGCCGCTCCATCGACGGCGTCGTGCTGGGGCGGGGAGAGCGGCATGTCAGCTTGCTGGCGGGCAATCATCCCGACGAACCGGTGGGGCCGGATTTTTTGCGACGCTTCGCCGGCGCGGTTTCGCATTGCCCGGATGCGTACGGGCCGCTTCTCGACGCTTTCCGGTTTTTTATCGCGCCGCATACGAATCCCGACGGCGCCTTCCGAAACCGCGCCTGGCGAAAGGTCTGGAACGAATCGGCGGATCGGACGGAGGCCATCGCTGCGGCCTATTTGCGTCATGCGATGCGGGAGCCGCCGGGACGCGACGTGGAATTCGGTTTCCCGGATATGCGTCCGGAGAACCGCGCAGTGGCCGCATGGCTTCGCAAGCATGGTCCCTTTGTCTTGCACGGGAGTTTGCACGGGATGGGGATCAGTGGAGGCGCGCTGCTGCTCATTGAAAAGCATTGGGGGTATCGCGCCGCCCGATTGCAGGCGCGTTTTCGGGAGGCCGCGCAAGCCGAGCGCCTGCCGCTGTACGATCGCAATCGGCAAGGCGAGAAAGGCTTTTTCTACCTTGCTCCCGGTTTCTGGACGACGCCGGAAGCACCCGCCATGCGCGCGTTTTTCGAGGCGCGAGGCGATATGGAGACCGCTGCGCTGTTTCGGAGCAGTTCCATGGAATATGTGCGCAGCCTGGGCGGCGATCCTTTGTGCTATGTGACGGAATTGCCGCTGTTTTTGGCCAGGGGCCTGTCTCCGGCGAGCGGATCGCAGCAAATCATTGCGAAACTTCGCCTTCGGCTTGCCCAAAGCGACGACGCGCGCGAGGACATTCGCCGGGATATGCAACGGTTGGCGCTGCGCCCGCTTCCGCTGGCGTCGGCGTTGCGAATGCACCTGCGTACGTTGTCCGCCGCGCTGGAACAGCTGTCGGTCGGGTAGCAAAGTCCGCTTACCCGCCGCCGAAGAGCCACTGAACCAGATAAACCGCGAAAATCATGGCGAAAATATCGGCGGTCAGGCCGGCGGGCACGGCGTGTCGGGTTTTCTTCACATTGACGGCCCCGAAGTACACGGCGATAATGTAAAACGTGGTTTCAGTGGACCCAAACATAACCCCCGCCATCTTCACCAGGATGGAATCTGCCCCGAATACGGCCACCATATCGGCAACGATCGCAGCGGAGCCGGAGCCTGTGAGGGGCCGGATGATCGCCATGGGAAGCATTTCCGGCGGAAAACCCAGTATCCCAAGCGCCGGCCTCAGGGTTTCCACCAGAAAATCCATTGCGCCCGAGGCTCGAAACATCCCGATGGCGAAAAGGATTGCGACGAGATAGGGAATAATCATTACGGCCACCCGGAACCCCTCCTTTGCGCCCTCTACGAATTCTTCGTACACCTTTACGCCCCGAATGAGGCCGTAGAGCGGCAGCCCCACGATCATCAGCGGCAGCGCGAGGATGGAAAAATAATCAATGAAGTAGCGGAGCCAGTTCATGGCGCGTCCTCCCCGGACGGGGTTTGTTCGGCGGGGCGGGCGTTCGGATCGCTTTTTTTCCAGAGCGGTGCGCGCTCAAGGAGCCAGGCCGCCCCTATGGCGACGAGGAGCGAGGCGCCGGTGACCGCGATGATAGGGAAGATCAGTTCGTTTACCTGAAGCCCTATTACGGCCACGAGCAGCGCCGGAGGGACCAACTGTACGCTGGCCGTATTCATCGCCAGCAGCATGACCATGGGATTCGTGGCCGTATCCTTGACCGGATTCAGCGTTTGCAGTTCTTCCATGGCCTTGATGCCGAGCGGCGTGGCGGCGTTGCCGAGTCCCAGTACGTTGGCGGACAAGTTCAGCACGATCATCGCGAAGGCCGGATGCCCCTTCGGGATACCGGGAAAAAGCGGTCGCAGGAGCGGTTCGACGAGGCGGGACATTTGGCGAATGAGTCCGCCTGCTTCTGCGATTTTGAGCAATCCGAGGAAGAGCGCCAGCACCCCGATCAAGCCGATCGCAATTTCGACGGCCGTGTCCGCAAAATCGAAAGCGGCTTTGGCGATGTCCTGCAAGTGCGGGAAACGCACGGGATCGAAGCGGACGGACGTGGCGACAAGCGCGCTTGCCCCATTTTCCGACGCCAGCGTTCCTTGCAAGGCGTCTCCGCCGGAAAAATCCCGGATGCGCAAGAGCGGTTCCGGCAAGGCGGCGTCCCCGGCGAAAAAGAGGCGGGTCCCGGCTTGCGTACGGAGGACATGTCCTCGGTAGACGGTATCGGGCGGAGCGACCACGTTATAGAACGATTGGTACGTTTCCGCATCGATCCGGATGCGCACCGGAACGCGCTGCGCTTCTTCCTGATAGCCTTCCGGGTATTCCAGGGCGATCGGCAGCGAAGCGTGATTCCGAAACCGATCGCTGGCTGCGTCTCGCAGGTCGGAAACGAGGGCGAATGCAAGGGCGGCGACAATCAGGCCAGCCCATATGTAATTAAGCATGTCGCAGCGAGATGCGGTGAGCGTTCGGACGGCGTTGCGCCGGGAATGAGTATTCTGTACAACTTACGCAGAGCGCTGCGAAGTTGCACCCCTTACTTTTGGATACGCTGATTAGGGCCTGTTCTTTTCGCTTCGAAGAAAGCGGCGATCTTGCGCGCCGCGGCGGGGCCGACGGCGTCGCGCAGGGCCTCTTCTCCGGCGGCCTCGACTTGCTTCGCAGATCCGAAGCGCCGAATCAGTTTCTGTGCGGTTTTTTCGCCGACGCCGTCGATTTCGCGAAGAGAAGAGTGCAGGGTGCGTTTTTTCCGCTGCGTACGCTGGAAGGCGACGGCAAAGCGGTGCGCCTCGTTTCGAATGCGCTGCAGGAGTTGAAGCGACGTACTGGCTTTGGGAATGTGCAGCGGCTCGGAATTTCCCGAAAAAAATACTTCTTCAAGCCGTTTCGCCAGGCCGACAATCGGAAATTCGCCGTACGCGCCTGCGGTCCGCAACGCCTCGGCGGCCGCCGAAAGCTGCCCTTTGCCCCCGTCGATGACCACCAGGTCCGGCCATTCGATATTCTCCCTGTTCGCGTACCGTCGCGCGACCACCTCGCGCATGCTCTGATAGTCGTCGGGTTTCCCGTGAATGGCGGAACGGATCTTGTAGCGGCGATATTCGCTTTTTCGGGGCCGTCCGTCGCGAA
This sequence comes from uncultured Rhodothermales bacterium, assembly GCA_964608315.1. Taxonomy (GTDB): domain Bacteria; phylum Bacteroidota; class Rhodothermia; order Rhodothermales; family VXPQ01; genus VXPQ01. The sequence goes on along the minus strand of CAZSNF010000024.1, from coordinate 35,526 downwards.
ACACTACGCAGGACGCCACCGTGCCCGTGCCTGCAAGATGGGAAATGTCGAAGCATTCGATGCGTCGCGGCAAGGTTTGCAGGCGCAAATCTTCTGCGAGGGACCGTACGGCGTGGGGAATGCGATCCTCGCCGCGCTTCATTCTGCGCATTTTCCATTCCTCAAGGAGTATAGCCGCATTCGCATCAACCATGCGCATCAGCTTCGCCTTGGGACCCCTGCGCGGCACGGCGATCGGGACCTGCTTGCCGCGTTGCTGCGCCAGCAACTCCTTCACCGCTTCCGGCTCGGCGATATCGTGGCTCAGCAGCACTTCTCCGGGAAAGAACGCAGCGTCCGCATAATAACCTTCTACGAGCCTTTGCATCAACACAGTATCCGCCAATCCTTTTATCGGATGGATATAGGTATGCCGCCGCCCGATGACTTTGCCTTCGCGCACTTGAAACACCACGCCGCACGCCGCATTTTCCCGCTCGTCCAGCGTCAGGGCAAAGAGGTCTCGATCCGCCTCGTCCTCGCTCACCACTTTTTGTTTTCGGGCGTATTTTTCAAGGGCGAGGATGCGGTCTCGCAATCCGGCCGCTTCCTCGAACTGCATGTTTTCAGAAAGGCGCTCCATCTCGTCGCGGAGCAGGGAAATCAATTCTTTCGTGTGTCCGTTCAGCAGTTTTTCGACTTGTTCGACGGTGCGGTCGTAATCGGCTTCGGATTGTCGTCCAATACAGGGCGCCGCGCATTTTTTAATATGATATTCAAGGCAAGGATCGTATTTGCCGGCGGCGATGGATTCCGGCGCAAGGTTCAGGGTGCATGTGCGCAATTGAAAGACAGATCGGATCGCGCGCAACATCAGGCGCATATTTTTTACGTCGGTATACGGTCCGAAATATTTCGATCCGTCGCGTACGATGCGGCGCGTCGGAAAAACGCGCGGGAAAGGCTCTTTTCGAATGCAAATGAAGGGAAAGGTCTTGTCGTCGCGCAAAAGGACGTTGTAGCGCGGCTTGAGATGTTTGATCAGATTGTTTTCGAGGATGAGCGCTTCGGCTTCCGTGTCCGTCACGATCGCTTCCACATCCGTCGTTTTGCCGATCATGATGCGCAATCGACCGTCGTGCGCCTGATTTTCCCGAAACCAGGACCGGACGCGGCTGCGAAGGTCTTTGGCCTTGCCTACGTAGAGTACGTTTCCGTCGGCGTCCTTGTGCTGATAAATGCCCGGCAGCCGAGGCAATCGGTCGATTTTTCGTTTCAGTTCCGGGGTCATGGGCGCCGCGTCGTTGCTTGCGCGGCCGGATACCGCTCGATATGCCGCTCGACAAGCGCTATGCGCATCGACGGATCGGACGCCGCAGCGACGGCGGCGTTCGGGAACCGTCGCCGCAGGGCCTGGGCTGCGCAAAGCCCCGCCTCGCTGGTCTCCGTCAACAATAGCGCCCTGTCAGGAATACGCCCCGCCGCGTCGAAGGCGTCCGGGTTCGGATCCGCCCACATGATCGTCTGGATGCGGGCATCGGCGCCGGCCGCGTCCACAAGCGGTTTTGCAGGCAGGCCCTGCGTCAGCAGATGTACGGACGGTTTGCCCAGCCAGTCGATCAGCGCCGGAATGTCCGGACCGCCATCCGCCTCCGCTGCGACGTATATTCTGCCTGGCGCAAGGCGCTGCGCCAGCGCATACGGGTCCGGGGAAAGGGGCGCCGTCGCCGCGATATGCAGGAGCGGCGTTTGGGTTTCGGAGCCGTGCGCACGGACGACGCGCCGGAGTCCTTCCGGAAGCGCGCCCGCCACAGGTTCCAGTCCAGGCGCTGCGCGGGCGCAAAACTCGATCAGGATATTCCCGGTTTGCCCGGGATGCGCGAAGAAAACGAGTTTGCCCCTGGCTCCGGGGCGCGGCGCCGGGTCGATGGGCGCATAGCCCGCCTCGCTGACCCGCCGGTGCATGGCGTGGATATCCTCGACTTCGAAAGCAAGGTGGTGCAATCCCCCTTTCCGCCCCCGCAGGAAACGCGCCGCAGGCGAGGTTTCGTCGAGCGCTTCCAGCAGTTCCAGTTGCGCGCCGCCGCCCGATACGAACGCGACGCGCACCCCGTCTTGTTCGAGCGTTTCGGACGAGTAGCAAGTTTCGCCCAACAGATCGCGGAGCACATCCAGCAGATGATCGGCGTCTGCTGTCGCTATACCGACATGGTCGAGGCGGAGCATGATGAACGCGGCAGTTCGCGAGCGGCGCGGCGTTATTGTTCGACGCGTACGCATGGAACGGGAGGCGGCGGGTCTCGTTCCGTCGGCGCCGAGGCGATGGTTGCGGATGGGCCGGCGAGCGCGGGTTTCTTCATTCAGGTCCTGCGTCCGGTATCCTTTTGTCAAAAGCAGGCAAATTAATACTTTCATAACATTTCTCAATACATCGTTTGTTATTGTGCATCGTTCTGGTCGATCCGCGCCCGGGAATATCCTGCGCCGCCTCGTTCCTTTCGCCACTATGCCGACCATATTTTCAAAACGTTTTTTGTCCCGATCTGCGCTGCTCGCGGCGCTGTTCGTTTTTGCGGCGGCGGCGAGCGGTTGCGCAGGCAAGCCCGCCGAGGGCGAACTTTCCGGCGCGGTCCGGATCGACGGTTCCAGTACAGTGTACCCGATTACGGAAGCCGTCGCCGAAGAGTTCATGATTGCCCACGAGCATGCGCGCGTCACGGTGGGCGTGAGCGGCACGGGCGGCGGATTCAGCAAGTTTATCCAGGGGGAGACCGATGTAAACGACGCTTCCCGGGCCATCAAGTCCAGCGAAACGGAACTGGCTGCGCGCGAGGGCATCGATTTTATCGAGATTCCGGTGGCGTACGACGGTTTGGTGGTGGTCGTCCATCCGGACAATGACTGGGTCGAATGCCTGACGGTGGACGAACTGCACGCCATCTGGAAGCCCGGCAGCCGCATTGTCAATTGGAACGAGGTGCGCCCCGGTTTTCCCGATCGTAAATTGCCCCTGTATGGCCCCGGAACGGACAGCGGCACGTACGATTATTTTACCGAGGCCGTGGGCGGCGCTTCGGGCGCCAGCCGATCCGATTTCACGGCGAGTGAGGACGACAATGTGCTGGTGCAGGGCATTTCCGGAGATCCCAACGCGCTTGGCTTCTTCGGCATCGCCTATTACGAGGAAAACGCGGACCGGCTCAAACTGCTTGGAATCAATGACGAAAATCCGGAGAACGGGGAAGGGTGCGTGACGCCTTCGGCCGCCACGGTCGGCAACGGCAGCTATGCGCCGCTTTCCCGCGCGTTGTTTATCTATGTGCGCCCTGCATCTGCGGAACAGGAAATTGTTCGGGAGTTTGTTCGTTTTTATCTCAACGAGGCCGGGGGGCTGGTCCGGGAAGTGGGGTATGTTCCGCTCTCCAACGAGGAATACGATCTCGCGCTGGAGCGCTTCGAGCGGCGCGTTACGGGTACGATGTTCGGCGAGGAAGCGCACGTAGGCGTGACCATGCGCGAACTGCTTACCCGGTATATGCCTGCGGAATTGACGCCCGGGGAACTCGATTCCGAAGCGTCCGATTCGCTCCTTTCTCAATCTGCAGGCGAATAGGGTATTTCGCAGACGTATGGCCGGTTCGCAGCACGTATCGAAAAGATCGCTTTCGGAGGCGCCCGACGGGGCCGATCTGTCCGTCAATGTATTTCGCAGCCCGAAAGAACGAGCCGTCGAGTATGCGCTGGGCTTCTGCGCGCTGATCAGCGTCCTGACTACGCTGGGAATCGCCGCTGTGCTGATTCTGGAATCGCTGAATTTCTTTGCAGAGGTTTCGATCGTCGAATTCCTGACCGAAACGCGCTGGACGCCGCAGTTCCTGGAGAAGCATTTCGGGATATGGCCCCTGTTGTCGGGTACGTTGCTCGTTACGGTCATTGCAGCCCTCGTGGCGCTCCCGATCGGGTTGATGAGCGCCATTTTCATTGCCGAATATGCCCCCGCCCCCGTACGGAAAGTGTTGAAGCCGGGTCTGGAACTGCTCGCAGGCATTCCCACCGTCGTCTACGGCTATTTCGCGCTGACCTTCGTGACGCCCTTTTTGCAGACGTTTATACCGGGTCTCAATATCTACAATGCCCTTAGCGCGGGGATTGTGGTGGGCGTCATGATCATTCCCATGGTGTCTTCCCTGAGCGAAGATGCGATTCGCGCGGTGCCCCGCTCGCTTGCCGAGGGCGCCTATGCGCTGGGCGCCACCCGGATCGAAGTGGTTTTGCGGGTGATGGTTCCAGGCGCCATCAGCGGAATTATGGCGAGCTTTATTCTGGCGCTTAGCCGCGCTATCGGCGAAACGATGATCGTAACGCTCGCTGCCGGAGCCATGCCCAATCTTACGGCGAATCCCGCGGAGTCGGTGCAAACGATGACCGCGTTTATCGTGAACGTAAGCCTGGGAGATACGCCGCAGGGGACGGTTGAATTTTACAGCCTCTTCGCTGTCGGCCTTGTGCTGTTTCTGATGACCCTGAGCATGAATTTTTTGGCGAATCTCATCATTCGTAAATACCGCGAACGGTACTGATCTGTGACTCCCTCGCAACAATACAATGAACGCCTTGAGAGTCGCCGTCGCAGAGGGCTGATTTTTAGTGGTTTGCTGTTTTTGGCCACGGTGTCCGGACTGGTGGTGCTCATGACGCTGATCGTGGATGTGATCGTGCAAGGCGGGCAATGGCTCGATTGGGAATTTCTGACCCGTTTTCCCTCGCGCATACCGGAACGCGCCGGCATAAAGTCGGCTATTGCAGGTTCCCTCTGGATGATTCTGCTCACGGCGGGCATATCGGTGCCCATCGGGGTGGCGTCGGCCCTGTATCTTGAAGAATATGCGCCCCGGGGCTGGTTCCTGAAAATGATTCAGATCAATATCAACAACCTTGCGGGCATTCCCTCGGTGGTCTACGGCATTCTGGGCCTGACGCTCTTCGTGCGCTTTTTCGCGCTGGGACGCAGCTTGCTTGCGGGTTCCTTGACCATGGCGTTGCTGATTTTGCCCATTATCGTTATCAGCGCCCAGGAAGCGTTGCGCGCTATCCCTTCGGGTATTCGGGAGAGCGCCTTTGCGCTTGGCGCTACGCGCAGGCAGGTCATCTGGAGTCATCTGTTGCCCATGTCGGCCCCGAGCATCATGACCGGGGTGATTCTTTCCCTGAGCCGGGCCATTGGGGAAACAGCGCCCCTCATAATGATCGGCGCGCTGACGTTCATCGCGTTCCTTCCCACCAGCGCACTGGACCCGTTTACGGTGTTGCCCATCCAGATATTCAACTGGACGGCGCGTCCGCAGGCAGACTTTCAGGGTCTGGCGGCGGCGGGCATCATTATCCTTATGATCGTGCTTTTCCTTATGAACCTGAGCGCGATTCTGTTGCGGAATTACTTCGAGAAGTACCGAGCGAGATAACCAAACGCAAGGCATTCCATGGAAACGAACGAAAGAAACGGATCGTCGCCTGACGGGCAAGGCGCGTCGGAGGAAGCCAAGGTTCGCGTGGAGAACCTGGATTTCTGGTACGGCGTGAACCATGTTCTCAAAGATGTTTCGCTGGGCATTCGGACCAACGAAGTGACGGCGTTCATCGGGCCGTCCGGCTGCGGCAAGAGTACGCTGCTGCGCTGCCTGAACCGGATGAACGAACTTATCCCGGACGCCCGCCTCGAAGGCCGTGTGCTTATCGACGGGCGGGATATTTATCGCAATGCGGATCCCGTCATGGTGCGCCGCCGCATCGGGATGGTGTTTCAGAAGCCCAATCCGTTTCCCAAGACGATTTCCGAAAATGTGATCTGGGGTGCGCGCGTCAATGGCTACAAAGGCAATGAAGCCGAACTTGTGGAGGAATGTCTCCGGAAAGCGGCGCTATGGGACGAGGTGAAGGACCGGCTCAATGCGCATGCCTATGGCCTTAGCGGCGGGCAACAGCAGCGTTTGTGCATTGCCCGCACGCTGGCCGTGGCCCCGGACGTCGTGCTGATGGACGAACCCGCCAGCGCGCTCGATCCGATCGCCACGGCCAAGCTGGAAGAAACGATCTTGCAACTCAAGGAACGCTATACGATTATTATCGTTACCCATAACATGCAACAGGCCGGCAGAATCAGCGACCGTACTGCATTTTTCTACATGGGCGAGTTGGTCGAGGTCGATGTCACCGAGCAACTTTTTACCCGCCCTGCGAAGAAGCGTACGGAAGATTATATCACCGGCAGGTTCGGGTAGGTCGGGATGCCGGTTCGGTTGTTTTGCCTGGCATTTTGTCACGCAATCAGGGCGAATATTAATCCATGGCGATACGTACGCAATCAAATCGGCACCTCGACGACGAACTGGCGGTTCTCCGCCAGTTGCTTTCCGATATGTCGGAGCTGGTCGAGGCGCAGGTAGCCGACGCCATTAACGCTGTGTCGGGGAACGATCTGGACCTTGCGCAGGAGGTTCGGGCGCGCGATGACGAGGTAGACCGGCTCGAATTGGAAGTGGACGAGCAATGCGAACGTATCCTGGCCCTGTTTACGCCCGTTGCGGTCGATCTTCGGCTTATTATTGCGGCGGTCAAGGTGAATACGGACCTGGAGCGGATAGGCGATCACGCCAAAAACATCGCCAAGCATGTATGCCAGGCCGATTTTTCGATCAGGCCGCCGACGGGGGCGCATCTCCAGGCCATGGCGGACGAGGCGCGCTGGATGTTGCGGAGCGCCCATGAATCTTTTTTCAGGAAAGATCATGTGCTGGCCCGGGAAATCGTGGCCCATGACCAGCGCGTCGACCGGATGTACAAGGAAATGCTGGACGCGCTTTCCGATACGGCGCCCGATCATGTAGACAAAATTGTTCACCTGGTGCATATGGGCAAGTCGATCGAGCGCATCGCCGATCATGCTAAAAGCATTGGCAAGATCGTTGTTTTTCTGGTGGAAGGGGTAGACATTCGGCATCGGAGCGTAGCCCGAAACGCACCGCAAATGGCCTGATTGGCCAGGATATTTCTCGCAAGCTTCTGCGCCGCCTGTTTTACTGCGGCGAACCGGGGCGCATCCGAATCGAATCAGCATATCCTGCAATCGGGGCAACCGCGAATTTCATGACCGCATCCCGATCATTTTTTTGCGCAGGCCTTCTGGCGGCTTTCCTTGCAGCGACGCCTGCCGGGGCGCAGGTGGTGAGCTACGGAGCGGATTTTCTGGCCGCCGGCGCGGGCGGACGGGCGCTGGGCATGGGAGGCGCCCATATTGCGCTTGCGGACGACGCCAGCGCAGGGTACTGGAATCCCGCCGGACTCGGCCAGACCCTCTTCCCCGAAATCGAGTACATGCATGCGGAGCGTTTCGCCGGGATCGTTTCGTTCGATTACGGGGCGGTTTCGTGGCCGGTCAACGCCCGCTCGACGCTGGGGGCTTCGTTTTTCCGGAGCGGCGTGAACGATATAAAAAACACGCTGGACGCCTGGGACCCCGAGCGCGACCAGCCTCGACCGCATCCGGAAGAGCATATTTCCAGCTTTTCCGCGGCGGATGCGGCGTTCTTTATAAGTTATGCGCGTCGGTTGCGCGCGGACCTTTCCGCCGGCGCGACTGCGAAGATCGTTCGCCGCAGCATCGGCGACTTCGCGGACGCCTGGGGGTACAGTTTCGACGTCGGGGCATTATATCGCCGCGGCTCCTTTATGGCGGGCGTCAACCTGCAGGACGCCGCCGGCATGCGGCAATCCTGGACCGTCAACCGCGATTTGCTTGCGAATATCGAGGATATTTTCGGACAAACGCTTCCGAAGGGCGGCGTGGAGACGATCCTTCCGGTCCTGCGGCTCGGCTCAGGGTATCTCCTGAAGATGGGCGCGCACCGCATCGCGTTGGCTCTGGACATGGATATGGCGTTCGAGGGGCGCCGGGCCTGGGCGCTCAATACGGGCGGCGTATCGTACCATCCCCGGCTGGGCGTGGAATACGCTTTTCGGGACGTTGTGGCGCTGCGCGCAGGACTTGCCGACGTCCTCAGGTCCGGGGACGCCGGATGGGATGCGGCTCCGACGGTGGGGGCCGGTTTGCATCTGGGTCGCCTGACCTTCAACTACGGGTTCGGAAATTTTGCCGGGCTGGCTTCCGACCTGGGGTACACCCATCGCATTTCGGCCCGCCTCGTGCTGGCCCGCGAAGCCTGGCGGCGCATCGCTGAATCGTAGTGCGGAGGCGCCGTCGGGAGGCGACTGTCGCATTGCAGAGCACATCTGTTGCGGAAACAAAAGCCCTACCGCCCCGCCCCGAGGTGCGCCAGCATGACGTCCTGCATCTCTGCGGCGCGCAGGGGGCCGTCCGGGAGGAGTTCGGCGCGATTGGACAGGACAAGCGGTCCGTCCAGCGGATTGTCCGGCAGCCGCCCGTGCGATCCCTTGACAAGGGACGGGTCCAGCGGGATCACGTCCAGCAGGCAGCGGAATCCCAGTTTCTTTTGCAGTAGCCGGAATCCCGCCCGCAATCGGGCTGAAGGGAGGGCCGGATCCAGGAAGAGTTCGCAGGGATCGTAGCCCGGCTTGCGATGAATGTCCACGGTGCGGGCGAAATCCGGCGCCCGGTCGTCGTCCAGCCAGTAGTAATAGGTAAACCAGGCGTCCGGCTCGGCTATGGCCATCAGGTCGCCCGCCCGGGGATGATCCAGTCCGCAGGCGGCGCGCTCTTCGCCGTGCAAGACCTGCGCAACCCCGTCGATCTCTTCGATCAGCGCGCGCGCGTCCTCCAGCGCTTCCGGATCGTTCAGGTATACGTGCGCCACTTGATGATCTGCAACCGCAAAGGCCCGACTCGCCCCCGCATCAAGGAGCTCGCGCCCCAGTTCTTCCCGTATTCGCAAGAAGCCTTCCCGCCGGAGAGTGCGGTTGAGCGACACGGCCCGCCGCACGGGCGTAATCCCGTATTCCGAAAGAACGAGGACAGCGGCGCCCTGCGCTTCGTAGTGCGCGACGAGTTCTTCGCAGACCGCGTCGATTTGCGCTACCTCTGCGGCCACGCCGGACCCGCCCGGCCCTTCGCGTTGCAATGCGTAATCCAGATGGGGAAGGTAGACCAGCGTCATGCGCGGATCGCGCGCGGCGTCCACATGCAATGCGGACCGCGCGATCCATTCGCTCGAACGAATGCTGGTTCCGGGTCCCCAGAATTCGAACAGCGGGAATCTGCCGAGTTTTTGCTGAAGTTCCGCCCGCATCGCTTCCGGCTCGGTCCAGATATCCGGGATTTTTCGCCCGTCGGCGGGATACATGGGGCGCGGCGTGACCGCATAGTCCACCGACGAGTACATATTGAACCACCAGAACAGGTTGGCGCAGGAGAAGTCCGCCACGCCGAGGCGGCGGGCCTTTTCCCATATCTTCTCGCGCTGCGCGAGCCGGTTCGACTGCCGCCAGAACCGGATTTCGCCCTCGTCCCGAACATACCATCCGTTGCCGACAATCCCGTGCTCCGAGGGCATGGCCCCGGTCAGCAGCGTGGCTTGCATGGAGCAGGTGACGGCGGGCAGGACGGGGGTCAGGGGCGCCGTCCTGCCGCGCTCCGCCCACGACGACAGGAAGGGCGCATGCGGCAACAGGCGGGGACTCAGCCCAACGACATTCAATACGGCGAGTTTCGACATGGCGAGCGAGGCGGCGCCTCATACGATGCGTTCGAGGCAGCTCGTCACCCATGCGTATTCGCGGGCGATGGAGGAGACGACGTCGGTTTTGAGTTGCTCCGGAAGCACCTCCCAGGTGTAGGTCTCGATTTCGAGGTGGGGGCGCGAACCGTTCCGAAGCGCATGCGCAAGCGTGGCCGTAATGTCTTCCTGCGTCGAGCGGAAATGCGGAAACCGGTCAATGAACACGGGCACATGGTAATGAATCCGCCATTCTTCCGCCTCGTCGGTCGGCAGTCGGGGCAAGGCGTCGGGCAGGTCCGGGTAACGATGCAGCGCGCCGTTCGCCGACCGCGCCACCACCTGATGCAGGTAGGTGGATTCGGCGAAGGGTTCCAGCGCGTCGACCAGCGTCCGCCGCATCGCCGACCCCGGTTCGTCCAGCGGAACGCGCAGCGCCGCGCTGATCTGAATTTTCCCTATCAGGATCCCGGCCGCTTCGAAAGCCGCCAGCGCCTCTGAAGGAGATTCGAATTCCACGGCAAAATGGCATGTGTCGTAGCACAGGCGGATATGTGCTCGCAAGAGGTCTTCCGCCTGCGCGCCATTCAGGCCGCGTTTCCGCCTCAGGCGATCAGTTCCATGCCGCCAGAGCCATTCCTTGAAGAAAAAAACCGTTTCGGCGGTGTTTTCGATCAGGCAATCCGGCTCCGGCTCCATGCCGACATGGATGAGTTGCCCGGTGCGTTCCCGCTGCTCGAAAAGCCGAAAAGCGACGTCGGCAAGCTGCTCCGCGCCGATGCGCAACGCCTCGTCCTGCAGGTTTTGCTCCCGCAGCCAGGGTTTGTAGGAAAGGGGGGAAGTGGAAATGCTGCCTTCGGCGCCGTCCGGCAATAGTCGCGCGAGAATATGCGCAAGCCGTTCCGTGTAGACGCGCCGTTCGGCGGCGCGCCAGTCCGGCTTGTAAACTTCGTCCTTGACGCGCTGCCGGTGAAAGGCTCCGTACGGAAAACCGTTGATCGTGAAGGCGTACAGTTCGCAGTCTTTTAGCAGGCCATGAAAACGGTCGAGGCGGGCGGCGTCTTCCGTCAATGTTTCCGCGGCGCTTGCGGAAAGGCGCAGCCCGACGGCCATGGGCGCGTCCGGCGCCGCCTGCCGCTTGACGGCGACCGTATGCGTACGCAGGTTTTCTTCCGCCTCGTCGAGCGTTTCTCCGGGGTGGATGTTGGCGCAGTAGGTCAGTTCCAGACCCTCGCCGTGCGGAATGCGCATGATCGTCGGGAAATGCGTGCAGCTCAGATGGTATTTGCGACGATGCGTTCGGCGGCGTTTCGCACCGGGTCGCTGGTTTGTCTCGCGCGCAGGAGAGCCATTGCCCGGCGGTACGCCGAAAGATCGACCTCATGCACCTCTATCCCCTTGCCGACGCCTGCCAGCAACATAATGGTCAATGCGCCGCCAAGGTGTTCCCGAAAGGCTTCAAGGCCCCGGAAAACGGAGCGCGGATGTTCCGGATCGTCGTTGTGCGCGTCGAGTTCAGGTACGTACAAGTTGAAACCCATTGCCTCGAGGAGGTCGAGCGCTCTGTCCCGGTCGCTTGCAGACAGGAATCCGCACAGGTGCGAATACGTGGCGTCGAGCGCGACGCCGATAGCCACCGCTTCCCCGTGCCGCAGCGCATAGTCCGTGAGTTGCTCCAACTGGTGCGCGGCCCAATGTCCGAAATCCAGCGGGCGAGAGGTTCCCGTCTCGAAAGGGTCTCCCGAGGTGGCGATATGGTCCAGATGCAGGGCGGCGCATCGGTAGACGAGCCGTTGCATGGCGTTGGGGTCCCGGCGGGGCGGCGCAAGGCGTGTCGCATCCGCTTCGAGTTCGTCGAAGAAGGCGGCGTCCTTGACGAGCGCCACCTTGACGGCTTCGGCCATACCGCTTCGCCAGTCGCGGTCGGACAGCGAGGACAGGAAGGAAAAATCGTTCACCACTGCGTACGGCGGCGCGAACGTACCCAGGAAGTTCTTGGCGTCCAGTGCGTTGACGCTGTTTTTGACCCCCACGCCCGAATCGTTCTGGGCCAGCACCGTGGTCGGCATGCGGATCAGGCGGACGCCCCGGTGCGCAGTGGCCGCGGCGTATCCCGCAAGGTCCAGGACGGAGCCGCCCCCGATCGCAAGGACGAACGAATGGCGGCAGAGCCCGGCTCGCCGTACGGCGGCGTACAATTCGGCGACCAGCGCAGGGTCGTTTTTGGCGGCTTCGCCCGCCGGCGCCAGGACGGGGGGGCGGAAGGTCAGCGAATCGGCCCGCTGCGCGAAGTACGCCTCCATGCGCTCGCAGAGGTCGGGGTAGCGCCGCAGCAAGCCCTCGTCGATCACCGGAAGCATCTTGCGCCAGGGGACGTTTTTTTCTGCCTCGACAATGCGGCCGAGCAGGTCGTTTTCCGGGTGGAAGGCGTCCGTTACGAAGTGTACGTCGTATCGGAAGGTTACGCGAATATCCTGCCGGATCGTTTGCATCGGCAAGGGTTTTCCTGCGGTGAATGGCTGTACGAAAGGCTGACCGGTTCGAATTTACCGGCTTTGGCGGTATGATACCCCTTTTGCGCAGAAAAGATCAGGAGGAAATTCTGATTAAATCTGCTTTGGAACACGCTGATTAAGTCCGCAAAGTTCAGAGGCTTGCGAGGGGCGTGCTGGCGCGCAGGGCGGAACGGGCCTGTGGCGCGCCTTTTCGCGATAGGATACTCTGATTAAATCTGCAAAGTTCAGAGGCTTGCGAGGGGTGCGCTGACAAGGAATGACGAAGCAATGTGGCAGGTCCCACATAATGAGGAATGACACAGTCAGCGCGCTCCTCGCAGCCTCCCGAAGGGCGCTTCACGTTCGCCATACTCTGAATCCGAAGTGTTTACCGCTGATTTCAGCGATGCCTGCACACACGAACGCGAAGCGCTGATCGAAGCAGATTTCATCAGAGTGTCCGTAACATAAGGGTGCGCAAGGCCTATGAGCTGGCGGGGGTATTGGGGCCCGATGTTTCGCTCAAAGGCGCATCCACAGACCCTCCTTGATTTAACAGAGCATCCTTTGATCAGCGCTTCACGTTCGTGGAAACAGGACATTGTGATGGCGTCGTTTAAATCAGCAGTAAAGGCCGAGGGCGCTGCGCAAGAGGCAGACGAAATAGGCCTGCGTTATTTATTCTCCGCAAAAATTGCGGTTATTGGGTGCGTTTCTGACAAGGAAATTCATAATCACCGCAGATTTTGCGGCGATTATTTGCATTTGCGGAGATTATAGCGTATAATCACCGCATATTATGCGTAGAATATATCTCCATGAGCGCCCCGACTGGCCTCGCTTTCACTGGAATCAGGAGGCATTGACCAACCTGCTGGCTACCGTACGGTATCGGCAGGGGCGTCTTTTTGGCCGCATGGCGGCGCTGGGTTCCGGGCTTCGACAGGAGGCGATGCTCCGGACCCTTGCCGAGGATGTGCTTAAGACCAGCGAGATCGAAGGGGAGACGTTGAATCCGGAGCTGGTTCGCTCCTCGCTTGCCTGTCGTCTCGGTATAGATACAGGCGGTCCTGGCCATATGGATCGCCACGTGGATCGTAATGCGGATCGTAACGCGGACGGGATCGTTCGGGTAGTGCTCGACGCCACGAGTTGTTATGACGCCCCCCTGACGACCGAGCGGTTATGGGACTGGCATGCCTGGTTGTTTCCCGACGGCGACAGGAGTTCGGGGCGGATTGCTGCGGGGGCCTGGCGCGACGGTCGTACCGATCCCATGCAGGTGGTTTCCGGCCCGATCAGTCGCGAGCGGGTGCATTTCGAGGCGCCGCCCGCCGAGCGGATCGACGAGGAAATGAAACGTTTTCTCGAGTGGTTCAACGAGTCCGACGAAATGGATGGGGTGATCAGGGCCGGTCAGTCCCATCTCTGGTTTGTCGCCATCCATCCTTTCGACGACGGGAACGGGCGGATCGCCCGGGCCATTGCCGACATGGCGCTGGCCCGTTCCGAACAAAGCCCGCAACGCTTCTGCAGCATGTCGTCGCAAATCCGGGAGGAGCGCACAGACTATTACAAAATACTGGAGGCGACCCGGCAAGGCTCGATGGACGTTTCCGTATGGATGTACTGGTTTCTGGATTGTCTGCAACGGGCCATCGACCGCGCCGAGACAACCCTTGACGCGGTGCTGGACAAGGCCCGATTTTGGGAGCGCGTCGCCGGGTTTCCTCTCAATGAGCGCCAGCGCGATGCGCTCGCCCGCCTTCTCGACGGGTTCGAGGGCAAGCTCACCAGCTCGAAATGGGCGAAGCTTGCGAAATGCTCCCAGGACACCGCGCTGCGGGATATCAAGGAACTCATCGCATGGGGCGTTTTGCTTCGCAATCCGGGGGGCGGACGCAGCGCCAGTTACAGGATACTCTGATCGAAACCGCTTCGATCAGCGCTTCACGATCGTGAAGCGCCCTTCGGGAGGGTGCGAGAGGCGCGCTGGTCGTGTCATTCCTCATTGTGTGGGGCCTGCCACACTGCTTCGTCATTCCTTGCCAGCGCGCCTCACTCACTCACACACTCTCTCCCTCTGAACTTCGCGGACTTAATCAGAGTATCCTGCAAACTTGCGGATTTATAGGGCCTGTTAACACTATGCAGCGGCGCTCTGCGGGGCCTGTTTTCCTGTTAGGCCAGGCGCCGCGAGCGCAGTGTGGCCTGGCCACATAAGCGAGCGGCAACGCCGCATGGCGGGAAAAGAGGCCCCGCCCTTCGGGTTCCGCCGGTCACGGCGTTACTCTTCGTTGCTCGTCGCTCATCTGGAATCACCAAACTTCACTCCTCGCGCCTTGATTAACGCCGTGCCTGACGGAACAGAGCATTGCTGCATAGTATTAACAGGCCCTAAACCCCGGGCGACGGGCGAAGCGCCCGTTACGGCCTGACCGACGTCGGGAAGTCCCGCGATGCGCCCCGGGATTGACCAACGTTATTGACCAGAGGGATTGATCAATCAGCGTATCCTTACTCGATAATCAATCCTTTTTCCTGGACTACCGGGGTCTGGCCGCGCAGCACCGAATTGCCGACGTACAGATCGCGCTGGTCTATGGGGGCCGGCTCCCGCCAGTCTTTTTCCGAAAATTGGCCGCTTTGTTCGTACGCGGCAAGGGCGTTGTCGTACGTAACCGCCCGGATATCGTCTTCGGGGACGCCTCGCTCGGCCATGAGGCGGGCCGTTTTGGGCACGGCCAGCGGATCGCTGACGCCCCAGTCCGCCGAGCTGTCGATGAAAATCCGCTCCGCGCCGTATTCGCGCACAATCTCGACCATCCGCTCGTTGCCCATTTTCGTGAACGGATAGATGGTGAAGCCGGCCCAGTAGCCGCGGTCGAGGACTTCCCGGACCGTTTCTTCGGTGTTATGATCCACGATGACCCGACTCGGCGCCAGCCCCATATCGTCGCAGGCGTCCATGCTGCGGCTCGTCCCTTCTTTTTTGTTGCGATGGGGGGTATGGATCATCACAAGCATGTCGAGTTCTTTCGCCAGTTCGAGTTGCAGCCGGTAATACTTGTCCTCGGCGGGCGTCATGTCGTCGTATCCGATTTCTCCAATGGCCACGACGCCTTCCTTGGCCGCGTAGAGCGGAAGGAGTTCCATCACTTCGTCCGCGAGCGGCTCGTTGTTGGCCTCTTTGGAATTGAGTCCGATGGCGCAGTAGTGCCGAATGCCGAACTGGGCCGCCCGGAAGCGTTCCCATCCCACGAGCATGGAGAAATAATCCTTGAAGGCCCCCGCCGTAGTGCGCGGCTGGCCCAGCCAGAACGCGGGTTCTATGACGGCCGCCACGCCGGCGGCGCGCATGGCTTCGTAATCGTTCGTGGTCCGGGAACTCATGTGGATATGCGGATCGATATACAAGGGAGGTCGCGTAGGCATAACGTTCGAGGAGGTAAAAACGGCGTGCGCCGCGAAGTTGCGAAAGAAATTATCGAAACAGGTTGCAACGGGCGTCGGGATTGGCGACGCCGGCGGCCCGGATGGGAAACCTATGCCGCACCCGCAATACGGTTCCGGCTGAACGATTCCCAGTTCAGTTCGCCGGACCCGATGCGTTGTTTCAGGAGGGGAAATGCGTCGATCAGTTCGTCGGCGGCGGGCGCGTTTGCATCCGCGAGCGCCAGGGCGGCGGCTTCCCGCTCTGCTTCGTCGTCGCTGCGCAGGACCCGTTGCAGGTCGCCCAGATAGTCCGGATGGGCAAAGGGCCCTGCGGGACGCCAGAGTTCGGGCGAAACGGCGCGTCCGGCCGACCATCTTTCGTGGGCGTAATCCACGAGCATGCGCGCAAGGGCCGGGTTGCTGCGCGCGTCCAGCCCGGTTACCTTGTACAGGACGCTTTCGGTAAAGAGGGCCTTGAGGATCATCTGGTTCCAGGCCCCCTCGTCGAAATACTCCGAGGGGTAGGGGTTATCGTGCGCGACGGCCTGAAATACGGAGGCCATGTTGGTCCGCAGGCCTTCGGCGGCGCGGGCCTGGAAGCGTTCGGGAAAGGGGTAGAGCGGCAGCATTCGGTACAGCGCCTCCGATTCGCGCGCGTCGGCGGTCGAGAACAGTTGCTCGACCATGCGAACGAGGGCGTTTTCGTCGTTGGTCGGGCGGGACAGGATCAGGAGGGCGCGGGCCGCTACGTCCACGCTCCAGGAGGCCGGGTTCCAGCCTGGACGCAGTTTGTCGGCCTGCGCAAGGTCCGCCTGGTCGAGCGCAAGGGCGTCTTTGGGAATCCGCCGCGTCGCGCCGCTGAACGCGAGGAAGCATTTGGAATCGGGAGCGCCGCTTGCGATTTCCTCGCAGCGGTCGCGCAGCCAGCGCATGGCGTCTTCACGGGCGTGCCGGGCGATCCAGATCAGGAGTTGCTTGCGTGCGCCGGGCAGATCGGCTGGATGCTGGGGAAGGCGCATGGGCTTGAAATATTATCAGGTTGCGGCGGGAAAAAGGCGACGTTTTTGGGGTTTGTTGTACCGTCGGGTTCGTTTCCTGGTTCGGGGGGATTTATTTCCCGGACAATTCCGCTGCAGGGGATCCCGAAAACCCGTTCCGCGTTCCAGCGCATAGTCGCTTTCGGTAATTCGGGTTCGCTTTTTCATTTACAACGCCTGGCATGGCAGGAAAAGAGGCCCCGCCCTTCGGGTAGAGCATTGCTGCATAGTGTTAACAGGTCCGCCGAGAAGTCCATGAAAAAGAACGAATGGATCGGTTTGGGGGTCAGCGTGGCGTTGCACGCCGGCGTACTTCTCCTTTTCGCCTTTTTGACAGTGGCGCAAGCGGATTCCCGGCAAATGGGCTTCGTGGAGGTGGACTTTGGCCCGTATGCGGAAAGCCGCGCCTCGGAAGAGGCGGAGGCGCCCGAAGAACCGGAGGAAACCCCGGAAGAGCCGCCGCCTGCGCCGGAAGAAGCGAGGCAGGTGGATTTGCCGGATCAGCCGCAGCCCGTCGTCGAGGAGGATCGGGTTGCGACGCCGGAGGTCGAGGAAGTGTCTCCCGAGCGACGAGACAGCGAGGAAGCGGCGGAAGAGCCCGAACCGGAAGACGAAGCCCCTCCGATTCGCCCGCTCGGCAGCGCCGCGCCCGGCGAAGCCGCCGAAACGCAGCCTGCCGAAACAGGAGAGGGGCTGGACGACTTGACCGCGGCTCCCTTCGAAATAGAAGGGCTGAACCGCGATCCTGTGTATGCCCCGATTCCCGAGTACCGGACCCAGGTCAATGCAACGATCCGGGTGCGCATAGCCGTAGACCCGCAGGGCCGGGTCGTGCAGCGCATTCTGCTGCTGAAGGGCGACGCCGCCCTGGAGAAAGCCGCCCTGGACGCTCTGGAGGACTGGCGTTTCAATTCCTTGCCGCCCAATGCGCCGAGGGAGCCGCAGACAGGCGTCGTCACGTTCCGTTTCCGTCTGGAATAGCGGGCCGAATTACAGGAACCAGCCTCGCCAAATCGTTTTCCGCCCCCGCAGGAATGCTGTTTTTTCCTTTAAGGAACCTCTGATTAATTCTACTTCGATCAGCGCTTCGCGTTCGCGCGTACAGTGACATTATGACGGCATCGTTGAAATCAGCGGCATATGCTACGGATTCGAGCGTGGCGGACGCGAAGCGCCCTTCGGGAGGCCGCGAGGGACGCGCTGGCCGCGTCATTCCTCATTATGCGGGGCCTGCCGCATTGCTTCGTCATTCCTTGCCGGCGCGTCCCTCGCAGCCTCTGAACTTTGCAGAATTAATCAGAGGTTCCTTAAGAAGATGTTCATGCGCCCGGCGGCGGTCCGGCGCAGCCTTTTTGGTCGCCTTCCTGACGACATGTCTCTGGGCGGGGGGCTTCGTCGCTGGTTCGGCGCATGCGCAGGACGCTCCGCCCCGCACGATCAACGGGTATGTGGAGGATGCGGAAAGCGGGGAGCGGCTTCCGGGCGCTACCGTGAGCGTTCCGGACCTGGGCATTGGTTCGGTCACCAATCAGTACGGCTTTTACAGCCTGACGGTCCGGCTCGATTCGCTTACGCTTGCGTTCGGTTACCTCGGGTACGAAGCCGTTGCCTATACCCTGACGCTTTCGGCGGATACGACGCTCGACGCAGCCCTTGCGCCGGTCGCCATAGGCCTTGAAGGCATCGAGGTGGTGGCGCAGGCGGATTCCCTCATCGATCAGCCGCAGATGGGGCGCCACGAGGTGGCGGTGGATCAGATACAGTCGCTTCCGGCCCTGCTCGGCGAAGTGGATATCCAGAAGACGCTGCAACTGTTGCCTGGCGTGCAATCGGGATCCGAGGGCCGCAGCGGGTTTTACGTTCGGGGCGGGGGACCCGACCAGAATCTTATTCTGCTGGACGGGCTTCCGCTGTACAATCCCAGCCACTTGTTCGGTTTTCTGGGCGTGTTCAACGCGGACGCGATGAAGCATGTCGAACTGATCAAGGGAGGCTTTCCGGCGCGGTACGGAGGCCGCCTTTCGTCCGTGGTGAACCTGACCATGAAAGAGGGCAACCTGAAAGGGTATAGCGGCGACGTGGGGACCGGGCTCGTTGCGTCCCGCGTGACGCTGGAGGGACCGATCGTGCGCGACAAGGCGTCTTTTCTGTTTACGGCGCGCCGTACGTTCGCGGATTTGCTGGCGCGTCCTTTTCTGCCGGACGATACGCGAGGGGGGTACTATTTCTACGACCTCAATTTCAAGGCGAACTATATCGTATCCCGGAAGGATCGCATTTACCTGAGCGGGTATTCGGGCCGCGATCTGTTTTACATTACGGACGAATGGGACGGCAGCGAATCCGACGGAGACATCGGCTGGCGCAACCGGCTGGCTGCGCTCCGCTGGAACCGGTTGTTCGGCAACCGCACCTTTTCCAACCTGTTGATAGGCCTGACGAACTACAGTTTCGCTGTCGGGGTCGATGAACGGGACTCCTACGGCGGAGAAGGGAGCGCAGAATACGAATCGAACATTTCGTACGTATCCGATATTCTGGACTATACGGTCAAGGCGGATCTGGAGCACCGGCCCTCGCCCAGCCATTATCTGCGTTTCGGCGCGGAAGGGATTGCGCACCGCTTCAGTCCGGGCATGCTCTGGTTTAACGAGCAAGAGGGCGGGGAAACGCTGGAGGACACCACGCTGGTTTCGCCGGTCGGCGTGGTGCATTCAAGGGAAGCCGCCCTGTATGTCGAAGACGACATGACGCTGTGGTCCGGCTTCCGGGTCAATGCGGGCCTTCGCATGGCCTGGTATTTCGTGGACGGCAAGAACTATCCTTCGCTTGAGCCGCGCCTGAGCATGAGCCGGCGCGTGGCGCGGCGGACGTCGGCGAAATTGTCGTACGTGCGGATGCAACAGCCGGTGCATTTTCTGACCGCCAGCACGGGCAATCCCTTTACGGATTTCTGGGTTTCGGCCATGGACCGGATGCCGCCCCAGAAGAGCCATCAGGCGGCCGTCGGCCTGGTGCGGAATATCCGGGAAGGGCGCTACGAAGCGTCGCTCGAAAGCTACTACAAATGGATGAGCGGGCTCATCGAATACAAGGCGGGTACGCAAACCTTCGATTCGGTGTTCAGGGACTGGCCCGAACTGATCGAAACGGGCCGCGGCGCCGCCTACGGCGTGGAGCTGTTCCTGCAAAAGAAAACGGGCCGCACGAGCGGATGGATCGGGTATTCGTGGGCGCAGGCCACGCGGGACTTCAAAAACCTGAACAACGGCGAAATCTTTCCGTACCGCTACGACCGGCGGCACGACCTGTCGGTGGTTACGCAGTACCGCCTTACGCAGAACAAGGAAATCTCTGTGGCCTGGGTGTACGGAAGCGGATATCCTGCGTGGCTGCCGGTGGGGCGGCACGCCGTCGAGCTGCACGACGAGTACACGCAGCGGCATGCCTTTTGGGCTTACCAGGCGCCGGACCGCGTCGGGGTGGATTACGGTCCGCGCAATGCGTCCCGCCTCCGGTCGTATCATCGCCTGGACCTTGCCGTGCATTTTCGGAAGGAACGTTCGTGGGGTACGCGCACGCTTACGCTCGGAACGTACAACACCTATAACCGGAGAAACCCTTTCGTGGTGTATCCCGTACGGCAAAGCGGCGACCGGTCCACATTCCGCTTTCGCCAGCTAAGCCTTTTTCCAGTGCTTCCGGCTTTGTCGTACCGCATTTCTTTCTGACCATGACCATGTTTCGCTCCGCAAGATCACTGGATGGATCGCCGTACGGATCGCGGCGCCCCGCGCTCCTTGCGGCAGGCGCGCTGGGCATATTGGGCTTGCTGGGTCTGCTGAGCGCTTGCGAACTGGCGGTCGAGGTGGATATTCCCGAACATAATTCGCGGCTGGTGGCGCACAGCTTTTTTGCGCCGGACAGCGCCTGGACCGTTCGCCTGCGCCGCAGCGGAGACATCGAAGGCCGCGACAACATCCGGAATCTGGCGGTTACCGCCGCCTCGGTGCGCATTACGGACGAGAACGGGAATTTTTCCGAGCCGCTTGCGCATATCGGGGAGGGAATCTACGGGCTGCCGCCAAACGGGCTGCCCGGTCCAGGTCAAGCGGACGGCCCTCCCTCGATGCATCCGGCGCCCGGCATGACGTATACGCTTGAGGCCGAGGCGCCCGGGTTGCCTGCGGTGCGGGCTGTTTCGTCCGTTCCGGCTGCGACGGCCAGCATGGTGGAGGTGGAGCGTCTCAGCGACGCGAGCGACGGGCTATTCGTGTTCGAACACCATCGGGTCCGCATGCGAATCGAGGACCCTCCGGGGCCGAATTACTACAAACTCGAAGTGTTCGCGTGGGTCGGATTGTCCTTACCGGGCGAGCAGGATGTCGTTTGGGATTTCCGCGAGATAGCGTTCACAACCAACGAAGCCTCGTTCCGCTACGACGACTACGCCTATTTCTTCGATGCGCCGGACATAGCCGCCGGCGAAGAATTCTACGGCGTACTTTTTTCGGACGAATTGTTCGACGGAGAGACCAAAGCATTCGACATTGTCACTGAGGAGGACTTTTTGTTCTCAGGGATGGACGTGGAGCCGTCTATATACAGAGTTGAGCTTTCGGCGCTGAGCGAGGATTATTTCCAGTATCACCATACGGCGTATTTGCAAGACGAAACGGTGGGAGAAGTGGCTATTGAGGCGGCCCTGTTTCAGACGCCGCCGGTTCATTTGCATTCGAACGTGGAGGAGGGGCTGGGCGTTTTCGCCGGGTATGCGATGCATGTATTCGGATTCGACGCCGAAGGAAATACGTGGGAAGGAGAGGACGCCCCGGAATAGCATCCCTGTCCCCATGTCTGTCCCTTTCGAAGAATCTCCGCAATCCGGGTATAGCCCGTGGGCCTTCTGGCTGGGTCTTCTGGGCGCGGCGGGCGTGTTTTCGTTGCTTCCGAAACCCGTGCGCCGCGGATTGCGCCGCCTTGTCTTCGGTCTTTTTTTCGAAATCGCCGCGGTGACGCTGGCCGGGCTGCTTGCCGAAAGGATGGCGGGCCGCATCGCCGGGGAAGACGACGAGGAGCATCTGCCTGAGCCGCCTCGGCGTCGGTAGGCGGGGCGGGTGCGTTCGTCGTCCCTGCATTTGGTGCAATCCGTCCTGTTTTCTGGTATATTTTCCTCGGTATATTCTGCTATAAAGACCGAAATTCGTCGGAGGGTTTTCGCCATGTCTCGTTTTCGCTATCCCCGTTTTTTGCTTGTCGCCGCGCTTGTGTTCGCAGCGGCGATCATTGCGTATGTCCTGACGCTGACGGACGTTGCGGTCGCCCCGCCGGATGCAGACGACCTTTGGCCGGGCACGGGAGTCTGGGCCGAAGAGCAGCTCCAGGCCATGACGCTGGAGGAGAAGGTTTCACAACTTTTTTCCGTGCGAGCGTATGGGCGGGCTACCGACCCCGACGACCCCGCATACCAGGAACTCACGGCGCTGGTCGAGGAATTCGGACTGGGCGGCGTCACCTTTTTTCAGGGAAATCCATCGGATCAGATCGCGCTCGTAAACGACCTGCAAGGGCGGGCGAAATGGCCGTTGCTGATCGGGCAGGATATGGAATGGGGCGCGGGAATGCGCGTGGACGGGACAACCGTCTTTCCGCGGGCCATGGCGATGGGGGCCGCCGGGAATGTCGAATGGGCCCGCATGGCCGGATACGTTACGGGCCGGGAGGCGCAAGCGATCGGCGTACGGCATGTCTTTGCGCCCGTCGCCGACGTGAACAACAATCCCGACAATCCGGTCATCAACACCCGTTCGTTCGGCGAACGGCCCGAACGGGTTGCAGAGATGGCGGCGGCTTTTGCGGCGGGCTTGCAGGAAGCCGGCGTCCTGGCTACGGCCAAGCATTTCCCCGGACACGGCGATACGTCCGTCGATTCGCACAGGGCGCTGCCGGCGCTGCTTTTCGGGGCCGAGCGGCTGCGCGCCCTGGAACTGGTCCCGTTCCGCAGACTGGCGAACGAGGGCGTGATGAGCGTGATGGTCGCGCATCTTGCCCTGCCCCTTGTCGAACCGGATTCCACGCTGCCCGCGAGTCTTTCGCCGCAGGTGGTGGGGGGCCTGCTGCGCGACGAACTGGGTTTCGATGGGCTGGTCGTGACGGACGCGCTGGATATGGCGGGCGTAACGGCGCATTTTTCTACCGAGGAGATTGCCGTGCGCGCCTTGCTGGCGGGCGCCGATATGCTGCTGCTTTCCGAAGACCCCCGGGCGGCGCGGGAGGCGGTATTGCAGGCGGTTGCGGCGGGCGAGATTCCTCTGGAACGCATAGACGCGTCGGTCCTGCGCATTTTGCGGGCGAAGGCCTGGGCGGGGTTGCACAGGGATCGGTATGTGGCGAGCGAGGCGGACAGCGTACGCATGGGCCCGCTGGAACGCATCGCGACGCCGGAACACAAGGCGCTTGGCCTGGGCATAGCCCGGGCGTCGCTTACGCTGTTGCGCAACACGGGGAAGATGCTTCCGCTTGCCCGCACGGGGCGCGCATTGTTTATTACCCTTGCGGACGGGACGAACCCGGCCACGGGAAGCCGTTTTCTTGCCGATGCGCTTCGCAACCTGCCTGCCGCGGCGGTCGATACGCTGCGTCTGAACGATTTGTCCGACCCGGCGGCCTACGAGGCGGCGCTGGAGGCCGCCGACGGCTATCCGTTTGTCCTCGTTTCCGCATTTTTACGCCCCCGCCCGCGTAGCGAACCGGCGGCGGGAGAAGGCGGGGAAGCGGGAGCAGAAGGGGAAGAAACCATGCCCGAAGATCCGCAAAAGGCTTTTCTCGCCCGCCTCGTGGAGCACGGCCCGCCGGTGGCGCTCGTTTCGTTCGGCGATCCGTATATCGCGCGGGATATGGCGCAGCCCGCCGCCTATCTCGTTGCGTACGGCGCGTCGGAGGCGTCCCAGACCGCTGTCGCCGACGCCGTAGCGGGCCATGCGGACGTGCGCGGGCGCCTGCCCGTCGGCATACCGGGTTTGTACGCTCCGGGCGACGGGATGGACCTGGCGCAGCGCGCTATCCGAACCGGCTATCCCGCCGAAGCAGGGCTGGACGGCGCCGTCATCGCCCGGCTGGATACGCTTATCGGGAACGCCATCGACAGTACGGCTTTTCCCGGGGCGGCGCTGGCGATAGGGCGCGGCGGCGTGATCGCCAAGATGGAAGCGTACGGCCACTTTACCTACGACGAAGCGCGGCCCGTTACTACGACGTCGATGTTCGATCTGGCCTCGCTCACCAAGGTGGTCGCCACGACCACCGCAGCCATGCTGCTTTTCGACGAGGGCAAGCTGGAGCTGGACGCGCCGGTTGCGGACTATCTTCCCCGGTTCCGGCAATCCGGCAAGGAGCGCGTAACCATTCGGCAGCTGCTCGTCCACACAGGCGGACTCATTCCGTTTCGGCGGTATTACGAGACGGGCGCCACTACGAGCGAAGCGGTCATCGATTTGGTGCTGGCGGAATCGCTCGAATACGAACCGGGCACGGAAATGCACTACAGCAGTATCGGCATGATTGCCCTCATGTTCGTGGTCGAGCGGATTACCGGGCAGCCTTTCGACGAATACGCCGAGCAGCGTATTTTCGAGCCGCTGGGCATGCGCGATACCGGGTTTATGCCGTCCGGAACGCCCAATCGGGATGCGGTTCCCACCGAGCGGGACCACGTTTTTCGGGGCCGCCTCGTGCAGGGCGAAGTGCATGACGAAACCGCCTGGATAATGGGGGGGGTAGCCGGTCACGCCGGATTGTTTTCCACGGCGGAGGACCTGGCCCGGTTCGCCCATATGCTGGTGGACGACGGGCGCGTGAACGGGGCGCCGTTCATTTCTCCCGAAACGCTTCGCCTCTTTACGACCGTGCAGGAGCCGGAACTCAGTTCGCGGGCGCTCGGATGGGATACGAAAAGCCCGGAAGGCTACTCGTCTGCCGGGGCCGGGTTCGGTCCCGCCAGTTTCGGACATACCGGGTTTACCGGCACCTCGTTCTGGGTCGATCCGGATACGGACCTGTTCGTCATTCTGCTTACGAACCGGGTCTTCCCCTCGCGCAACAACGGGAAAATCAGGGAGATCAGGCCGCGCGTAGCCGATCAGGCATCCGGCTCCATCCTCGGTCCACCCGTGTTTACGCTCCCGGACAGTTTGTTCGAGGCGAGATAGCGCGCATCACTTTAGTGTGTTGTCGGACAAAGGGTTACGGTAAATGCAAAACACTGATTCGCACGTCTTCCGGAACATCTTGTCCGTATCGTCTTTCTGCTATGTCGCCGTATGACGGCGATTCTGTTCCTTGCTGACCGATTGCTGACGAAATATGCCGACCTACGTATACCGGCGCGAAGATGGTTCGAAATTCGAGATCGATCAGCGCATCACTGCAGACGCGCTGACGACATGCCCGGAAACAGGGCAGAAAGTGGAACGCATCATTACCGGCAGCGCCGGGCTTATCTTCAAGGGAAGCGGCTTTTACCTGACCGACTATGCGCGGGGGAATGGGGCAAGCGAGAAGGGGGACGCCGGCGACAAGGGCGAAAGCAAGGAAGGGGCGCCAAAGGATGGGAGCAAGACCTCTTCTGCCGAAGAATCTTCTTCGTCCGGGGGGAAAGCCGCCGCCGGCAGCGAAGGGGTTGCGGGAGGTTCTGCGGCGAAGTCGAAGGAGATTTAATCAGCGTCACCTTAAGAGGGAGTGTAACCTGGACGTTTCCGCAAGAGGCGGCGGAGCCCTGCCGCTCAATAATGCGCTTGCGGAGGGCTTCGTCACAAATTGCGCCCACCTTGTTGCAAGTTCGTACCATTGCCGCACGGGCAAGTATGTGCGAACTGTTTCCGGATAACCTCGAAGCGTGGGTCAGATGGATCGAAGGGCTTGACCCGCCAGACCTCGGATACCGGCCAGTGCAGGCCAGCGGTCGAAAAGTGCTCGTCGAACTGTGCTACCGCGTCGGTTGGGACCCGGGCGCGAACGCCCACCCGGACGCAGTCCACGCCATTGAGGCCTTTTGGGAGCGCGACGGGGTCGATTTCGAGGCATAAGGCCCCTCTCTCGCACGGCAGACCGGGGCAAGTGCGTATTTTCGGAATCTACGGCGCGGGAGCAACGCGATTTATTCAGATGGTTCCTGCTGAACGGCCCCCGACGGTCCCTCATACCACCTTTCAAGGTACATTTCGACGAATCCGGGATGTTTTGAAGCAAGCGCGGCGACCATAGGTTTGAGATCGGCATCGCCAAGAGAAGAAGCAAGAAACATAGCTGAAAGCTGAAGAGAATAAACAAAAGAATCATACTTAAGATGTTCGGGAATATATCCCTGTATATAGCGAATAGACAATTCGCGCAGCGCAGCATGCGTCGAAGGGTCGAGCGGACGCCATCTTTCTACGGTTCTCGCAAGAGCGAGAAAAGCGCCATCCAATTCCTGTAAGGTGCGTTCAGGAGATTCGATATAATCGAGTATTACGGGAAAGATGCGAGGACCGAACTCCGCAAGGCCAAGCGGAGCCATCCCGCCGAACTGAGACGCTTTCAGAAGAATCGGTATAGCCCGTTCATCTTCGAGCGCGCCCACGGAATATATCAACGGCTCAAGCAGCTCCTGAATATGATCGTCATCGTCAAAACCAGGATAGCCAGCGAGATTCAGATCGCACTGATTGTCGAGTGCGGCGATCAATCCATCGGCTATGAGAGGATCTACGCCACGACGAAGCCGATCGATTTTTTTCTCTGGAGTACCCCCCGATTATATGATAAACCACTTCACGCCTGAACAGGGCGCGGGTTGTTTTTCGGGCGCTTGAAGCGGTTACTGGTATTTCCGACAGGGGAAAAGCAGGCTCTTGGCTCCTGCGCCCGCGAAAGGACAAGAAAAACGCCTTTCCCCGCACGTTTTGGTACGGCAAGGCAGGCTTCAATGTTTCTGCCGAACACAGATTATTTTCCTTGTTACCACTCCATAGTTAAATTTTTTAAGTTATAAAATTTTCACTTAAAAAATTAAGGCAACTCTGTACGAGTCCGCAAAAGCAGGGACTGAAAGGGCGCTCTGGCAAGGAATGCCGAGGCAAGTGGCGCGGCTGCCTCGCATAATGAGGAATGGCGTCGCCAGCGTACTTTTTGCAGCCTTCTGAAGGGCGCGTACATCCGCGCTCACCCATCTTCAGGAGCGGCTATGGCCGGTAATTGCACATTGGCCCAGGTTTTGCTGTCTTCGTCGCGTTCGAGCGGGCGCTCTGTGGAGAGGCGCATGGGCGACCAGAATCTTTTGCCATCGACAGCGAGCAGGACATATATGCCCTGTTTGGGGGTTCTTCGCATGGTGTTTTCTCGGGCTTGGCCAAGGTATCCGTAAACGTTACGGGCGGATGGGTTTTCTCGCCGAGCGCACCGCCCAAAAGAGCATGGACGCCGCAAACAATCCGGTTACGCCCAGCGCAAGGGCGAACGGAAAAACCTCGACCGGCGGTTCTTGCGGCCAGTACATAGCGGTACGCAGCGCATCCACCCCGTACGAAACCGGGTTCAGCCGGATAGCCCATTGCAGAACGCCCGGCGCGCCTTCGGCGGGAAAGAATGCGCCAGACAGCACCCACAGCGGAATCAGGCACAGGTTCATGATGGCGTGGAAGCCTCGCGTGGTCCGGCTCCGCCAGGCAATCACGACCCCCAGACCAGTGAATCCGAGCGCCACCGCCGCCAGAATCCCGATCGTCAGCGCTACGCCGACCAGGCCCGGCGCATGGCCCGTCAGGGGGATCAGCAGAAAAAACAAGGCCCCCTGGCCCACGGCCAGCGTGGCGCTGCCCAGCGACGGGCCCAGCACGAGAGACCATCGGCGCGCCGGGGTGGCGAGGGCCGCCTGCAGGAAACCGCTATGCCGCTCCTCCACAATAGAAATGGTCGAGAAGATGGCTGTGAAGAGCGCCACGATAGCCATCATTCCTGGAAACAGAAATTCGAGATAGGGGAGTTCTTCGCCCGCCGCGCCCGGCAAGCGGAAGGAATCCCGAAACCCGAAACCGAGAAGCAGCCAGATGGCGACCGGCTGCAGTACGGCTCCGGCTATCCGGTTCCGGTCTCGCGCGAACTTGACCAGTTCTCGCCGCCAGAGTGCAGGAACGGCGTACATTTTCATGGCGTTTCGCCCTCCGTCGGTCGTCCGTTTTCGCGAAGTTCGCGTCCGGCGCGCACCATGAACACATCCTCCAGCGTGGGGCGCCGGATGGTGACGGACCGAATCGCCTCCCCGGATGTCTCGTAGAGGGGAGGCAGCAACTCGCGGGCATGGGGGCCTGCGATCTGCACCTGCATCCCGATAACCTGTGCGGATACGTCGAGTCGCTTCGTAATGCGCTCGGCCAGATCCTGCGGATGGTCGCATTCGATCCACAGCGTTTCTTCCCCGATGGCTTGCTTGAGCGCGGCGGGCGTACCGTGCGCCACGACTTGGCCCCGGTCCAGAATGGTTAGCAGATCGCATCGGTCGGCCTCTTCCATGGCGTGCGTGGCCAGTACGACCGTGGCGCCTTCCGTACGCCGCAGCCGGTCTACGGCTTCCCGAAACGCTTGCCGCGCCACCGGGTCCAGCCCGATAGCCGGTTCGTCCAGCAGCAAAAGCGATGGAGCGTGCAACAAGCCCCGCACCAGATCGGCGCGGCGTTTTTGACCGCCGGAAAGGCGTCCCGCACGCTCGCGCAAGGTTTCCTCCAGCCCGAAAAGCGGCAGCAGCCGGGCGAGTCGCTCCTCGAATACGCGCCGTTGCAGGCCATACAGGGCGGCGTGTACGCGCAGATTCTCCAGCACGGTCAGTTCCTCGTCCAGCGCCGCATCCTGAAACACGACGCCGGTGTGTCGGCGCACCGTATCGGGATGCGTACGGGGGTCTTGCCCGAAGATGCGGACTGCGCCTTCCGACGGATTGAGCAGCGTGGAGAGAATCCGGAACAGCGTGGTTTTTCCGCTTCCGTTCGGGCCAAGGAGCCCGTAGAGCGCGCCCTGCGGCACGGACAGGGAAACATTGTCCAGCGCCCGCCGCGATCCGTAGCGATGGGTAAGGCGCTCGATATGGACAGGAAGGGCGGACACGAAAAGGCTTGCAGACAATAAAACCGGCCAGTGCGTACGCCAGGGACCGGCAGGAAAAGCTCTAACGCATCCTTAAAAAAGACCGCTCAGCGCCACGCGGTCGATGAGCAGGGCCAGCACGAGCGCCGGAATATACCAGATGGATACGTGCAGGACCCGTCGGGCGTCCCGGACGTCTCGGCTGCGGCGGAAGGCGATCGCCGCATGAAGGAACCATCCGCCCAGCGTCACGGCGCCCAGAGCATATCCCCACCCGACCAGCGACAGGGCTACGGGCCAGAGACTCAAAGCCACGAGCAGGAGGGTAAAGAAAAGGGTTTGTCCGGTGACGGAGCGGCCCGTCGGGTCCGCCGCGGTCAGCATGGCGTATCCGCCTCGCTCATAATCCTTTCGATACATCCAGGCCAGGGCGAGAAAATGCGGCATTTGCCATGCGGCGAGGATGGAAAACACCGCTACGCCGCCCCAACCGACAGAGCCGGTGGCCGCGGTCCATCCGCCCAGCGCGGGAAGCGCGCCCGGCAGCGTTCCCACCAGCGTATTCCACCGGGAGCGTCGTTTGAGCGGGGTGTATGCGAACAAGTAGAGCAATACGGTCGCCATCGCCAGCATGCCGGTCAGCGGATTGACAAGCGGACATAGCAACCCGACGCCTGCCGCAACCAGTGCGGCGCCGAAATACAGCGCCGCCGACGGAGCAAGCCGCCCGGAGGGCAGGGGGCGTTGCATGGTTCGCCTCATGGCGCCGTCGTGCTCCCGCTCGATCCAGTGATTCAGGGCGCTTGCGCCTGCGCTCGCCAGCGTCACGCCGACGAGCAGCCACAGCAACCTTCCGAGGTCGATAGATGGCGTCGGGGCCAGAAAAAATCCCCCCGCGGACGACAGCGCGACGAGCAGGGTGATTTCCGGTTTCGCGAGTTCGAGATACGAACGGAGAACCTGCGCCCGGTCGCTGCCTGTTTGCGTCGAATGCGCCGCCCGGGTTTTTGCGCGGGACGTCAGCGCAGGGCGAGAAAGGTCTTCGGAAGAGTGCGGCGGCACGGGCGTAGCGTGTCGGGACGATGAGGACAGGACTAATATAACGGATTTCAGGTTATTTCGCGCTCCGGGATGCGGGTTTCGCCGATTCTTTTCAAACGGAACGCTCCCAGAACAGTCAACACGGCGGCGGCCATCAGAAGCGCCCCGATGACCATATGCGCCGTGTTCGCCGCCACCTGAAGGTTACTCGGTTCGAGCATGCCCGCGTCGTCGAGGGTAACTACATACGCCGTAACGCCCAGCAATACTTGTATGCCCGCCAGCAGGACGAGCAGGCGCGCGGCGGGATACGCGATGCGCGCGCCGCGAAATTTACGGGCAACGTACCCGAACAAATACGCGATCGCTCCGGTCGCCAGGACCGCTCCGAAGATATGCAGCCCCGCCAGCGTCGGATCAATGCCCGTGCCCGGATGGCGAAGCAGCGCGCCGAGGATAATCTGCGCGTACAGGACGCCGAGGGCGACAAGCGCCATGCGCCATAAAAAAGACAGGTTGGCCGGCGGGTTTTCGACGTCGTGCGCGTCCTCGTTCAGCCAGGCCTTTGAGGTAAAGAGGGCCATTCCCGTCACGAGACCCAGAAACAGTTGCGCCATGCAGGCATGGATCACGGCGAGGTCCAGGGAAAGCCACACCACCCGCAGGCCGCCCAGCACCCCTTGCAGGGAAACCAGCGCAAGGGCTGCGACTGCGAGGCCCTTCAGCCATCGGCGCGGCTCGGCGATCCAGGTCCACACGGCCAGAATCAGCGTCAGCAGGCCCGTCAACATACCGAGGAGGCGGTGGCCATGCTCTGCCAGCACCGGCGTGAGTTTCCACCATTCGGGCCAGGGATTGAAGGGATCGTATGAATTGAACGACGAGGGCCAGTCCGGCACGGCCAGTCCCGC
This sequence comes from uncultured Rhodothermales bacterium, assembly GCA_964608315.1. Lineage (GTDB taxonomy): Bacteria > Bacteroidota > Rhodothermia > Rhodothermales > VXPQ01 > VXPQ01. The sequence goes on along the minus strand of CAZSNF010000024.1, from coordinate 4,828 downwards.
ATTGATGCTGGTTACGAAGGCGCCCCAGGCCATCAGAAGGAGGGTGGCGACGCCTGTGAGGAGGGTGAAGCGATGCCGCCACTGCATTTCCGGGCGGGGCGGATCCACAAGCCGGTGCGGAAGGTTCATCATGCAAGCCAATGCAAAAAGCCGTCGCAGAAGCAGCGCTTGCGTCAGCGCGTTGTGCTGCTCGCTGCCTTATCCCAATCTTTTTCGTAATCCTGTATTTTACGCATGCCGCCAACACTTATCGCCTCTGTTTCCGGAATTCGCGGCATTTTCGGCAATGGACTGGATCCCGAAGCACTGGTCTGCTATGCGGGGGCGTACGCCGTCTGGACCCGTCGCCGCGCCGCCCTTGTCGGACGCGACCCTGTGGTGGTCCTGGGCCGGGACGCTCGCGTCACCGGAGAGATATGCGCTTCCATCGCGGCGGCCACGCTGCGCAGCGCAGGCGTCGATGTGGTCGATATCGGACTGGCTGCGACGCCCACCGCGGCAATGGCCGTCGCGGCGCTGGGCGCTTCGGGAGGCGTCGTCCTTTCGGCTTCGCATAACCCCCCCGAATGGAATGCCCTGAAACTGCTGGACGAAAAGGGAGAATTTCTTGGCCCGGAGGAGGGCAGAGAGGTGTTGCGTCTCGCCGAAAGCGGGCAAGCGGACAGGGCGCCGTGGAATGCCCTCGGGAATTACAGGCAAGAAGATTTCCTGGACTACCATATCGACCGCATTCTTTCTCTGGAGTACATTGATATTGAAGCCATCCGCCGCCGGGACTTTTCCGTGGCGATCGACGCGGTCAATTCGGTAGGCGGCGTTGCCTTGCCTGCGTTGCTGAAACGGCTGGGGGTTCGGGAAGAGCGCATGCGCTGCCTGCATTGCGAACCTACAGGCCTTTTTGCGCATCCCGCGGAGCCGCTCCCCGAGCACCTTACCGAATTAACGGACATGGTGGCGGAAACGGGCGCGGACGTCGGCCTCGCCGTAGACCCCGATGCGGATCGTTTGGCGCTGGTGGCGGACGGAGGGACGTACATGGGCGAGGAATTGACGCAGGTGATCGCCGCCGAGTTCATGTGGGGGTTTCGACCCGGCGCATTCGTGACCAACCTTTCTTCCTCGCGGGCCATCGACGATGTGGCCGCCTCCTTCGGGCAACCGGTGTTTCGTTCCCCCGTGGGCGAGATTCATGTGGTCCGGAAGATGCAGGAGGTGGGCGCGGCGCTGGGCGGCGAGGGCAACGGCGGCGTCATTCTGCCCGATTTGCATTACGGGCGAGATGCGTTGGCGGGCGTCGCGCTTGTTCTGCAACATATGGCGAATCGCGGCGAGGCGCTTTCGGACATGAAGGCGCGCCTGCCGCAGTACGTATTGAGCAAGAACAAGGCGCCTGTTGGCGAACGCGACCCCGACGCGCTTCTCGCTGCGCTGGCGGCGCGCTATGCGGGGCCTAACGCGAACACCATCGACGGCCTCAAAATCGACTTCGACGATGCCTGGGTGCACCTGCGCAAATCCAATACGGAGCCCATCGTCCGCCTGTACGCCGAGGCGCCCTCGAAGGAACGGGCCGCCGCGCTGGTCGCCCGATTCCTTTCCGAAATCGAAGAGATGGCGGACGATAGTTCCGTTTCAGGCCGCTGAACAGATTATTCATGCGGCGCTAACGCATTGTATCTGGCGTAAACAGAAAAAAGGCGGAGCCTGCCGTAGCGGGCTCCGCCTCTTTTTGACTTGTTGTTTTCGACGCTTTCCTGCGACCTTTTGCAGGCTGGAGAACGTCGCCGGAATAAAGCCGGACGGCGCTGATGGCCTAAAAGTCCATGCCGCCGCCCATGCCTCCGGGCATGCCTCCTCCGGGAGGCCCTGCGGCGGCGCCAGCGTTCTTCTCCGGCTTGTCGCTGATGACCGTCTCCGTCGTCAGCAAAAGGCTCGACACCGAAGAGGCGTTCTCGAGCGCCGTGCGCGCCACCTTCGTCGGGTCGATCACGCCCTCCTTCGTGAGCGCGCCGTACTCTTCCGTCTGCGCGTTGAAGCCGTAGTCGCCCTCGCCGTCGATCACCGTGCGCACCACGATCGACCCTTCGAGCCCCGCGTTCTCCGCTATCTGCCGCAGCGGCTCCTCCAGCGCACGCCGCACGATTTCGATGCCTGTGGCCTGATCGTTGTTCTCTGTCTCTACGCCGTCAAGCGAGCCGAGCGCGCGCAAGTACGCCACGCCCCCGCCCGGAACGATGCCCTCCTCTATCGCCGCCCGCGTAGCGTGCAACGCATCCTCGACGCGCGCCTTCTTCTCCTTCATCTCCGGCTCCGTCGCCGCGCCGATCTTCAAAACCGCCACGCCCCCCGAGAGCTTCGCCAGACGCTCCTGCAACTTCTCCCGGTCGTAGTCGCTCGTCGTCGTCTCTATCTGCTGACGTATCTGGTTCACCCGCGCCTTGATCGACTCCGCCTCGCCTGCGCCGTCGACCACCACCGTCGTGTCCTTGTCTATCACGATGCGCTTCGCCTTGCCGAGGTAATCCAGCGTCGTGTTCTCCAGACGATAGCCCTTCTCCTCCGAGACCACCGTGCCGCCCGTAAGGATCGCTATGTCCTCGAGCATCGCCTTGCGGCGGTCGCCGAAGCCCGGCGCCTTCACCGCCGCCACGCGCAGCGTGCCCCTGAGCTTGTTCACCACGAGGGTCGCCAGCGCCTCCCCTTCGATGTCCTCCGCGATGATAAGCAGCGGACTGCCCGTCTGCGCCACCTTCTCAAGCACCGGAAGCAGGTCCTTCATCGACGAAATCTTCTTGTCGTGGATAAGCACCTGCGCGTCCTCGAGGATAGCCTCCATGTTGTCCGCGTCGGTGACGAAGTAGGGAGACAGGTAGCCGCGGTCGAACTGCATCCCTTCGACCACGTCGAGGAACGTCTCTATGCCCTTCGCCTCCTCCACCGTGATGACGCCGTCCTTGCCCACCTTCTCGAACGCCTCTGCGATAAGGTCGCCTATCTCCGTGTCGCTGTTCGCGGAAATAGAGGCCACCTGCGCTATCTCGCCCTTGCCCTCTATCTCGCGGCTCAGCGAGCGCAGCGACCCCACGACGGCCGTCACGGCCCGCTCGACGCCCCGCTTCAGGTCCATCGGGTTCGCGCCGGCCGTTACGTTCTTGAGGCCCGCCGTAACGATGGCCTGCGCCAGCACCGTCGCCGTCGTCGTGCCGTCGCCCGCCACGTCGCTCGTCTTCGAGGCCACCTCGCGCACCATCTGCGCGCCCACGTTCTCCAGCTTGTCCTCGAGCTGCACCTCCTTCGCTACCGTTACCCCGTCCTTCGTGACGGTCGGCGCGCCGTAGCTCTTCTCTATGATCACGTTGCGGCCCTTCGGACCGAGCGTCACCTTGACCGCGTCGGCGAGCGCGTCCACGCCCCGCTTGAGCGCCGAACGCGCCTCCGTGTCGAATACGATTTGTTTAGCCATGATTCTGAATGTCGTGTTGGTTCCTTGCGGTAAATAGAATGAAATAAGCAGGATCGGGAGGATCCCCGCGGCGCCTTAGCTGACGACGCCGAGGATGTCGCTCTCGCGCATGATGAGCACGTCCTCTCCGTCGAGGGCTATCTCCGTGCCCGAATACTTGCCGTAGAGCACCGAGTCGCCCGCCTTGACGGTCATCTCGACGTGCTTGCCGTTTTCGATCTGGCCCGGGCCAACGAACAAAACGGTGCCGCGCTGAGGCTTCTCCTGCGCCGTGTCGGGAATGAACAAGCCGCTCGAAGTCTTCTCCTCGGCAGCCTCCGGGCGTACCACCACGCGGTCGCCGATTGGGGTGATGCTGGTCATAACGATGATTGCGTTTGATGCGTACTGGATCGGTATGTATGGGCGAAAAATCAAAGTAGCCTAAAGTAAATTAGGGCGATTCAAACGAGCAAGCAAGCCGTGCAGGGCGCAAGGCAATGAAACTCGCGTGAATCAGGCACGTGAAAAGAGTTTACCTGTTCCTGCATATCCTGACCGCCGCGAATGAACCGGACGAATCGGAAATGGATCGGATGGCTGCTGGCCGCTGTCGCCGTATGGACGGTTTTCGGGCTGGCGCTGGCCCCGCCGTTTGCGGGGGCAGGGTGGCGTCAGGCGATTATGCTGGGCTTTTCGGGCTCGTGTCATCAGATTCCGGCGCGTTCGCCGCATGTCCATGGCGTAGCGCTTGCTGTGTGCGACCGGTGCTTCGGCTTATACGCTGCGCTGGCGGCCGCTCCTTTTCTGACCTTGGGCCTGCGTCCGTGGAATGACTGGATGCAGCGTCATGCGAAGTATCTTCTGCTGGGCGGCCTCATCGTTCCGGGAGTGGACTGGGGCGGGGACATTATCGGATGGTGGGTCAATACGCCGTGGAGCAGGGGGTTTACGGGGGCCGCGTTCGGAACGATGGCGGGGTATTTTCTGGTGTGCGCGGCGATGTCGCTTGCAGGCCGGTTGTCTGCGGAGGATGCTGGCTTGAAGGATACTCCGGGATACGCTGCTCAAAACCGCTTCGCTCAGCGCACTCCTCGCAGCCCCTGAATTTCAGGACACGCTGCATAGTGTTAACAGGCCCTGAATCTGTTTCGACCAGCGCTTCACGTGCGTACGTTCAGGACATTGTGCCGGCGTCGTTGAAATCAGCGGTAAACGCTGCGGATTCGGGGCATGGCGGACGTGAAGCGCCCTTCGGGAGGCTGCGAGGAGCGCGCTGACTGTGTCATTCCTCATTACATGGGGCCTGCCATGCTACTTCGTCGTTCCTTGCCAGGGGGGGGGGGGGGGGGGGGGGGGGGGGGGGGGGGGGGGGGGGGGGGGGGG
>CAZSNF010000023.1:0-41813 GCA_964608315.1 uncultured Rhodothermales bacterium | reverse complement strand
CGGGCGGCGTTGTCGTCGGCGGGGGCGGCTGCGTTGTCGGCGGCGGGACGGGCGGGTCGGCCCTGTCGAGCACCGTAATCGTAACTTCCGCCTTCCCGTCTTTCGCGTTATCCGCCGAGACCGTCAACAGATATTCGTACGTCTCGTCCTTGCCCACGGCGTCCGGCACGTGGAATTTCGGCTTATCACTGTTCGTTGGGTTCAAGAGCTGCGTGTCCGTCGTGGCGCCCCGCGCCGTCCAGGCGTACGTATACGCGGGATTGGCTCCGGGAGCGCCCGAACCCGCGCAGTCCAGCGTAATGGCCTTCGCGCCCTCGTACGCCGAATACGGATTGCCCGTGCACATGACCGTAACCTCAGGCTTTTTCTTCACCTTCACCGTAACATTTTCCGTGTCCATAGTCTCGTATTCGCCTACAAGGGGATCCGGATGGACGATTTTCTTAAAAACCCTGACGCCATAAATGAAGTATCGTATCGCCACGCCTGCGGGCAAGGACTGCGGAACCAGAAAACGAGCGTTTTTCTCGTGGGGCCATGGTATATACCGTATGGCCCACGGGTAATTAGGGAGTTGCGTGGTCCCGGCCGGCGGCGGACCCCAAAACCAACCACGTCCCGTGTTTAAGTTGATTCCTTTGTCCGTGCATTCGAGTCGAATAGGATTATCGCCCGCGTATACCTCGTATTCCGGCGTACAGGTAATCCAGTCCGGATAATAATCCAGTATTGTTACGGTAACCGTGTCGGAAGCAACTTCAGCCCCCAGGCTATCAAGCATGCTTACCTTGTATTCGAAGTCCATCCCCCCGTTGGGAATTTCGGGCCAACCTCTGCACCCAAGGCCACATATATCAAAGTATGCACTGAGGCGATATTCGTCGTCCAGCTCAGCCAGCATATACGCCTCATTCTTCGGCGTGTCGCCTAACGACGTCCACCGTAACGCAGCGCCCCGCGGCGGGCGCTTCACGGGACAGTTCAGTTTGAACTTATGTCGAAACGGAGGGTGCAATTCGACGTCCGTGCATGTAACCTCAGGCGCCGAGCCGCCCGTCGGCGAGGAACCGGAAGCCTCGCCTGCCGCCCCTTCCACCACCGTCACGCTCACCCGACGGCGCGCCGTCCGGGGAACCCCCGATGACATCGTCGTCATGCTCGCCACGTAGTGATGCGTCTCCCCCGCGCCCTCCAAAGGAGCCCGGAACGTCGGCGACGGCGTGTCCGCCCCGCTCAGCAACGACGCGCTCGCGCCCCAAAGGCCCTCCCATTCCCACGACACGGACGAGCCTTCCTCGTAGTCCATCCGAAAAGACAAAGGATCCGCCCCCTCGCAAGACAGAACGATCTCCGCGCCCGCCGCCGCCTCCAGCTCCAGGGGGCAATGCACGCTCGGACGGCGCAGCAAAACGAACACTTCCACTTCTTCCTGAGACGACAGCCCCGTAACGCGGGACGTAGCCGTCAGGCGATACCGGTAGCGAAGCGTAGCCTCCTCTGACAGAAACGACTCCAGCGTATCGTGGAACGGAGACGACGGAGCCACTATGGAAGGAGCAAGCCTGTCCTCGCCTATCAGGCGGGGCGCGTCCATGTAGTCGTGCGGCGCGCCGCCCGCAGGCTCCCAGCGGTACTCGAGATGCTCCTCGCCCGCCTCGTCCCAGGCGCGGCACTCGATGACGCCCGTCTCCAGCTCTTCGACGAAGACGGCGGCGGGGCACTCGATGCGAGGAGGCGATCGAAACAGGGGAGCCGCCGCATTACCCGGGAATCCGTCTGCTCCTTGCGCGACGCCTCCGGCCGCGTCAGCCCCTCTGCCTTCTGCGCATCCCTCGCCGAACGCGTCGGGAACCTCGAAGGGACCGCACGCTTCCCCGGAGCCGGGCGCGCCGTAGGACTCCTCCGGGAAAGCGCCCTTCGTCGGATACCCCTCATGAAGCGCTTGGCCTTCGGCGGGAACGGTCCACAGCAGGCCGCCTGCGAACAACACCCAAAACAGCCGAGCAACATGCATTGAATCCGGGGGATATTCTGCATCAATCCGGAAAAACCGGACAGTTTTCGAGAGCCGTCAAATGCAGGGTAGCGGCAGGTTACGCCGCCTTATAAAAAATCAACAGCGGCTTTTCGTCCGTTAAGGAACCTCTGATTAATTCTGGAAAGTTCAGAGGCTGCGAGGAACGCGCCGGCAAGGAATGACGAAGCAATGCGGCAGGCCCCGCATAATGAGGAATGACGCGGTCAGCGCGTTCCTCGCGGCCTCCCGCAGGGCGCTTCGCGTCCGCCGCGCCCGAATCCGTAGCGTATGCCGCTGATTGCAACGACGCCGCCATAATGTCGCTATACGCGCGAACGCGAAGCGCTGATCGAAGCAGAATTAATCAGAGGTTCTTAAACTACTTCGTCGGAGTCAGATTGTCAAGGCTCTGGCGAAAATATTCTTCGTTGAAGCAGCGGATGCAAGCAGCGATGCACGCCAGGCCTCGCCGCAACCGAAAAGCGCGACGGCCTGAACAATGCCCGACTCGCACGAAGATGGCGCAGATGCGCCTGAAAGACGATATGACGGCCATTATTTCGACGATATTGCCGGGTCCGCAAACGGATTCACCGCATGGACGCCACCGTAATCCTGTCCCGCATTCAAGTCCTCGGTGTACACGGCGTCGCAACCCAGCGTACGCGCGGCCGCCAGGATCGCGCCGTCCCAATACGACAGTTGAAAACGCCGACTGATAGCCACCGCTTCGCGGAACACATCCAGCGTGACGTCCTGCACGGGGAATCTCATAATTGGCCTCAAAAACGACAAAGCATCCTCGTGTGTCATCCCGCCGCGTCGCACTGCCTGATAATAGAATTCCTGAAGAACCTGCACGGATATCGCCAAATCGGGCTCCTTCAGCAAAGCCTGGGCGCGTCGGCGCTTGCCAGCATCCTCTGGCGAAGTACTGACCGCATAAAGCAACACATTCGTATCAATGAACCGCATCGGATTTGCTGTTTATCGCCTCTTCGTATAATTCGTCTCGCGTCAGATTCTCCGCCATGCACAATCCCACGCCCCGCGCTTCAAAATCGGCAAAAACCTCTTCCAATTCTCTGGCGCGAAGCACGGCGGCTGTTTCGATTCGCCGCTTGGAGAAGGATTGTTTGCCTGCGTCGCCAGACGTCAAACTCCTCAAATACCCCCGCACCAGGGCGGAAACCGATGTGTCCAACTCCGCCGCCCGAATGCGGGCGCAGCGGTAAGTCTGCTCGTCTATGGATACGGTGATGTTCTTCATGATCGCGGTTTCGCGGTTTTGCAGGTTCACATTTTCTGTGTTCGACAGCATATGAATCCAGCCCGCCCCGGATTGTTTCATATCCGCCCGAAGCGCCCCGTTCCGTCAAATAACCGTCAAACAAGAATAATTTACTATAAGATTTTATAAATTAAAAGATTATGTATATTCTTCACGTCCCCGGGACACCCAATGACCGTTTCGCGTCAAATAAAATGCGGGAATCCGTTCTCGACCGGAGCTGCCCGGACCGGCAAGCAGGCGCGGCGGCGAGGGCCAACGCGCAAAACCCTTGTCATAATCATGAAATAACCATTAAATTCCAGACACGAAGCCCGCCCCCATCCACCAAACACATGCGTACGTCATGGATTTTTCCTCGATAAACTACCTCTCCGTCGTCGTAGCGGCCCTCTCCAGCTTCGCCGTGGGCATGCTCTGGTATTCGCCCATCCTTTTCGGCAAAGTCTGGATGGAGGAAAACGGCTTCACCGACGAAGACATACAAAGCGGCAATATGCCGCGCATCTACGGCGCAGCCTTCATTCTGGCCCTGATCATCGCCGTAAACCTGGACCTGTTCCTTGGCCCGGACGCTACGTTTTCCTGGGGGATGGGCGCCGGAGCGCTTGCCGGAATCGGATGGGTAGGCGCCGCCATGGGCACCTCGTACCTGTTCGAGAATAAATCCCTGAAACTGTATCTCATCAATGCAGGATACCATGCCGTCAACTTCATCGTAATGGGCGGCGTCCTCGGAGCCTGGTAGCCATCTCCCATGTACGCAGCGACAGGCGCGAAAAGCCCCGCCGCAATCCGCGCGCGGGGCTTTTCAGGACGCAGGGGATACGCTGATTCGATCCGAAAATATCAGGGACTGCGAAGGAAGCGCTGAGCGAAGCGGTTTTGATCAGAGATTCCTTAAAGCAGGATGCCCGCCACGCACGCCGTCATCATCGTGGCGAGCGCACCGCCGAGCATGGCCCTGAAGCCAAGCCGCGCCAGATCTGCGCGGCGTTTGGGCGCAATCCCCCCGATTCCCCCGATCTGGATGCCTATGCTCCCGAAATTCGAAAAGCCGCACAGGGCATAGGTCAGAATAAGCTTGCTGCGCTCGCTGAGTTCGACCCCCGAATCCGGCTGCCGCCACTCGATCAGCTGGGTATAGGCAAGGAATTCATTGAACGCCACCTTGACGCCCATCAATTCGCCGACGTAGAACGCATCGACCCAGGGAATTCCCATCAACCAGGCAAGCGGAGCGAAAACGTACCCGAAAATATTGGACAGCGACCAGTCCCAGTGGTCGTACCCGAAAAATCCGCCAATCCATCCGCCCGCCGCCGACAAGACCGCATCGGCCATCGCGACCAGCGCCAGCACGGCGATAAGCATGGCCGCCACGTTGAGGGTCAGTTTCAGCCCTTCGAGCGCGCCTTCCGACGCCGCATGCACCACATTGGCGTGTTTTTTCTCGACATGCACTGCAATCTTGCCCAGCGTACGAGGCTGCTCCGTCTCGGGAATCATCAATTTGGCGATCAGCAGCGCGGCCGGCGCGGAAATCACCGAGGCAGTCAGCAAGTGCACTGCATCGACGCCAAGACTCACGTACGCCGCGAATACGCCCCCGGCGATCGTGGCGAACCCGCCTGTCATGAGCGACATCAATTCGGATCTGGTCATGCTTTCCACGTACGGCCCCACGAAAAGCGGCGCCTCCGTCTGCCCCACGAAAACATTCGCCGCCGCAGACACCGTTTCCGCCCCCGACGTACCCAGCGTACGCTGCATGACCCAGGCAAACGCCCCGACCACCTTTTGAAACAAGCCAAGGTGATACAGGGCGAACATGAGCGACGAAAAGAAAATGATCGTCGGCAGCAACTTGAAGGCGAAGAAATGATGCGCGTACTCCTCGCCGAATACGAGGCTGGTCCCGGCGTCGACGAAACCCAGGAGAGATTCGAAAAAATAGCCCACCGCCTGAAATACGGCGCCGCCTATCGGCGTTTTGAAAATGAAAAGCGCCAGCGCGAATTGCAGCGCCAGGCCGCCTGCTGCAATGCGCCAGTCTATCGACTTCTTGCGCTCGCCAATAAGCCAGGCCAATCCCATAAAGACGAAAAGGCCCAGAAGGCTGATCAGGCGCTCCATGGCGTACTCCGATACCGATATGCGCGCCGGCGCGGTTTACGCATTTAGCCCGCGCGGCAAAACATGCGAACGCATCGCCCGACGTAAACTTTCCGGGACGAAACCCGCTTCGCCAGACGAAGAGACTTACTCGTCGTCTTCGTCTTCGTCTTCATCGTCCTCCGAGGCGGCCCGCATGCCCGTGATAGGCGCATCCATGCCATAAGACGTTACGTTCAGATTCCCGGAAAAGGCGTCGCCCTCCACCTGAACGCTCACGGTCATTCTGCCGAAATCGGGCGTATTGAACTCGAAATCGAGCATGGATTCCTCAAACGTAACGCCGCCCAGCGGAAGCGATTCGGAAAAACCGTCCCCGATAATCGAGCCCATGAGCCCTTCCTCGCCATCCATAAACGTAATCGTTCCCTCGTACGTAGCGTCGGGCGCTTCTACGGCGTAGTCCCAACTGCCGACCAGGGGGTGGGCTGTGCGGCCCGAACCGGCGCAACCGCTCATAATCAGCACAACGGCTACAAGACTCCAGAAAGAAACAAAACGCATGCCTTTGGTCATGATTTTATCCAAAGATTTTGGGAAAAGAAACCGGAAGCGGCCACAGGGACCTGTCGTAATGCAGTATAGGAAACGCTGATTAAATCTGCAAAGTTCAGAGGCTGCGAGGGGTGCGCCGGCGCGGAATGACGAAGCAGCGCGGCTTCTTACTCCGCCGCCGTGGAATCAGGTACGACGAGCAAGGCGTTGCCGATGTTTACCTCCATATCGCTGCGGGCGGCGCGCAAGGCTTCGGCGCCCGCCTCCGTAACGCCGCTTCGCCAAAGGTATATGCTTTGCAGCGCAGGCAGATTGCGCACGTGTTCGAGGCCCTCGTCGGTCACCTGCGTACCGTACAGATTCAGGTATTCGAGATATTGCAGGCCGGTTATCTGTTCGAGCGCCGAATCGCCCACCCCCGTGCCTTCGAGATGCAAGCGCACGAGATGCGGCAACCCTGCAAGCACGGCGGCCCCGGCGTCGGTCACTTGGGTGTGGCCTATATCCAGCACAGCGATCTGCGGCGCGACGGACTGCAAGGCGTCCAGTTCGGCGTCCCCGAAATCTCCGCGCACGCTGACCGCGGCCACCTGCAAAAACGGCGCATCCGGCGCAAGGTGCGAAACTGCCAGGCCCGCCTCGGACAACGCCGCCACCGCACTCGTGTCCGCCTGCGACACGTCCAGCGCAAAAATGCCGGAAGGACGCTCCGCCCGCGGAAGCGACACGCGCGCAAGAAAGGTGCTGACCGCCGTGGGAGTTTCCTCGATCTCCGCCACGCGCATATCGAACGAAGCGCCGTTTTCGATCCACCATCGGATGACTTCGGTTTCGCCCACGTCCAGCGGGGCGGCCCCGTCGGGAGGCATGGCGTCCTCGTCGTAGGGCGGGAGCGTAACGCGGCGCAGTATTTCGCTTTGCGCCGGATATCCGGCGACGAAAGCAGGCCCGTCGCGCCCTCCTTCTTCAATGCCTTCGGGCGTATCGAGCCGCAAGGCGCCGCTGGACTTGCCGGGACCATGGCACGAAACACACCGCCTGTCCAGCACAGGCTGCACCAGATCCGCATACACGTACGCCGAATCCACATTGGCGATCAGTCCGTCGGGAACGCCGCCGGAAACCCCTAAAAGCGACTTGACCGGGGCGGGAAGATAATAGGTAAGATACCCGCTTCCCCGCGCCATGCTGCCCCCGAAATGCCCCGCAAGCACGACCAGCGCGATCAGCCCGGCCAACGCCGCCCGGTATGCCTTGCCCGGCTCCGGCAGCCAGGCCGAAACGAACGCAAGCACAAAGGCCAGCGCCGTAACCGCCAGGCCGAACCGCAGGTGCAACGTCAGCAATCCTTCTTCATATCCCCCGGCAAGCGAAAGCATGTACCCCAGCGCCGTCGCCGCCAGCGAAGACAAGGCCCCCAGCAGAAGCAAAAACGGCGCAACCGGGCGCACCCGCGCCAGACTTCGGGAACGCGGGCCGATCAACTCGACCGCAGCCCCAAAAAGCAACAACGCAATCGGGAAATGCACGACGACAGGATGGAACCTGCCCAGAAAGAGCACAAACCCCGGAGCGTCGCCGCGGTCCAGTCCGAGGATAAAAACAAGGAGCAGGGCCGCAAGCAGCAGCGCAACGCCCCATATCCAGCCTTTCTTGCTCATGACGGACAGAAAACTCAAACGCGGTGCAGTTTGACCGGATACGTCCCGGAAGCATTCCACTGGCATACGTAGAGGTTCTTGTCGTCGTCCACGCATACATCATGGCAATGCCGAAAGATCGGCTCCGCCTGCACCATCAACTGCAAAACCCCGTCTTCGTACGCCGGCGCCGTACCCCCGGGGTTCGACGCGACGCGATCATTGCGATCCAGAATCGTTACGAAACCCGAATTCGGGGTCTGGTTCAAATACCGGAGGCGGGACCAGCATACCCCCGCGTACACATTATCTCCATCCAGCACGGCGCGGCACACATAGGCCCCCGGCAGAAAAAGGGTTCCAAGGTATTCGCCCGCAAGGCTGAACCGCTTGAAGCTGTTGTGACCGCGAGACGTGCACAACAGCGTCGGCGTACCGGAACGCGCATCGACCGCCACGCCATGGGCTGTCGAAAACTGCTCGTCTCCATCGCCCGCGCCGCCGAATTTTCGAATGAATTCACCGGTCGGGGAATACTGAAGAATGTATTGCGAGCCGTACCCGTCGGCCACGTAAATATCCCCGTTCGGCCCGATCGCAGTTTCGGTGGGTTTGAACGGGGCCTCGGCGTCGTAGGCGCCCACCGCCGACGGATGCCCAAGGGTAAGCAACACGCGACCGTCCAGCGTCGTCTTGTCCACGACGCCCCGATCAAAATCGCAAAGGAACAAAAATTCTTCGCCTCCGGCGTCCCACAGCGTAAGGCCATGGCCGCCGGGATAGTCCGCGCCCCATGTTTCGAGCAGCCGCCCGGACTTGTCGAAAACGATCACGTTGTTGCGCACCTCGTCGGTGATCATGAAAAGCCGTCCGTCGCGGGACATCGCCATCTCGTGACAATTCTTCACCGGCGTACGACCAGGGTCCAGATCGCTCCAGTCCGCCTCGACCCGGTACCGGAAATCTCCATGCCCCAGCGTCTCGTCGGACAGACGCGGACGCACCAGGACTGCCGGGGCGGTCCGGGACGCCGCCGCGGTTGCGACGCCGCCCAGCGAAACCGCGCCAACCGCCGTCGCTGCGGCTTTCAGGAAATGTCTGCGGGAAGAAAAAGACATAATTCAAGTCGAGATATGGCGGGCGGCGGCATGGCCCATTGTCAAAACGCAGGGCCACCGCCCTCCGCGGGCGCCGCGCCCTACGTAGCCTTCACATCCTCCGCGTCCACCTTGTCGTGGAACATCAGGAAGAAGACGGCGGAAAACACGAGCATTGCGCCAGAGAAAATGCCCCAGAACGAACGCCATTGCTCCGGAGAGGCAATGACGTCGCTGGCGGAAACCGCTTGCACGACCAACCCCGAAACCTGCGCCCCGAGGAACATGCCCAGCCCGAAGGTCAACAGCACGAGCAGCCCCTGTATCTGACCGCGCACGGCGGGAGGCGTCTTCTTGTCCACGTAGATCTGCCCGGTTACGAAGAAGAAATCGTAGCACAGGCCATGAATCAGAATGCCAAGCAGAATCATCCAGTACACGCCGTCGACCGCCGCTCCGGCGAATAGACCGAAGCGCACGAACCAGGCGAGAATGCCGATAAAAAGCATCCACTTCACGCCCAGCCGCCGGAAGCAGAACGGAATCATCAGCATGAAGAAGATTTCGGACATCTGGCCGTATGTCATCGTGCCTGCCACCCGCTCAATACCGGCGTCCAGCAGATACGCGGGCGCGTAGGGGAAATAGGTCCCGAACCCGATGTACGCCAGCGTAGCGGAAACAAGCAGCACGATAAGCGGCTTCGAACGAACCTGCTTCAGCGCGTCCAGCCCGGAAATCTGCCGCCAGGACGTACGCTCGCCCCGCGACGGCGGCGGCGTTTTGGGCAAGGTGAAGCAATACAGCCCCAGCAGAAGCGATGCGCCCCCTCCAAGGTACATGGGCGTAGCCTCGGTATCCGCCTCAAGCACCCAACTAATGACCAGGCCCGTCACAATCCATCCAATGGTCCCGAAAACGCGAATGACCGGAAACTCCTTCTCCTGATTTTCAATGTGGTGGAACGCCAGCGAAGAAGTCAGGGCAAGCGTCGGGAAATAGCACAGCGTGTGTGCGGCGAGCAGGGGCAAAAAGAGCGGCGTGCCCGCAAACGTCGGCATAAAGACCATGGCGATCCCGGCCAGCAGAAACAACGCGGCCAGCACCTTCTCCGTGTTGAAAAACCGGTCCGCCACCATCCCTACGAAAAAAGGCGCCGCAATACAGGCGATGGGACCAAATGAAAACGCCAGCGCGACATGCTCCCCCATACCCTCGGAGATCATGTAATTGGTAAGCGTAGTAGCCCACGATCCCCAAATGAAGAACTGCACAAACATCATAAAGGCGAGGCGAAGCGTGCGAAAGAGATTCATGGAGCCGTCAGATTGAGTTCATGGATGTTGCCCGGCGCATTCTCCGGCGTACGATCAGCCAGAACGCCGCGGGCAAAAGAGCGCTCAGCAGAAAGGTCAGGGCGGGACGATCCACGCCCAAATGACCCACGAGAGCAAAAGTAAAGGCAGGCGGGGCAACTCCGCAAGCAAGCGCCCCGATAAACAAACGACGCGGCATGGATACGATTCCCGCCATGCACGAAACCGCCTCGGGAATGATCGGGAGCCAGCGCGAAAGCACGATGATCCATGCGCCCCATTGCTCGAACAGCGCTTCCCCCCGGGCCAGTTCGTCGTCGCCCGCCAATCGCCGCGCCGCCGGGCGCCCCCACTTCGCGCAAGCAAAAAACGCGATGATTCCCCCGATAAAAGACCCCGCGGCGCCAATCAGGCCGCCGACCGCCGGACCGTACAACATGCCCAGCGCGGTCATGACCAGCGTGGCGGGAATGGGCAACAGAATATCGGAGGCCAGCAAAAGCACGGCGGCCAGAACGGCCCACCCCCCGAAACCGCGCAGCCAGGCCAGCGTGCCGTTGATCGTAAACGCTTCCTCCACGCCGCGGCCCCATAGCAAAAAGGGCAGCAGCAACAACAGAACCAGACCGACGGAAAGTTTGACCAGGCGCATAGGAACACTCACGGCAATTCGACCAGAAACGCTCCCTGTATCGCAAAATCGTCTCCGGACGAGACGCCGTCGAAATCCGCAAGCACTGCGGCTTCGAACGAAAACGTCCCCTGCGCCACGCCCGAGCGATTGAACCGGTCGAGTCGAACGTTGTCCTCCCTGCTTCCAGAGGAAGCCGCAAACCGCACCGTCCGCTCCCGGTCGTCGATCAGGCCATAGGTTCCGGCGAATTGCCCCAGCGCAAACGTACCCGTTTTTCCGAAATTCGGCACGGAAAACTGAATGAACCGGAACGAGCTGTCCGGATAGACGAACTGCCCCCAGACCTGGAATATCTGATCTGTCTCCATGCGCCCTGCGCCCACGCCCTCGACCTGTACGTTCCCGATCGTAGCCTCGAAAAAAGGCACATTCTCCTCCTCGACCGAAACCAGACGGCATCCGCCGCAGGCCAAGGCCAGCAGACACAACGCACAAGACCAGGAAACCCAAGCACGCATGGAAGAGCGCGAAACGCGAGAAAATATCAAACGAACACGACCGTTTTGTTTTCGTGTACGATCAAGCGGTCTTCAAGGTGCCAACGCACGGCGCGCGCAAGTACGCTGCGCTCCACGTCCCGGCCCAGGCGCTTCAAGTCTTCCGGGCTTTGCCGGTGATTTACGCGCACCACATCCTGATCGATAATGGCCCCCTTGTCCAGTTCCGCCGTCACATAGTGCGCCGTCGCCCCGATAAGCTTTACGCCCCGGTCCGACGCTTGCCGGTACGGATCGGCGCCGGCGAAAGCGGGCAAAAACGAGTGGTGAATGTTGATGATCCGGTTGACGTACCGATCCACGAACGAGGCAGACAATATCTGCATGTACCGGGCCAGCACGATCACGTCAACCTTGTTGTCCATCAACGCCAGCATACGCGCCTCTCCCCTGTGTTTTGCGCCTTGCACCATCGGGACATGGTGATAGGGGATGCCGAAACGGGCTACTTCGCGCTCCAGGTCGGGATGGTTGCTTATCACCATGGCCACTTCGGCGCGCCAATCTTCCCTGTCCAGCCGCCAGAGCAAGTCCATGAGGACATGATCGTGCTTCGACACAAGGATAGCCATGCGCGACACATCGGAAGCGTAACTCAACCGCCAGTCCATATCGAATTTCGCCGCGACCTCCTCCGCAAATCCTTGCTCCAGCACGGAGCGCGATACGTCAATTTGCAGCGTCTGAAATTCCACCCGCATAAACAGCGTCCCGCCCTCCGTGTCCGTGGCGTGCTGGTCCAGCGCCGTGCAGTTCGCCCCATGGCGATACAGGAATCCGGTCACCGCTGCGATAATGCCGGGACGATCCGGGCAACTGATGCGAAGTCGTGCCGTGGTTTCAGGGGACAGCGCCATGTCGGAAAAAGGCGAAAAATATGAATGCCATGCAACGCTACGCCGCACATAGCGCAAGGCGTACAAGAAAAGAAAAATCAACGAAAAAGGCGAAAAGCCCGCCGGAACTGCCTTCGGGCAAGGCGCCATACGCTATGGAGCGCTCGGGATATCCGATTCAAAAGGAATGCGTTCCTTGCCGTCCAGCCAGTCCGCAAGCCGGCGCCCGTACCGCTCCAGGTCGTCGAGCAACGCCGCCTTGTCGGGGGCGTCGCCGCGCTTCCTCCGCAGTTCGTCGATTTCCTCATGATAAGCGTCCAGGGCAGTACGGTCGTCGTCGCCGGGCGTCAGGTGGCGAGCCCGGCAATGCGCGCGCCAGCGATCCTGCTCTTCTGTACCGAGATCGTCAAAGAAATTCCTGGCGCGGTACCGGAACAAGAGTTCTTTGAGACGCGGGTCTTCAAATTCGACGTCGCCTGCAGCGGCGAAGGTCCAGTCCTCTTCCCGCAAACGCACAAGCATATTCCGGTCCCGATCCGGCGGGAATCCCTCGTACAGAGCCTCGTCCGCATCCAGCGCTTCCCGAACGCCCTCCGCAGGCGCCGGCGGCGCATAGGCCGCCAGCACATTGGCGCGCAGCGAGGCATCGGCCCGCAACAAGCCGTAATGTTTCTCCAGCGCGTCCGCATCAAGGCCCAGCCGGTCCATGACCTCGTCCGTAAGCACGTTGTACGGAGCCACGAACGGGCACCGGTTCCCTTTCACGACGCATACGGGCGAGCGGCTGCCGGGACTGAACAGTTTGTCCCGCAGCGCTTCGGCGGAAAGCCCAAGAAATTCAGACGGATCCTGCGCCAGATCGAACGCGATCACGGCATTCGGATTGTCCGGGCGGGTCCCTATCCGAAAAACCGGCGCGGCGCACCCCCTGCCCTGAAACAGCGACGCCACCCAGACGAAGCGGTCCTCCCGCCGCATCGCCGCGGCAACAGCGTTTTTGCTTCGTATCCGCAGCGCCCATTCGAACAACCTCGGCTGACTGTCGCGCACGAGGCGGACCAGGTCGATCATGGTGTGAACGTCGGCGAGGGCCTCATGGGCCGCTCCGTGCCCCCCGATTCCGTTCGCCGCCGCAAGATCCTGAAGGCGAAACGACGGCCTCCCGTCCTCCTTCACAGGCCATGCGACGCCATCCGGCCGCAGCGCATACGCAGCGCGGAACAAGTCGATAAGGTCCCAGCGCGTATTGCCGTCGCGCCAGTGCCATGCATACGGATCAAGCAGATTCCGGTAGAACAGGAAGCGGGTATGCTCGTGATCGAACCGGATGGCGTTGTACCCCACCGAACAGGTGCCGGGCTGTGAAAGCTCCTTGTGGATCCGATGGGCGAACTCCGCCTCGGAAAGTCCGTGTTGCTCCAGGTGCGATGGCGAAAAACCATGCACCAGCGACGCTCCAGGCTCCGGCAACTGGTCTGGAGTAGAACGGCAATAGCACACGACCGGCTCGCCCGTGACCTTCAGGTTTTCATCGGTCCGCACCCCCGCGAATTGCACGGGACGATACCGGCGGGGATTCCTGCCGGACGTCTCGTAATCGTACCAGAGAAATGATTTGGGATGCGACGAAATCATGGTACAAATGCCCACATGAGTCCAATGTTCGCGCGATACGTTCGGCGATCTCGCGCGATCAACCGCTTCTGCGCCAGCCAGTTCAGGTCCCGGGTCAGGGTCTTGTACGTCTTGTTGGCGTAGCCATGCGCCAAACCCGGGGTTAAGAAGGGTATTTCCGTCTTGGCGACGGATTCTTTGGCGCGACCAAGTTCCAATGCCAGTTCCCGCCGGCGGTGCATGGCGCTGGAACGCTTTTGCTTCGCAAACACGCCATAGATAAAGTGTTCCCACACTATTTCAAGTTGATGCCCCTGAATTTTTTCGCACTGCTCCTGTAATCCATCCACAAACCCTTGCAAGGCATATTGCAGAAATCCCAAAGCGTCTCCCTTGCCGTCATGGATCTGACTTGATCGGTCCAATTCCCGGTAATATCGGGTTCGAGTCATATTGTAATGGTCGCTGAGCAGGTGGGCCGAAGGAAACGGGACGCCCGCTCGGGCCTGCACCATAAACTCCAGAAGCCGCGCCGTGCGCCCGTTGCCGTCCCCGAAGGGATGAATCCAGGCAATGTACAAGTGGACAAGAACGGCATGCAAAATACCCGCCGCGACCCGTTGATCGTCTTCGTCGGCAAAAAACGGAATCTCGGTTTTCTCCTCCAGCCACCCGCAAAGACGCTCCAGCAAATAACGACAATCTTCCGGGGGCACAGCTCTGTAACTGCCTACGCCTACCGAATGGGTGCGAATTTCGCCGGGAACCACGCCTTCGGCAAGATGCCCGCCAAGCCCTTCAAGAACCCACCCATTGTATTCCCGAATCAGATCCACACTCAGCCGGGGCGGATTCTCCGCGTCCATGGCCGACTCGATAATCCCGCAGGCGCGCAAGATATTCGCTATCTCCTGTTGCAGATATTCCTGCGATGGAGGAAGATCCAGCGTCCCTTCGATCTGGGCCTGCACCTGTTCCTCGGTCAGCGTATTCCCCTCGATAGCCGTCGTAGCCCGAACCCCCTTGCTGAGATACAACCTCTTGAACTTTTGGGCGATATCGGGGGGCAGAGCCGCTTGAGATACTTGCCTGCAAAAGGTCACGGCCTGCCCAAGCAATGTCCACAGACGGGGATGCGCCTCGCTCAAATCCAGCTGGAACGTGACCCAGGGATGCGTCCGCTCGTATTTTCGACAATTGCTCATGGACGAAACGCTGGCGTAATCTGCAATGCTCACCGCACGGTAAACTCGAACGAAATCGAACCACCCCGGCGGCGGGCGGTAAAAAGCGCGCCGGCCCCGGATAAAACGGCCCGTACGGGCCTAATATAAGGCCGGATCAAACAGAATACAAGATTTATTATACTTGAAATGTCCTTTTTCTTGTCCAAATAAATGTCCCGAAGAATGTCCATCGTCTATTCCGCTCGCGAAGCCAGAGCGCGGTTTTCCGAAGCGCTGCGACAAGTCCGGGCAGGAAAAACCGTTACAATCTCGTACCGAGGCAAGCCTGTGGCTGAAATCCGCCCCTTGCAAACCCATCCTGCAACGATAACGGAGCGACTCGACGAACTCGAACAACGCGGCGCACTAGGGCCTGTTAATACTATGCAGCGGCGCTCTGCGGGGCCTATTTTCCCGCCAGGCCAGGCGCCGCGAGCGCAGTGTGGCCTGGCCACATAAGCGAGCGGCAACGCCGCATGGCGGGAAAAGAGGCCCCGCCCTTCGGGTTCCGCCGGTCACGGCGTTACTCTGCGTTGCTCGTCGCTCATTTGGAACCACCAAACTTCACTCCTCGCGCCTTGATTAACGCCGTGCCTGACGGAACAGAGCATTGCTGCATAGTATTAACAGGCCCTGATTCGTTCGGATACGCCGAGGCAACCGCTCCGCGCTGTGGCGCGCCGGCCAGGCGCTCTGGATCGTTTTCTCGCCGAGCGTAAAGATTAATCGCATCGCCCTGTGTCGACACCTCTGCGCTCACAATCATTCCCCATTGATGGGCAAGGCGGCGCAGCAAGCCGTGGTTCAGGCGTTGGAATCTCGAGTATACGGCACACCCGGTTCAAGAAGAACCAGCTGCTCCGCCACCTCCGAAGGAAATTCGTAAAGCAACGGTTCAAAATTGGTGATCAATGCCTCCGTCATTGGGTTTCTGTTTTTTTCGCTCGCGCCGACATGATAGAAATGATCTCGCGTCAGCATGTAAAATTTCGACCACAAGGTATCAATAAAAGGATTTTTTCGATAATCATTACTGTGCCATGTAGATAAAATAAATTTGCATGGCATTAATGAAAGAAGATGTGCCAATTTGTTTTCATCTTCCTCATTCCAATTATTAAAATAATCGGCATGACGTCCGATATATGGTGGATCGCAATAAATTATATCCTGTTCATTGATATCATCAATTGTGTCGGAAAATTCCTGACAAGAAAATTCATAATTTCTAATGTTTATAATATTCGATATTGCTCTTACTTGATTGCAAATTTTGGTGATGTAGGCTGGTGCAAAACGATGAGGTTTATGACAGAACGGAACATTGAATCCTCCTTTTTTATTGAAACGCATAAGCCCATTGAAACATGATCTGTTTAGAAATAAAAAGTCAAGAGGATCTCCATATTGATTAAATCTTTCACGAACTATATAATAATGATCTCCTCCGGAACGTAACAGTTTATCGCCTTCTATGACGAGAAACGAACGGACAGATATTGGCGTTATTTTTCCAGCAGCAATAGCCTTATAAAAATTGATTAGATGAGGATTGGAGTCGGCCAGAATCGCCTTCTCGGGACAAATATTAAAGGCAACTACTCCTGACCCCATGAACGGCTCCACCCACCTCCCCATAAATCTCGGGGGAATAACTGCTCGAATCCATGATACCAGTTTTGTCTTGATACCCTGGCATTTTATTGGGGGCACTATGGTACGATAAAAATCACTCATTTTTTATTGTTTTCAGGAATGATTAGTGACGTGTCCCCGCCTCTAAATCTAACAAAATCCTCAAGGGATTTTATTATTTTTGTCTCTCCGGATTCTGTTTTGAAATTTATTTTGCCATAGTTCATCCAATAATCATCGAACCATTCCTCCCCAAGATTAGCAAACATACCGTTTCCTGATAGAATATCTGAAATACGCTGGATACTTCCAATATTCGCTGTATTTCCTGATCCGCTTCTGTCCCCAGCTATTCTCCATTTTTCAGCCACAAAAAACTGGATGTTAGAAATAACTGACATAATTGAATGAAGATCATCACAAGAATAAATGCTGGTTTCGTTTTTTACGCCTTTTGCCAAGCGATCATAAATAATACCTAAGCAAAAGTGTCCTGCATAAGAACCATACGGGAATTGAATGTTCTTTGTACTTGACCGTTTCCGAAAATACGCACCGTGTGAACCTAATGTAAAGCCATTGCATAGCCATGGTTTTTTTGAGTTCCGATACGTTGTTTTGAAATCCAATGCAAATTTGCAAAAGGCATTATCTTTGCTTACGAATGATACATCAGGATAATAATTTTGCTTCTCGGCAAGTACAATAACAAACCCATGCTCCTCTGCGAATTCAGATAATTTTGGTAAAAGATGTATCTCCAATATTTTGGAAACAATCTTGGTATCTGAAGAAATAGTATAGACATTCTTGAACACATCTATAAATCCCTTGATTGTCCACTGGCCATCCTCCGTGCTCACATGACACGTGAGCACATCCGCCAGCTCGCACAAGGCGCCTTCGAATTTTTCTTTAGCTCCCATGGCCTCCTCACCCCTCCGCCGCCTTCACCACTTCGTCCTGCACGTGACGAGGCATCGCCTCGTAGTGGCTGAACGCGGCGTGGTGAATCCCGCGTCCCTGCGTCATGGACCGCAACGAAGTGGAATAGCGGTATAATTCCGCCTCGGGAACCTGCACGAGAATTTTCTGGAACACGCCCTCCGCCTCAATGCCCTGTATACGGCCCCGGCGAGTGTTCATATCCCCCATCACCTCGCCCACGAAACTCTCGGGAACCGTAATGGTCACGTCGTGAATCGGCTCCAGAATGACCGGCGCAGCCGACTGGAACGCATCGCGGAAACACATCCGCCCCGCCGTCTTGAAGGCGGCGTCGTTGGAATCGACCGGGTGCATTCCGCCGTCGTATACGACAACCCGGCAGTGCCCCACAGGATACCGGGCGATAGGACCGTCCTGCGTGGCTTCGAGCACCCCCTTCTGGATTGCGCCGAAGAATCGCCGCATGTCGATGACCCCTCCGACGATGGCGTCGATAAAATGAATCTTCGACCCCCAGGCCGTTTCGACCTCGGATTGGCCCCGGACGGAAATGTCCGGCGGCGGATTGAAATCCCCCTCGAGCGGCTCGACCATGATGGAAATATCCGCGAACTGCCCGGCTCCGCCCGTCTGCTTCTTGTGCCGGTAACTGGACCGGGCCTGCTGCGTGATCGTTTCCCGATACGCCACGCGCGGTTTGGAAAACACAATGCCCACGCTGAACCGATTCGCCAGGCGGTATTTCACAACCTGCAGATGCATTTCGCCCTGCCCTCCCAGCGTCATTTGCCGCAAATGCGGATCGTGCGCCACGACCAGAGACGGGTCTTCTTCGCGAATTTGATGAATGCCCTGGGCAAGACGGTCTTCCTCGCCCTCGTTTTCCGGACTGATCGCCGCCCGGTAGCGAGGTTCGGGAAACGCGATCGGCTTGATCGATACGTTCGAACCCTTCGGCCGCAAGGTGTTGTTGGTGTGCGAATTCTTGAGTTTCACCACCGCGCCAAGATCCCCGGCAACCATTTTCTGCAAGGGATCCCGCTCGCGCCCGTTGATGGCGAACAGTTGTCCAAGCCGCTCGGTCGTCCCGGTCTGCGCATTTTCCAGATCCATGCCCTGGGAAAGCGTACCGGAATACACGCGCAGGAACGAATAGTCGCCCACATGCTGCTCGGCCATCGTTTTGTAAATAAGCGCGGCGGGCGGCCCGGACGAATCGGCTTGCACGGATTCGCCGGAGTCGCTTTGCGCCGGCGAAGGCAACACATTGGCGATAAAACTCATCAGGCGGGAAACGCCCACCGCTTCGGTCGCAGACGTTATGAAAATGGGGAAAAGTTGCCGATGCAGCATAGCCTCGCGCAAACCGGCCCGCATCTCCTCCTCGCTGAGCTCGCCCTTCTCGAAATACAGGTCCATAAGCCCCTCGTCATTCTCCGCGATATCCTCTATGAGCGTCGTATGCAATTCCTCGGCCTCGTCGCGAAACGCTTCGTCGATATCGCCGACCACCGGGTCTGTCTGGCCTTCCGGGAAGGTGAGCTGCTTCATGAGCAATACGTCGATGATCGCCCGCGTACCGCCGCCGACAGGAAGTTGCACCAGAGTCGCCCCGCTCCCGAAGCGCTCCTTCATTTGCGCCACGAGCGCCCGAAAATCCGCATCTCCCTTGTCCAGGTGATTGATCGCAAACATGGACGGCTTGCCGATCTCTTCCGCATAATTCCAGGCCAGTTCCGTCCCCACCTGTACGCCTTCGACGGCATTCATCACGAAGATCGCGGTATCGGCCACCTTAAGCGACGAAATCACCTCGCCCACGAAATCGGGATAGCCCGGCGTATCAAGCACATTGATCTTGTGGCCTTTCCACTCGGCATGGAGGAGCGAGGCGAATATCGACATCTGCCGCTCGTGCTCGCTGGGATGAAAATCGGAAACGGTGCTTTGGGCTTCTATCCCGCCCATGCGCCGCAGGGCGCCGCTTGCAAGCAGCATGGCCTCCGCCAGCATCGTTTTTCCGCTGCCCTGGTGTCCAACCAGCGCTACGTTGCGGATATGATCAGCGTCGTATACGTTCATAGGTGCTTCGGTAAACGTCCCGGAAAACAAAAAAACCGCCGCATCCCCAGGGCGCCCGCAAGAGGGCGCCGGGGCAAGGTCGAAAGGACGCACGGGACCCGCCGCGTCCGCTTCAGAACCCATACGGCGCACATTCGTCTAAAAGACCCTCTGATCAAGTCCACTTCGATCAGAGGTTCCTAAAATACGTTCCTCTGCGTTATGATCCACGCGGTAATTCATTGAATATCCTCGCTCTCGAAACAGCCACCGATGCGTGCAGCGTCGCCGCATGGCGCAACGGGCGCGTTGCGGCCCAGCTGACCTTGCGCCGCGCCCGGGCGCATGACGCGCAGCTGGTTCCAATGATCGCCGACGCGCTGCGGTATGCGAATGTCGCGGCTTCGGACCTCGCGGCGGTCGCCCTGTCAAGCGGCCCCGGATCGTACACGGGCTTGCGAATCGGCGCGGCCACGGCAAAAGGACTGGCCGAGGCCGTCGGCGCGGCGCTCGTCTCCGTGTCGGGCCCGCTGGCCTGGGCGCACCTGGCGCTTCCGCTGGCCGCTCCGGGCGATTGCATTGCAGCGGCGTTCGACGCCCGGCGGAACGAGGCGTACGCCGCAGCGTTCCGGGTTGCTTCCGACCACACGCTCGAAACGTTGCGCGATACGGCGGCGATCCGGATCGAGGAGGCCGCCGACTGGCTGGACGGCGCGGCGCCAGACCGCCTGTATATCGTGGGAGACGGGCAAACGAAACTGTATGCGCAACTGGCCCGGCAATACGGATCGAATGCGCGCGCAACGAATATCATGGCGCCGGACCACGAACGCCTCGCCCCGCCCGCCGCCGCCGTGGCGAAGCTTGCCGCCGCAAAACTGGAGCAAGGCGACATCGAGGATATTGTTTCCTTCGAACCCCATTATCTGAAAGACTTCGCCGCCGCAACGCCGCAAAAAACAGCGTTCCAGAAATTGGCTATCTGATTATGACGTGGTTCAAACGAAAAAAGGCCGGGATTCTGACCGGATTGGCGGAAAAAAGCGAGATTCCCGATGGTCAGTGGGCGAAATGCCCCAAAACCGGCGAAATCATAAACCGGCGCGAGGTCGAGGACAACGCCATGGTGGCGCCCGCCTCCGGCTATCATTTCTTCATGAATAGCCTCGGGTATTTCCGCGCCATTTACGACGACGGGGAGTTCGAACTGTTCGACGAAAACCTGCACTCGACCGATCCGCTCGCCTTCGCCGACCGGAAGCGGTACGCAGACCGCCTTGAAGCCGCCAAACGCAAAACCGGCCTGAACGATGCGGCGCGCGCGGCGCTGGGTACGGTCGGAGGGCATCTCCTCTCTGTGGCGGCCATGGATTTTGCGTTCATCGGCGGGTCGATGGGGTCCGTCGTGGGCGAGATCGTGGCGCGCGCCATCAAGCGGGCCGAGGAAAACAAGGCCGCCCTGCTCATTATTTCGCAAAGCGGCGGCGCGCGCATGATGGAAGGCGCGCTCAGCCTCATGCAAATGGCGAAAACCAGCGCCCTGCTCGGCAGACTGGACGCGGCGGGGCTACCCTTCATCTCGCTCATGACCAATCCCACGACGGGTGGCGTAACCGCTTCGTTCGCCATGCTGGGAGATTTCAATCTTGCCGAGCCCGGCGCCCTGATCGGTTTTGCGGGACCGCGGGTGATCCGGGAAACGATCGGGGCCGACCTGCCGGACGGGTTTCAGAGCGCCGAATTCCTTCAGGAGCACGGCTTCGTGGATTTCGTAGTGGACCGGCGCCACCTGCGCGAACAGCTCATCCTGCTGCTGGATCACACGATGCCTGCGAACTCTGATTAAGGCAAGACGGTCCAGAGGGGGCTGTGGATGCGCCTTTGAGCGAAACATCGGGCCCCAAAATATCCCGCCAGCCCATCGCCCGCGCACCCTTATGTATTCGCGAAAAGGCGCGCCACAGACCCGTTCCCTGTTCTACCCTGAAACAGCGCACTCCTCGCAACCCCTGGAATGTGCAGATTTAATCAGAGTATCCTTAATCAGAGTGTCCTGAAGACTACGCTTGCACGTCGTAGATTTTCACGTCTTCCCAGAGGTAGCTGTATTCGTTTCGAAAACGATCGTGAACGGGATCGTCCTGATAAAAATCATGGCCTGCCTTGTCGTCGAAGACAACCACAAGGCCGCATGAATAGTCGCGAAGAACGACCGGGCGATGGGTATCGGCAGGCGCGCCGACGAATCCGTGGCGGACCGTTTCAATGTCGAGCAGGGATCGAACTCCTTCGTCGAACGCCTGACGGTCCTCGGCGGTCAAGTCGGCCCGGAGCCGGAAAAACACGCAATGAACAAACATGGGGGGCTGGTAGATGAATCAGTGAGTAAATGACGACAGTGAACCGGTACGGCGTAAAAAAGATCGGAGTCAGGGCAAAAAGCCGTTTTACCGCCGCAATGTCGGCTGTACGATATCGCCCCGGCGAACGACGCCGGAATGCATCGGCACAAGATTCTGGCCAAAACGCACCTTCCCGTCCTCGCCGCGGCGAAACGTATTCAGGGTTTGCATCGGCTCCTTGCCAGACGACACGCCTTTCTCCTGATCAATGGTGGTTACGACGCAGCGAGCGCATGGCTTGACCACCAGAAAATGCACTTCCCCTATGCGTACGCGCTCCCAGCCGTCCTCTGCGAACGCCTCGACGCCGGACACAACGAGGTTCGGGCGGAAACGATGCATGGGGACCGGCTCGGCCAACCGCTCGTTGAGCGCTTCCAGAGAAGCCTCGGAAATGAGCAGGGCCGGAAACGAATCCGCAAAACTCACGACGTCCCCGGGTCTTCCGTACCCGTCCTCAACCGGTCGGCTGGCGGGATCGTCCAGAAAAACGAGGCGGCATTCCATATCGAGAAACCGGCTGAACCATGCGTGCGCCTCTTCGTCCGCCGCGGCGGCGGGAATAATGTCGCCCCATAGCTCCACGGATGCGCGCGCCTTCCCGTCCGGCAAACGGACGAACAAATCTTCCTGTCCGGGCGCCTGCGCATGCAACCCGTCCGGCTGCGCCGCCGCCCGGACCAAAGCCAGTCTCGGCGCAATGCGCTGCGACACGAATTTCCCGTCCGGATCGACAACCATCCACCGGCGGTCCACGCGCAGCCCCTGCGGCTCCACCGCCGACGTTTCCAGCGCCACCCGCCTGGTCGATTTGACCGGATAAATGTAGATGGCGGCAAGGCGGCCCCTCGCCGATGCTTCCGCTCCCTTTGCAGGCATGTCCCTTGAGTTCATGAATAATCTTTCGGAAGAAAGCATATGGAAGCATGACATGCGGATCGGTTCCGGATATCGTCCCGCACACGGAATCGTTGGGCAAGAAAGTGGCGCGGTCCCGGCCCGGTGGCCTATGGATACTCTGATTAAATCCGCGAAGTTCAGAGGATGAAAGGGGTGTGCTGGCAAGGAATGACGAAGCAATGTGGCAGGCCCCACATAATTGAGGAATGACGCAGCCAGCATGCCCCTCTCTGCCTCCCGAAGGGCGCTTCACGCCTGCAATGCCCCAAACCTGCAACGTTTTCCGCTAATTCCGACGATGCAATTACACTATCTTTTACGTACGAGCGTGAAGCGCTGATCAAAGTGGGTTTAATCAGAATATCCATTAGCTTTCCCGCGCACCGCGCCGGTAAATCCGGCGCCGCCTGGTCATCGCCCTTCTTTCCGCAAGATCATGAAACGCAGGCAATTTCTGAAAACCGGCGCCATGCTCGCCACAGCCTCCGCGCTCCCCGGCATGGCCATGACTCCCTGGCGCCGCAATGCCCTCCGCACAGGTCTCATCGGATGCGGCTGGTACGGCAAAACGGACCTGCTCCGGCTGATCCAGGTGGCCCCCGTGGAAGTTACGTCGCTATGCGACGTGGACCGGAACATGCTGAACGGGGCGGTGGAAATCGTCGCCGGACGGCAGGCTTCCGGCAACCGTCCGCGCGCGTTCACCGACTACCGGGAGATGATCCGGGCGGGCGACCTCGACCTCGTGCTGATCGACACGCCGGATCACTGGCACGCGCTGCCCATGATCGACGCCTGCCGCGCCGGGCTGGACGTGTGGGTGCAAAAACCTGTCGGCGTGGACGTGGTGGAAGGCCAGGCGATGGTCGCCGCCGCCCGCAAGTACGGGCGCGTCGTGCAGGTGGGGATGCAGCGGCGAAGCACGCCCCACCTCATAGAGGCCCGCGATCGGTATGTGCGGTCGGGGCGGCTTGGCAAAATTCGGCTGGCGGAAACGTACTGCTATTACCACATGCGCACGCGCCGGAATCCCTCGACGATTTCGCCCCCGGACGAACTGGATTACGAAATGTGGGCAGGCCCGGCGCCCAAAATACCGTTCAACGAGATCGTCCACCCGCGCGGATGGCGCAACTTCATGGAATACAGCAACGGCATCATCGGCGACATGTGCGTGCACATGCTGGACACGGTGCGCTGGATGCTCGACCTCGGGTGGCCGAAACGCATCACATCCACCGGAGGAATTCTTGTGGATACGGACAGCATCGCCACCACGCCGGACACGCAGACGGCCACCTTCGAGTACGACGAACTGCCGATCCTGTGGCAGCACAGGGCCTGGGGACACGCCGCCGACCCGGACTATCCCTGGGGGGCGACCCTGTACGGCGACGGCGGTACCCTCAAGATGAGCGTACATTCGTACGATTTCATTCCGCGCGGGGACGAAAAGCCGGAACGCGGCGAGGCCCTGTACGAGTACGAACGCTACCCGGAGGACCGCACCGAGCAGGACCTCGAACGGCATGTGGCTTCGGCAGTCCGGGGACACATGGTCGACTTTCTGGATGCGATCGAACAACGGTCCCGGCCGGTAGCGGACATTGAAGAAGGCCATATCTCGGCAGCCTCCTGCATTCTCGCGAACATTTCCATGGCCCTGGGCCGGACCCTCGAATGGGACGCCGACGCAGGCCGGGTCGCGGGCGACGAGGAAGCCAACGCCCTGCTGGCCAGGCCCTACCGCGCCCCGTGGGTGCATCCGGATCCGGAGAAAGTGTAATCCGCCATGCGCAATTCCTTACGCACGCCTCGCAACCTCTCATGACCGAACCTGCATGGGACCTGCCCAAAGACCTCGACGCCGCGTCGTGGGAGCATATGGCGGATATCGTCCCCCGCTGCTATGTGTGTCATCATGTCGAGGAGGCTCCGCGGATAGACGGAAAGCTGGACAAAACGCTCTGGCGCGAGGCGCCCTGGAGCGAGCCTTTTACGGACATCGAGGGAGATCGCCGGCCCGCGCCGCGACAGGAAACGCGCATGGCGATGCGCTGGGACAATTCCTGCCTGTACATCGCTGCGCGCCTCGAAGAAACCCATGTGTGGGGATCGCTCACCGAGCCGAACAGCGTGATCTTCCAGGACAACGATTTCGAGGTGTTCATCGACCCGGACGGGGACCATCACCGGTACTGGGAAATGGAGGTCAATGCGCTGAACACGCTCTGGCAACTGGCGCTGGAAAAACCCTACCGCGACGGAGGGCCTCCTGTGTCTCCGGCGCTCATTGCGGGGCTGCGCTCGGCGGTATACGTGGAAGGCACCCTCAATGCCCCGCACGATACGGATACGTACTGGTCCGTGGAGATCGCCATCCCGTGGCGCGGCCTGGCGCCCTACGCCCCGCCCGGAGGCGCACCCCCCGAAGAAGGCGCACAATGGCGCATGAACTTCTCCCGGGTGCAATGGCGGCACGAAATCCACGCAGGCGCGTACCGCAAAAAACCCGACACGCCGGAGGACAACTGGGTGTGGTCGCCGCAGGGCGTGGTGGACATGCACCGTCCTGAACGCTGGGGGTTCGTGCAGTTCACGCGGGCCCGGCCCGGAGAAACCGCGTTCCGACCGGATCCGACCTTTCCGGCGCGCGAGGCGCTCATGGCCGCGTACTATGCGCAGCGGGCCTTCTTCAAGACGCACGGACGCTGGGCGAAATCCCTGAAAGAACTGCCTGACTCCCTGGCGGAAAACATTCGCCTCGTCTCCAGCGACGAAGGCTGGTTCGCGGAAATGCCCGCCGAAACCGCCGACGGGAGTCCGTGCGCGGTGCGGGTGGATCAGGCGTCACGGATGACAGTGGAGAAAAATTAGCGTGACCACCGGGTGCGACAATCTGACATTGTCCCCTTAAGGATACTCTGATTAAGTCCGCAAAGCCCAAGGGAGCGGCCTTTGGTGCGCCTTTTCGCGAATACATAAGGGTACGCAGGCCATGG
The DNA here is from genome assembly GCA_964608315.1 of uncultured Rhodothermales bacterium. Lineage (GTDB taxonomy): Bacteria > Bacteroidota > Rhodothermia > Rhodothermales > VXPQ01 > VXPQ01. The sequence goes on along the minus strand of CAZSNF010000023.1, from coordinate 15,967 downwards.
GCTGGCGGAATATTTCGGGGCCCGATGTTTCGCTCAAAGGCGCACCAAAGACCCGTTTTGTCCTGCGCCAGTACGTCCCTCGCAGCCTCCCGAAGGGCGCTTCACGTCCGCCATGCCCCGAATCCGCAGCGTTTGCCGCTGATTTCAACGATGCCGGCACAATGTACTGTACCCACGAACGTGAAGCGCTGATCGAAGTAGATTTAATCAGAATCCCCCTAATACACCTCCGTCACCCTCTTGTCCTCGACAAGGGCCGGCTCCAGCGCAAAGCGGATGTACAGGGCGTCGGGACCGTATACCGTATCGTCCTGCGCCTGCTCCATGACGCGCTGCATCGCTTCTGCGGCAGGAGCCGCCTTGTCGCCGAGCAATTGCAGGGCGCGCGCGGCCCGGAGCACATCCAGCGGATCGCCGGTCTCCAGCACCTCCGCAAGCACGGCAAGGGCTTCCGAAGAACCGTCCAGCGCTGCAAGCGCCGCGGCTGCCTCCGTGCGCACGGCGGGAACGGCATCCCGCAAGGCGTTGCGTAGCGCATCCTGGCTCAGGGGGTCCCCGGCGCCGGCCGCGCGCAACCCCAGCGCAGCCCAGTACCGCACCGCATCGTCCGAATCCCCCAGAAGCGCCGCTTGCCTGGCCGAAGCGCGCGGCTGCCCCGCGAGGTTCGCCGTATCCAGTACGCGCGTGAGCGGATACGCGGACGGATCCGCCCCGAATTCGAGCGGCGTCCGCCCCGTCCGTTCGGCCAGCCGCAGCGCTTCGGCTTCATCCATAAAGCCAAGGTCGCGCGTCTCCACCTCCCATTGGGTCAACCGGGCCCGCATCCGATCCAGTACGTCGATATACGCCGGCGAATCGGCCAGATTGCGGAGCTGGTACGGATCGGTAACCGTGTCGAACAATTCTTCAGCCGGTTTCGAAGGGCCGGCGTAAGTCATCTGCGCCGCGTTCAATGCTCCCGCCTCGGCAAGCCGCGTAATGGCCTGGCGAATCGGCGCCTGGTCCGAAAAGAATTCCGGCTGATTCCAGGAAAGGTGCGGATGGTAATGGCGAATGTACAGGAACCGTTCGTCGCGCACGGAACGCGCAATATCGTAGGCCTCGTCCACCCGGTCGCGCGCGCCGAACACGAATTCCCGTTCCGCCAGCGAGTCCGCATTCAGAAACGGCGTGCCCTGCATATGCGCTGGCGCCACCTCTCCGACAAGGCGCAACATCGTGGGCGCAAAATCCACGAAGCTTACCAGGCGGTCCGTGGACGATCCGGGCAACGCCGGGGCCAGACGCCGCCATTTCGGGGGGAAATAAATAATCAGCGGAACGTGCAGGCCGGAATCATAAAGCACCCGTTTCCCGCGCGGCAAACCCGTCCCGTGATCCCCGTAGAAAAACACGATGGTGTTGTCCGCCACGCCGTCCTCCTCCAGCTCGGCCAACAGGCGCCCCACGTTGGCGTCCATAGCGGTCACGGCGTCGTAGTACCGGGCCACAGTCTCCCGTACGTCCGGATCGTCCGGGTAATACGGAGGCAGCGGCGCGGCGGCGGGGTCGTGCGTACCCAGCCCGGCGGCCAACTCGGGAAACTCCGTATCCAGAAAGGAAATACGACTCTGGTGGGTGTGCATGTGGTTGAAGACGGCGAAAAACGGCTGCCCGCCCTGGCGCCCCCGCCAATGTGCTTCTGCGCTGCTCTCGTCCCAGGATTCGGCGATGAGGCGCGGCTCTGCGGACGTATTGTAGTCCGTCTTGACGTTGTTCGTCGCGTAATAGCCCAAGGCCCGCAAATACGCCGGGAAACCCGTAATGTCATCCGGAATGGGGACCTGCGAACGCAATCCCTGCGCGCCCGCCGTGGTGGCGTAGATACCCGTAAGCAGCGTAAAGCGGGCCGGGGAACAGACGGGTGCGGTAGCGAACGCATTCGTATACGTCACGCCTTGCCGGGCCAGCCGATCAAGGTGCGGCGTTTCCGCATAGGCGTCCCCATACGCGCCCAGATCGGCGCTCATGTCCTCCGCCGTAAGCCACAGAATATTCGGCAGGTCGGAGGAGAGGTCCGGCGCCTCTTCCGCGGCGCCGCATCCGGAAAGGGCTGCAAGCAGAATCAGCAGTCCCAACGCCCGGACCGTCTTCGTTTGAGGGCAAAACATGTTCATTATGGCTACCGTGTGCATTCGCAGGAAATATCCCATGATACGCACAGAAACAAAGGCCAGTCAAGCGCAAAAACCACACATTGACCTTTTGGGGTGGGTGGGCGTATAATTTTGTTGCGATGCAAGCAGCCGTTGCGTAACGTCGCCGCTTGATTTCGCACAAAAACGTCATAACCGCCCTATGCGCATCCCATCCATAACAAAAACGCGCCAGGCCCTCCGTACGCTCGCGCCGATAGCTTGCGCTGTCTGCCTTCTCTGCGCAGACACGGCCAGCGCCCAGGAAAACGGGCGCGGCTTCTATATCGGGATCGACGTCGGCGCCGCCAACTCCGCACAGCTGAGTTCGTCCATTTCCGCAGTAACTACCCCGACGAAGTGCGACCGCCTGGTCTATGACGATCCGGCTATGGCGCCGAGCAGCGCGCCGGAATGCATGGTCACCGAACCAAGCGAACTCTCCTCCAATGGATTTTCGCCAGGCGCCGGATTCGCCGGCGGACTCAGCGTCGGATATGCCCTCCAGACCCTGCGGTTCGAACTCGCATACCGGATACAGGACTACGGAAACGATGCGTCGCCGCTCGTGGAATCGACCGCCAACCAGGCCGTGGTCAGCAAAGCCAGCGAATGGAGCAGCGTGTATCCGCCAACCGAAACCATCTCCGGCTATCGCACCCACCAGGTCTTTGCGAACGTCTATTACGATTTCAGCAACGACTCCCCCTGGACGCCTTCCGCGGGCGCAGGCGTCGGCATAGCCCGCGCCAACCTCAACTACAACAGGCGGCTGCTGCGCAAGACGATCGCCGAAGGGTACCAGGACGTGGAGCCGCCGACCACCCTTGCCGACAGACCGCTTCGGGCCGCCGGTACGTTCAGCATGCTGGACGCCGACGTCAGCGGAACGATCATCGGCTTTCAGGCGCTGGCAGGCATCGATTACGCCGTCGGGGAACGCGCCACGATCAGGCTCGTCGCCCACTGGACCCGTTTCGGGACCCTGAAAGAAGATGTCGTGTGGTCGATCATCCGCAGTCATGCGCCGGTTCAGGCGGACGGCGTAACGCCCTTCTCAGGGAAATTGACGTTCAACAGTTTCACGTCGCTGTCCGCAACGCTTGGGCTGAAATACCGGTTCTGAGAAACGGCGGGACCGCCTGAGTGATCAGCGCTTGAGGCTATCGCGTTTACGAACTCCCGCCGAGGGCCATGCCCAAACGCCGAAGGCAAGGACTACCCCACCCCGTACAATCTTGCCGCATTACCCCAAAAAATCTGTTCCTTCGCTTCGGGGTCGAGATCAAGTCCTGCTATCTTCCAGTATTCGGCGGGAAAAAAGCCCCACGGCGAATCGGTGGCGAACAGAACCCGCTCGAAACCCAGATTGCGCCGATCCAGCTCGCCCAGTAGCCACCTCGGCGCAAAGCCCGGCACGATGGACGTATCCGTATATACGTCGAAACCCTGCTCGATCCATTCTGGAAAACGCGGGGCAAACCGGAATGCCGGCGCAATAGCCTCCCCGCAATGCACCAGTTGATACGTGGCCCGGTTTCCGTACCGTTGCATGAAAAGATCGAACTCCAGGGGGTCCGCGCCGGGCAAGTACCCCGTATGAAAATGAATGACCAGTCCATGGCCGCTGGCGGCTTCAAGAATGCGCTCCATATTGCGCTGTACGGACATATCCCAGCTGGACGGATCGATGCCGTACGGAGACCAGGCATTCGACGCTATCTTGAGCGCGCGCACCTTGGGATGCGGCAAGCGAGCCAGCGTAGTCTTGAGAAGCGCTTCGACCTGCGGGAGCGGCGAAACCCATAACCCGCCATACAAATTCTCATACCGCTCCACGGCCTCAATGAGCAGCGCGTTGTATTCGAACGCCGCTTCCTGTCGGTCGAGATAGGTCGGCACGATAACCCCTGCCTTGATACTGTGCCGGTCGAGATACGCTGCGCAATCAGCGCCCGCGGCATGATCGAGGGTTTCGGGAATGGGCGTGATCCGGCGCCCGGCGAACGCCTGCGTTCCGTACGGACCAATATGGAAATGGGCGTCGAAAACCCGATAGGCGCTCTCCGGCGAATCCGATCCGGGGCTATGGCCGGCCATCAATCTTCCAGCTGCTTCGTAAAGTGCCTGTAGAGCAGCCACGTGAGGGCGAAAGCCACGAGAAATATAGCGCCGGGAATCGCAACGCCCACCCACGTGATCTGCGGCGAAGCGGCTTGCATGAGCAGGGACAAAGTCATGGCTTTCGTTTTTTGTGATGCTTGCGGTACGAACGCCACGCCAGCACGAGCCCGAGGAGGGAAGCCGCGTAGGCAATAGTCATTCCGATAACCGTGGTCAGACTTTCCGTCATGGCGCTTCCTGTTCGTGTTGTTTCCAGCGAACGGAATCTTCCAGATCGCGCAGGTAGCCCTGCTGATTCTTCTCGTATTCCTCCGAAATGGCTTTCATTTTCGGATCGATGATCCAGTGCATCCATACGATGAGCGCAATGCTGGCGGCGCTGATCGCAAACCCCTCCCAGCGTAACAGAAGGCACAACGCCACCCCCAGCGTCAGGCCAAAATAACAAATCGGCGAGAGTGCGATGGCGAACCAGTCTTCCCGGGTCCATTTGTCGGCTTCTTCGGCGGTCCATGTACGTCGAACGAGAGGCATGATGCAACAGGAAATCAGCGATCAGGATTGTGAAAGTGCGCGAGGCGGCGACGCATCGGACTGAATCAGCCCTCGCCGCTCGGCTTCGCGGCGAACCGGCCCCCACCATCCGATGGGACGCGCCTGCACATAGTACTTGACAAGATGATCCATGGGCTCGGGCTTCGTCAGCAACGTTACGGGAATGAAAACGCCGACGCCCAGCAGCATAAGCAGCCAGAACTGCTGGTAATCAAGCAATTCCGGGATCACGCCGAACTCGGGCAGTATCCACACCACCAGCCAACTGAAACCGAGGTTGGCGATCCAGGCGGACAAATACCCCCATGCATTGAATCGCCACCATATTACCTGAAGAATATTCGGCAACCAGATGCCCGCGGTCATGATCCAGAGCGCGAAAATGAGCCACTCCGTAATGTTCTCCATCATCAACCCGTATACGAACGAACCGAGCAACAGAATCAGCGTGGACCAGCGCCCCACCCACACGAGCGTCCGCTCGGAAGCTTCGGGATTCCAGTAGTGCTGGTACAAGTCGCGGGTAGCATACAACGCGCCCAGATTCAGATGAGACGAAATGGTCGAGAGATGGATGGCGAGGATAGCGGCGAAAAAGAACCCCACCATGCCCACCGGCAGGTAATCGAAGCCCAGCCGGAACCATCCCATCTCGTACTCGGACGTTTCGGTCATGCCCGGAAACAGCACGAAAAAACCGAGGATGGCCACGGCCCACACCGAGTTGCGCACAAGCCCGATCAGCGTACCCCACCAGATGCTGTAGCTGGCGTCGCGCACGGTGCGGGCGGACTGAATGCGCTGCGCCTCGGGGTACCAGTCGATACTCGTCCCCATGCCGAACCCCCCCAGAATGGCGATCACCATCATCGTGACGAACCAGGCAGCGGGAAATTGTCCGGTCCACCACCCTGTGAACGCAAAGGGATTCAGGCGATCCGTCTCGCCCAGCATCGTAAGTTTTTCGACAATGCCCGTCGGGCCGCCCGCCGTCATGATCCCCCAGATCGACACGATCATGATAACCAGAAAGGCGATCACGCCCTGCTGAAAATCGGCCATGACGACGCCCCAGTAGCCCGCCGCCAGCACATATACGGCGCACACGGACGAAAACGACACGAGGCCCACCCACAACGGCCAGCCGAAAAGGAACGCGCACACTTTCCCCATAGCAATGCCCACCCAGCCCAGCACGAACATATTCATGAACACCTGCCACCCGGCCATCCAGCCGCGCAACATTTCCGCGCCGAGGCCCGTAAACCGCACGACATTCCATTCGGCCTGCGTGTACGCCAGCGAACGACGGAAAATGCGCGTCGAAACAAAGGCGCTGATGGCCGCCCAGGCCGAGAAAAAGGTATACCAGATGCCCGCCAGGCCGTGCCGGTAGATAATGCCCGTAATCCACATGGGCGTGTCGGTGGCCGTATGGGTAGCGTACACCGAAGAAGCCGGCAGCCACCAGGGCAACCCGCGCCCCGCCAAAAAGAAATCGGACTGCGAGCGTCTGCCGAGACGATAGAAAAGTACGCCGCTGCCGATCATCAGCAGCAGAAACGCCGCTACCCAGAGCCAGTCGAGCCAGGTAAAAAGAATATTCATGAAAAAACCGGGAAAAATCCCTGCGAAAGGGCAAACGCTTCCACGATACGCTCTTTTGCAAGGAAAGGCAAGGGCTGCCTGAAATTACGGGGAAAGGACCAGGCGCCAGGCATAGAGGGGAATTCGAAAATCGTCAGGCGCTCCAGGCAGGTTGTTCGTCCAGCAGGCGCAAACACAACCACAACGCGCGCGGGACATGGAAACATCCCTTGTACGGCCCGCCCTTGAAGCGATGCGTGACGATGCCCTGCCGGTCGAGGTAGCCGAACCATTCCCCGTATTCGGGGTCGGCGAACCGCGAGAACGCATAACGATCCACTGCCTCGAATGCAGCAAGATCGGCGGCGTCGCCCGTCAGAAAATAATCCAGCAAATGGGCGTAGAGCGCCTCGCAGTGCGGCCACCACAACTTCATGGACCATTCGAGCGGAACGGGAGCATATCCTTCCGCATCCACAAAATAGAACAGCCCTTCCCACTTCTGGTCCCAACCGTTTTTAAAAGACCACCGCACCATGTCGAGAGCCTGTTGCTGCACCTCAGGGCGGCCCAATCGTTGCGCCCAGTGCTGCAAAAACCATCCCGCCTCAATGGCGTGCCCCGGCGTCGTCAAACGGCCTTCCGGGCCGTCCAGGCAGCCGCCATCCGGGGCCACGATCTCATACACGCGCTGCACATCGGCGTGCACATGCAAGGCCGTCCGACGGATGCAGTCGTCCACCTCGGCGCGGTATGTCCCGAAATCGTCGCCCGCCACCTCCTCGATCAGGTTGAGCAACAACATGGGCACGGCCAGCGCTTGCGACGGAACCTGCCCCTCGTACGTCGGGCGCCCTACCTTCGTCCAGTCCCAGGCCCATTCCCACATGCGCTCAAGCCCTTCGTACGCCTCGCGAAGAAGTTTCGGCTCCCCGGCGGCCCGGGCGTACTCCGCAAGCGCCATGACGTAAAAACACTCCGTAAATATCTTGCGCTGGAGATACACGGGACGTCCGTCCGCCGCCGTCGAAAAATATACCCTGCCGTCAGGTCGGGCGGCATGCTTCCGCAGGAAATCCATCCCGTTGCGGGCTATCGCAAGCCAGGAAGGTCGGGTCTCGACGGCGCGGTATAATTTGCTGAACATCCATACCAGACGCCCCTGCATCCACATATGCTTGGTCGTATCGTAGACGGCCCCGTCCCGGTCGAGATTATTGAAATGGCCGCCGTGCGCGGGGTCCGGGGCATGGCGCTCCCAAAAAGGAATCACCTTTTCGAACAATTCGTGCTCGTACCGATCCCGATAGCGGGTGCGAAGCAAGGCGAAATCAGCAGCGGGATGGGCAGGGGACATAGCGCAAAATGGATCGTATTCGGAGTTTGGCGTGGCGGGAGAACGGTTGGCCGGAATTCGTCCGGACGACAGAATGTACGTCGCCGCGCGCGAAAAACAGGCGTACGTTCCCTTCGCGCCACCGCAACAACGAAGAAACAAACCGATTCGGAAATCGCCAAACCGCAAGGCGAACCGAACGTTTCGATGCTTCGTTGCGTATTTTCCAGCGCACCCGGCCGCATGAACCGCTACGCAGTACGATGCCCGACCCGCTCCCAAAACCGCACCCTGCCACGCGACGCAACGCCGCAGCGCCTCTGCTGGCCCTGTTCGTCGCATTGGGCGCATACGCCTCCGCCGCGCCCGGCATGGCGCAGCCCCTGAACCAGGTCCTTTTCGAGGAAATGGCTATCGATTGCCTCGGAACGCTTCCCGATACGGAAGACCGCAACCTTATTTTGCACGCTCCCGAGGAAATGCCTTATGTTCGCGCCGCGCTCGTAGCCGCATGGCAAGCCGACGGCCATACGATATTTCGTCCGGATTCGGCGAAAAGCGGCGTTCGAATCGCCTATGCCGTCGAGGAAGCAGGCATACGCTACGAAAAACGACGCCGGAAACAACTTGCCCGCGAGGCCCGCCTCGTGCTGCGCTACGACATTGCGGACGCGGACGGACGCGTACTGGCCGACGAACGGTGCGCCCTGATGCGATCAGACGTCGTTGCGCGCGCGCAACGCGCCGCCATGGAAAGCGAAGCCTGGCCCGAAACGCAAGGAACGCCGCCCCGCAGGAGCAAGGTCCGCCGCCTGCTGGAACCAACTGTCCTGACCGCCGCCATGGCTGTCACGGCGTGGCTCTTCTTCTCGCTCCGTTCGTCCGGGGAGGATTCTTCATGAGCGCCCTGGTCGAGGCATGGCGACGCCTGGCCGGCGGACAGCGCAGGGACCTGGCCGCGCGGCTCGCCGCCGCGCTATGGTGCGCTACGCTGTGGGCGGCCTGCGCAACCCCCCTTCCGCCCGCAGGAGGTCCCACGGACAATACTCCGCCGCAGATTGTCGAGACCATCCCCGAAAACGGCGCCGCAAACGTATCCGAAGCGTCTCTGCGCCTCGTCTTTTCGGAACACGTCAACGAACGCTCCTTTCAGCAAGCCTTGTCCATCGTTCCGGAACCGGAAACGCCCCCGGAACTGGACTGGCGAGGCACCCGCGTAGACATTCGACTGGCCGACCCGCTGCGCGACAACGCCACCTATGTTTTCACCATCGACACCGCATTGCGGGATCTGCGCGGCGTCGCGCTGGCGACCCCGATCGTCCTTGCTTTCTCGACGGGACCTGCGCTGAACGCCGGCGTCCTGACCGGGCGGGTCATTCATAGCCGCGACGGCGCGCCTGCGTCCGGCGTAGACGTACTAGCGTACGCAACCCGGGACGATGTCCCGCCCGACTCGCTTCCCGCCCGTCCGGCGTACCGAACCCAAACCGGTCCCGACGGGGCCTTCCGGTTCGAATATATGACGGAGCGACACTGGTTCGTGGCGGCGCTGGCCGATATGAACTACAATGCCCGCCCCGATCCGGGCGAACCCTTTGCCCCGCCGCCCATCCCCGCGCTGCTTGCGGACACCGCGCGGACGCCCTTCGGGATTCCCTGGATGCTGGCCCGAGCCGAAGCCGCGCGCTCCGATTCTGCGCATGCGCCCGCAGCGGAGCAGGAAACGGCGGCAGCAGAAGCCCCCGAATCCATTCCCTTTGAAGAAACCGGGGAAATCCGGGGCGTCGTCGTATCCGGCGAACCGTATCCGACGGTCATCGAAACCTGGCCGGACACGCTCGACATGGAATCCGCCGAGCCCCCGCACCGGACGCTTGCCGACGATACCGGCGCCTTCCTGATCGCCCGACTCCCCGCTGGAAACTACCGGCTCCGGGCCTGGCTCGACCGGAACGAAAACAACCGCCGGGATCCGGGCATGCTGATCCCGTATCGCTCGCCGGAACCGATCTTTTTCCTGTCGGAACCGGTGCGTGTCCGCGCCCGCTGGGAAACAACCTTGCCGGATACGCTTCGCATCCCCTCGGTCGCCTCCATCCCCTGACATGCTCCCCGTACGCCCCGAACCGGTCCTGAGCGCCGCAGCCATGCGCCGCGCCGACGAACGCGCCATCCGCGATTTCGGCATACCGGCCCACACCCTTATGGAATCGGCCGGCAAGGGCGCCGCCCTGCGCCTTTTGCAGGAGGTTCGCCCGGAACGCACGGACGGCGCATGGCGCGTATACTGCGGCAAGGGACACAACGGGGGAGACGGATTCGTGCTGGCGAGATACCTCTACGAAGCCGGCGCCAATGTGGAAGCGCTCCATTTGCATCGAAGCGAGGCACATCTGTCCGGGGACGTCGCCGCGCATTTCGCCACCCTTTGCAAACTGGCGGAAACGGATCCCGACAACCGACTCCGCATTTTTCCGTACGAACCCGGCGCCGCCTGGTCCCGCGCCGCCGTGCATGTGGACGCCTTGCTGGGCACGGGGCTGGAGCGCGCCCTGCGCGAGCCGGTCCGTACGCTGGTCGAACGCCTCAACGCCGCGCCCGGCCTGAAAATGGCCATGGACATTCCCACCGGCCTCCATGCCGACCGCGGCAAGCCGCTGGGGATTGCGTTCCGGGCCGACCTGACCTGCGCCATGGGCGCGCGCAAAACCGGACTCTGTCTGCACGAGGGACCGGAATACGCAGGCCAATGCGTCGTCATAGATATCGGCGTCCCGTACGCGGCGCTCCGCGACGCCGCAGACGCCGATCCCGTTGGATCCGGATTGCGCGCCTCCGACCCGCTCGTGCGCACATGGATGCCCGCCCGCAACGCCGCGTCGCACAAGTACTCCGCAGGACTGGCGCTGATCGTAGCGGGGTCAGAAAAAATGACCGGCGCGGCGGCCATGGCCGCGGAGGGGGCAGCGCGAATCGGGGCCGGCTATGTGGCGTGCGGATGCGACCATCGTATCCGGGATTTGCTGGAAATACAGCTCCCGGACGTCGCTACGATTCCGCTTCCGGCTGCGTCCGACGGCATAGCGGCCGAGGGCGCCCTTGAGGCGCTTTCGGAAAGCCTGGCCAAATGCCGCGCCCTTGTGACGGGATGCGGCCTGGGGCGCGCGGCGGGCACCCGGAACTTTGTCCTCCGGCTACTAGAAACGGCGAAAGCCCCGGTCGTGGCGGACGCGGACGCCCTCCATGCCCTGATTGGCCGGACGGACCTCCTGAAAAGCCATGCGCGCGGACGCTGGATTCTGACGCCCCACGAAGGCGAATTTCGGCGGTTATTCGGCGACGCGCTCGACAAGGCGGGCATCCCCTCCGAGGACCGCATGGCCTCCGCCCGATACGTAGCCGACGCCTTCGATTGCGTCCTGGTCCTCAAGGGTTACCCTGCGCTTGCGGCGGCGCCCGAGAGCAAAAGCGGCAAAGCCGGCGCAACATGGATCAACGCTACAGGCAGCCCGGCGCTGGCGACGGCGGGCACGGGCGATGTGCTGGCCGGACTGTGCGGCGGATTGCTGGCGCAGGGGTTGTCGGCGGAACAGGCTGCCGTCGCGGGGCTGCACCTTGGAGGCGCCGCCGCGGATCGCTACTCGGCGAGGCAGTCCGGACGCGCCATGCGCGCCACCGATTTGCTGAACGAAGCGCCGCTTGCGCTACGGGAACGCCTTGGCCTGGAATGACTCCGCGGCGAAAAACGGCTTCGCGGTTGGAAAAATTCACAATACGAATTCACGGAACCCGGCCTTTTTACGTATGTTAAGGATACCCCCCGATTCCAAACTATCCGGAAACAGCGACATGGCTTTGCAAAAGGACGACAAGCATAACCTGAAGAACAAGTATGCGCTCTACATGGAGGCAGGCCTGATCATCACGCTGGCCATTTTGATTGTCGCCTTCCGCGCCAACTGGTCCAACCAGAGCGATTTCGAGATCGTGCTCCCGGAACAGGAGCAGATCACCATGGAGGAAATCCAGCAAACGGAGCAAATCGAGCAGCCGCCTCCTCCGCCCAGGCCGCCCGTACCCGTTGAGGTGCCCAACGACGAAATCCTGGAGGACGATATCCTTGACCTGGACGCTTCCCTTGACCTGGACGCCGCGCCGGCGGCGCTTCCTCCCCCGCCGCCCCAGGAGGAAGAAGAGGAAGAAGAGCCTGAAATCTTTTTCATCGTGGAGCAACAGCCTGAACTGATCGGAGGCATCGCCTCGGTCCAGAGCAAGGTGAAATACCCCGAGATCGCCCGTAAGGCCGGCGTGGAAGGACGCGTATTCCTGCAATTCGTCGTCAACGAACAGGGCAACGTGGAAGATGTGAAAGTTACCCGAGGCATTGGAGCCGGTTGCGACGAAGAAGCCGCCCGCGTCGTGAGCGAAGCCAAGTTCACGCCCGGCAAGCAGCGCGGCAAGGCCGTCAAGGTGCGCATGTCGTTGCCCATCACCTTCAAGCTGAAGTAAGCGCAGCAAAGACGAAGACGAACCGTCGCCCGGACGAATCCCGGCGGTTTCGTTATGCGCCTTTGACCAGCGTACGTACGCTCCCGTCCTCGCCGCCCACGAGAACGTCGGTGGCATAGCCCGCAAAAATACCGTGGTCCAAAACGCCCGGTATGTTCTTGATGGCAGGCCCCAGCACTTCGGGGGCCTCTATGCCTCCCTCGAAAAACGCATCAAGAATGTGAAACGCCTGATCGGTGCGGACAGGCGCTCCGGTTTTGTCTGTGCGCAATGAGGGAGAGGCGCCAAGGCGTCGCAAGGCTTCCATGACAGGAGCCGCCGCAAGCGGCACCACTTCCACAGGCACCGGGAACGCCGCGCCTAACCGCTGCACGACCTTGGATTCGTCCACGAGCGCTACAAAACGCTCTGCTTGCTCCGCAACGATTTTTTCGCGCGTATGCGCGCCGCCGCCGCCCTTGATCAGGCGCCAATGCGGATCGATCTCGTCAGCGCCGTCGATAGCCATATCCAATCGACCTGCCTCGGCAAGCGTAGCGAGGGGCAAGGCAAGGCGACGGGCGATCTGCTCCGTGGCTATCGAGGTTGGAACGCCCGAGAACGACAGCCCTTCCTCGCGGACGCGCCGTCCCAACGCCTCCAGTGCGTACGCCACGGTAGAACCCGTGCCCAAACCAATGCGCATGCCGTTTTGCACCCAGGAAGCCGCCTGTTCTCCCGCGGCGCGTTTTGCAGGATCCTGCTTCTTCACGTTGGTTTTCCCTGTTTTCCCGAACATTCTCCGTCCTCACCGGGAAATATAAAGGATACCCGAATCAAAACCACTTCGTCATTCCTTGCCAGAGCGCCCTTGCAGCTCCCGAAGGGCGCTTCACGTCCGCCATGCCCGAATCCGTAGCGTTTACCGCTGATTTCAACGACGCCTGCGCAATGTCCTGTGCGCTCGAACGTGAAGCGCTGATCGAAGTAGATTTAATCAGAGCGCCCTTAATCAGAGTATTCTTAAAACCAATTGCTTGTCCATTCGTTGATCTTGAAGATACTCTGATCAAAACCACTTCGATCAGCGCGATCCGGCGAATGTCGAAAATACGAACCTGTATCCGGGCGATACGACACTGACCGCATCCATGGGAAAAATAATTTCGATTGCAAACCAGAAAGGCGGCGTGGGCAAGACAACCACGGCCATCAATCTGGCGGCGTCGCTGGCGGCTATGGAGTATCCGATACTGCTCGTGGACATGGATCCCCAGGCAAACGCCAGTTCGGGAACCGGCGTACACGACGGAACGCGGGGACATTCCATCTACGAAACGCTGATCGGCAACGCCGAAATACGCTCCATCGTCCAGGAAACAGAAATCGCCTCGCTCCATGTAGCGCCCAGCCACATCAACCTTGTGGGGGCCGAAATTGAAATAGCGGACCTGCCCAGGCGAGAATACCGCCTCAAACAAACCTTCGACGCCATCCGCCAGGACTATGCGTTCATCGTGATCGATTGCCCGCCGTCGCTCGGCTTGCTCACGGTCAATGCGCTCACCGCCTCGGACTCCGTCGTCATTCCCTTGCAAACCGAGTACTTCGCCCTCGAAGGATTGGGGCAACTGCTGAATACGGTGAAAATCGTCCAGCAGCGCCTGAATCGGACCCTGGAAATAGAAGGCGTCCTGCTGACTATGTGCGACGCCCGGCTCCGCCTTGCGAACCAGGTCGTAAGCGAAGTGCGGCAATATTTCGGCGACAAAGTGTTCAAGACCATCATTCAGCGCAACGTTCGACTTTCGGAAGCGCCTGGTTTCGGGAAACCCGTGCTGCTCTACGATGCGGTTTCCACCGGCGCGCGCAACTATATCGCCCTCGCTCGCGAAATCGTCGAGAACAATAGCGGGACCGTTGCCAAAGCCAACGACGACAACGCGCTCCGAACGAATGCGCCGCCCATCGAATACGCTCCCTGATTTTTCACGTATCCCCTCTCCTGCCATGGCGCCGCGAAAAGAAGCGCTGGGACGCGGACTGAGCGCAATCCTCGAATCAAACGAAGAGCGCCTTGCGTCCGTCCACCCGCCCGAACGAGCCGGCCAGATCAGCGAAATCAATATTTCGCTCGTGCAACCCAACCCCTTTCAACCCCGAAAGAACTTCGACGAGGAAACGCTCGGGGAACTGGCGGATTCGATCAGGCAGTTCGGGGTAATTCAGCCTGTCGCGGTGCGAACGGCAGAGCACGGGTATGAACTTATTTCCGGAGAACGGCGGCTGCGCGCAGCGCAGCTTGCGGGACTCGAACGCATTCCCGCCTATGTTCGGGAAGCGGATGCGGATAGCATGTTGCAAATGGCTATCGTCGAAAACATCCAGCGCGAAAACCTCAACCCGATCGAAGAGGCGCTGGCCTATCGGCGTTTGATGGAAGAATGCAATATGACCCACGAAGAAGTTGCCCGCAGCGTCGCCAAAAGCCGATCCGCCGTAACCAATATGCTGCGATTGCTCCGGTTGCCCCCGGTCGTGCAAACCGGTTTGCGCGACGGCGAAGTATCCGTTGGACACGCCCGCGTACTGATCAACATAACGGACAAGAAAACGCAAATCGCCCTCTTCGAAGCCATAAAGGCCAAAGGACTGTCCGTACGGGAAGTCGAGCGGCGAGCGCGGGAAAACCGCCAGGCGAAGACGACAACAACCAGAAAACAGTCGCAACGAAAGGCGTCCTTGTCGAGGCGGGACGCCCTGCAACTGGAAAAGTACAAATCGGAACTTCGCAACCGCTTTGGTACGCGGGTCGACATCCGGCCTCAGGAGCATGGGGGACGTATCGAAATCGAGTATTATTCCGGCGAAGACCTGGAACGGATTCTTGAATTGCTCGCGGGGAAATAATCGTGGGTAGCCGCATCGGATACGGCGGGATGATCCTGATAGCCTGCATGGCCAGTTTCGCTGTGGCGCAGCCTATGGCGGCGCAGCCGGACACCACCCTCGCCGGACATCGCTTCAATCCCCGCACAGCAATCTGGCGAGCGGCCGCGCCGGGCTGGGGACAGATTCGCAACCGGCAGTATTACAAGGCGGCGATCGTATGGGGCGGTCTGGCGGGTTTTACCGGCGCCATCCTCCGTGCGAATCGGCGATATCGAACCTATGGCCATGGCTATCTGTGGGTGATTCGGGACGTCTCCACAATCAATGTCCCCGCAGAATACGAGCGGGATTATCTGAGCCTGCTCGGAGAACTGGGAATCCCCCCCGAAGAAGCGGAGTCGGACGCCTTCCAGAGCAGGCTGGCCGGCCTGTTCCGACAGCAACGGGACGCCCTGCGAAGAAATCGCGACGTGCTGTACATCGGGGCCGGCGTTTTCTACGGACTGTCGATCCTCGACGCCTACGTCCATGCGCACCTGCTGGACTTCGACGTAGGCGAAAACCTGGCCTTGTCCCTGCAACCCTCAGGCATTTCGGCGACCTGGCGATTCGGAAGCCGGAACGCCCCCCGATACGGGGCGCAAATCGAGCGATGCGGCGTAGAAAATAAGCCGTGCAGATATTAAGGAAACTCTGATTAAATCTACTTCGATCAGCGCTTCACGTTCGCGGGTACAGAACATTGTGCTCGCCTCGTTGAAATCAGCGGTAAACGCTGCGGATTCGGGGCATGGCGGACGTGAAGCGC
>CAZSNF010000022.1:0-41868 GCA_964608315.1 uncultured Rhodothermales bacterium | reverse complement strand
GCAGCGGCCAGCCCGCCGTCGAACAAAGCGACGGTGGCGGTGAACGACAACGATGCGGCGGCGGTGATTTCGCCGCCACCCCCGCCATCCGTTCCCCGGGTGGCTTTGTCGGTATCGCCGAATCCTGCGGAGGAAGGCGAATCGGCGATGGTGACGGCTACGTTGTCGGAGGCGCTTGGCGCGGCGATAACGATCCCCCTTGCACTGAAGGCGGGCACGGCGGAGGCGGGGGACTACAGCTCGCTGACCTTCATTACGATAGCGGCGAATGAGTCGAGCGGCGCGGGCGCGATCGCCATGACCATAGACGACGACACAGAGGACGAGACGTTCACGGTGGCGTTCGGCAGTTTGCCGTCGGAAGTTTCTGCGGGCAATCCGTCGCTGGTGGAAGTAACCATCATGGATCGCGACGCTGTTTTCATCACGGAGGAAAGTCCGATTCCCACCGGGTCGGAGTCGGACGAGATTCCGACGGCGTTTTCGCTGGAGCAGAATTACCCCAATCCATTCAATCCGTCCACGACGATTTCGTTTTCTCTGGACAGGGCGCAGCACGTTACGCTTTCAGTGTACGACATGCTGGGACACGAGGTGTTCGTATTGCTTGACGGTCCGCAGCCGGCTGCCCGCCACAGCGTTACGTTCGACGCCTCCGACCTTGCGAGCGGCGCGTACCTGTACGTTCTGCGGGCAGAGGAAGAGGCGGCGGTCAAGACCATGGCGCTGCTCAAGTAGGGGACAATCAGTGTGTCCCTAAATAATTAAGGCGGCGAATTGCCGAGGTTAAAAAAATAAGGATACTCTGATCGAGTTCGCAAATCCCAGGGGCTGCGAGGCGTACGCTGTAGTTCAGGCAGAATGGGAACGGGCCTGTGGCGCGCCTTTTCGCGAATACATAAGGGTGCGCAGGCGATGGGCTGGCGGGATATTTTGGGGCCCGATGTTTCGCTCAAAGGCGCATCCACAGCCCCTCCTCGACCGTCTTGCCTTTAATTATTCAGGGATGCTTTGATTAAATCTGCTTTGATCAGCGCTTCACGTTCGTGGGTACAGGACACTGTAATGGCATCGCTGAAATCAGCGGTAAACGCTGCGGATTTGGTGCATGGCGGACGTGAAGCCCCTTTCGGGAGACTGCGAGATGGCGAGGGCGAACAAAGGGGCAAACAGTTTCGTGTAAGTTTGTACGCGGCGTTGCGCTCGGCGCTTCGCGAAGGAAAAATCGCAGCCGCCGCCGTATCGGAAAGGTTTCAGAGTATCTTTATCAAGCCGGCGTTATGAAGATCGCAGCTTCGGAAGGATTCATATCGACCATGGTGGACCGCATCGTGGGGCGATTTCAGCCGTTGCGTATCGTTTTGTTCGGCTCTCATGCGCGGGGCACGGCGAACGAATGGAGCGACGTGGATTTGCTGGTTGTGCTGCCGGACGTTTCCGACAAGCGGGCCGCCGCAGTTCATATTCGCCGAATTCTGGGAGACCTGCCGGTGTGCAAGGATATTGTGGTGGCGACGCCTGAAGAGATAGCCCGGCGAGGCCACCTTGCAGGAACCGTGTTGCGCTCGGCGCTTCGCGAAGGAAAGATTGTCTATGAGCGGGCCTGAGTTCGTTTGCGAGGCAAAACGCTGGCTTCGTTTTGCAGCGGAGGATCTCGACGCTGCGCAAAGCCTGATGGCGTAGAATGATTCGCCGCTTCGACCGCCGCGCCCGCGAGGGCGGCGGTTCCGGAAAAATATGTCTGCGGAACCTCATCAGAATCTGGTTTTATTGATATGTATGATGTATTATAGGATACCCTGATCAAGACCATGTCGTTCAGCCCAGGCCATCCCTGATCCGCAATGCATCGATTTTTTCTCGCCGGCTTCTTCCTTTTATTCGCCGTGGAGCAAGGCGTAGCGCAGCGTGCAGGTATTTTTATTAGTCAGGAGGAGGCTGCTGAAATACGAGGGGCGCTGGGCAAGTACGCGTTGCTCGACAATGCGGTTGCGCTGGCCGAGGAGACGATGGAGGCTGCGTTTTCGAAGCCTATCGAAGTACCGCCGCCGGGCGAGGCGGGCGGCTACGAGCACGAGCGGCACAAGCAGAATTACCGGGAGATGCGCTACGCCGGGCTGCTCTACAGCATTACCGGGGAAGAGAAGTACGCGGCGTTCGTGCGAGATATGCTGGAGGAATACGCTGTTTTGTACCCGACCCTTGGACCGCATCCGCTGGCGCGGAATCAAAAACCCGGCAAGATATTTCACCAGACGCTCAACGAGGAGGTCTGGCTCGTCCATGTCAGCATCGCGTACGATTGCGTCTACGAGTGGCTTTCCAGGGAAGAACGCGCACGCTTCGAGACCCGCATTTTTCGCCCGATGGCGGAATGGTTCTCCGTACGCAATAAGGAGGAATTCAACCGGATTCATAACCACGGCACCTGGGCGGTAGCCGCCGTGGGTATGATCGCGTACGTGATGGGCGATCAGACGCTCGTCGACAAGGCGTTGCACGGCACGGAGTTGGACGGACAGGGCGGTTTCCTCGCGCAGCTCGACCTGCTTTTTTCGCCCGACGGGTATTATATGGAAGGGCCTTACTATATCCGCTATGCCCTGATGCCTTTCTTTTACTTTGCCGAGGCGGTGCATCGCATGCAGCCCGAGGCAGGCATCTATGATTACCGCGACCGGATTCTTGGCAAAGCCCACTATTCGGCGGTGCAGACTGCTTTTCCCAACGGCGTTTTTCCTCCCGTCAACGATGCTTCGAGGACCATGGACGTCGCGGCCCCGGAAGTTGTTCTGGCGAATGCATTGACGTACGGTCAGTACGGCGCCGACGAAAGCTTGCTTGGCGTCGCCCGCATTCAAAATCGAGTGATACTGAATGGTTCGGGCCTGGAGGTAGCTCGTGACTATAACGCCCTCGATGAGCCGCCTGATATGGACTGGCCGTCCATCGAATTCACCGACGGTCATGACGGCGAGCAGGGGGGACTGGGCATTCTGCGCATGGGCGGGGGGCAGGATGAATCCATGCTGCTGATGAAGTATGGCGTGCATGGCGGCGGGCACGGCCACTTTGACAAGTTGCACTTCATCTTCTTCGATCAGGGGCGTGAGGTTATCAACGATTATGGCTTTGGCCGGTGGATCAATGTCGAGCCCAAGTACGGAGGGCGCTACCTGCCGGAGAACGAATCCTGGGCGATGCAGACCATTGCGCATAACACCGTGGCGGTAGATGGTTCGACGCAGAATCTTGGCGACGAGGATGCTGCCGAGGAGACTTCCGGTCAGCGTCATTTCTTCGATAGCCGGGACTCGCAGGCGAAAGCAATGAGCGCGCGCGCCGACACGCATTACGAAGGAGTCGAGATGCAGCGCACCATGTTGCTGGTTCGGGACGACAGACTTTCCTACCCGGTGGTCATCGACCTTTTTCGGCTGGAAAGCGACGAGACGCGCCAGTACGATTATCCGTTTCATTACTCGGGCCAGCCGATTGCGCACAATGTCGATTTCCAGACGCATACGGGGGCGCTCCAACCCCTCGGCGAAGGCGCCGGGTATCAGCACATTTGGGAGACGGCTCGCGCCGCAACCGACGAAACAATCCGCTTTACCTGGCTGGACGGTCACCGGTATTACTCCATCGTGTCGGCCGGGGCGCCCGGCACGGAAGTGCTCATGGGGCGTACGGGCGCCAACGACCCGAATTTCAACCTGCGGTCCGAGCCTGTGCTGATCGTGCGCCGACAGGACAGCGATCATCTGTTTGCCTCTGTCATCGAGCCGCACGGTTATTTTAACGAAGCTCGGGAGCGGTCTGCCCAAGCTCGTTCCCTGATCGAGCAAGTGCGCGTCGTGGGACATGACGACAGGGCGAGCGTCATCGAGATTGAAGGCCAGAATGGTCTTCTCTGGCGCGTAATGGTGAACAATGGGCCACCGTCCAGGACGACAGAGCACACTGTTTCTTTTGACGGGAACGCCTACGCGTGGACGGGCAATTTCAAGATCGAATTCATGGATGAATCTGAGGGGACGTCGGATGAATAGCGCATTGCCCCGCTGTTGCATTCAGTCGCTTCCATCGACAACGATCAGGAGGCAAGTATGCCTGCGAAAGATAGACCCCATGATATTTCATGGATAAGGAAGGAGGTATTTCATGTACGATGACCTGAAGGGCAAAGTAGCCCTTGTAACGGGCGGCGGACGCGATATAGGCAGGGCGATCGCCTGGAAACTCGCCGAAAGCGGCGTTTCCGTTGCGGTCAATTACCGATCCAGCAAGGAAGAAGCGGAGGCGACCGTTGCGGCTATCGCAGAGCAGGGCGGTCGGGCCGTGGCCATCCGGGCCGACGTTTCCCGGGCCGCCGACGCCGAACGCCTTGTTGCGGAGACCGCCAGTGCGCTGGGCGATTCCATTCATATTCTCGTGAATAATGCAGGCGGTTTGATTGCCCGGAAAAAAGTGACCGAGATGGATGAAGCATTCTGGGACGAAGTGATGGGTGTGAATCTGAAGAGTGTTTTTCTGGTGACGAAGGCGACGTTGCCTTATATGGCGGATGGGGGCGTTATTGTCAACCTGTCGTCGCTGGCTGCCCGGGATGGCGGCGGCGGCGGGTCGATAGCCTACGCCGCGTCGAAAGGCGGCGTACTGACCATGACGCGGGGGCTGGCCAAGGAATTGAGTCCCCGCAGCATCAGGGTCAACTGCGTTTCGCCGGGCCTGATCAATACCACGTTTCACGATACGTTTACGCCCGATGCGGTTCGTGAAACTGTGGCTGCAAAGACGGCCGCGGGGCGTGAAGGCGAGGCGGTGGATGTGGCCAACGCGGTCGTTTTTCTGGCTTCCGAGGCTTCTGCATATATCAACGGCGAATCGGTGGAGGTCAATGGCGGGTTGTATTTCATTTGACCGGACTCTTCGAAAGCACGCTTGCGGATCGTTGGCTTTTTCAACGCGCATACAAACCCTTTTCACATGACGGATCTGAACGCGCCGCCCACTCGTTGCTTCATCAAAGGCGCCGATGTGGCGTGGGAAACGCCCGATAGAGGAATTACCCGGCAAATTCTGGGATACGACGATCATCTCATGCTGGTGCGGGTGCGTTTCGAGGAGGGCGCCGTCGGGGTACTGCACGACCACCCTCACCGTCAAGTCTCCTATGTTGAATCGGGTTCTTTTGAAGTCGAAATAGCCGGGGACAAGCAACTACTCAAAAAAGGAGACTGCTTTTTTATTCCGCCCGATGTTCGGCACGGCGCTCTTGCCCTTAAAGAGGGGTGTCTGATTGATGTGTTCGCGCCTGCCCGCGAGACTTTTCTCGAGGGTGCATAAACGCCGACATCCATACCTCTTCTCCTGTTCGATGCGCATACCTCTTGACGCCAGGGACGCTCTGATTAAGACCGCTTCGCTCAGCGCTTCATTTTCACCCGTAAAGGATGTGGTGATTGCATGTTGAAATCAGCAGAAAACAGGGCGGATTCGGTGTTGCGCGGACGTGATGCGCTTTCCGGGAGACTGCGAGGAGCATCGCTTCGTTACATGTCCCGCCGGGCGAAAATCGCATATTCCGTATATGCGGACCTCCCGAAGATTCTCGGGATAGCGGGATTTTTTCTACTGTCCGGCGTCGGTTGCCGCGAACAGCAGAATGTCGTCGAACTGCGTTTGGCGCATATTCTCGATGCGACGCATCCAGTGCATCAGGGGATGGCGCATATGGGGGATCGTCTTCAAGCGTTATCCGATGGCGCCATGCGGGTGAAGATATATCCGAGCGGCCAGCTGGGCAACGAGCGCGAGTCGGTGGAATTACTGCAACTCGGTACGCTCGACATGGCCAAAGTGGCGTCGAGCGTGATAGAGAATTTCGTGCCGGCGATGGGGGTTTACAGTTTGCCTTATTTGTTTCGCGACGAGGAGCATCTTTGGGAAACCCTTGAGGGCGAGGCGGGGCGGACCATTCTGCTGCAAGGCGAACCGTATCGCATTCGCGGATTGTGTTATTACGACGCCGGTTTCCGAAGTTTTTACATCCATGATCGTCGCGTCGAATCTCCCGACGACCTGGCCGGGTTGAAGATTCGCGTGATGCGCAGTAATCTTTCGATCCAGACGATCAATATGCTTGGAGCGAACGCCACGCCCATGGCCTACGGGGAACTTTACACTGCGCTTCAGCAGGGGGTCGTAGACGGCGCGGAAAATAATCCTCCCAATTTTTACGGATCCCGGCATTACGAACAGGCCCGTTATTATACCCTTGACGAGCATGCAGCGCCGCCGGATGTTTTGCTCATCGGAACGCACGCATGGACCAAACTTACGGACCGGCAGCAAGCCTGGATAGAGCAGGCCGTAGCGGAGTCTGTTGCGTATCAGCGGGAACTTTGGCGGGAAGCCACCGAGGCGGCGTTACGCACTGTCGAAGAAGCTGGAGTAACGGTGGTTCGCCCTGATAAAACCCCATTCCAGGAAGCGGTTCGTCCCTTGTACGAATCAATACGCGGAACAGAGCTGGGCGCATGGGTCGAACGAATCCATGCATTGTCCTCGCCTGCGGCAGAGGACGATGCGGACGAAACGCAAGCGTTGCCTTGAACAGCGTATGCAAAAACTGACCCGTATCATCGACAAAAGCCTGTCCTGGTTCCTCGTCATCCTGATGATCATCATGGTTGCGACCGTCTCATGGCAAGTAGCCACGCGATACCTGCTTAACAGTCCCAGTTCATATACCGAAGAACTGGCGAGTTACCTGTTGATCTGGATTAGCCTGCTGGGCGCGGCCTATGCGCTCCGGCTGCGGGCGCATCTCGGCATCGATATTATGGTGCGGCGTTTTCGGGCGCAGCGTCGTCGCGCCGCGCAGCGATTCGCGTACGGAACGATTATCGTTTTCTCGCTGGTCGGGTTGATATTCGGCGGCGGGTGGCTCGTCTACGTTACGCTTGATCTCAATCAGCTTTCGGCGGCTTTTCAGCTGCCCATAGGATATGTGTATACGGTTATTCCGCTAAGCGGCTTGATTACCATATACTATTCCGTCGTTGCGCTGCGCGAGATTCGGCGGGAGAAAAGCAGGGAGTCGAACGATGAAGAAACGTCTTGTCCCCAGCCCGTTGCCTGATCGCGATGCGCATTGCAAAAATACCTTGCCCTCGGTCATGCGCCTGACGTCCTGAAACCATGAGTTTCGCTATTGTCGTACTCGTCATTTGTTTTCTTGTCCTGCTTTTGCTGGATGTGCCTGTGGCCTATTCCATTGGCATGGCGACGTTGCTCACAATGCTGGTCACCGTCGATTTTATTCCTGCGGCAAGCACAACGGCCCAGCGGATCGCCACGGGGCTCGACAGTTTTACCTTGCTGGCGATTCCTTTTTTTATACTGGCGGGCAACCTCATGGGGCGCGGGGGGATTGCTCGTCGCCTTATCGCTTTTGCGCGGGCCCTTGTTGGAGCGCTGCCGGGCGGCCTGGCATTCGTGAACATTATCGCCTGTATGCTGTTCGGCGCCATTTCGGGTTCGGCCATAGCTGCTGCTGCTGCGATCGGCTCGGTTATGCATCCGAAGATGGTTGAAAACGGGTATGCGCCGAGTTTTAGTACGGCCGTAAACGTTTCGTCGGCCACGACGGGATTGATTATCCCGCCAAGCAATGTGCTGATCGTCTATTCGCTGGCCAGCGGCGGCGTTTCCGTGGCGGCGTTGTTCGTCGCCGGATATTTGCCCGGCCTGCTGCTCGGCGGTATGCTCATGGCTGTGGCGGCCATCGTTGCGCATCGGAAAGGATTCGGAAAGGATGAACGCGTTCCCCTTCGGGAGGCGCTCAAGCGTTTTGTGGACGCTTTGCCCAGTTTGACGCTTGTCGTGGTGGTCATCGGGGGGATTGTGGCAGGCGTCTTCACAGCCACAGAAGCTGCCGCCATCGCGGTTTTGTACGCACTGCTGCTCGTTTTAATCTATCGCGAAGTACGCCCTCGCGAGTTGCCCGACATTTTGCTCAGCTCTGTTGTGACGACAGCTGTCGTGATGCTTCTTATAGGTACTTCGTTGGCGTTGTCCTGGGCGCTTTCGTTCGAAGACATTCCGCAAGACGTCGCCAATGCCCTGATTGCGTTAAGCGACAACAAGATCGTCCTCCTGCTCGTCATCAATGTGCTGCTGCTTGCCGTGGGCACGTTTATGGACATGACGCCGGCCATCCTGATTTTTACGCCCATCTTTTTGCCCATCGTCGTTACGCTGGGGATCGACCCCCTGCATTTCGGCGTCCTGATGGTCTTTAACCTGTGTATCGGACTCTGTACCCCGCCGGTCGGGACGGTGCTTTTTGCAGGGGCGGGTATCGCGAAAGTGCCAGTGACAGACGTCGTTCGGCCGCTGCTGCCGCTGTATGCAGCCATGTTGCTTGCCCTTCTTGTTATCACTTTCGTTCCGGAAATTACCCTGTTCGCACCGAGGTTATTCGGGCTTTAGGGTTTTTGCGGAGGGGAGGGGGACAAACGCCGTCAGGGGAGGTTAACCGTATCCAGGCGTTTTTCGGCGCGGGGCGTTCAGCAGCCGTTGCTCCAACGAAACAAGGCGACGCGCAACGTGTCCAAGAATAGATTATTGCCCCTAAAGATTCCTTATCGATGCAGAAACGCTTCAAGCCAGTTGGAAAAAGTCAGCTGCTGAGTCATGCTGTAGAGAGAGCCGTCGAAGATTCGATCCGTCAGGGGCAATTGGCTCCAGGCATGAGGATGCCGCCCGAATTCCAGTTGTGCGAACAGTTTGGCGTGAGCAGAACGGTTCTTCGCGAAGCGCTTCGCATGCTTAGCGGCAGGGGCTTGCTCCGAATTGAAAAAGGCCGCGGGATTTTTGTGAGCGAGCTCACGACTGAAACCGTAACGATCCCTCTGGAATTGTATCTTCACCAGAAATTGGGCCCGCTTCACTGGTTGAACGTGATTCGCGCTCGCCAGATTATCGAACCTGCCATCGCCGCCGAAGCGGCTCTGCATCGTACGAGCGAAGACCTTGATCGGCTGGAACAGGATTTTCGGGAATTAAAGGACTGCGAGAGCGGGAGCGGCGATCTTACCGCCCTGGATATGGCTTTTCATCTCCATATCGCCGAGGCGTCCGGCAACCCTGTGGTGCCCTTGCTCGTTCAGCCTATTCATACTCTGATGCCCCGGATCAAGGCGTCCGTTCACCAGGTGGTTATGGACGCGAGGGAATCGGCTATAACGTGGCACGGAAAGATTCTGCAAGCCATTGCAGCGGGTTTGTCCGATGAAGCCCGCTCATCCATGGCGCGGCATCTGGACGTGTCGGAAGATCATGTGCGCCAGGTCATGGAGGCCGAGGTCGCCGACGTCGCCGACGCGGCGCAGGAAGAGCCACAGGAGGAACCGTCTTTAGCCAGTGCGCAGTAACCGGCTTTGATTTCGTCCGGGGACTGCGTCTCGACAGAGGAAGTTCGTTCCTTTTCGATCCGCGGCTATTTTGCCGGGCCGGGGGTAGTCCGGTTTCGGAAGGCGAGATCGCTGCAATGCCGCGCTGGTTGATTCCTCAATGTACGTATGCGGCGCGGGCCGAAAGGGAGAACCATGCAGGCCCCGCGTCGGCCGGCGTCAGCGGCCGACGTGCAAGCGCAGCGCCCTTGCCTGCCGCCGGACCCGCAGGGTCGGGTCGCCAGAGACCGTCTTTCCCAACGAGGAGTTTGGGATTTTCCCATAGGATCCCTTCTGGCAGAGGCATGCCGGGATCGGAACCGTAAAATACATTGCCGCGCCATGTTATGTCTTGAGGAGATGCCCTGGCGAAGATCACCGGGACGGGGCTATCCGCGTCTACGATATTGTCCGTAAACGAAACGCCTTGCGGCGGGAGGGATTTTTCGCGGTCCATACCCATACCGTACAAAATCGTAACGCGGGTATCGACGAACGTGTTGTTGGCGATGCGGGCGTTTTTGACCTGAAAATATCGATTCAGCGGCGAATCGGGCACGCCGTTCATGATCGGGAGCGCGGCCCGCGAGGAATCTCCCTGCAAGCCTGCAAAATAATTATCCTGGACAAGGTGGTCCTCCCCGATGATTCGTACGCCGCCCGTGCCGGGGCGTCCGTTTCCCAGGAAAAAATTATGTTCCACCACGGCCCGGTTGCCATGGCGCAGCGTGAGCGTTCCCTCGGATTCGAGAAAAGTGTTGTGACGGTATACGTTTTCCCCGGATTTATTGGAGATGATTTCGTGTTCTCCACTGGCTTGTTCGAACAGGTTGTATTCGACGACCGTTCGCGAGTCCTGCATCGAACGGTGGCTCGTGCCTATGCGGATGGTTTCTCCTCCGTTCTTGCCGAGCGGGGGGCGGGGCCCGAAATGATTGCGGTCTATGCGATGGTAGTTCGGCTGATGATCTGGCGGATCTTCGAGCCATACGACGAGAGTAGCGGCGTCGTGCGTTTTTCCGGCGAAATAATTATGATCCACGCGATTATGCGTACCATAGACGGAGACCCACTTGTACTCGGTCAGCCAGTTCGGCGGATTGTATTCGGTGACGGCGCATTGGGTAAGGCGGCTGTGATGCGCCGGTCGGTCCTGCTTCGTACGGAAGGCGATTACATGTCCCCCGTCGAGAGCTCCCCGGTGAAACCATAACCCCTCCACTTTCAGATAGCTGCCTCCGATGCGGAGCCTGGACGTTCCTGTAAGGATCACCTTTCCCGGAGCTTCCGCTTTGACGGTGATAGTGTCTCCCTCCATGCCGTCGGCGTCGAAATCGAGGCGTGCGTCACGCCAGACGCCGTTGGCCAGAAGAATGGTATCGCCTGGCTGCACTGTCTCCACGGCCTTGTGGAATGCATCCACCGACCGGACAAGCGTGGTGTCGTCGCCCGAGGCGGGCAGAGCGGTTATACAGAAAAGCGCTATGAAAAACGATATTCTCATTGGCGAATGAGCATGTGTGTCTGCTGCTGATCGCGTACGTTCAGTCTGACCATGTACAGTCCGGCCGGAAGGCTCGATGCTTCGAAAACCACGCGGTGCTTGCCCTGCGTCCGGGGCGCATCGAGCAAAAGAGCCACTTCTCGCCCGATTATGTCGTACGCGACGAGCCGTACATGACCGGATTCCGCAAGGGTAAAGGATACATGGGTACGATTGTGGAACGGGTTCGGTGCGTTCGTGATCGTTACGCTGGTGGAAGGCGCTTCCTTCGGGGGAGATTCCACCGGCAAGGCGATGCTGAGGAAGGAGGGACCTGTATCGGCTTCCGTCAACGGGCGGTTCGTTATGGGCGAGGTTGCCTGTTCATCGGCGCCAATATCGGGGGTGGCGTCACGCGCCTGACCGTCCATATCGGTGGTGGCGAAGGAGAAAGTCATCGCAGCGTTCAGGGCGGGGGAGGAGGCGGAAGGCCGCCACAATAACCCGCTTTGCGCCAGTTGGGGGTCCGCGGTGGAGACGCCGTCGGGCCGATCAATGCCCAGTGCGCTTCCGTGCATGATATTCGTTGCGTAGGAGATGTTAATCGGGGCGTCTTCGTATTCGATAATCGGCCCCATCGTGGTCTCCACAAGGTTGCTGGAAATGGTGAGATTTTCCGGAGGGAGCGACTGTTCGCTGCTTTTTCCTGCGCCGATGACGAACGTTTCCTCCGTATTGACGAATGTATTGAAGGCGACGATGGCGTCTTTGACCTGGAAATAGCGATTTAGCGGCGAATTTTCCACGCCATTCACGACCGCCAGCGCGGCGCGGTAGCCCGTGCCGGTCAGATCCTGGAAGTAGTTGTTGTATACTTCGTGCCGTTCTCCGATAATGCGCACGCCGCCCGTTCGGGATTTTCCTTCTCCCAGAAAGAAGTTACCGTACACATGGGCCTCATTGCCGTGGCGCAGCGTCAACGTGCCTGCCGAGCGCCGGAAGGTGTTGTAGCGAAACGTGTTGTTTCCGCTTTTGTTGGAGATGATCTCGATTTCGCCGTCGCACTCCTCGAAGAGGTTGCGCTCAACCGTCACAAAAGAATTCTGCATCGAGCGGCTGCTCGTTCCGATGCGGAGGGTTTCTCCCCCGTTTTTACCCAGATCCGGGCGGCGGCCGAAGTGATTGCGATCTATCCGGTGATATACGGGCGCGTCGTTGGGAGGATCGCGAAGCCAGACGACGACCGTGGCCCCGTCATGGGTTTTCCCGGCGAAATAGCAATGATCCACCCTGTTGTGCGTACCGTAGACAGAAACCCATTTGTACTCCGTCAGCCTGTTTGGCGGGTTGTAATCCGTGATGGCGCAATTGGTGAGACGGCTATGGTTCGCGAGACGCGAAGACGAGCGCCGGAACTGGATAATGTGCCCGTCCGAGAGCACTCCCCGGTCGAACCACAGTCCGTCCACCTTCAGGTAGTCGCCGGCGATGCGCAAGGCGGATCGCCCGTTCAGGATAACCTTTCCCGGGGTTTCCGCCCGTAACGTGATGGTGTCTCCCGGGGCGCCCTGGGCGTAGAACGCAATGTTCGTATCCGTCCAAACCCCGTTCGCCATCACAATGGCGTCGCCCGGATCCGAGTTCGAGATGGCCTGAGCAAGCTCCGCCGGGGTTCGGACAAACCGCTCCTGCTGTGCAGACGCCGGCAGCGTCCACCACAGGACAGGGAAAACCGATGCGGCGGCCAGACAGGCCAACCGGAAGATGGACAAGCGTCTGAAGGGTGTTTTGGGCAGGAAACGAGAGGTTTTTTCTTCCCCCTCGTTTCCTGCCCGTTATCCTATTTCAGTAACGTAAGCGTACGATGCTGAACCTGGTCGTTCACGCGAAGCCTGTAGACATACAGGCCTGTCGCATGGCCGTCAAGCGAAATATCTACGGCGTATTCCCCGACCGCATGGTGCGCGCTCATCACGCTCATCACGCGGCGTCCTAACATATCGTACACATCCAGCGTAGCCATTCCCGGTTCGTCGATGCGGTAGGGGATGGTAGTCTGCCCATTGAAAGGGTTCGGATAGTTTTGTCCCAGCGTTATCTGCGTGGGCAAAACGATGTCTTCTTCGCTCGAAGTAACGCCCATGATCCATTGCGGATCGCCCCAGCCCGCCTCCTGCAGAATCCTGTGACCGAGGGTAAAGTCCAGGCTGTCCGGGTCTGCGAACATGGGATCCAGATTGAGGATATTGTGCTGCGTGGCCCCGCTGGACAGTTTGATGGGGGATACTTCGAACAAGTTCGAATGGGTAATGCTCGAGTTGCCCTCGATCAGGACCGAACCTTCCGTATCCGTGTTGCTATGGGCGAGGATGCTGTTGGTGATCTTTGCATTGAGGATGTTGCGAGGAAAGATCGCGCGTCCGTTTCCAGAGCCGCAGTTGTAACAGGTCAGGCCGTCCACGATGAATTCCGGCTCGGGAGTACTTTCGTCTTCGTCGCCGCCATCCACGTAAATGCCGTCTGCTTTCGTGTTCGAAATGGTCGAATTCGAGACCTCGAAATAATTGACGTTGTGAATCCCCATCGCCTTGTTGTCGCTGGACTCGTCCTTGATCCGGAGGCCCTCCTTGCCGCTGTTGTCCATCACCACGTTCCGGAAAATGACGGAATCGGCAAGCGTTAATGCGTATTGGCGGAGGAAGTTGCCGTCGCCGCCGACCACCACGTCATGCAGGTAGCTGTCGTATACCTTCAGGTTCAAGCCATCGGCCTGCAGACCGCTCCCGTCGTCGTTGTCGTCGATACGCAAGAGATACTTCGCATTGAAATCCGTCCCGGCCTGCCCGTCGATTTCTATGCCATGGAGGGTGAGGTCGTCGTAGATGCGAAAGACGACGCGGGTGCTCTCGTCCGGCTCGTTGTTTTTTATGACCGGTTTATCGGCCAGGCCGGCGGCGGCCCGGACCGTAAGGGGGACTTCGATGTTGATCTGATCGTCGTTGAGGTATTCCCCGCCGCTGTCGGTGAGTTCGATGATATCGCCTGCCGCAGCGGCCTCCACGGCGTCCAGCAGGGTATTCTGGCCGGCCGCCACCTGATGTACGGCGCCGCCGGCCCCTCCGCCTCCGGCAGGCCACCAGCGCATGTCGCCCAGGTCCGAATCGTCTTCGCCCGCGCCGATGAGGGGCGAAGCACTGGAGAGCGTGAAGTCTCCGTTGTCCGGATCGGCGAACATCGGATCGACTGCATAGAGCGATACGACCGTGGGATTCGCCCGCTCGGCCGTGCCTGTCCAGACGCCGTCGTCGCTGACGTTGAGCGTGTCGGTGTAGGCGATGCGCGCGCCGGTCACGAGCCAGGGCGCTCCCAGCGTTTTGCCGGTTGCATTGACGATATCGTAATTCCCGACCAGAATCGAATTGGTGATCCCCGCGTCTTCCACGTCTTTCAGGTTAATGACGTAGTGCCCGGCGTTGTAGATCGTCACATGGTCGATGACCACCTTCGGTCCGGGCGTGTTCGGATCTTCGTCGCCGCCGTAGACGCTGATGGCGTCGTTCTTGATATCCCAGAAGGTGGAATGCGACACCTCGAAATACTTCACGTTGAAGAAGCCGAAGCCGCGCCGGTCGCTGTCTTCGTCGCGTACCCGAACGCCTTCTTTCCCCATATTTTCGAACAGACTGTTGCGTACAATGATAGAATCGGCCATTGTACTTCCGTAGGCGCGGAAGGCGTTGCCGTCGCTGCCGCTGACGATATCATGGAAATAGCAGTCCATGATTTTAAGCACGTAGCCCATCTTCACGTTTGCGGCGTCCCCGGATCCCGAGCCGGTGCGGATACCGTATTTCGCTTCATCGAGTCCGTCGAGTTCCAGCCCTATAAGGGTGAGGTCGTTGTACAGCCGGATGATGTCCTTCGTGCCGTCCGTGCCGTTGTTCGTCAGTACGGGACGATTCTTCAGGCCGGGCGCGGCCATGATCGTCAGGGGTATGTCCGGTTTGATTTCGTCGTCGTTGGCGTAATCCCCGCCGTCGGTAGTGAGTACGAGTATGTCCCCTGGGGACGCCTGGGCAACGGCGTCGAGAATAGTGTTTTGCCCCGCTGCAACCTCGATTTCAACCTGGGCCAGAGCGGGCGAGGAAGCCCATAGCGCAAGCGTGAAGATAGCTGCAAACGTCCGGAAATACGTAGCAAGTTGGTTCATGGCGTTTTTTGTGCTGTATGGTTTCGACAACGGCGGGGATGAATTTGCGCGGCGCAACATGTATGTTGTATGACAAGTTACGAAATCAAACTAAATCAAAAGGGAATTAGTTACAAGGCTTTTGACGTTTTTATTCAGGGAACTTTATCGGATGCGCACGATTTTCCGGGCGATGCTATGCCTTTCGCCGCGCGTTAGCCGCACCAGATACACTCCGGGTGGGACTTGCGCGCCATTCGCGTCGCGCCCGTCCCAATGTACTTGCTGCGCGCCCGGGGCGCCGCTTCCTTCGGCAAGGGTCCGCACTTTCTGGCCCAGCAGATTGAACACGTCCATCCGGTATGTACCGGGTCTTTCCAGTTCTACGACGAACGAGGTGGCGTCCCGGAACGGGTTGGGATAGTTATGCACTTCCAAACCGGGCGAAGCAGGCAGTTCGTTTTGCGATCCCAACGCGTGTGTTCCGATCGTGAGCGAGATCCGATCCTCGTTCCTTTCGAACGGGACAGTCGCGCCGCGCACGCTGACCTCGGTTACGTTGGCGGCTTCCGGCCAGGAGATCTCCAGCCGAAACGCTTGCGTCGTTTGGCTCGGTTCGATAACGAGCAAGCCCGGCGTCCCGATATCCAGCGCAAGCGTTGCAGGCTGTTCCGCCGTTAGCGTTAATGCGCCGCTGCGGAACATGGCGGCGTCCCGGAAGGCAAAGTGCGAAAGATTGTCGTCGGTTGCGCGCGACCACGCAAAGGCGGCGTCTGTGGCGAAAGCGTCAAGCGTTTGTTCCGTCGGGTCATGCTGAAGCAGGAAAACATCGACGGTATCGTTTTTTTCGAGGGAGGCTGCGACGTATGCGTCCGTACTGAGATCGATGACCGAAGGCTCGGGTCCGTCCGGGGCCCCTGGTAACAAGAGTTGGAGGAATGCTGCGTTTTGTCCTGTTTGCGCGACCTCGACATACTGTTCGAAGCGTTCGTCCTTGAACAGGCTGATATATCCGGTGGCGTTGGTCACGGATGCGGTTGCCGGAAAGAAGAAGGCGTCCAGGCGGGCGGCTTCTCCGTATCGGTTGGCGAAGGGTTCCCACGAGGCATGATGCCCGCTGCGGTCAAACCTGCCGCGTCCGTGCAGGTAGGAACGATACGTATGGGAGTTATCGCCCTTCAGCAAATCCGCCACCACGAAATAGTCCTCTCCGATAAAGCCGACGGCGCGAAAAAGATTGACGTCATTCGGACGGAGATAGCCGCTTTGTTTTTCCGCAAAGTCGAAAAAGGACGAATTGATATAGTGATGGGTCGGGGGTGTGACATTGTACGCGTACGGCTGGTAGAACAGACTGTCGGTAAGCGGCGGAAACCCGTCCGCAGTGACGATGTTGTGCGCCTTTGCGGTGGTGTACCACGAACCGCGGCGGTCGTCCGAAAAGCCGTTCGGGCCGTAGCCGGCGTCGGGGGCGAGAATGGCGTCCTGGCCGCCGAGAAAGAAGGAGAGTTGGTCGGGGTGGTTGTGGTTGTCGGCCTCGGCGACGCCGTGGAAGAGGAGATAGCGATCGTTCGAGCCGCTTGTCCACTGGTTGCGGAAGACGACCTGTCCGGATTCGAGGAATTGCGTGGGCGAGGCTGTGGGCGGCGCCGGTGGGATGCTGTCGTCGAAGAGGATGTATTCGTCGATTTTCCACGTTACGTCCACCGTGGCTCCGGTGTAATCCTCATTCAAGATGTGGGTGTTTTCGTAATTCCATTGACAGAGGGCGGCGAAGTCCGCGTTGGGGTTGAGATCGGTCGGACTTCCATGGTACGCCGCCGCCACCATGTGCGTAGGCGCGGGTTTGATATAGGAATCTTCTATATTGGGAATCCATCCCCGTCCGGTGCGTATTCTGATGGGCCACTCGAACGCGGGCTTGTAGTCCTCGAACAGGTTGACGCCGGAGGCATTTTTGTAGTGCCACAGAAAGGGGATGAAGTTCACGGCGTTGTACATCCAGTAGTGTCCTCCTTCGCGGTAGACGCCGTCGAAGCTGAACTGATAGCGAGTGACAGAGTTGGCGGCTTCGAGCGCGTACTGTAGCCAGTCCTCGGCCTGCGGGTGATCCGACAGGGCGAGCGCCGCCGTGCCGATAGCCCAGGCGGGCTTGGAGCGATGGTTGTGCGGGCGCGGGGCAAGGCGGGCGCCTTCGGTCAGGTTGTCTCGCAGATACTGAACTTCGCCGGCGATGCGGCGGCGGATCTCCGTGTTTTGCTCCGCGTTCAGCCGGTCGAACACCCAGTCGTAGGCAGCCGCGTAGTTTTGCAGCCAGGTTGCGCGGTATATCTCGTCGTACGGTTTCTCTCCCGTCCGGGGAACGTCTTCCCAGGCCAGCAACAGCGTCTCTATGGCCTTTTGAAGCGCCTGTTCGTCTTCTTCGACGAGCCACCAGAAAGCGAGGGTTTTTGCGGCGCGCGGGCGGTCGTTTTCATCAAGATCCCCGGCGTTTTTCGTAATGTATTTGAGCGCATCGGCCCTGAAGCGCACCCAAAGCGTATAGTATCGGGACGAGATTTCCGTTTTTCGCGCGCGGAGGACGGGAATGTCGCTTGCAGTGAAATACAGCGAAGGATGTACTTCGTTTGCCGGGAGCACGGGGGTGGGGTCTACGGCGAACCCGTTGTACGTATCGTACTTCGGGTGCTGCGCCCAAAGCAAGGCCGGGAAGAGGAAGGGCAAAAAGCATACGAGGCGTTTCATGAAGGGGATGCGTCCGATGAACTCCGCGATTTGTTGGCGCCACCCGCGCACAGGCTTTTTCAAAACCGGTATGTTGCGCCGAAAAGCAAATTGTGTTTGCGAATGCGATTGTAGTCCACGTTGGATTCCCAGCGATCCTGATAAAGCAGGCGCTGGTAGTCGTAAGCCAGGTCGAACGCGACAGGGCCTATGGGAAGCCCGAGGCCGGCGCTGAAAGCGTTTCCGCGCGCCATTTGTCCCAGCAGGCCGAATCCTTCGATTCGGAAGGGCTGCGGATCCTGCCGGAATCCGGCCCTGAAAAACCAGTGTTCCCGTAGTTCCCATTCCAGCCCCAGCCGTACGCCGCGGACAGGTCCCCAGTCGAGTCGGAGATACGAAAGGCTTCCCGGATCGCCTGGCGCGTTCTGGCGAAGCAATTCGTTTCCCGCCGGCGCCCGCACTTCAAGTTCTTCGTAATGGCGTATGAAATAATCGACCGTCAGCATGAGAGCGGAGGCCGGCCGAAACGATGCTCCGGCAGTGAACCGAAACGGTAAGGCGATTTCTTCCTTTTCCTTTACCGTATGATTAGAGGAGCGCCCATCGGGGTCTACGTAGATTCCGTCATAACTAACGCTGCGCGTAAGCCGGATGGGCAGTTGGTACAGCGCGCCGAGGCCCAGTACGTCCGTTTTCCAGTGCAAGCCCCCGGCCGCCGTCCAGCCGCCGTACTCTGAGGAGCCGTTCCATTCGACCAGCCCGTCCAGTGCGGAAAACGAGTAGTCGTGCGCATCCTCGCGGAGGATAAATTGCCCCCGGCCACGGTGGCGCTGGGTATCGTCCGAAGCGCCTCGCCACCAGGAAAAACGAAGCCCGAAATGAACGCGCGGCAGGATTTCCAGCGCTACGGCAGGCGACACGGCCCGGATTGTTCCTGCCCGTCGCCGTTCGAAAGAAGACCAGGTTACCTCTATTTCTTCGCCCGGATTGGGGCGATCCACCGGAACGGGACGGAATTGACCAATGTAGGGATCGAGTACGTTGTCGTTTTGGTCGTAATCGCTGAGGTCGGCGACGAGACTCCACGCTATGCCCACTACGGCCTTTCGACCTCCAAGGGAAAACGGAAAAGCGCCTCCTGCGAAGGCGGGGCGGAATGTTTCCTGGGCGTGAGTCCAGTCCGGCGCGGAAAGGGCGTCGGATCGATACGCTTCCGGGTCGGAAAAGTAGAGCGAGATGCCGGCATAATACCGATTGGGATTCCAGTGTTGCGTTTCCGCCCAATTGCGGGATCGCCATAGCCCGGATACAGAAAGGGCGGGCCGGGACATGCCGATCAGTCCCGCCGGATTCAGCAGCAGGGCTTCCGGGCCGCTGTCGCCGGAAGCGGCGAATGCGCCGCCGAGGGCGCGCGCCCGCGCCGCCGAAGGATCCTGTTGCTGTATTCCTTGTATCGCGAGCGGCTGCATGACCCCCTGGGCCTGGACGGCCGGGATTAGCAGGAGGTTCAGCAAAAGGAGCCGGAGACGCATAACCCTAAGGATACTCTGATTAAAGCTGCAAAGTTCAGAGGCTGCGAGGGACGCTCTGGCAAGGAATGACGAAGCAGCGTGGCAGGCCCCACGTAATGAGGAATGACGCAGCCAGAGCGTCCCTCGCAGTCTCCCGAAGGGCGTTTCACGTCCGCCACGCCCTGAATCCGGAGCGTTTATCGCTGATTTCAACGACGCAGTCATAACGTCCTGTGCGTGTGAACGTGAAGCGCTGATCGAAGTAGAATTAATCAGAGTATCCTTGAATTACTCGACGTAGAAAGAAAGACCGAGTCGGTGGACGCCTCCGAAGGCGTTGCCCATATCGCTGTAGGAATAATTCAGGCCAAGGTCCAGCAAGCCCAGCGATTGTTGCAATCCGCCTCCAAAACTCAGCGCCGCCGTGTCGAAATTGTACTGGTAGCCGCCGCGAAGCATGAAGCGCTCAAGGAAAACATATTCCAGGCCGGTTGCCCATTGCTGGTCGTAGTCGTTGGGCTGGATGAGGTCGAACGTGGTGGTAAGGCGACCAATCCTGGAATGGGCGAGCAATCCGTTGGCTCCAATCATATCCATCGCGGCGCCAATGCGAAACAGCAAGGGCGCAGGATAATCCTCTTCTTCGAAGGAGACCGGCGAGCCGAAGTTTACGACGGACGCCCCGACGCGCAACGAGCGAAAGCCCGTTTCGTAGTTCATTCCAAAGTCGAACAACAGTGCCTGGCTCGAAGCGAGCCAGAGGTCTTCCCGCGCAATTTTCACGGTGAATCCCGCTGCGAAGCGGTCGGTGAAGTTGCGCGCATACGTAAGACCCGATATCCAGCTTTTCGGGGAAAACGACTGCCCGGTAAGGCCGGGGTTGTAGACCTGCGTTCCATTCCGGTCCACGAAGCCGAGATGATCCACCCGGGTTTCCTGGAAATCGCCCATGTCTGCGAAATAGAAGTGGAAGCCCAAGTGCCCGAATCGACCCAGAGAACCGCCGTAAGCCGCTGCGTAGTGCGCCGTATCGAGAAACCAGTCTACCCGGTCAAGGGAAAGAGTGTGCCCGGTGGCGCGCGCCAGCCCTGCCGGATTCCAGTAGAGCGCGTCCGCGCCGCTTCCCAAAGCGACGTACGCCGTACCGAGCCCTGCCGCATGCGCATTGGGCGCCACCTTGAGAAACTGCATGGAGGACGTGCCTACCTTTTGGGCCCGGCCCGTCGTCGGCAGGAAGACCAGGAGCGCGATGCTGCAGCGAAGGACTATGTTTATGACGCCGTTCATTTGATGATCACGAATTTGCCTCGGTACATTTGCCCGTCCGCCGAATGCACGACGAAGAAATACGCCCCGGAAGCGATTTCCTGATCGTTCCGGCTTACCTGGAACCAGGGCGTGGAATATTGCGCCGCGTCATGTTCGATCGTGTCGACCAGTTGACCGCTGTACGAATAGATTTCGATGGTGGCTTGCTCGGGAAGTCCATAAAATCCGATTTGATTGCCGGGCGCATCGTTTCCCGTCCCGCCGCCGCTAAAGCCGCTGTTCAGATAGAACGGATTCGGCACCGCATGAACCTCGGTGAGTTCTACGGCAGGCCCAAGTCCGGCAGTGGCTTGCGTGAGATTCGTTTTTCCGCTGGCGTTGCCTGCGGCGTCCACCGACGTTACGGCGTACCACTGCGATTCGCCGACGACCGTTTCATCGTCTACTACTTCGTACGTATCTCCATTCAGGAGATACTGTGCGCTGCCTGCAGGCACTTCGGCCAAAAGTGTCCATGGGCCAATCGCCGCGCTCGATTTATATACGCGGTATGTCGCTACGGGACCCGTCAGGCGAGGATGCGCGAATTCCTCTTGCGCTCGCCCCCATCGAATCACCGAGTGCGCGAATTCGTTGTTGCTTATGGCGGTGATGGGGGCGGGGGGCGGAGCGGGGATCTGGTACAGGCCGTCTCGAGGATTGTCTTCGGGCCAGAGGGGGAGAACGGGAGGCTTGCCCGTATAGGCATTGTAAGCCATGTCCGCTACGTCCTTCACTGTCCGTACGTCGGAATTCACGTAGTCGGGATAGCCGTAATCGCCGAGATAATTTTGCGTAAGAACCTGACTCGAGGCGGGATCTTTTACTTCGTCGTTCCATCGCGGAACGAGATGCCAAGGCAATTGCTCGTCGATTACTTCCCCAAGTCCGCCGCCTTCGTCCCATTCGTTGGGATCTTCCGTGGCACCGTACCCGACGACTTCCGCGTAAGAGAATTCGATTTTTTCTCCCTGCTCCAGGATGTACGGACCGAAGACGATATGGTGTCCGACGGCTTTATACGATTGTCTGAAATTGAATGCGCCTCGCCCGGTCCAGCGGAGCGAATCCGGGTCTTCCGAGCCTGCCGGCGGCGCCCAGACCGTTTCCCGATACGGCGTGTAGGTGCCGCTCCAGCGGGTATACGGGACCAGTTTGGGCTTCATCTTGTCTTCCCGCGAGTTGCCGCTTTCCACCTTGTTCATAAACGGCTGTTTGAGCGTGCCGTCGTCGGCAATCATTCGCTCATTGGCGACGCGAGGGTCGAGCGCGAACGTTTCGCCCTCTTTGGCGAGGTGGTTTCTGTCGTAGAACAGCATTTGTACGCCGGGCGCTTGCGGCGACATCAGTCCGCCCCCTTGCTGTCCCGATCGGGCGAATGTCGAGAAATGTTTCGGCTCTGGCTTGCCGCCTTCGGAAAAATCTGAGTCCAGACCGTTGCCCGTGTTGAGCACATAGCGCAGCCAGCGGTGGCGGTCGAAATACCCGCGCAGGTCGTTCTTGTACATGAAGTCGTATTCCCATGTCCCGTACCATCGCTGGAAGCCCAGCATGGAAGGAGCCACGCCGTAGTGAAAACCGATAAGCACCTCGTATAACGTCTCGTTGGTATTCGCTGCGCCGTCGCCGTCCGTATCGCCCGTGTTTTCGAAGACGTATTCGAAAATGATCAGATCGTCGTAGTCCGGGTAGCTCCAGGCCCGCGTGGTGCGGGTCACGGTGACGCCGGTGTTCGTCGCCCATTGGGACACGATGATTTCTTCCGCCTCGTTCGGATCGTAGTTCGGGTTCAGCGCGCCGTCCTTGAGCAAAGGGTAGTTCTCGATCCGCTCGATGGAGATAGGGAATGAATATACGCCCGCCACAGTAATCGGGATGTGTTGCCCGGAAGACCCGCCAAACGAGTATAGCCGCTGCGTAAGATCGAACGGATTGGCGTCTTCATAAGAGGCGGCGATAGAGATGCCGCCGCCTATGATGTTGTGCTGTCCGCTGTACTGGAGCCCGTCGATGATGGTGGCGGAATTGCCGGGCCATTCCATGAGCGGATCGAGCGTGATATCGTGGTCGCGGTAGTGCCACTTTCGCCCGATTTCGCCGGTGTTATAGACGGTCTCATGCAGCATTCCGCGCTTGTGCACACGCGACTCGCGGAGTTGTTGCCCCTCGGTCGTTCCAGCGAGCAACAGGCAAGGCAACGCAAGCAGCAGGGCGATGCGTTCCGGCATGGCGGATATTGTTTTTCGTTCGACTTTTTTCACAGTTCCACGACCAGGCCCAGGCGAGTAGAGCGAGGCAGGTTATTGTAGATGCGGAAGGTCTGCACGGCGGCAAGGTTGGGATTGTTGCTGTCCGGCAGCGCGTATTCGATGTCTTCTCCGTTTTCGTAGCGCCGCAGCGTCTCTGCATCGAGGAAAACCCGGTTATAGTTGTATATCCTTTTGTTGAACAAATTGAATATCTCGGCGAAGACGGAGAGGCGCGTTCCCTGCTGCGACAAGCGGAAGCTTTTCGTTATTTTGAGATCGGTGTTGTGCTCCGCCGGCGTTCGTTCCGTATTGAGTTTGGCGAAGTTGTCGCCAAGGAGTTCGCTGGGCGTGTAGGGGCGTCCGCTTCGGCTGTTATGGAGTATGTTGATTCGAATTCCGCCGAGCGGGCGCATTCCGCCGAGGCTTGGTCCCCATGCGTCCGGCGCATTCAATCCGGCGACGAGGACCAGGGCGTGGCGCCGGTCGTAGTTAAGCAGAATATCCCGCGTGGAAGGCGCCTGGGTCT
The DNA here is from genome assembly GCA_964608315.1 of uncultured Rhodothermales bacterium. Classification (GTDB taxonomy): domain Bacteria; phylum Bacteroidota; class Rhodothermia; order Rhodothermales; family VXPQ01; genus VXPQ01. The sequence continues at coordinate 18,417 of CAZSNF010000022.1, read as the reverse complement.
GGTCATTATTCTCGTCAATGATCGGGCTGCGTCCCGTCGGCGAGGAGTTTTTTCCCGTAGCGACAGAGAAGTGATAGCGTACGGAACCCGACAGGAACCCTTGCTTTTTGTTCAATCGCAGGCTGAATCCCCGGATATCGGCGTAGTCCCGGTTGCCCGTCGTTTCGTACAGATTATCGTTGGCGTCAATGTAAACGACCCGCTGAATAAGGTTCTTGACGTCTTTATAGTATCCGCTCACGTCCAGCGTAAAGCCTTTGGCCACCCCGAACACCAATCCCACGTCGTAACTTTTCGTTTCCTCAGGCTCCAGGCGGGGATTCCCCAATCGCCGGGGCTCCACGGTCCCCAGATTTTCATTGAACAGCGTGGTGCGCTGGCCGATCAGGTGCTCCAGACCAGGTCGTTTGAGGTAATTGCCGTAGTTCAGGTGAAAAACCGCCCGTTCGTTGATCGGGAAAGAGAAGCCGAGCCTCGGCTGCAGTCGAGCGACCAGCGGGGTTTCTTCCGTTGCCGCCGCCTGTTCGTCGATCAGCGCGGGATTATTCGGATCGCGAAACGGGGAAAACGTATCGATATAGTATTGTACGTTCTGATCGTAGAAGTCCAGGCGCAACCCGACATTGGCGATCATTCCCTCGAACTCCATCTTGTCCTGCGCGTACAGGGCGCCCTCATAGGGTTTGGCGGCGTAAAACTCGCGCACCGCGCTGGAGCGGGAAGAATGGTTCAGGCGATTTTCTACGTTGATGTCGTAGAAGTTGCCCTGTACGCCCGCCTTGATCTGATGGTTACTGGTGACCTGGCTGGTGAGCGATCCCGTCAGCGACCAGGTCCAGGAGTTTTCGTCGAAGAAATCGTCGTCCATGACGCCCGTGCGAAAGCCGTCGTCCCAGTACAGCCGTTCCCAGACCGCTCGGTCGTAAATATCGTCCCGAAAGCGATCCGGATCGATCACGTCCACTCCTTCTTTCAGGCGGGTATGCATTCCGTTGAGATTCACCTCATAGAATGTGCGGTCGCTGACGATCTGAGAAAAATTCAGCCCCAGGCCCGCCGAACGATCAAGCACCTTGTTCGCCCCGATTACCCGATCGTATACCCACCGATAGAACCCTCCGGAAGAATAACTGAATTCCTGCTGATAGGCGTTGCCGTAAAGGCCGTTGATCTTGAACTTGACCCCCGGAGTCGGTTTGTACACGTAATTTCCCATGATTTGATACTCCCGATTCGGCTCCGGAGCGGGCAACATGGGCCATACGCGGTTGATTTGCGTTGCGAGAAAGAGCCTGCTTTTGTCTGAAAGCGGTCCTCCCGTCGTGAAATCCACAAGAGCGTCCCACTGGTTGTCGTATTCGTACCCGATGTCGCGATGCGTTTGCCGCCACAGGTCGTAGGCCAACTGCGCTCCTTCTTCCGGATCTACTCTGGAGCCGAAGCCGCGCCCGACGGCGCCCTGCCAGCGAGGCCGGTCGTCGTTTTCCGGATCCGGGGATCGCCACCACGCCAGATTGTCCAGAAGGCGGATATAGGGATTGGTCTCCGGGTCGTACACGCTGCCGCCAAAATGCTTGTAGTCGGGAATGCGAGTGCGGAATTCGCTGCGGCTTTTCCACGACGCTCCGCCCTCTTTCGTAGAGATATTGACTACCCCGCTCATGGCGTTGCCGTATTCGGCGGAAAACCCGCTGGTGATGACCTCGATTTCCTCGACCGCGCTCATCATGGGCGTGAAGGATCGGGAAGAGTGAAGCGGGTTGACGATGCCCATTCCGGCGAGGACGTACAACTCCTCGTTCGAGCGTCCGCCCCGGAAATGTCCGTCGTTTACCTCGGCTTGCAGGCTCAATACGCCTCCGAGGTCTGTGACGCCCGGAATTTGCTCCACGTCCTCGAGCCGGACGATCTCCAGCGTCGCCGTCTGGTCCACTTCCACGTCGGGACGTTGGGCTACGACGACAACCTCGTCTCCCTCGATGGCGGTTACTTCCAGCGCAAAGTGGACGGTCGTCGTACGATTGATGTTGACGACGACATCGGTCGTTGTCACGGTTCGGAAGCCAACGAAGGAAGAAACGAGGTTATATATCCCGGGCTCGATGTTGAGGATGAAGTAACGCCCGTCTTCGTCGGTGGAGGCGCCTCGCGCGGCGCCTTCGATAACCACGTTTACGCCGGGGAGTGGCGCGCCTGTATCCGCTTCGGTAACGACGCCGGTGATTTTTCCGGTCTGGGCGGCGGCCGGGAGGGTTGCCGAAAGAGCCAGAATGCAGGCGAACAGAATGTTACAAGGGCGGGGAGGCGACATGGGAGGCTGCGGCGATAATGTGCTCAAGGCGTCCTTGATATTTATAACATGTCATACAAGTTAGCGATTGGCGAAATGGCAGGCAAGAATATTTGTAAAATATTTTTCGGTTTTTCGGATCGCCGGAGGAGGGTCTCGCTTGCGCCCGGCGCTTCGCGAAGGAAAAAAAATCGTCTTTGAGCGCGCTTGAATTCGTTTGCGAGGCAAAGCGCCGAGGGCGGCGATTTCGCGCAACCTTGATTTTTTTAAGTCCAAAAATCTGCACTTGAATTTTTTAACCTGCCCTCCTGCAGCGCCTTTTCCCGAAGGTTTGACGGCTGTCCGGCCCGCGCCCGGCCAGCATGGATGCGCGTTTTCCTGCGACGCGACTTTCGGAAGCGGCCCCGCCGCTTTTTCCGCAACGCTTGCGCCCCGGAGATTTTCACCCCAGCGCCCACAACGCCGCCGTCATGGCCAAAGGCGCCCGGACATTGTCGTTGCCGGGCAGGTTCAGCGCTTCGACCGCCGCGCCCGCGAGGGCGGCGAGAGCGGCGGTTCCCGCCGCGATATGCCCGAACGGCGCCAGCATGACCCATGCCGAGCAGGCAAAGGCGACCGATCCCTGCACGGTGCGGCGCCCGCCGGGCCAGTGCGTACGTCCGAACCGCATCCCCGCAATGGCGGCCGCTGCGTCCGCAACCATGAAGGAGGCCAGGCCCGGCGCCGCCAGATCGACGGGAAAAAGGATCGCGAGCAGGGTGGCGGAGAGCGCTATCCACGTAGCTCCGTTCAGGACGACGCCGCCCCCGACGGTCGGTATTTCGCCGGGCCGCATCATGTATCCGAACGCGCGGTCGACGCAAGCGGCGAAGCGCGCCGATTTCGCGCGGAGCGCATCGGCCCCTGTCGCCGCCGCCGACAGGAGGATCAGCGCGAAAAGCGCAAGGGGCTTATCGAGGATATACATGCCCGCCGGGATAACCAGCGCCAGCAGATGAAGGCCCTTGCGCAGCAGTTCGTTGCGGGACAGGCGAAGCGACGAAGGCATGGCGCAAGGCGGTGGAGCGGAAAAAATGACCGGCGGAGGCAGGCCGCGTTCGCGAACGTCAGCCCGGATGCAGGGACAACGCCTCCGGTTGGCGACGCTTCGCGGAGGCGGAACGCCTGACGGTATCCTGTAAACCTTCATACCTTGCGGCGCGGGCCTCGATCCCGTCCGCCCTGTCTTTCCGCTGATTTAAACGACGCCGTCATGAGTTCTTTTACGCGCGAACGCGACGCGTTGAGCGAAGCGGTTTTGATCAGCGCTTCCGGATAATTTTCCCGGAAATCCCGTTTTCCGCGGCCTGCGTGCGGAACATTCGGGGCCAGGGGCCTTTCTTGCATAGTTATCAGGATACGCTGATTAAATCTGCAAAATTGAGAGGCTGCGAGGGGCGGGCCGGCAAGGCGTGACGAAACAGCATGGCGGCTCCCCATGCAATGAGGAATGACACAGCCGGCATATTCCTCGCAGCCCTTCCGAAGGGCGCGTCGTTTTCGCGCAGACGCTATCTTGACCAAACATGGATCATTTTCCCCCGCTGCAAAACGATCTGCTGTTGCGCGCCGCCCGGGGCGAAGATACGCCCCGCGCCCCCGTCTGGATGATGCGCCAGGCCGGGCGCTATCTCCCCGAATACCGGTCCTTGCGAACCGAATCGTCGTTTTTCGAGGCGTGCCGCACTCCTGCGCTGGCCGCCGAAATCACGTTGCAGCCGCTCGAACGGTTCGATCTGGACGCCGCGATTATTTTCTCCGACATTCTGGTGGTTCCCCAGGCCATGGGCCTGGAGGTGCGCATGGAAAAGGGCGTCGGGCCGACGCTGCCCGCCCCGCTGCGCCATCCGGATGACCTGAGCCGCCTCGCTGCGCCCGACGTATCGACCGAACTGGGCTATGTGTTCGAGGCGCTTGCCGTTGCGCGCCGCGCCCTTGGGGGCCGCGCGCCCCTTATCGGTTTTTGCGGCGCGCCCTGGACGCTCATGGCGTATATGGTCGAAGGGGCGGGAAGCAAACAGTTCGCCCGGGCGCGTTCGTGGCTGCACCGGTATCCGGAAGCGTCGCGGGAACTCTTGCGCAGTCTTGCGGAGACGCTTGCAGAATATCTTGTTCGCCAGGTCGAGGCGGGCGCTCAGGCCGTGCAGGTGTTCGATTCCTGGGCCGGCCTCCTCGGACCGCGGGAATTCGAGGCGTTTGCGCTTCCCTGTTTGCGCGATCTGGCGCAGCGGTTCAAGCAGGCGCATCCGGACGTGCCGTGCATTGTGTTCGCGCGCGGCGCGCACCACGCCCTCGGGAGCCTTGCCCGGACGGCGTACGACGTCATCGGCCTCGACTGGACGATGGATCCCGTAGCCGCCCGCCAGAAAACCGGTCGCAAGACGTTGCAGGGCAATCTCGATCCCGCCACGCTGTTTGCAGACCCCGCAACGATCCGCGCCGCCGTCCGCCGCATGCTGGAGGCATTCGGTCCCCGGCGGCATATCGCCAACCTGGGCCACGGCATGCACCCCGATCACGACCCGGCGAGCGCCCGCGTTTTCGTAGACGCCGTGCATGAGTTTTCCGAAACGCTGCGCAAGGCGGAATGAATGCCCCCGATGCGCATATATCCGCTCCAGGCCAGGCCGATATTCGCGTTCTGTATATGGACAACCATCTGCTGGCGGTCGACAAGCCGCCCGGGTTGCTCGTGCAACAGGACGAAACGAATGACCCGGACCTGCTCCGCCTCGGCAAGCGATACCTGAAGGAAATGTTCGACAAGCCTGGCGAGGCGTTTCTGGGCCTGGTGCATCGCCTGGACCGGCCCGCCTCAGGGGTTGTCGTTCTGGCCCGCACCTCGAAAGCCGCCGCCCGTCTTTCGGAACAGTTCCGTCGCCGCACCCCCGACAAGGAATACGTCGCCCTCGTGGAAGGCGTCCTGCGGGGAGGCGGGACGCTTCGGCATGCGCTGGCCGCTCGTCCGGGCGGCGGCGCCCGCATCGCGCCCGCCGGAGACGCCGCCGGAAAAGAAGCGAGGCTCTGGTGGCGTTCGCTTGCCGTACAGGACGATGCAAGCCTGCTCCGGGTGCGCCTAAAAACGGGACGAAAACACCAGATTCGCCTCCAGCTGGCGACGGAGGGACATCCCGTCCTCGGGGATTTTCGCTATGGCGCCGCGCGGGAACTGGACGGACGGAATCTTGCGTTGCATGCCTTCCGGCTCACGGTGACGCATCCGGTGACCGGGGAGCGCATATCCTTTTGCGCGCCGCCGCCTCCGGTCTGGGAGACGCGGTTCGACGGAGCCGCCGCGGAAATTCTTGCCCTGCCGGCCCCTGCATCGGCCCCGCATGAAAACTTGTAACTTAAGGATACTCTGATCAAAACCATTTCGCTCAGCGCTTCACGTTCGCAAGTCCAGGATATCATGATTCCATTGTTAAAATCAGCGGAAAGCACTGCGAACTCGGGACACTTCGGACGTGAAGCGCCCTTCGGGAGACTGCGAGGGGTACGCTGGCGCAGGGTGGGACTGTGGCGCGCCTTTTCGCGAATACATAAGGGTGCGCAAGCGATGGGCTGGCAAAGGGATTTTGGGCCCGATGTTCCGCTCAAAGGCGCATCCACAGTCCCTTCTCAATCATTCTTTCCTTAAGAATACGCTGATCAAGTTCGCAAGGATGTCCATCTCGCCTGTTCATAACGAAGGGTCCATCGCCGGGCGCATGCAGGCGTTCGTGCGGGGACTTCAGCGTACGATCCGCCGCGCGGTCGAGGAACTGGACGGGCAGGCGGCGTTTCGGGAGGACGCCTGGGACCGTCCCGGAGGCGGCGGGGGGCTATCGGCCGTGCTTTCCGGGGGCGCCGTGCTGGAAAAGGCGGGCGTCAATACGTCCGTCGTGTATGGCGAACTGCCCGAATCCGTGCTTGCAGACCTTTTGGGCGGTCGGTCCGCCGCGGCGACCCGCTCGTTTTTCGCGACGGGCCTTTCGCTGGTGTTCCATCCGGTCAATCCGTACGTGCCTTCCGTTCACGCCAATTTCCGGTATTTCGCGCTGGGCGCGGATCGTTCCCGGCCCGCAGACCAATGGTTCGGCGGCGGCGCGGACCTTACTCCGTACTATCCGTTTCTTGAGGACGTGCAGCATTTTCACCGGACCTGGAAGGAAGTATGCGATGCGCACGACATAGCGGATTACGAAACGTTCAAGCAGCGGTGCGACACGTATTTCTATCTGCCGCACCGGGGGGAGGCGCGGGGCGTCGGCGGCGTCTTCTTCGATGGCTTGCGGGACGCCCCGGAGGAAACGTTTGCGTTCGTGCGCGAGGCGGGCGAGGCGTTTCTCCGGGCCTGGCTTCCGCTTGCGGAGCGCCGCCGCAACGAGCCGTACGGCGAGCGGGAGCGGGCGTTTCAGGCGCTGCGCCGCGCGCGGTATGTCGAATTCAATCTGCTCCACGACCGCGGTACGAAATTCGGCATAGACACCGGGGGGCGCACGGAAAGCATTTTGATGAGTTTGCCCCCCATGGCCCGCTGGGAATACGCCTGGGTTCCCGATCCCGAGGCGGTCGAGGGGCGTTTGCAATGGTTTTTGCGCCCGAGAGACTGGCTTTCCCTTGATCCCGGCAGCGATGCGCCGTAAAGCGCGTCCGTTGAAGTTAGTGGAAACTTCAACGTTCGGGTGAAACCGCAATGGTCCTTTTTCCGAATAATAGTCTCCCCTGTTTTCGTTTTCCATTTTCTCATGACCCCGCGAGAATTTCTGAAAAGATATTCCTGGGACCGCCGCCTGGTAACGGGCGCGTTTTTTCCTTCTGATTCGCTCCGGGCCGAGCGGGGAGATACGGTGGGCGTCGTACTGTTTAATCTGGGCGGGCCAGAGAAGACAGAAGATATCGCGCCGTTTTTGTACAACCTTTTCATGGATCCCGCCATTATCGATATTCCGGTCGGCGGGTTGTTGCGGCATGGGTTGTGTCGCCTTATCGCCCGGCGCCGCTCGAAGGTGGTGGGCAAGGATTACGAGGCGATAGGGGGCGGTTCTCCCATCAACCGGTTGACGCGCGAGCAGGCGAACGCGCTCGAAGAACGCCTGATGCGGGATTACGGGCGGGCGGAAGGCGTCGTGTTCCGGACTTATCTGGCCATGCGCTACTGGCGCCCCTTCAGCGAGGACGCCGCCGAAAAAATGCAACGGGACGGCGTGAACAAAGTCGTGTTGCTGCCGCTCTATCCGCAATATTCCAAGACCACCACAGGAGCTTCGCTGGCTTACTGGCATGCGCTGAAGGACGCCGGGGAAATACCGGACTGGGAAACCACGTCGGTGTTCGAATACGCGGCGCATCCGGCGTACGTGCAGGCCGTTTCCGAACGCATCGACGAGGCGCTTCAGCGTTTTCATCGGTCTGATCGCTCCGGCGTACAGTTGCTTTTTAGCGCGCATGGCACGCCGCTGCGGGAAATGAAGGAGCGGCGCGATCCCTATTGCTGTTTGATCCATTCGACGGTGGACCGGGTGATGGCGCACCGCAAATTCGATTGCCCCTACCATGTATCGTTCCAGAGCAAGGTAGGCCCCATGGAATGGCTGACGCCGAGCACCATCGACAAGGTCGAGGAACTTGGCCAGAAAGGCGTTCGCGCGCTCGTCGTGGTGCCGATTGCTTTTGTGACGGATCATATAGAGACGGCTTTCGAACTGGACGTGGATTTGCGCGAGCGGGCCGAAGCGGCGGGCGTCCGTCAGTTCGAGGTCATGTCGGGCCTGAATTGCCATCCGCTTTTCGTGCAGGCGCTTTCGGAAGCCGTGGTTTCGCAACTTGTCTTCGCCCCCGCGAAGAAAGCGTCGCGTTCTTCCAGGACGCCTGATTTGCTTTCCGGGGTTGGAGATGTTTCGCGAAAGGCCCATGCGTTATGTCCGTTGCATGTGTCTCCCCGGCCCGCCGAGCGGCGTACGCGGTGCAGGCAATGCGAAGTGATCGCCGAGGCAAGGAGGTGGGTTGCGCCTGCGCCCCTGCTGGCTTCGGGAGCATCTTCCTGAGCTGCTTTTCCTGTTTGTCGTCGCCCTCTTGCCCAAAAGACAGACGGTTAAGGATACGATGTCCGAGTCCAGCATGGCGCTATACGAAAGAGCGCAGCGCGTTATTCCGGGCGGCGTAAATTCGCCGGTGCGGGCTTTTGGCGCCGTAGGGGGGGCGCCTCTTTTTCTGCGAAGCGCTTCGGGAGCCTGGGTCGAGGATGAGGACGGGCGGCGCTACATCGATTACGTGGGGTCGTGGGGACCGATGCTTTTCGGCCATGCGGAGCCGTCGATCGTGGAGGCCGTGGCGGAAACAGCGCAACGTTCGACCTCTTTTGGCGCGCCCGTTCGGCTCGAAGTCGAGATGGCCGAACTTGTTGCGGAGATGATCCCTTCCGTCGAAATGGTTCGCATGGTGAATTCCGGCACGGAAGCGACCATGAGCGCCGTGCGGCTTGCGCGGGGCTTTACGGGGCGCGACAAGATCGTGAAGTTCGAGGGCAATTATCATGGGCACGCCGATTTCTTCCTTGCGGCGGCGGGCAGCGGCGTTGCTACTTTCGGACATCCCGGTTCGCCCGGGGTGCCCCCGCCGGCGATTCGGGACACGCTGCTGGCCCGCTACAACGATCTGGCCAGCGTGACCCGGTTGTTCAAAGCGCATGGAGACGATATTGCTTGCGTGATCGTGGAGCCCGTAGCGGGCAACATGGGCTGCGTACCGCCGGAACCGGGGTTTCTCGAAGGGCTACGGAATTTGTGTTCGGATCGGGGCGCCTTGCTTGTGTTCGACGAGGTCATGACCGGGTTTCGCGTAGCCCCGGGAGGCGCCCAGGCGCGCTACGGAGTCCGGCCGGATTTGACCGCGCTGGGCAAGGTGCTGGGCGGCGGGTTGCCTGCGGGCGCCTATGGAGGGCGGCGCGAAATCATGGAGCGCCTTGCTCCTTCCGGCCCCGTATACCAGGCGGGTACGCTTTCCGGCAATCCGCTGGCTATGGCTGCGGGGAAGGCGGCGCTTGCGCGCATTTTGAACGACGCCGGGCTGTACGACCGGCTGGAAGCGCTGGGGCGGACCCTTGAAGAGGGAATCCGCAAGAACCTCCGGGACCTGAACCTGGATTATTGCTTCGCGCGCGTTGGCGCGATGGGGACCCTTTTCTTTACGAATCGCCGCGTTACGGATTACGAAGGCGCCCGATCCTGCGACGCGAAGCGTTATGCGCATTATTTTCACGCAATGCTGAAACGGGGAATTTATCTTCCCCCGTCGCAATTCGAAGCCTTTTTCCTGTCGGCGGCGCATGGCGACGACGAAATCGGGCAAACGCTTGCGGCTCAGCGCGAAGCGCTTGCAGAAATTCACTCTTGACTCAGAGCATCCTCAACAATGGCTATGCCGAAGGAATCTGGCATTTCCAGTTCAGGCGCTTCCACCGAGCGCGTCCCTGTCGAAATTTTCGACAACCCTGTGTCGCTGACGCGCAAGGCAGCCGAGCGCATTGCCCATCTGATCCGCGAACATCGCGCCGCCGGTAAAAAGTTCGTGCTTGGCCTGCCCAGCGGCTCCACGCCCATCGGCGTATATCAGGAATTGATCCGGATGCACCGCGAGGAAGGGCTGGATTTTTCCGGCGTGGAGACCTTCAGCCTTGACGAATATTATCCCATCAAGCCGGATAGCGTACAGAGTTACTACCGGTTCATGCGGGAAAATTTTTTCGACCACGTAAATATTCCGGACGAGCATATTCATGCGCCGGACAGTTCGCTTCCCGAAGAAGAAGCGATCGCCTTTTGCCGACGCTACGAAGAGGCGATCCAGGAAGCAGGCGGCTTCGATTTTCTCCTTTTGGGCATTGGCCGCAGCGGGCATATCGGGTTCAACGAGCCGGGTTCCGGTCCCGAAACATCCGCTCGCCTGATCGTGATCGACGAAATTACCCGAAAGGACGCCGCCTCCGATTTTTTCGGGGAAGAAAACGTGCCCCGGCAAGGCATTACGATAGGCGTTCGCTCGCTCCTCGCCGCCCGCGAAATCGTTTTGATTGCGACCGGGGAGCACAAGGCGCCCATTGTCCGCCGCGCGGTGGAAGAAGCGCCGGACCTGCAAGTCACCGCCAGTTATTTACAGGAGCATCCGAACGCCGTCTTTTATCTGGATAGCGCCGCCGCCGGGGCGCTTGTTCGGACGCAAACGCCGTGGCTGGCGGGCTCCGTATCCTGGGATCGGCATATGGCGAAGCGGGCCGTGATCTGGCTGAGCGAGAAACTGGAGAAGGCGATTCTTACGCTGGACCAGTCGGATTTCTACCGGCATAATCTGCACGAACTGGTCTATGCGTACGGCAACATCGACAATCTGTGCCGGGCGATTTTCGAGGATATGCGCAAGCGCATCACCTATCCGGACGACCTCATATCGGGTCAGTCGATCATCGTGTTTAGCCCGCATCCGGACGACGACGTGATTTCCATGGGCGGGATGCTGGACAAACTGGTGACCAACGGGAACGATGTCGTCGTGGCCTACATGACGAACGGTTCCGTGGCCGTTTTCGATGCGGACGTGCGGCGCTATCTTCAGTTTCTCGAATTCAGCCGGGATACGCTGGCCCTGCAGGACGGGGTTTGCCCGGATTTCGAAAAACGCTGCGACGCCATCCTGGAGTTTCTGGAAAACAAGGCCCCGGGCGAAGTGGACGCCGAGGACATACGCGCCATCAAGGCGAACATTCGTTACGCCGAAGCCATTGAGGCTATCGAGGTGATGGGACTCGGGAAGGACAATGCGCGTTTCCTTGATATGCCGTTTTACAAGACCGGACGGGTGCGCAAGGACCCGATAGGCCCGGCGGACGAGCAGGTCGTGCTGCGTTTGCTGGAGGAAATTCGCCCGGATCATGTGTTCGTAGCCGGGGATTTGTCTGATCCGCACGGAACGCATCGCATGTGCTACGAGGCGATAGGGGCGGCTTATCGGGCGTATGAGGCCCGCCGCGGGGAAGAGAACGATTTCCGCAAGCCGCTTATCTGGCTCTATCGGGGCGCCTGGCAGGAATGGGACATTCACATGGCCGATGTTTTTCTGCCCCTGTCCAAGGCGGACCTGGACCGCAAGGTCGAATCCATTTACAAGCACGAGAGCCAGAAGGACCGCGCCATGTTTCCGGGGGCGTACGACGAGCGCGAATTCTGGCAGCGCGCCCGGGATCGGAATACGAATACGGCCCGCGCCCTGAATAAACTGGGCCTGCCCGAATTTTACGCGGTCGAGGCGTACGTCACGACATTCGAATTGTGACGGGCCGTTATTCGGGGGTTTCCGGTTCGCTGAGGGCCATATCGTCCTCCGCGGACGCATCGTCGTTCTCTTGCCCTTCGTTCCGTCGTCCGAAAAGGCGAACGAACAGGCGCCGCCAGGTCGAGAATCCCGTGGTGTACGAAAGGCCCGCCCCGGTCGTATTGGCGCTGTTGTCCGCTTCTGCGCCAAGCAAGAGGCCGTCTTCCTTCCGGTAGAACACATCCATGGATATGTGCGGTCCCAGGCGCACCTCCACCACGAATTCTTCCAGCCCGTTTCGCTGTCGGGTCTGGTCGTTGTGCACGACGCCCTCTCCCCGGATGATGAGCCGTTCGTCGAGCAATTGCAACGCCACGCCAAGAGCCAGGCCAATGTCCCGGGCGTCTTCGCCATGTACGTTCAGGTCGAGTTCCACGCCCGGAAAGGCGTTGTTGACGTACCGGTTTATTTGGCCGGAGACCAGTTGCGACAGACTGTGGAAGACCAGGGTCCCGCCGCTTTTTCCGGTCAGGGGTCTTTCCTCGACAAGCACGAACGAATTCGTGAGGAGGACGCTGGTGGCGTACTCGGCCGCCCGTTCCGGCTGATTGAGGAGCGCTTCCAGCCCTTCGTAGTTGCCTATGTAACTGCGCTTCTCCCGATCCACGGAGAGCCTCAGATCGACGATAGGCGTCGCCACCCGGCCGCTTACGTCCAGTTCTATGACGAGCGGGATGAGCTGGCGCTGCTGCGTACCGTATCCCAGTCCTTCCGGGGAAGCGCGCGTCCGGTACGAGGCCACGATATCCATGATGGCGTTGAGCGGATCGCCGTCCCAGGAGATGGTTCCGCTATCTATGATAAATCGGCGGGAAAACAGTTCGGCTGCCGTAAACAGATAGTCTCCGGAGGTGACGTTGAAGTCGCCGAACGTATAGAACTCGCCTTGATCGCGCCCCAGCTGCACGCGCCCGTTTCCCCGCGCGACGATGACGTCGCCGAGCAGCGGATCGATGACAAGGTGTACGGTGGTGCCTTCCGGGCTCAGGATGTTTACGTCCATGCTAAGGCCGTCCACGAAGGGCCGCTCTCCGGCGGAGCGTTCCGCGCGCTGGCCCCGCTGCGCAGGATCGCCCTCACGCGCGGCGTACTCGGCCGAGTCCGCGAATACGATAAATCCGGTATCCGTGTTTTCGGCTGTTTCGGCGACCGGAATGTAGAGTTGGCTGCCCGAGGTAGTCCTTAATTCGCTTGAGGCCAGAAGCGCGTTGGACGCAGCCCCTGTTAGCGATATGTCGCCGGAGGCCCAGATGCGTCCGTAGAAGGGCAATTCTCGCGAATGGCGCACGTTCATCACATTGAGCCGGTCGAGCGTTCCTTCCAGGTCGAAGGAGAAAAAGCGATAGTCGTTGAACAGGATGGATCCGCCTACGACGGCGGTTCCGTTTCGGGTATCGGACAGGTGCAGATTGGCGAGGTGTATGCCCCGCCTGTCCACGACCAGCGGGCCGGTTGCTTCGAAGGCGAGCTGGAATTCCGGAACGCGAAATCGCACCGCATGCAAGGCGAGGTCCGCGCTGAAGATCGGTCTTGAAAAATCTCCGCCGATATGTCCGCTGCCGTTAACATAGCCGGTTGCGTTCGCAATGGCCGTGCTGAACAGGTGTTCGAAGAAAAAGGCGTTCGCTTGCCGGATGCGTACGTTCAGGTTCAGTGCGCCCGGATCTCTGGCCAGGGAAGCATTTTGCGGGCCGGGAAGCCGAAAGAAGCCGTTCACGGTCAGATCGTTCTGGTCGGGCGGAAGGTCGCCGTCGCCGGACGCCGAGGGAGCGAGGCGGGCTTGCAGGGCAATGTTCGGCGAACCGGGAATGTAACGGCTGTCCAGCGTCAGGTAGCCGAGCGGGCGTCCCCGGAACGTTAGGGAGTCCACGAAAACCTGGCCCGTAAGTTCGGGTTGCCGTCCCCAGCCCGTAAAAGCTATCCGGCCCCCGAGTCGCCCGTTTACGGTATTGCGCAGGCCTGTCAGTTCTCCTGCGTCTTGCATCTGAATTGCTTCCGCATGGATGAATAGCGTGTCCTGCGGCGCCGCGGAGAGCGTACCTGTAATATGCAGGCCCTCCGCTTCTGCAAAGTGGTTGTCCTCGCGGGCGATGCGGATGTCGGGAATGTGGATCGCTTCCTTGTAGAAATCAATGGCCCGGTTCTCGGTTGCAGTCCATACCTGATCTTTGGCGGCGATCCGAAGCTGCTCGATAAACAGGCGATTGCGATCCGGCAGCATATTCATGCGGGCGCGCAGGCGCAACGGTTCCGCAGCCCCGGACATGCTTGCCTCTGCCGCAATGCGGAGCGTTCGATTTTGGAAATTGCTCTCAAGGGAGGTCTGTCCGAGGCGCCGCCCCCGGATGCGCATGTCCCGAACCGTGACCGACAGGTCGGATTGCAAGGCGCGCGCGATGGCGTTTGCATCGTCGCTTTCGGCGGATAAAGCGCCTGCCACGCCATGGATCAGGATATCGTCGATCTGTAGCGAGTCGGCGTCGATCTGCATGTCGAGATCGAATCGATCAGGCGCCAGAAGGAGGCGGCCTTCGGCGCGGAGATCGGTATGCACGACGGGCAGGCCCGGCCACAGCGCAGCCAGAATATCCGAGCGCAGCATATGCGCGCGTACGTCGAGCCGCCTTGCCTGAAGGTCGTCCGCCGCACGGTTTTCGGCGCGTTGCTCGAAGGGCGGCGCGGCTGTTTTTTCCGCCGCGGCGCGATACGGTTTCGATATTTCGTATGCGGCCTCGCGGGCAATGGCTTCGCCCCAGCGCCGGGCAAGCTGGAGGACCGGTTCCAGGGCTGCGTCGCCCGTGATCTGCATCGTCGCCATATCGCCGGCCAGCGTGATCCGGGACCCTTCGGCGGCGTCCGTACTGTCTCGCCGGATCGACAAGGAGGAGCGGTGGGCCGGAATCGTCCGCCGGATCGCCCCTGAAGCAAGAACGGACGGTTCGAACGTCACCTTCGCGGCGCCCTCGAAATTCGTCCACGATGCGCCGCTTCCTTCCAGTTCGAACCGCGTGTCGAGCGCGGAGAAAAGAGAATCGTTGCGCAGAATATTGCCTATGTCCAGTCGGGTCGTTGCGCCTTCCGCGCGGTACCGGGGAAGGGCCGTTGTCCGGTCTGCTTCGAGCGAAGCTTCCAGCAAGCCATCTCCCTCTGCCGCCCGGACCGCGCCCCGGAAGGCCTGCGGCGTACCGGTTACGACGGCGTGGAGCGTATCGAGGCGTCGGGAAGCGGCATGGGATCGGGTCAGCGCCAGTTCGGCCTCCCCTGACAGCGCCGCAAGCGCCGGTCCTGTTCCGCGCAGGGCGATTCGACCTGTAAGATTACTTGTAAGATTCGGTTTTCTGAATATGCGCCCGGGGTCCACGCGGGCCAGATCCATGGCGCTTTCCAGGGAAATGCCTTCCTCGTTCAGGGCGATCCGGGCATTCCCCTCAATGCGTCCGGCCTCGGTTTCGACCATAAATTCGTGGGCGCCTTTCCAATGCGGCGCGGTTTCCCCATTGCGGAAATGCGCCGCGCCGCGGGCATAGCCTGTGAAATCAATGCGATCCAGATGTTCGAAGGAGGGGATATCCAGGGCCTGCCGCAGGGAGCGTATATCTTTTTCGTACAGGCGGCCTTCCCGAATGGCCAATTCGTAATCCAGCGAATCCGGCAGGCCCAGCAGGGTTCCTTCGAGCGTCAGCGCGGAAGCGTTTCGTTCAAGGTCGATGCGGTCCACGACCAGGGCTTCGACCGGTCCCCGGATCCTTGCCGCCAGCATGACGGTCTCCAAAGGGGGCAGGGCCGGAAACGCCCGACGCATTTCGTCGAAGTCGATCATGCTGCGATCCATGCGAATATCCAGCACAGGGGACGTCGCCGCGTCGGAAAGCGTATCCGGAGGAGATATCGAACCGCTCAGATGCAGATCGCTCCAGGTTGTGCGCAACTGTACGCCGCGGAGCGCGATATGGCCTTCCCGTGCGGTCAGTTGACCGCGCAGCCGAGCGATTTCCATATCCGGTTCGACAAGCCGGGCGCTGAAATCAAGCGCCTCAATGGTTCTGGTTTCCGGCGTCAGGTCGATCGCGAAACGGGCGTCCATCTCTGTCAGGGACGCATTGCTCCAGTCGAAAAGCTTGCCGGAAGCGACCGGGCGGGCCGATTGCGTTCGGATGCTGCCGTCTGCGATATGCACCACGCTGGACCGGAACGACCAGGGATTCGGGTTCGACCGGGACGTATCGGCAGCCGCTCGGAAAACGTCGGCGATATTCCAGTCGCCCGATGCGTTTCGCGCCAGATTGAAACGGGGCCGAACGAGCGTAACGCGCCCGATCGAGACGGTGCGGTTAATCAGCGCACGCCAGGTCGGATGCAGAATCACCGAATCGATGCGGGCGATCCTCGCGCCTTCGGCGTCGAGCACGACGACTTGATGCGCGGTAAGCCGTCCGGGAACGCTCCCCGACAACCCGCCGATCTCCAGGTGTCCTGACAATGCGCTGTTGATCAGACGCTCGGTTCCCATGCGGAGCGTCTCCCGGCCTTGCTCTGTGCGGGCCAGGGCGAAGAAGGCCAGGACCCCGAACAGCCCTGCGTACAAGGCGAACTGCGCGAGACGGCCCAGGGTGCGTATGAGTCGGCTGGAGGGCAAGGCGCGGAAAGGGTTGATACGATGAAGGATACGCCGTCGCCTCGAAATAGTGCCTGTGCGCAAGGCGTTTCGGACGTTTTTGATCAGAGCGTCCTGAGGATACGCCGATCAGCCGACGACTTCCTGTGCGAACGCCCAGGCCTTTTCCACCAGGCGGGACGGCGCGTTCCCTTCCACGAAAGCGCGTCCGATTCGATCAAGCAGCACGAGCCGCACCGCGCCGCCGCGCACTTTTTTGTCCTGCTTCATAGCCTCCATAAGGTCCCCTGTAGGGAGGGAAGCAAGTCCCGGAGGAATCGGGATGCGCTGGACGAGCCGGTCGGCGCGTCCGGGATCGAAACCCGTCGCGACCTGCCCGGAAAGGTACAAGGCGGCCCGCATGCCCGCCGCCACGGCTTCGCCATGCGTATACACGCCGTATCCGGCGACCTTTTCGATAGCGTGCGCGAACGTATGGCCGAAATTCAGGATAGCCCGCCGCCCGGTTTCGAATTCGTCTTCCCGTACGATCTGTATTTTGACATCGGCTGCGCGAGGAACGATGCGTTCAACAATATCCTCGTCCCGCTCGAACAAGGCGTCCGATGCTGCTTCCAGTTCTGCAAACAGCGCCTCGTCCGCAATGAGGCCATGTTTGAATACCTCCGCAAGGCCGCTGGTCCATTCCCGGTCGGGGAGCGATTTCAGCACGGTCGGATCCGTCAGGACGCCGGCGGGCCGATAGAATGCCCCGATCAGGTTTTTGCCGGCGGCGTGGTTAATGCCCGTTTTACCCCCGATGGAGCTATCGACTTGCGCAATCAGCGTGGTGGGAACCTGAAAAAGCGGAATGCCGCGCAGCAGCGTGGCGGCGGCGAAACCGGCCAGGTCCCCTACGACGCCGCCGCCGAGCGCTGTGAGCGGGACGCCTCGCTCCATGCCCCACGCCAGCGCCCGGTCGTAGATTTCGACGAGCCGGTCATGCGATTTGGTTGTTTCGCCGGGCGGCAATGAGAGGAGGTGCGGCTTGATCTGTTCGGAGGCGAGACAGGCGCATACGGCGTCTCCGTAGAGGTCCGCTACGTGCTCGTCCGTGATGACGAGGCACCGTTCGGCCTCGACGCCGCTGGCGCGCATGACCCGGGGCAGCGTGTCGAGGGGAGCAAAAGAGACAGGTACAGGCATGGCGTCTTTTACGGGCATAGCGACGCGCTGGGCGCAGCGGTTTTGATCAGAATATCCTGCAGAATCCGGCAATGCAACAGTTCAGGGGGAACCGCGTCCCGCCGGAGTCATAAGAAACATACGCAGTTTTACGGAATGGATTGGATGCAACACGCGAGGCGGCGCATGGCCATTGCAAGAGTTGTCGTAACGTTAACCGTTCTGGTCGCCCTTGCGGGAGGGTGCAGCGCGTCGAAGGACATGGCTGGCGAGGGAGAGGACGCCGCGGCGGACTCGCTCCTGTACGGGAAGGCCGTATACGTGCTTGTCGACGGCAGGGACGCGGGTCCCGTCCCCCGGACCATTCGATTGTATCGCAGCTACGGAACGCGAGAGGTTACGCTTTTCCAGCAGGGCAAGGAGATTCGCAAGTACGAAATAAGCATTTCCGCTACTTCGGAAAGCGACCAGGCCCGCATGGGATTCTGGAGCAGCCGCTCCGCCGACGGGGAAACCTACGATGCGCGTACGTTGCCGAAGAAAGACGAGGTATACCAGATTCCCTTCTCCGAATACCCCATGCGCATTGAGGACCATGAATATGGCCTCACCATGCTGATTCGGGAGTAGCGACGCCCGCAGGCTCAGGGCCTGTTAACACTATGCAGCGGCGCTCTGCGGGGCCTGTTTTCCCGCCATGCGGCGTTGCCGCTCGCTTATGTGGCTGGGCCACACTGCGCTTGCGGCGCCTGGCATGGCGGGAAAAGAGGCCCCGCCCTTCGGGCTCCGCCGGTCACGGCGTTACTCTTCGTTGCTCGTCGCTCATTTGGAACCACCAAACTTCACTCCTCGCGTCTTGATTGACGCCGTGCCTGACGGAACAGAGCATTGCTGCATAGTGTTAAGGATACTCTGATTAAATGCGCAAAGTTCAGAGGCTGCGAGAAGCGCTTCACGTTCG
>CAZSNF010000021.1:0-52200 GCA_964608315.1 uncultured Rhodothermales bacterium | reverse complement strand
ATTTCCGGGGCCGCGTGGCCCCGGCCTCATTGAAGCGGATCAGTCCATTGTACAGGTCCTGGGCGCCAGCCAATGCCCGCCCCCGTTTACAGCCCCGCCGCAGACATTTCCACAGCCTTTGCAAGGCCATCTACGCTGCACAAGACCGCAAGGCGGCGAAGCGCAGGCAGGCTTATCGTCTTCTGCTTGGCTGGCAAGTCGCGTTCTGGAATCACGTAGAATTCCCAACGAGCGGGATCGCGTTGATCCGCTTTTTCGCCCTCCTCTCCCTGCCAGGCGAACACATAAATATCCGCAAGGCGTCCAGGTTCGGACAGGGGCACCCAGTTTTCGTCCGCTTCCCAAAATCCTTTTCGGGGCGCGATATCGAAGCGAGGGAAACGGCGTTTTTCTCCGCCGCCCCATGTTTGCGCCGCGGCGGACTGCTTGACTTCGAGACGCAGGCCCGATTCATGCTCGCAATCCCATCCGTTCCATGGCTTCATGCGGATCCAACCGCTTTCCCTGAGCGCAAGCACAACGATCGCTTCCGCATATTCAGAGCGATGGACATTGTTCATCACGCGTTGCTGATAGGACTGAATGATCTCGGCGATTACGCGGGCAGGCGTAAGAGATGACTTCGATAACAACATTTCCTGGCTATTTCTTCGGGAAATCGCGTATGCTACCATGCGGCGCGGCCCTCAATCCAGGCTTCTGCGTGAAGACGCGAGGAAGAATGCGCATGGCGCGCAATGCTTTTGCCGAGCACTGAAAGCGAGCGTACGGATTGCATGATTCCATTGTTACGCTTAGGGATACTTTTATCGACGCTTGCCGCATTTCTGTGGTATCTTGCGGAGACGCATGCGCCGATGACAAAACGTCCATTAGGGCCTGTTAACACTATGCAGCGGCGCTCTGCGGGGCCCGTTTTCCTGTTAGGCCAGGCGCCGCGAGCGCAGTGTGGCCCAGCCACATAAGCGAGCGGCAACGCCGCATGGCGGGAAAAGAGGCCCCGCCCTTCGGGTTCCGCCGGTCACGGCGTTACTCTGCGTTGCTCGTCGCTCATTTGGAACCACCAAACTTCACTCCTCGCGCCTTGATTGACGCCGTGCCTGACGGAACAGAGCATTGCTGCATAGTGTTAACAGGCCCTAGGCAAACCTGCATGAAGAGCCATGAATATGACGGAAAAAAACCAGAAAAAAGGCGCAGGAGGCTGGCTGCTGATCTACCTCCTGAGTTCGGTTCCCGTCGCATTGTTCTATTCGGCGGGCCTGTCGGGATGGTTTTTCGAATATCCCCTCTGGCTTTTCGCTGCGCTTTTTCTGGCGCTTACCATGCCGTTATGGCTTATTCCGCTCCGCTCTCCCGCAGCGCCGAAATGGAACGTATCGGCGTTATGGGCCGGCGCCATCCTGATTACGCTCCGCATGGCGTATGGCGTGTTGTTCGGGGGAATTCTTCCAGACTGGTCGCAGTTGCGCATCGAAGAGTTGCCCGGCGAGCTGGCCATCGTCCCGGGAATACCGGTCTTCGCACTGGGCTGGGCGACCATCTGGACAAAATACTTCAAAAATTCGGCGCGGGTCAGAAATACGTTTTTTTAGAGATACCCTGATCAAAATCACTCTGCCCGGCCTGTCGCTTTTGCCCGCAAAGAACGCCATGATTGCATTTTTCAAATGCGCAGAAAACATCGTAAATTTTGTGCGCGGCAGACGTAACGCGCCGTTCGGGAGGCTGCGAGGGGTGCGAAAAAGGCCCGCCTCGCTCGTTTCGCCCATTCATTACGATCACTTGGCATAGTCAGCCATGTCCACCCATAGTCCGGTCGCTTCCGGCGAACGCATCAAGAGTCTCGACACGCTTCGGGGATTCGCCCTGCTTGGCATTCTCCTCATGAATGTGCAGTCGTTCTCCATGCCGGGCGCCGCCTATATGAATCCGACGGCCTGGGGCGATCTGACCGGCGCCAACCTGATGGCCTGGCTGGCGAGCCACGTGCTGGCCGATCAGAAATTCATCACCTTGTTCTCCATGCTGTTCGGGGCAGGGATTTGCCTGTTTGCGGAGCGCGTCGAGGCGCGCAGCGGACGCTCCGTCGCCGTGCACTACCGGAGAATGTTCTGGCTACTCGTATTCGGCCTGGCCCATGGCCTGTTTCTGTGGATGGGTGATATTCTGGTTCCCTACGCCCTGTGCGGATGCGTCGTATACCTGTTTCGCAACCGCGCCCCCCGCAAACTGGTCACGCTGGGCGCCTGCATTTTCTCCGTATCTACGTTCCTGTACCTTATGTCCGCCTGGGGATTGAGTTACGCTCCCCCGGAAGCCGCCGCCGACGTGGCCTCCTCCTGGGCGCCGGACGCCGCCTCGCTCGAAACCGAACTGGCGGCGTACCGGGGAAGCTGGGGGGCTCAGCAGGCATACCGGGCAAGCGCCCTGATGGAAATATACGCCTATGTCCTTCCGCTCTCGCTGTTATGGCGGTGCGCCGGGGTCATGCTGCTGGGCATGGCGCTATACAAATGGGGCGTATTGAGCGCTGCGCGAAGCCCCCGTTTTTACCGTCGCCTGACCGCTATCGGTTTCGGGACGGGCCTCCCTCTCATCGCTGCGGGCCTGTGGTGGAATTTTTCGGGAGGCTGGACCTGGCAACGCTCCTTCTTCACCGGATCGCAGTTCAACTACTGGGGCAGCCTGAGCATAGCCCTTGGTTATCTGGGCGTCGTCATGCTGGCGGCGCAAAAGGACGTTTTGGCGGGGCTGCAACGCCGCCTCGCCGCCGTGGGCCGGCTGGCGTTCACAAACTACATCCTGCAAACGCTGCTGTGTACGCTGCTTTTCTACGGGCACGGCCTGGGCCTTTTCGGCTCGGTCGAGCGTTGGCTGCAACTCCTTGTCGTTCTCGGCGTATGGCTTATTCAGTTGTGGCTGTCGCCTCTCTGGGTGCGGCATTTCGCCTACGGCCCGCTGGAATGGGCGTGGCGCGCGCTTACGTACGGATATATTCCGAAAATGCGCCTGCGCGAACGTTCGGCTTCGTGACCGAAGCGCCTTGCGGTCCGCAGCGGTTTGGTCGCCCCGCTCAATACAACGCGCTCGATAAAACGATTCCTTCCGGCAATCCGCCGCCATGTCTTCCGCTGCGCTCGATATGCTAATCGCCGCAGGCTTGCTGCTCGGGCTGGCCCGCGGTTTGGCGACCGGAGCCGTTCGTCAGATTGCGGGACTGGCGGGCACGGTCCTGAGCATCGTTTTGGCGGTTGAATTGATGGGCCCGGCAGGAGGCGCCATAGGAGGGGCCCTGGGCCTGGGACAACAGGTCGCCCTGATCGCCGGTTTTGTCCTGGTGTTCGCAGTGGGGCAACTGGTCTTGCGCATGCTGACCAAAATGATCGAAACCGGTCTCAAGGCGTTCCGGCTGGGTCTGTTGAATCGGGCGTTCGGCGCGGCGCTTGGCGTATGCAAAGCCGCGCTGCTCATGAGCGTACTGTTTCTGGTGCTGGGTTTCTTTCGCGCGCCGACCCGGGAATATCGCGAATCTTCCATGTTCTATGGGCCTGTCGCAGCGGTTTTTCCCGTCAGCTGGGATTTTGTCGCCCACAGGTTTCCCGCCGTTCAGGAACTATCGGACCGGTTCGAACGGCAGGTGCGCGGGACGATAGGGGAGATTGGGGAAGAGATTGTTCCTGTTACAGACGATCCCGAACCCGTTGAAGAGTCTCTCAAGGCGTCAAATCCTGCGTCAGACCTGGAATCAGACCTGGAATCAGACCCGGTAGCAGAAGTGGAATTCGTTGAGGAATAATGCGGCGGACGCGCGGGGCGCGAGACGCTCTGGCAAGGAATGACGGAGCAGGTAGTGCGGCGGCCCCGCATAACGAGGAATGACACAGTCAGAGCCCCTTTTGCAGCCTCCCGAAGGGCGCTTCGCGTTCGCCATGCTCCGAACCCGAAGCGTATGCCGCTGATTGCAACGACGCCGTCATAATGTCACTGTACGCGCGAACGCGAAGCGCTGATCGAAGCAGAATTAATCAGAGTGTCCTTAATCAGAGTATCCTGCAATATAACGCGCTTATCCGGGCGCAGGCGCGCGGCGTATCCGGCGCAGGAGCACAAGCCCTCCAATGACGGTGGCCCCGCCGGCGATCTGCATGGGGTTTACCGTTTCGCCCAGCAGAAAATAACTGGCTGTGAGCGCCGTTAACGGCACCAGATTGCCGTAGGCGGCGGTGTGCGACGCCCCTACATGGTTCACGGCGTTGTTCCATAGCGCAAGGACCAGTCCGGTGGAGAGCCCCCCGGAAAACACAATGATCGCCCAGTGTTTCAGGGTTACTGCGCTCCAGTCCGTACGGGGAATTTCCGGGAGGCCCGCCCCGATCAGGACAGGCAGGGCGAACAGCAGTCCCATAAATGTCAGTCCGGATGCGGATCCATGGCGCAGCATGGGCTTGTTGAGCGCCGTATAGCATCCCCAGGAACAGGCGGCGCACAGCATCAGCACATTGCCGACGAATATCCCGCTGTCGAAGGAAATCGTTCCCCCTCCGCCGATTACGATCGTCATGGCGCCTCCCAGCACGAAAAAAAGGGCGAACCAGGTCCTCCTCCGGATGCGTTCTGCGCCCAGCACGGCGATCATGCAGGCGGTCCACAAGGGTACGCTGGTCATGATCAGGGCCGCATTGCCCGCCGTAGTGCGGTATATGCCGTGGATAAACAGAAACTGGTAGGCGACGAATCCGATCATGCCCAGCCCGGCGATGCGGAGCGGGTGTTTTCGGAGCGGTTCCCAGATGGGCAGGCCCTGTTTGCGGCGCCGGTACGTGTAGATTCCGCCCAGCACGAGAATCGAAATCGGAAACCGGAAACTGTTGATCATGTGCGGGTGCATGACCTCGAAAACCGATTTGAGCAGGGGAAAATTCATCCCCCACACGGTTACGACGAACAGAAGCGCCGCCTCCGCAAGCCATTTTTTCCTGTTTGCTCCCGATACCTCCGGGGATGCGCTGATCTGCAAGAAAGGAAGCATTGCCGCAAGATGAAGTCCAATGACGTTCGGCGCGCCTTGCGATATTTTCCTTCGCATTCGCCGCCGGGCTTTCGTACCTTCTTGAAAATGCAGTGTTCTTGTTCGTAAAAGCTTCATGTCGGGAAAAGGAATCCAGAAACTGTACTATACGATCAGCGAAGTCGGCAAAACGACGGGCCTCGAAACGCATGTGCTGCGTTACTGGGAAACCGAATTCCCGGAGCTTCGGCCCCGGAAGAACCGCGCCGGCCACCGCGCATACACGGACGAGGACATTCGTATCGTGGAGCGCATTCGGTATTTGCTCAAGGAGCGCGGCTTGACGATCAAGGGGGCGCAGCAGGTGCTTTCTGCGGAGGAATCCGGGGGAGGGGACGAACATGTGCGCAATCTGATTGAATTGCGGCGTTTTCTGATGGATGCGCTTGAGCAGCTGGAGGCAGACTGAGCGGTCCGCTCCTCATAGCGATTCTGGTCGGGGCCGTCGTTTTCGTCATTGTGGCGACGGCCCGTTTTCGCGCCCATCCGTTTCTGGTTCTGTTGATCGCGGCCTGGCTTACCGGACTGGCGTCGGGCTTGCCGGGCGCCGTCGTAACGGAAGCCGTTACGGAGGGATTCGGCGGTACGACCGGGCATATCGGGATCGTCATTGCTGCGGGCACCGTCATCGGGACCCTGCTCGAGAAGACGGGCGGGGCGGCGCTGATGGCCCATTCCGTCTTGCGATGGATCGGCAAGGCGCGGTCGTTGCTCGCCATGAGCGTGACGGGTCTGTTCGTATCCATTCCCGTGTTTTGCGATTCGGGATTCGTCGTGCTGGCCCCGCTGAATCGTTCGCTGGCCAGGGAGTCCGGCGTGTCGCTCGCTTCCTTTACGGTTGCCCTGAGCATGGGACTGTATGCGGGGCACGTATTCATTCCCCCGACCCCTGGCCCGCTGGCCGCCGCCGGAGAACTTGGGGCGGATATTGGTCTGGTGATGCTGCTTGGCCTGGTTGTTTCCGCGCCTGTTATCGCAGCCACATGGTTTTTTGCGCGGATTGCGGGGCGGCGTATCGTGATTGCAGGAGAAAAATCTTCAGCGCCGTCCGCGGAACAATCTCCAGAACAATCCACAGCGCCGTCCGCGGAAAATCTTTTGGACAAGTCTGCGGACAAAACAATGGACAAGTCTGTGGACAAAATTATGGACAAAACAGACGGCATATATTCAGGCGCAGCCTCCGAATCCGTCGAACTTCGTTCCGCATGGATGGCTTTTTTGCCCATCCTGCTGCCCGTGGCGCTCATTGCCGCCCAGTCCATTGCGTCGCTTCCCGAACGCCCTTTCGGAGAAGGGCGCTTGTTTGCGTTGCTGCGGTTCGTCGGCGATCCCGATTTCGCCTTGCTGCTCGGGGTAGCGGCGGCGTGCGCAGCGGTGTGGCGTACGGGCGGGCGCGTCCGCATGGAATGGATATCCGAATCGCTTCGTACGGGCGGCCTGATTATTCTCATTACCGGAGCCGGGGGCGCGTTCGGAAAAGTGCTTCAGGCTACTTCCATCGGGGACTATCTCGGCGAACTGGTGGGGCTGGCGGGGCTGGGCGCCTTCAGCCTGCTTGTTCCGTTTTTACTGGCCGCCTCGCTCAAAACAGCGCTCGGTTCCTCTACAGTGGCCATCGTTACCGCCGCGTCCATCGCGTTTCCGTTACTGCCGGCGCTGGGACTGGCGTCGGGGCCTGGGCCCGTCTTGACCACGCTCGCCATCGGGGCGGGCTCCATGACGGTTTCCCATGCGAACGACAGTTACTTCTGGGTGGTAAGCCAGTTTTCCGGCATGACCGTTTCGCAGGCGTACAAATTGCATACGGCGGGTTCCGCGGTGGCGGGCGCGGCGGGCATTCTCTCGATTCTCGCGCTGGGCGCCGTATTGGGGTGAATTGGGAGAGATCGGGCGCAGACAGGGGATGCGGATGGCCTTCCTGATCATGTTCCCGACCGCCGTCGAGAATCGGGTTGGCGGCGGACGGCGTCATGCCGCTTCCCGACCGCCTTGCCGACTGCCCCTGACCGCTTCCCGATTACCTCCCGGCCGCCTTGCCGATCACCCCTCTGACCGCCTCTCGACTACCCCCTGACCACCTCCCAACCGCCTCCTGATTGCGCATGTATCACGGCGGCGGGAAACCATTTGCCCTCTGCGCGTTTCATGCCATTCAGAAAAGGAGTATCTTTCTGTTTTCGGGACGTGGCGCAGTCCGGTAGCGCACTTGCATGGGGTGCAAGGGGTCGTGGGTTCAAATCCCGCCGTCCCGACACGATAACGCGGCGACGACGCGATGATGTAATACGTTTGCAATACATTGTCTGTACAATGTTGCACAATATGCGGTCATTTCGGAGGGCGCGGGCTGTCCGTCAGGCCATTTCGTTCGGGTGAACTCCACCCGTTTCCACTCCCAAAAGCGATCGAATAGCAACGACACAATGTCTTTGAGCAGAAAACTCCGGTACGGCATGGTGGGCGGCGGTCCCGGCGCCTTCATCGGCGAAGTTCACCGCAAGGCTGCTGCGCTTGACGGACTTATTACCCTTGCAGCGGGCGCATTTTCCTCCGACCCCGCCAAATCAAAGCAGCAAGGCGAGGAGTTGCATCTGGATCCGGCCCGCGTATACGGTTCCTACGAGGAGATGGCGGAGCGGGAAGCGGCCCTCCCCGAAGACGAGCGCATCGACTTCGTCTCGGTCGTTACGCCCAATTTCATGCATTTTCCGGTGGCGAAGGCGTTCATCGGGCGCGGTTTTCATGTGGTGTGCGACAAGCCCATGACGACCACGGTCGAGGAAGCGGAGGCATTGTGCCGCCTCGTAGCGGCTCATGACGTCGTTTTCGCCCTGACGCACAATTATACGGGCTACCCGATGGTCAAGCAGGCCCGCGCCATGATCCGGAACGGCGAACTTGGGAAAATTCACAAGGTAGTGGTCGAATATCCGCAGGGCTGGCTTGCCACGAAACTGGAAGACAGCGGCAGCAAGCAGGCCGAATGGCGCACGAATCCCGCCAAAGCCGGAGTATCGTCGGCGGTGGGGGACATCGGCTCGCACGCCGAGAACCTGGCGCGCTATATCACCGGCCTCGAAATAGAATCGCTCTGCGCGGACATCCACACGTTCGTGCCGGGGCGGGCGCTCGAGGACGACGCCAACATGCTGATCCGCTACAAGGGGGGCGCGCGGGGCGTGTTGCATTGCTCCCAGATTTCCGTGGGGGAAGAAAACAATCTCAATATCCGCGTCTACGGCGAGAAAGGATCGCTCGCCTGGGTGCAGGAGAATCCGAATTACCTGCATTTCCGGTTCGGCGACGGGCCGGAGCATGTCTACAAGCGGGGAAACGCCTACCTGACGGAAGCGGCCCAGCGCCATTCCCGGCTTCCTTTCGGACATCCCGAAGCGTTTCTGGAGGCGTTTGCGAATATCTATGTGAGCGCGGCGCACGCCATTGAAGCGAAGCGGACCGGTGCCGAACCGGACAGCCTGATGGACTTTCCTACGGTGCAGGACGGGGCGGTAGGCGTGCATTTCATCCATGCGGCCATCGAAAGCGGCAAGAAGCGGGCCTGGGTGGACGCTTCGTACGAGGCGCAGTAGGGGTATCCGAAAAAACCGAAAGAGCGTTATGGCGAAAACAAGGCGTCGATATGTTATTGAGGCGTGGATTTCTCTCCTCGTCTTGCCGCTTGTTGGGCTTCTCTTTTATTATTGGCTGAATAGTGAAGGCGAAATGTATTCAAGCCGAGGGGAGTGGACATTGGTGGTGTGCGTTTTTGTGGGATTGGGCTTTTTTCAGCATATCTTGATGCGAGGAAAAATAAAAGAATTGCAAAATCACCTTGCGCAATACGAGCCTGCTCCCGAAACCGGTTTTTGGCAACGATACCTGCCGGAATTTTTTGCAAGAAGCCATTCCGGAGCGCGAAAGTCAGATAAAATATTACTTGGTTTGTTTGCCTTCTATCTGGTAATTTCGTTCATATTCATTTGTATCATTACGATTCCGTAGGGGTATCCATTGAGCAACAAGGCGTCAGGCCTCTACTCCTCAATAGTCTTCCTTCAAATAATCCGGAATCCAGTAATCCGGATCCTCCCACTCGGATTTTTCGATGAACGAAGTAATGGGGAAGGCCGTTATGCCAAGATTTTCGATGGCGGGATCAAGGAACAGGAACATCCTGTTGGTCCAGCGGGGGTCCAGTTTATCCTGATCTCCGTCGAAAATAATTTTAATCCAGAGCAATTCATCTCCTTCGTAGTCGATTTCGTGTTCGAGCACGATGGGGTCGAAGGTCAGTCCCTCTGGGCCAAAGCGCTTTGTCAGCTCCTCCTGCACAATGTTGCGCAGCTCGTCCAGCTTTTCCGGGGCTATCGTTTTTTCGATCATGGCGGTCCTCTCCGGTCGGATTTTGCATATGGGCGGAAGATGCGCTGAAGCCTTTCCGCCCGTCCCTCGGCATCCTGTATCCGCCTACGCCCGCCCCTTGCCGCTGTTCCGCAAAAATTCCCCCTCGATATTGCGTATTTCCCTCCTCCAAAGCCGGACCCGATCCGCAGCAAGGCGTTGCGGCTTGCCAGAGCCGTTCGGGGACGGGCCTTACTTCCTAATCCCGGCCCTTGAACAGGATATAGGCGGCGAAGGCGCGGCGCTCCACAGGAGATTCCTCCTCGAAATTCCTGATAGCGTTTTCCGCTTCGGTAATCCTCTGGATCGCTTCCGATTTTCGGAACATAGCGTTCGGAGCGTAATCTGCGCGGTGGCGTTGCTCCTGCATTAAAGCGAATATCCTGGCGAACTTTCGTATGGATTTCGGAAATTGCTCAAGGCGTCGTTCGTCCTGACATCTTGCTTTAGCCGAACGGTGATTCAGCGCCCGGTACGTCAATGTCCAGGCATCCGTCCCGCGGCCTGCGTTAAGACCGCCTATGAGGGTATCCGCACAGGAACCTGCAAGGCAGTGGAACATGGCGTAGTACGCCGCGCTGACGGCTCGTCGAAGATTGACATTCCTCGGTTTTCCCTGCCCGGTTGGGATCATTTCCCGCGCCGCCTCAATAAGATTTCCCGGATTCATAGGTGTAAAACCTTTAACGGCATGGATTTATTTATAATTATTTATAAAATATTGAGGAAAAGCAGGCAGAGCGGCGCTTGCTCTCCTTAACCCTATTGCGCCCAATCCGGTACGAGATAGGCAGGGTCCTCCCATTCAGACTTTTCTATGAACGAGGCGATGGGATAGGCAGCGATGCCGTATGCTTTCATTTCAGGGCCGATATCCTCGTAGATATCCGAGGTCAAGTCAGGGTCCAGCTTCTCCTGGTCGCCGTCGAAAACGATCTGTATCCAGAGAATCTCGTCTCCGTCCTGGTCGTAGTCAGGTTCGACTACGATGGGATCGAAGGCGAAATCTTCCGGGCTGAAGCGCTTCGTCAAGGCATTGAGGACAATGTCTCTGGCCCTGGCCAGGTCTTGTTCTGGTATATTCGGCTTTATCATTGCAACCTCTGCATTATGGGCCTGCTTACTTTCAGCGGCGGAGCGGCGGGCGTGTCGTCGCCTGAGAGAATATACCACCGCCTACGCCTGCTTATGCCCCCGGTTCCGTCATGATATTCTCCACCCAAACATCCCTGTCCACATATCTCTGATCGGGGAGAGGCTTTACTTCCTAATCCCGGCCCTTGAACAGGATATAAGCGGCGAAGGCGCGGCGCTCCACAGGAGATTCCGCCTCGAAATTCCTGAGAGCGTTTTCCGCTTCGTTAATCCTCTGGATCGCTTCCGATTTACAGCAGGTACAACGCTTCGGACCACCCGGCAAATCCATTGAGCAACAAGGCGTCAGGCCTCTACTCCTCAATAGTCTTCCTTCAAATAATCCGGAATCCAGTAATCCGGATCCTCCCACTCGGATTTTTCGATGAACGAAGTAATGGGGAAGGCCGTTATGCCAAGATTTTCGATGGCGGGATCAAGGAACAGGAACATCCTGTTGGTCCAGCGGGGGTCCAGTTTATCCTGATCTCCGTCGAAAATAATTTTAATCCAGAGCAATTCATCTCCTTCGTAGTCGATTTCGTGTTCGAGCACGATGGGGTCGAAGGTCAGTCCCTCTGGGCCAAAGCGCTTTGTCAGCTCCTCCTGCACAATGTTGCGCAGCTCGTCCAGCTTTTCCGGGGCTATCGCTTTTTCGACCATGGCGGTCCTTCCGCGTATCTGCATTTTCCGGCAAGAGGAAAGGACGACAATATGCTGCGTGGCCTTTGCCTTTCCCATGAGGCGTTACGGATGCCTGCGTTGGCGGTTCCCTTCTTCTCAACCTTGTTACAATTGATCACCTCCATGGGCCGGTAATGGCCAATGTCAAACCATCCCACTGAATATTGACAAACAGGGTGGTCCCATCGGGAGAGAAGGTTGCGCCGGCCAACTCGGAGTCGCTCACCGCATTGCGCGCAAATTTGTAAATCTCTCCCTCCGGCGTGACTCCAACAAGGAATTGCTCATTGGATCCGTCCTCGCATACGATCAGATCCCCCCAGGGGGCGACGGTCAGATTGTCTGCATTCTCAATCAAACCGGGATCATTGGGTTCAATAAATAACTCGAGCCGATTCTCCGAGGGAACGAGTCGCCAGATCTGACCACGCCTGGCGCTTCCCCCATTGGTGCAGGCGAAGTAAACGGCATTGTTTCCGTACCACATCCCCTCGCCGCGCGCAAACCTTGCTGCACCCTGATCAAATCCTCGAATACGCAGGTCGTCCAACGGAGCTTCAATATCGTCCAGATCTATCCAGCTAACCTCCATCTGCGATCCGACCGTTACGGTCTGCGCCTCCCAATTCCGCGCGTCAAGGCCGGACCTGCCTGTGACTTGAAGCGCCTGCAATGGACCTCCGGCTTCCAGATTCGCCGGATCCTGCGGAATGAAACGGTAGATCAGGCTATCATGCATATCCTCTGTCTGGTAGATTATGTTGGTCGCCGGGTCAACCGCCACTGCCTCATGATTAAACCGGCCCATTGCCCGAATCGGAGTCGGGCGCGCAATCTGCGGCGTTACGCTTGCGGGGACCTGAAAGACATAGCCGTGATCTTTGGCGAATCCATCTCCCGCTATGGTGGTGATCTCCTCACATGTAATCCAGGTGTTCCAGGGCGTTGGGCCGCCTGCGCAATTGCGCAAAGTGCCGGCAAGGCTTAAATACTGATACGCCAACTGCTGCGTTGCGGTATCGTATACAAAGGTCGTCGTTCCGCCAAGCGCCGGGCTTCCTTCTGTGCCCGCATCATACAGGAGGTCTGAATCAATCCGGTTCAACAGCATATTGCCTGCCCCGAATGGACCCATGCCTGGATCTGCATCCGGATTAACTTCATGATTCCGAATCACAATAGTTTCTCCGGCGGGGCCGGCAAATGCGGCCATGCCATCCGCGGCGCCGGGTACATAAAATCCGTCATCCATCAGATCCCCCATGCGGGAGACAATTTTGTAACTGAATTTTTCGGGTAGATCCATAATTCCTTCCGGATCCGATACCAGAGGCCCGAATCTGTCTTTCCCTCGCGCAGGAAAGCTTTGGCATCCCGCCAATGATTGAAGTCCGGCGAAACCAAGCGCAAACGCACCGGATGTCTTCAGAAACCTGCGGCGAGAAGCCACTGAACTGGGGTTTTCCAAGGATCTCATTGGTCTTCGCTAATGTGATTACAGGGCCTGATGTCAGGGGTAGGCAGGAAGGTGTTGCGGCTTGCCAGAGCCGTTCGGGGAGGGGCCTTATCTCCTAACCCCGGCCCTTGAACAAAATATAGGCCGCGAAGGCGCGACGGTTCGTTGAAGACGCATGTTCAAAAATTGAAATAGCGTCTTTCACTTCTTGAATGCTCCGGATCACATCGGACTTTCTAAGTATCTCGTCTGGAGCATAATCGGCACGGTGGCGGCGTTCCTGCATTTGGGCGAATGTCTCGGCGAACGCCTGAATGCCCAATGGAAATTGCTGAAGGCTTTTTTCATCCCGGCACCGCTGTTTGGCGGAGCCGTGGTTCAGCGCCCGGTATGTCAATATCCAAGCGTCTGTCTTGCGAACCGCGTTTGAGCCGCCTATGAGCGTATCCGCACAGGTACGCGCCAGACAGTGGAACAAGGCGTAGTACGCTGCACTGACGGCACGTCGGAGGTGCGATCTGTTCGGAGCTCCTTGTCCCTTTGGAATCAGTTCTTCCGAAATAGCAATGAAATCCTTTGGCTCCATATCCAGGGCCTCCAATTAGGGAAACAAATGCCTGGTTCATCATAATCTGTTGGGGGACAGGCTATTACGACCACTGACCTCATGTTTTTATTTCATGATCGAAAAGGTGGCTATACGGATCCTCCCACTCGGATTTTTCGATGAACGAGGTAATGGGGTAGGCGGTTACGGGAATCGCTTTCATTTCCGGGTAAATGCGTCCAACTATACCCATCGTCCAGCGGGGATCGAGCTGATCCTGATCGCCATCGAAGATAATCTGTATCAGGAGAATATCGTCTCCGTCCTGGTCGAGGTCGGGTTTGACGATGATAGGATCGAAGACAAACTCTTCCGGGCGGAAGCGCTTTGCCAGCGTCCTGGCAACGATGTCTCTGACCCGATCAAGGTCTTGTTGCGATATTTCCGTTCTGACCATGACAACCTCCGCATATCGGCTTGTTTACGGCAAGTGGGCAGGGCGATGATTTAATCAGAGTGTCCTTGACTCATTGATCTCTTTGGCCCTGCATGTTGCAGGGTTACGGATGCCTGCGTTGGCGGTTCCCTCTTCTCAACCTTGTTACAATTCAACCGGAAATTGGACGCAATCCCTCCTGTGCAACCTGTTTGCGCGGCCCAAACGCGTATGTGGAGCGCCTCTGGCGCAGCCTCAAGCAGGAAGCTACCTGTGTACGTACGAGGCGGTGGCCGAAGCCAAAAGGGAATCGCCGATTGCCTGCGCTGCTTCGACGAAGAACGCCTTCGCCAAGGGCTTGACAACCGAACGCCCGATGACGTATACTACAGACGAACGCCGCTGACGAAGGCGGAGTAACCCACTGCAAGCCTGCACCTGAAACAGCCACCGCCACACCCTCCGGCGCGCCCGGATTTGATTGGCGTATCCTTCGGGTCGTCTCCGGCGTGACCATGAACGACAGGAAACATACCGGAAACGCGGGGCGCCGGGCGGGTTGGACCTTTTCGCTGGGGGCGGCGCTGCTGGCGCTATTCGCCGTATTCCGGCCCGGCGACCCGGAAGAACGCGATATCGAACTGATCCTTCAGGATCCGCGTCAGTTCGACAGCCCGGGGGACCACTGCGAAAGCCGTTTGTGCAAAAGCCTCGTGGATTTGCTGGACAATGCGCAGGAAACCATCGACTTTGCGATCTACGGG
Organism: uncultured Rhodothermales bacterium; assembly: GCA_964608315.1. Classification (GTDB taxonomy): domain Bacteria; phylum Bacteroidota; class Rhodothermia; order Rhodothermales; family VXPQ01; genus VXPQ01. The sequence continues at coordinate 37,704 of CAZSNF010000021.1, read as the reverse complement.
GCGCGTTTCCAGTCGGCTGTGCTGGAGGCTGTTTTGCGTGCTCGGGAACGGGGCGTACGCATCCGCGGCGTAGTGGACAAGGACGGCGACAACGAGAACTACTATGTTTCCACCGGGGAATGGGTGCGCCGCATAGGGACGATTCGGGACGATTACCCCCGCGAAGTAGCGTGCAAGAACGATTTTTCGGGAGCGCCGACATGCAAGCGTCCCGAGGGATTCAAGGGACCGCTGCAATGTATCGCCTACGGCATAGGAGAGGACAGCGTACTGGTGGCGGGCCATGCCGCGCGTGCGCAGTTTCTGGCCGAAAACCGGATCATGCACAACAAGTTTTTCGTGGCGGACAATCGGCAGGTCTGGACGGGTTCGGCGAACATTTCCAATTCCGGGACCGGCGGCTACAACGCGAACGCCGTCGTCGTTATGCGCTCCGAACCTGTGGCGCAGGTCTATACGGAGGAGTTCGAGCGCCTTTGGAGCCGGGGCGAAACCTGCGACAAGGCGCCGGACGGCGTCGAGGAATTCCAGCTGTCCGACGCAAAGGCGACCACCTGGTTTTCGCCGCAGGACCAGACGATGCGCTATGGCGTCGGAAGCCTGATTTTCAGGGCGCAGGAGTACGTCAATGCAGCGGTCTTCTTTCTGACGGACAAGTACCTTGCCGCCAACCTTGTTCGGGCCCATCGGCGCGGCGTCAAGGTCCGCGTGATCATCGACGCCACGGCGGCCAAAAACGGATACTCCAAGCATGAAATCTTGCGCGAGGCGGGCATCCCGGTGAAAATAGAAGACTGGGGCGGCAAGATGCACATGAAGGCGGCTTCTATCGACGGGAGAACGCTGGTTCTCGGCTCCATGAACTGGACTTCCGCCGGGCAGCGAAGCAACGACGAAAACACGCTGCTGGTGGAAAGCCACAGGCTCGGACAACAATTCGACCGGTATTTTGAGGATATTTGGGCGAGCATCCCCGAAAAATGGCAGGAACCGCACGCCCGCCCCGACCCCGAATCCCGGGATTCCGGCGCATCGTGCGTGGACGGCGTGGATAACGATTTCGACGACCTGGTCGACGCGGCGGACCCGGGATGTTCCGAGGACCCGCCGCCGTTGCCTGCATTGCCTCCGCACCGGATCGTTACCAGAGACGAATACCGGGACATGCGAGGCTACAGGTTCATGCGCTATCAATGGTGCGACCGGAGCTACCCGGACTGGTTCGTATGCCTGCCTTCGCGGGGCAAATTATCGTGCGACGAGATTCCGTACCGCAACTTCGCGGTGACCGGGGAGGACCCGCTGGGTCTGGACCCGGACGGCAACGGCCTGGCTTGCGAGACGAAAGATTCCTGATCTTGCGCGTTGAATTCGGCGGTCCGGGCGAGGGGCAGGGGTTGCGGAACGGGATTTGCACAATTCGCAGCGTTTTCCGCTGATTTCAAGGACGCCATCATGCCGCCTTTTGCGCGCGAACGCGGTTTTAACCAGGGTATCCTTAATCAGCGCGCGCTTCGCTGGAAAGCTGCCCGAAAATTCGCAGCGCCGTCCGGCTCGTGGCGGCGGCTACCTCCTCGACAGACACCCCTTTCGCCCGTGCAAGGCGCTCTGCGACGAGGCGGATGTACGCCGGTTCGTTGCGCTTGCCCCGATGCGGCGCGGGCGCAAGCCAGGGCGCGTCGGTTTCGAGCACGATCCGGTCGAGGGGAATGGGGCGGACGCACTCGTCGAGGCGGGCGTTTTTGAAGGTCAGGACGCCCCCGACGCCGACGGCAAAACCGGCCCGTGCGATGCGCGCCGCTTCTTCGGGCGTACCCGTGAAGCAATGAAATACGCCCCGCAGGCGGTCCGCCTCGCCGGGGGCGCGCTCCTCGCTCCACGCCTCCTCGACAATCCGGATCAGGTCGTCGAAGGCTTCCCTGTTATGAAAAACCACAGGCAGGTTGCGGTCCCGGGCCAACTGGACGTGCCATCGCAGAAACTCCTGCTGGCGGGCGTCGAAGGAGCGGTCCCGGTAGTAATCGAGGCCCGTCTCGCCCACCGCCACAATCCGGGGATCGTCGCACAGCGCCGCCACTTCCTCGAAATCCCGCCGGGACGACGCTTTCGTTTCCGTTGGATGCAGGGCGGCCATGGCGTACAGCCCGTCGAATCGGTCGCACAGCGCCAGCGCCGCCCGGATAGACGGGGCGTCGATGGCGGGCAGCAAAATTCGCTCCACGCCCGCCTCGCGAGCCCGCTCGATCACCGCTTCCAGATCGTTCCGGAATGCATCCAGATACAGATGGGCGTGCGTATCGATCAGCATGGCGGGGGACTGCAAAAGGGAAGAGGAGTTCGGGCGGGTCTGCGAACGACGCCCGCCGTTCCGGGTTTCCGGGAGCAAGCGCCTTCTGTTATCTGGTTAGGCGGCGGTCTTGCTTCCGGAACCTCCCCTTGCAGTATTCATTGATTTACAGACGCTAATCAGCGTATCTTTGAGATACCGCGTTTCGTCATGGCCTCGAACGAGAGGAAAAACAGAAGAGGAGGGCCATTTCTGGAGCCATATTTTATCGGGCCTCCGCGCACTGGAACACCCCTGCTATCCATGGCGACCCCGTTGCGGTTCCTTCTTTCCTGCAAGGCGGTTATCCTGATCCTGACGGCGGCGTACGCGTTGTCGCAGTTCCCTGTCCACGCCCAGGACGTGCGGATACGGCTGTACGACCGGCAGGCGCCCGCAGAAGTCCTGCTCTCCGCGGAGGAGGGCCTCGCGCGGTTGTACGCAGGAGCGCATACGGACCCTTTTCTTGAAATAGATTCCGGGGAAACCGTCCTCGTCGCCCCGGACGAATCGGGAGGCGAACTGCGGGTGTCGTCCGACGCCTTCACGCTGTACGCGCAATCTGTGCGGGTCGAACCGGCCGGGGAGGCCCTGTTCGGCATTGCAATGCAGAACGAGGACCCCCGGCGGTACGCTGGCGATTTGCATGTTTCTCTTGATTCGGACGATGGGGGCTTGCAACTTGTCAACGTCGTTCCGATCGAAGAGTACGTAGCCTCTGTCGTTGCGACGGAATACGGTCTTCCCGACCTGGAAGGCTCGAAGGCGATGGCCGTGCTCGCCCGCACGTACGCCCTGCGCTCGACGGGCAAATTCGGGACGGAATATCATCATGTGGACGATACCCGATCCCAGGTGTATCGGGGACAAGACGTCATTACCCCCCTCTCGCTTCGGGCCGCCCAAAACACGGAAGGGGAGGTGCTGACCTGGCGCAGGCGGCTGATTCAGGCCGTGTATCATTCTTCGAGCGGCGGCCACACCGCCCACAACGAAGCCGTGTGGCCCGGCGCGCCCGTGCCCTATCTTCGGGGCAAGCCCGATCCGTACGGGAGCCAATCTCCCCATGCAGCATGGACGACCCGGGTTTCTCGCCCGGAGTTATTGGCCGAACTGGGGGAAAAATTCGGCGAGGAGGTCACCGGGTTCCTGCTGGACGAACGGAGCGCGGACGGCCGGGTCGCCTCGGTTTTCCTGCTCATGCAAAGCGGGCGGCGCCCCGCCATTACGGGAAACGCCTTCCGCCTTGCGGTCATCGGGCGTTTCGGGGCGCGCTCGTTGCGCAGCATGCGGTTCGAAATCGAGCGGATCGGCGAAGAATACGTTTTCACGGGCCAGGGATATGGCCATGGCGTCGGGCTGAGCCAGTGGGGGGCGCACGATATGGCGCAGCGCGGCATGGCCTATGCAGAAATTCTGGATTTCTACTATACCGGCGTAACGCTATCCCGTCTTGAAGAGATGGATACTCCGTCGGTCGTACAGTCTCCGTCGTCGCCCGCCGCAAGCGCCGAGGAAGCGCCCGCCGAGTCCGAAAACGTCTGGACGCCCCCGAAAACGCGTCGAGTTGGCTGGTAGCGCGGTCCTCTCTGCCTGGCGGGCGTCCCGGACGGAACGGGCGCAGTCCTCCCCGCTATGGATACTCTGATTAAATAGAAAGGCCGCCGGGACAAAGCCTGCTCTCCTGCATCTCTCCCCGCCTGCTGGCCTTACAGTCCACTGAGAAATGCGGACGGACACGTTTTCAGCGCGAATCAGGTTTAACAGTACGCATAATTCCATCCGGTATTGCGAAGATTTCGCGAAGGCGACGCGAGGCTGGGCCGTTTTTCTTTTCTTGACGCGCAACGCTCCGGTCGGGCGATTCGTCGTCGCCGACCATGCCGGGCGCCGCAACTTGACCAGAGCGTCCTTAAGGCGCGGAAATCATCGTCTCATCATCTATCGACTGAAAACACCCTGTAGCATCATGGCGCGACCGGTTACTTTATTTACGGGACAATGGGCCGACATGCCCCTCGAAACGCTGGCGGAAAAAGCGGCCCAGTGGGGATACGACGGGCTGGAACTGGCCTGCTGGGGAGACCATTTCGAGGTGGACAAGGCGTTGGCGGAGGATGGCTATTGCCAGGGCCGCCACGATTTGCTGGCCAGATACGGGCTGAAGGCATGGGCGATCAGCAATCACCTGGTCGGACAGGCGGTATGCGACCTGATCGACGAACGACACGAGGCGATCCTTCCTCCGTCTGTTTGGGGGGACGGCGATCCGGAAGGCGTCCGTACGCGCGCCGCCGCGGAGCTTGCGAATACGGCCCGCGCCGCCGCCAGACTCGGCGTACCGGTAGTGAACGGGTTTACCGGGAGCTCGATCTGGCATTTGCTCTATTCCTTTCCGCCCAACAAGCCGGGCATGATCGATGCGGGATACCAGGACTTTGCGGACCGGTTCAACCCGATTCTGGACGTTTTCGACGAGGAGGGCGTCCGGTTTGCGCTGGAGGCGCACCCCACGGAAATCGCCTTCGACATCTCCAGCGCCCGCCGCGCGCTGGAGGCGCTGGGCCACCGGGAAGCCTTCGGATTCAACTACGATCCCAGCCATCTCGGATATCAGGGCGTGGATTACGTTCGCTTTATCTATGCCTTTCCTGATCGCATCTACCATGCGCACGTCAAGGACGTGTGGTGGTCGGAAACCCCCATGCCCGCCGGCGTTTTCGGCGGACATCTTGATTTCGGGCGCCCGGACCGGTACTGGGATTTCCGTTCGGTAGGGCGCGGGGCCATCAATTTCGAAGAAATTATTCGGGCGCTGAACCGGATCGGCTATGCGGGACCGCTAAGCATCGAATGGGAAGACAGCGGGATGGAGCGGGAGCAGGGCGCCGCCGAGGCGTGCGCGTTCACGAAGGATATCGACTTCGAGCAGCCCGGCGCGGCGTTCGACTCCGCTTTCTCCAAGGATGAACAGGCCTGATTCATGCGAATCGCCAACGGGGTCGCCCTGATCTTTTTCGTAGCCTGGGCGGCGTTTCAGCACAATGATCCGGATGCGCTGGTCTGGGCGGCCGCGTACGGCGCCGCCGCCATTCATTGCGTCCTTTTTATGCTGGAGCGCTTTCCCCGTCCGCTGGCCCTTGCGTATATGGCGCTGTGCGGCGTTTGGGCTGCGATTTTGCTGGGGAGCCTAATTGCGGCGGGGGGCGGCGGGTTTTCGGAAGCGGCCCGCGAAGCGTACGGTCTTCTTATCTGCGGGGGCTGGGTTTTCGCGCTGTACCGCAAGGCGGGGTAGGGGGTCGCTTCGTCATTCCTTGCCAGCGGGTCCCTCGCAGTCTTTGAGACATGCGGACTCAATCAGGGTATCCTTAATAATTCAGGCGCGGGAAACTGGCGGTTAAATAGTTAAGGATACCCTGATTAAATCTGCAAATTTCAGGGGTTGCGAGGGGTGCGCTGGTTCAGGGTGGAACAGGGAACGGGTCTGTGGCGCGCCTTTTCGCGAATACATAAGGGTGCGCGGGCGATGGGCTGGCGGGATATTTTGGGGCCCGATGTTTCGCTCAAAGGCGCATCCACAGCCCCCTCTGGACCGTCTTGCCTAAATTATTTAAGCATGTCCTGATAAATTTCAAATTGCAGGGAACCGCCCTCGATTCGCCTTGTTGGCGATATACCTTATCACTGCGGCCAGCTTGCCTCGATAACAGGCAAGATCACCCTATCGGCTTCGCCAGTGCGGTGGACTGCGAGCGCGAGCGTACTCGCTGAAACGTAGAGAGGATCGGAAGCGTCAACCCTGATCCTGGAGCCCCTGACCTGTCAGGTATTCTTGATAAGTTTCTCAGGAAACAATTAGGTATCCCAATGGCTAAAAATATAAAGCAAGGTAGTCCGACAACCAGCCCCAAACCCGATTCAGGGCGTCAGACCGGGCCAGGCAAGCCCATCAAGTCGTCCGAGTCTGTCCCGGATCGCAGACCGCCGCCGAGGAAATGACGATGACAAACGAGGCACTCAGAAATAAAATAGCCGACCTGGATTTCGCTATCGAGAAGTCGATGCGATACCACCAGCGCCGAAGGGGGTTCTACGACAGTACCCATAAAGTCATTATGTTTTTTGTCGTGCTCGCCGGTTCGGCCGCATTTTCCGGGATTGGCGAATTCTTCGGAGCCATTGCCGCCGTGCTGGCCGCCGCCGACCTGGTTTGGGGTCCGTCTCATAAGGCCCGAGACCACGAAATGCTGTTCCGTCGGTTCAGTGAACTGGCGATAGCGATTCGGACCGCTGTCGAGCCGAGTCGACCGGCGTACGAAAAATGGATTCAGGCGAGGATAAACATTGAAACGAACGAGCCGCCCATTTACTGGGCGCTGGAGGCGGATTGCGACAATGAAGTCCGGCGAGCCTGGGGTAAAGACAGTGAGTTGGTGAATATACGCTGGTTATCCCGGTGGACGATGTACCTGCTGAGGCACGAAAAAGCGCATTATGAAATGATGAGCCGCGCCGTTTGACGCGGCGTTGCGCCCCGGGGGCTGGCAGCCTTTCGTTGACAGTATTCTTAATAGTTCAGGCGCGGGAAACTGGCGGTTAAATAGTTAAGGAAGCTCTGATTAAATCTGCAAAGTTCAGAGGCTGCGAGAGGCGCACTGCCCAGTGTGGAGCGGGTTTGTGGCGCGCCTTTTCGCGAATACAGTAAGGGTGCGTGGGCGATAGGCTGGCGGGATATTTTGGGGCCCGATGTTTCGCTCAAAGGCGCATCCACAGCCCCTCTGGACTGTCTTGCCTTAATCAGAGTATCCTTAAGGCGCGGCGCCCTGTCGGCTCGCGGTTTGGGATGGCGCGGGTATGCCGAAATTTTTTTGCGCCGGTTGCTGTTTTGGGCGAACAATTGCGCCGCCTTTGGGGTTCGAATAGGGCACGGAACGTTTTCGCAAGCCATTCACGCCCCCTGGAGAGATGAAGAATTTCGAAGATTGGACCTGGAAGGATATTCAAAATGGCCTTGCGTCATTGGCTATTGTGCTTGGGATGGTCTATGCCCCGTACGCCTTTATGTGGACGGACCTGAAGGGCGATATTCGAGAATTGCGGCAGGATACGCGGGAATTGCGGCAGGATACAAAAGAGATTACGAAAGGACTTGCCCGCCTTGAGGCGCATTTCAGAACTACAGAGGCGCACCCGGATAGCGTGAACCTTACCAACCTTTCTCCGGCCCTCGCGCTTGCGCCCCGCACCGGAGCGGAATCTGTCGTCTTGTCCGTGCTTGACGCGGCGTTGTGTCCTGGAGCCCGGCAGCCGGTCCTTTGCCATGTCCTTAATAATTTAGGCGCCGAAAATCGGCGGTTAAATAGTTAATCTTGGCGCCTGTCCGGGTTGTGGTCCGGAATTGCGCGGGCATGTCGAAATTTTTTTGCGCGGCCTGCTGTTTTGGGCGAACAACTGCGGCGCGCCGGGGTTCGAATAGAAGGCCTTACGCTATTCATTCACGAAATTTCCGGCAGTACCATGAAGAATATCAGCGCATGGCCCTGGAAAGGCATATGGCAAGGCGTTGCCGCATTGGCGGCTGTTATGACGATGGCCTATAGCCCCTATCTGTTGCTGCATGGCGATCTGAACCGCTTGGAAGCGTCTATGGACGCCCAGTTCCTGGCAATGAACGAGAAGTTCGATGCGAAATTCGACGCGGTGATCGAGAAATTCGACGCGGTGATCGAGAAATTCGATGCGGTGATCGAGAAATTCGACGTGGTGAACGAGAAATTGGCCGCCATAGACAAGCGTTTAGCCGTTGTCGAGGATCGGGTAAACGTTCAAACGCCGCGTACGCCCGCCGAAAGCTCCGAGCCGTCCTCCTCGCTTGCGCCCCGTACCGGAGCGGAAACCGTCCTCTTGTCGGCGCTTGACGCGGCGTTGTGTCTCGGGGGCAGGCAGCCTGTTTTTTGCCATGCCCTTAATAATTTAGGCGGGTGAAGTCGGCGGTTAAATAATTAAGGTTGGCGCCCGGTCGGCTCGCGGTTTGGGTGGCGCGAAGAATCCAGGGGGACAATTCAATCCGTAGTTCCTGTCGCCCCTTTAGTCTCTGTTGTTCTTGTCGCCCGCTGGAGGCGGTCCATGATGGCGGCGCCGAGGCCGGTCGGCTCCACGGTCTGGCAATAGATGGCGTCCGCGCCCGCCGCATCGCAGCGCCGCATGAAGTCGAATAGGCGGTTTGCGTACGCCTTGGGCGTGGCGACCCGTTCAATGAGGCGCCAGCCTGCGCCGAAGCCCCTCCGCGCATCTTCTTCGGGAGCATCCATCCCGATATACCCTGCAAGGCTTTCCGGCGGGGGAGGAGGGGCTGAATCCACCAGTACGACCCGGGCCTTCGGGGCATAATGCCTGTGCCGCAGGCCGGGGCTGCGCGGGGCTTCGGCGGGGTCGCGTAGCGGTCCCTGCATTTGCGGAACCAGTTCGCGGAGCGCTTCCAGGGATACGCCCCCGGCCCGTAATATCCGGGACGGATTCGCCAGGCAGTCGATGACCGTGGATTCGAGGCCGATCACGGACGGCTCGCCCCGGAGTACGCAGGGAATTCGCCCGTCCAGGTCTTCCAGCACGGCCCGCCAGGTGGTGGGGCTGGGCCGTCCCGACCGATTGGCGGACGGCGCCGCCACAGGACTGCCGCAAGCCCGCAGAAACAATCGGGCCGTTTCCTGCTCCGGCATCCGCACTCCGATCGTGTCGAGGCCCGCCGTGACTTCCAGAGGCACGTCTGCGCGTTTCGGAAGCACGAGGGTAAGCGGGCCGGGAAAGAACCGCTCCGCAAGCCGCCGGGCGATTCTTGACGAGAAGTCGGCCACCCGATCTATTTGCCCGATTTCCGCGATATGCGCGATGAGGGGGTTGTCCGCAGGGCGTCCCTTCGCCCCGAACACCTTCCGAACGGCCCCGGCGTCGAAGGCGTCCGCGCCCAGGCCGTACACGGTCTCCGTCGGAAAAGCCGCTGTTTCGCCGGACCGGATGAACGAGGCGGCCTCCTCAGGGGAATCTGTGACGATGGTCTTCATGGGAAGACATACGAACCGGCCCCGGAGTCCGGTTCCGGGGGATCAGGGGGGATCCGCACCGGCTCCTGAAAAGAGCGCGCCGCGGGGGAAGCGGTCGAGGTTACGGTTCTCCGGGCGCTTTCAGCACGTTGGCGTTCAGGTCAATGTTGAACTCCACGTCTCCGAGCGCTTCGCCGACGCACCGGAAGCGGTAAAACGGCTGATCGTTCATCGAGAAGACCAGGTGAAAAACGCCTTCTCCCGATAAATGGGATTCCGGCATAGCCTCGGAAAGCGCTGCCAGGATCGCCTCGACGCGGCCGTAGGGCGGAGTCACTTTGCCCTGCTCGTAGGACTGGAAGGAGGAGAGCGGTACGCCCGCTGCTTCCGCAGCCTCGGCCTGCGTCAGGCCCGCCGCCTGGCGCGCCCGCTTGATCCTGGTAGCCGTTTCCTGTATGTCCTTGATCATATTTGGCTTATTTTTGTCTTGATTTCGTTGAAATTTCATAATAAATGGATACTTGATACCCATAAGCAGGTTATTATGGGGGCGACGATCCACAATATACGGAGACAGCGCGAGCAATGCTTGGGTTGCTCCCCCCATGAACCCCTGAACCCCCAAATGAAATGAAACGCCTGTTAGTCTTTCTCCCATGCCTTGTCCTGCTGGCCGGGTGCGGAACGCTGTTCACGCCAAGCACAAAGAGCATATCGCTCAACAGTTCCCCTGTTGAAGCCGAAGTCGTAATCAACGGTTCGCTCCGGGGCGTTACGCCGCTCACGCTCGAGCTGAGCAATCGCGAAACCCATGTCATCGAATTCCGCAAAGACGGCTACGAAAGCGTTGCCTGTACGTTGCACGCCTCGGTAAAAGGCTCAATCATAATCCTTGACGTACTGGGCGGCCTGGTGCCCGTCATAATCGACGCGGCAACCGGAGATTGGAAAACCCTGAAGGAGGATTTCTGCAACGTGTCCTTGCGGGAATCCGGGCAATAGTCGTTGCCTGTTCGCTAATTAGTGTACAAGCGTGTCCCATCTTTTGTTGGCACAGAGGGAGAACGGAATCCGGTTTATTTCGCAGGTGCGGAGATGCGGTTATACAAGGAGCGGCGCGTGGATGCAGCAAAGAAATCTGCCGCATGGCGAGAATATCAGAAGGAGTGCTCCAGGCGATCCGAACGATCACGGCGCGGACATGAAAAAAGACGAAAAGAAACTATAAAATGGGTGGAGACGGCGGATATATGCCGGATTGATGATGCTAATGCTATACGCTCACACAAGAAGAAACACAAGCAGCTGGTGAATTACCTGCGTCACAAATGCACAAATTACGACGCAATGCGAAAAGGCTTGCACGGCAGAATCGGGCAAAAGGAAGCATACGAAATAATCAGAAAACGGTGTTTGGGCATGATAGCCGAACGATATCCAGAACTCGCTACGGAATGCGAGCAGCAAGCGGTGCAATGATTACCAGCGGGAAGTATTGCACCGAGAGGTGCGAGAAACTGCGCGGTGTCCCTGGGTGCAAACCCCCAACCTGCACGACCCTTGTCCAGATTGCGGAGAAGAGGATCGACTCTGGATAAGCCTGAAGCCGAGATTTGACTTTAATTCGATTTTATACGCTGCAATATTGTTTCGAGCAACTCCCGATCAGATTTCGGCGCGCCGTCCCACTTTTTCTGTATAACCTCGTGTTTATTCAAACTTCCAGATTTTTTATTCAATGGAGGGTCGGCAATGTAAATTGCGATAGGTTCCAGAGAAGAAATAAATTCTTCTGTATCTATCGATTTGCCACTTGTCCCGAGATCTTTAAGTACACCGGTGGTTGTCAATATTCTACGGATACCGTACCATGAAAACTTGTTCCATCTGTCTTGCAAATCATCCTTCGTATGAGACTGTAGTCGGGTTCCTATAGGACCCCTTCCAACATACACTACGTCATAGTTATTATAAAGAACGTAAATTCCTTTTTAGTCTCAACAATTAATCGTTATTTCTTTGCCTTTGTGCTTGATGGTTCCGGTTAAAGAACGGGGGCTTCCCTTTTTTCCTTCCCATTTTACAAAATCACGATTCCAGAGACATCCGTATGCTTCTATCATAGTTTCAGCTCGTTTTAAGTGTAGGTTGCAGTGGTTTATGTCACCTTCGTTACAGGCTTTGAAATCCATAATAGAACACCGGGTGACATATTGTCAAGGTCTGATGGGTGCTTTTTTGTCAAAATTCAATAAATTTTTGCATCATCCGCAAAAAGGAGGAGGGAGCCCCAACCCAACCCTCTACTTATGATTCGTACCCGGTGATTCTTCCTCCTCGTCGATCACTTCAAAATCGGCGTCTACGGTTCCGTCCCCAGAGGTTTCGGGCTGGCCGGCGGCGTCGCTCGCCTCGCTTGACGTCCCTGCCGCCTCCTGCGCAGCCGCCTCCTGCGCGGCGGCCTGCTGCGCCTTGTACATGTCCTCAGCGGCTTCGCCCCAGGCCTGATTAAGTTGCTCCAGGGCCGAATCCAGATCAGGAGATTCGTCGTTCTTGCGCACTTCCCTGAGCCGCTCGAGGGCCGCCTCCACCTTCGCTTTCTTTTCGGCGGGAATCTTGTCCCCGTAGTCCTTGAGATTCTTCTCGGTGGAATAGGCAAGGGAATCGGCCTGATTCCGCTTCTCGATCTGTTCCCGCTTCTTCTGATCCTCCTCGGCGTGCGCCTTCGCGTCCTGCCGCATCTTCTCGATTTCCGCGTCGGAAAGCCCGCTGGACGCCTCGATCCGAATGTTCTGCTCCTTGTTGGTCGCCTTGTCTTTGGCGGTAACGTCCAGAATGCCGTTCGCGTCCATGTCGAACGTAACCTCGATCTGCGGGACGCCGCGCGGCGCCGGAGGAATCCCGTCCAGGTGAAAACGCCCCAGCGTGCGGTTGTGCATGGCCATCTGCCGATCTCCCTGGAGCACATGGATTTCCACGGAAGGCTGACTGTCCGCAGCCGTGGAGAAAATCTGGCTTTTCTTCGTGGGAATGGTCGTGTTGGCCTCGATGAGCGATGTCATCACGCCGCCAAGCGTTTCGATCCCCAGATTGAGCGGCGTCACGTCGAGCAGCAGCACGTCGGTTACGTCTCCGGACAGCACCCCGCCCTGGATCGCCGCGCCCACGGCCACCACCTCGTCCGGATTGACGGACCGGTTGGGGGTTTTGTCGAAGAACTTCTCGACCACCTCCTGGATTTTGGGAATGCGGGTCGAGCCGCCCACGAGAATTACTTCGTCGATGTCGCCCCGGGACACGCCGGCGTCCTTGAGCGCTTTTTCCATGGGCGGAATGGTGCGCTCGACCAAGTCGTCCACCAGTTGCTCGAACGCAGCCCGCGAAATGTCGAGCGTCAGGTGTTTCGGGCCGCTTTCCGTAGCAGTGATGTACGGCAGATTGATGTTCACCTGTTTCTGGGAAGAGAGTTCGATCTTGGCGTTCTCCGCCGCCTCTTTCAGTCGTTGCAGCGCCATGCTGTCCTTGCGCAAGTCGACGCCCTGTTCCTGCTGGAACTTGTCGGCGAGATGGTCGATCAGCCGCTGGTCGAAATCGTCTCCGCCAAGGTGCGTATCGCCGTACGTGGCTTTCACCTCGAACACCCCGTCTCCCAGTTCGAGAATAGAGATGTCGTACGTGCCGCCGCCCAGGTCGTATACGGCGACCAGTTTGTCGGACGTCTCCTTTTTGTCGAGGCCGTAGGCCAGCGCCGCCGCCGTCGGTTCGTTGATGATGCGCTGGACCTTCAGCCCGGCGATCTCTCCGGCCTCCTTTGTGGCCTTGCGCTGCGCGTCGTTGAAATAGGCGGGGACCGTAATGACGGCGTCGGTCACCTTTTCTCCGAGATGATCTTCCGCCGTTTGCTTCAGTTTCTGGAGCACCATGGCCGAGATTTCCTGCGGCGTATAGACCCGGTCGTTCATGCGGACGCGGGCCGTGTTGTTCTCGCCGCGCGCGACTTCGTACGGAACCGTTGCGATTTCGCTTGCGACTTCGTCGTACTGCCGCCCCATGAAGCGCTTGATCGAGCCGATGGTGTTTTGCGGATTGGTAATAGCCTGTCGTTCGGCGGGCATGCCCACAAGGCGTTCGCCGTCCTTCTTGTACGCAACCACCGACGGCGTGGTGCGCGCGCCTTCGGAGTTGGTGATCACGGCGGGTTCGCCGCCTTCCATCACGGCCACGACCGAATTGGTGGTGCCGAGGTCAATTCCTATAATCTTTCCCATAATGCGTATTTCGCTACCTTGCAGGTCTTTATTTTAGGGTGATGCGCGATGGCGCGAATGTTTCGTGTCGAACATGGCGCCCTCAAGAATAATGCCGGAGTTCATTCTCCGTCATAATGACAGCACGATGAAATATCTCCCGAACGTACTGACCATCATTCGGATACTGGTTACGCCGATCGTGCTTATCTTGTTGTACGGCAATGCGTTGCCTGGTCTGGCGGTCGCGTTGGCCCTGTTTCTGCTTGCTGCGGCGTCGGACTGGCTGGACGGCAAGATCGCCCGAAAATTCGAGGCTCGTTCGCGGCTGGGCCAGACGCTCGACCCGCTGGCGGACAAGGTGCTCGTGCTCGGCGTCTTTGTCATGCTGTGCGTGGTGGCGCCGGAAGCGGCGCCCTGGTGGGGGGTGGCGCTTATCGGCTTGCGCGACGTCGCGGTGACTTCGCTGCGCGCACATGCCCGAAACGCCGGCGGCGGGTTCACGCTTCCCGTCGCAAAACGAAAAACCGCTGTCCAGATCGCGTATCTGGCCGGGATGCTGACCCTCTTGACCTTCGAAAAACTGGAGGGCGCTGCGGGAGCCTGGGCGAGGTGGGCGCTTGATACGCCGCTGCCGTTTGCAGCCTTTTTGCTGGTTGCGGCGTTTACCTTGTGGACTGGATGGGTCTACTTTTCCCGGATGCGGCGCCCCGAAAACGGGCAAGAGGCCGCCCGGGCCTGAGGGATATTCTGAAACGACTTCATATTCTTTATGGCGTTGCCTGACAAAAACGCGCATAACGCAAACGAAGGGGACCTCGCGCTGGCCCGCCGCGTGGCGGAATATCTGCTGGACGCAGGGGCCGTTCGCTTTGCCCCGGAGGAGCCGTTTACGCTGGCTTCCGGCCTGCTGGCGCCGGTCTATTGCGACAATCGATTGCTCCTTTCCAGCCCCGCCGCCCGCCGCGCCGTGTGCGACGGGTTCGCGCGCGCATGGCGAGAACGCGGACTGACCGCCGACGTCGTAACGGGAACGGCCACCGCCGGCATTCCCCATGCGGCCTGGCTTGCGGACCGGCTGGACCTGCCCATGGCGTATGCGCGAGCGCAATCGAAAAAGCATGGACGAGGGCAGCGCATCGAGGGGAGCAGCGTGGCGGGGCGAACGACGGTTGTGGTGGAGGATGCGATTTCAACGGGGGGATCCTCCTGCGCCGTGGTGGAAACGCTGCGCGACGCGGGGGCCGAAGTGCAGGCTGTCTTCGCCATTTATTCTCATGGGTTCGCTGCGGCCCGCCTTGCTTTCGAAAAGGCGCGGACGCCCTTGTACGTTTTGACCGGCCTAAATGCGTTGCTGGAGGCGGCGCGGGACCGGGGCGCGCTGTCCGGGGCGGCGATTCGAACCATTCTGGACTGGCGAGCCGATCCGGCCAGCTGGTCGGCTCGCCGCAATAATCCTTAAGGATGCGCTGATTAAATCTACTGCGTTCAGCGCCATTTTCGAGAAACTATGCAGGCTACCGTGCTGACCATCGGCGACGAATTGCTCATTGGGCAAGTATGCGATGCGAACGCCGCCTGGCTGGGCGAGCAGTTGACCCTGACGGGCGTGGTCGTCCGGCGCATGGCTACGGTCGGCGACGACGAAAAGATGCTGCAATCCGAACTGCGGCGCAGCCTGTCCGAAAGCGATCTGGTCGTTGCGACCGGCGGGCTCGGACCCACCCATGACGACAAAACGCGCGAGGCGGTCGCAGGCCTGTTCGGCGCCGAACTGGCCTTGCGGGAAGATATTCTGGACGAAATCCGGGAGCGGTTCGAACGGCGGGGGCGCGTCATGCCGGAAAGCAACCGATCCCAGGCGATGGTTCCTGCGGGTTTCGAGGCGTTGCCCAACAGGGCGGGCACGGCCCCGGGGCTGTGGCGGGAAATCCGGCAGGGGGAAGCGGCGGGAAGCATGCTCGCCGTTTTGCCCGGGGTGCCGCATGAAATGCAGCGCCTTTTCACCGACGAAGTCCTGCCCAGGATACGGCGGCGAGGCGGGTTGCGGATCATTGCGCACCGCACCCTCCGCACGGCGGGGATCGGAGAATCCGCCTTGCAGGAAGCGGCGGGGGATTTGTCCGGGATGCTTTCGGAGGCGCTTCGGCTGGCCTGGTTGCCTGGCCCGGGGGGCGTACGCCTGCGCATCACGGCCTTTGGCGATCGGCGGCACGAGGCGGACCGGCGCGCGGCCGGGCTGGAGGCGCGCCTGCGGGAACGGATCGGGCAATATATATATGGGACGAACGACGAGACGCTGGAGGAAGTCTTGGGGCGCATGCTTCGGGAGCGCTCCCTGACCGTGGCCGCGGCGGAAAGCTGCACGGGAGGATACGTGGCCGATATGCTTACGAACGTTCCCGGATCGTCCGACTGGATGGCCGGCGGCGTGGTGGCCTATGCGAACCGGGTGAAGACGGATGCGCTGGGCGTATCGCCGGAGGCGCTTCGGCGGCATGGCGCCGTGAGCGAAAGCGTCGCCGCGCAGATGGCCGACGGGGTGCGGCGGCGGCTGGGCGCGAACCTGGGCATTTCGACGACGGGCGTGGCCGGGCCTTCGGGCGGTACGCCGGAAAAGCCGGTGGGCACGGTGTGGATTGGTTATGCGGACGCCGCCGGCGTTCGCGCCCGCCGATTGCAACTGGCGCAGGATCGCCTGCTGAACAAGCGCCTGACCGCCGTCGCCTTGCTGAACGATGTGCGAAAAAATTTGCTTGACGGACGCCCATGAAGGTTATGAATTGCGTATCGTATGTGTCTATAGGGGAGAAAGGGTCATTTTCCCGGATTATTTTTCCGAATGGACCATGACCCCTTGCGCAATACATAAAATATATGTATATTGCACATATATCCCATAAACCAACACAACCCTGACAGAATGCGTAACAACACCGACACGAGCCAGGCCCTGAACCTCGCAGTAAAGCAAATCGAGAAGCAATACGGCAAGGGCGCCGTGATGCGCATGAGCGACGCTCCCGTTGCCCGCATCGAATCCATCTCGACAGGATCGCTGACCCTGGACGCCGCGCTGGGCGTGGGGGGCGTACCGCGCGGGCGCATCATAGAGATTTACGGACCGGAATCGTCGGGCAAGACGACGCTGGCTACGCATATCATCGCCGAGGCGCAAAAGAGCGGCGGCATGTGCGCCTTCATCGACGCCGAGCATGCGTTTGACATCAATTACGCGGAAAAGCTGGGCGTGAAGGTGGACAGCATGCTGGTGTCTCAGCCGGATACCGGCGAGCAGGCGCTCAACATATGCGACATGCTCGTGCGCAGCGGCGGGCTGGACGTGGTGGTGATCGACTCGGTGGCGGCGCTGGTTCCGCAGGCCGAGATAGAAGGGGAGATGAGCGACCATCAGGTGGGGCTTCAGGCCCGGTTGATGAGCAAGGCGTTGCGAAAACTGACGGGCACCATAAGCCGGACGTGGACGGCGCTCATTTTCATCAACCAGATTCGGGAAAAGATCGGGGTTATGTTCGGGAACCCCGAAACGACTTCCGGCGGGCGGGCGCTCAAGTTTTATTCGTCCGTGCGGATGGATATTCGGCGCATAGGAGCGATCAAGGAAGGCACGGAGGTGGTGGGCAACCGGACCCGCGTGAAGATCGTGAAAAACAAGACGGCGCCGCCTTTTCGGCAGGCTGAATTCGATATTATCTATGGAGAGGGCATTTCGTCGCTGGGCGAGTTGATCGACCTCGGATGCGACTCCGGAATCATGCAGAAATCCGGCTCCTGGTATTCTTGCGACGGCGAATCCATAGGGCAGGGGCGGGAAGCCGCCAAGGAATGGTTGCGGGAGCACGACGCGGAGCGCGAAGCGGTCAGGCAGCGAATCCGCGAGGAACTGGGGATGCTGCCGGAGGTGGAAATGGCTTCGAACGGCGCGGCTTCGTAGATTGCCTCGAAACCCCATTATGAATTTGGAAACCGTCCGGGAAATACCCGAACCGCTTTCGACCTGCGAAGTCCGGCTGGACGACGATACCGTCACGATTGTCCGCCAGCATGGAAATCCCGACGGACCCCGCCTCGTGCTGAGCCACGGCAATGGCCTAGCAATAGATCTCTATTACCCTTTCTGGTCGCTGCTCGAGGGGGATTTCGACCTCATCCTTTTCGACCTCAGAAACCATGGCTGGAATGCCGTTGGCCCGCGCGGAAGCCACAATGTTCCAACGCTGGTCTGCGACCATCTTTGCATCTTCGAGGCCATTGATCGACGGTACGGCGACAAACCCAAAATCGGCGTTTTTCACTCTGCTTCCGCGCTCATAACGCTCCTGTCGTTAACGATAATGGCGGACGTCTTGCCATCTGCCCGAAGCGGCCATCTTTCCGCGATGGCGCTATTCGACCCGCCCTTGTGCAAGCCCGGCAATAGCCAGATGGAATTTGACGCGGCGGCCGAACGCGCCGCCGAAGTCACCCGCCGCCGCGGGCGCCGATTCCAGACAGAAGAAGAGTTTGCAGAATTCCTCGGATATCTGCCCGGCTTCATGCGCGTCGTCCCCGGAGTTCGGGAACTCATGGCCAGAACAACGCTTCGAAAGACTGCTGACGGGTCGGGTTTCGAGCTGCGATGTCCCCGCGATTACGAGGCGCAGATCGTGGATTACATGAGAAGTTTTTCCGCATTGCTGGATTTTGAAACGCTTCCATGCCCCACGAAAGTCATTGGCTCCGACCCCACTCTGCCCTATACGTTTCTGCCGACTATTGACCTTGGCGACATTCTGACCGTGGATTATGATTTCGTGCCCGATACGACGCACTTTCTCCAATTGGAAAAACCAGCGGCGTGCGTTGAGATGCTCCGGGAATTTCTCAAAAGTAACCACCTGCTCTGAAATCCGTACAAACAGGAAAAATTATAAAAGCGACGCCCCCCGCCCGGCATGAAAAATCAGCCCGAACCCGGAGGACTCCATTATGAAGTCAGACAAAACAGGAGAACCCATAGCGATCATAGGCATGGCGTGCCGGTTTCCCGGCGCGGAGGATATTTCGGCTTTCTGGCGGCTGCTTGAAAACGGCGGGAACGCCGTAAAGGAGGGCGCGCCCGGTTCCGGAACGGGGCGCTGGAGCCAGATTTTCTCCAGTGACACAGTTCAAAGCGAAGGTTGCCGTTATGGCGCCTTCGTTGACGACATCGACCTGTTCGATGCGGAGTTTTTCCGGATATCGCCTGTAGAGGCGGAGTTGCTGGATCCGCAACAGCGCTTCATGCTGGAAACGAGCTGGCGGGCTCTTGAAGATGCGGGAATTGATCCGGAGACGCTGCGAGAGAGTCTCACGGGGGTATACACGGGGATCAGCAACGACGAATACCGCATGCTGGTTCTGGAGTCGACCAAGCCTGCAGAGGCCGCCAGGTGCCTCTACGCCCTCAGCGGCACCAACCTTAACGGCGCCAGCGGACGGGTCTCGTTCGTACTGGGTCTCACGGGACCGGCGAAGGCGATAGATGCCGCATGTGCGTCGTCCCTCGTGTCGGTTCATGACGCAGTGGCGGATCTGCAGCAGGGCAAGGCGGATCTGGCCATTGCAGGCGGCGTCCAGGCTATCCTGAATGGCCTTATCTACGAGTTGCGCGCGGATGCGATGATGCTGTCCCCGGATGGGCAGTGCAAGACATTCGATGCTTCCGCGAACGGGTACGTGCGGGGGGAGGGCTGCGGAGTCGTGGTGCTGAAGCGGCTGAGCGAGGCCGAGGCGGACGGCGATCGTATCTGGGCAGTGATTCGGGGTTCGGCGGTGAACCACGGCGGAACCGGCGTCGGGCTGACGGTCCCGAACACGCCCGCGCTGGAAGAGGTGATCGAAACGGCGCTGTCGCAGGCGGGAATCTCTCCATTGGAAGTGGACTACCTCGAAGCGCACGGGACCGGGACGACCGTCGGCGATCCGATCGAGATCAATGCGGTGGCCTCTGTCTACGGAAGGGGCCGCAAACTGGATGACCCGCTGCTTATCGGCTCGGTGAAAACCAACATCGGCCATCTGGAGTCGGCGGCGGGCGTGGCCGGACTGATCAAAGCGGCGCTGGCGCTGAAGCGGGGGGTGATTCCCAAACACCTCCATTTTCGGGACCCCAACCCGAGCCTCGATTGGGACCGCCTGCCATTGCGGGTTACATCGTCCATGATGGATTGGCCGCGCCGCAACGGACGGCCGCGAGTCGCGGGGGTGAACTCCTTCGGGATATCCGGGACGAACGCCCACCTTTTGGTGGAGGAGCACCGTCCTCCGGATGCTGCGCCCGCCGATGAGCAGCCATTCGCAGGCCCCGCAAGGAAAGTGGCGGTTACGGCGCCGGAGATCATGGCGGATCTGCCGTTGCCGGAGCAAGAGTGCGCCCGGCGCCAAACCCGTTTCCTGCCGCTTTCGGGGAAATCCGATGGGGCGCTCCGGGAACTGGCGGGACGGTACCTTGCATGGCTCGACGAACATGCCGATGATCTTGCTTCCGACGGCGAGGCGACCCTTGCGGACATGGCGTGGACAGCGGGCGTGGGACGCAGTCATTTTACGCACCGGGAAGGCGTCGTATTCAGCGATCCCCCGTCGCTGCGCGACGGTTTGAGCGCCCTTGCAGAATCCGGCAGGGCCATTGGGGCGCAAACACCCTCCCAAATAGCATTTGTATATACCGGTCAGGGAAGCCAGTGGGTCGGTATGGGGCGGACGCTCTACGAGACGGAGCCGGTGGCGAGGGCGGTTCTGGATCGTTGCGAGGCGGCGTTCCGGGATGCGAGAGGAGCGTCTCTGCTGGATGTAATGTTCGGCCGGGCCGAAGGGCAAGGGCAACTGGACGACACGGCATGGGAGCAGCCGGCGCTCTACGCGCTGGAGTGCGCGCTGACGACGCTCTGGGCGAGCGTGGGGATCCGGCCCGGCGCAGTGATGGGGCACAGTGTCGGGGAAATTGCAGCAGCGCAGGCAGCAGGAGTATTCAGCCTGGAGGACGGGATGCGGTTTGCCGCTGCACGAGGAACCCTGCTGTCAGGGATCGAAGAGGGGGCCATGGCCGCGGTTTTCGCACCGCCCGAACGAGTGGCGCCTGCAATCGAGGCCCTGAATGCGGCGTCCGACGGCATCGAGGTCAGCATCTCGGCGAACAACGGAACCCATCAGGTGATCAGCGGCCCGGTCGACAAGATCGAGGCCTTCTCAAGGCACTTTGAATCAGAGGGAATCCAGGCAAGACGGCTGAACACGGCCAAGGCATTCCACAGCGCCCTCGTAGAGCCGGCTCTGGATGCACTGGAAGCGTCTCTCGATGAGGTGACGATCAAGTCTCCCTCTCTAACTCTGGTCAGCAACCTGACTGGCCGGGCGGTGGATTCTGGGGAGGCACTGGACGGAGCCTACTGGAAGCGGCATGCCCGGGAGCCGGTAGCGTTCGCTCCAGGCATTGAGACGTTGTCGGACCTTGGAGTGGATATGGTCGTCGAGATGGGCCCGCACTCGGTGCTGGCTACAATGGCGACCCTGACCTGGCCCGACACGGCAGGCGATCCGCCGGTGGTGTTGTCGAGTTTGCTGCGGCCCTCTTCCAAAGTATCGCAATCGGAAGCCGACTGCGCATTTACCACGGCAGTCGCAGAGGCCTACCGGGCAGGACTCCCGATTCGCTTTCAGGGGCTATTCGCGGGAGAGACGCGGCGACGGATATCGCTGCCGGGCTATCCTTTCCAGCGACAACGCCATTGGATACAGGCGCCGAAACGCCGGCGCCGGGGTTCGGGGCATCCCTTGTTGGGCATGCGCCACGAGTCCGCCCGCGGCGAAATCACATTCGAGACGGAAGTATTCCCCTCCGATCCGGTGTGGATGAACGATCACCGGGTATTCGGCCGGGTCGTGGCGCCCGGCGCGCTCTACGGCGCGATGGCGTGCGCGGCGTCGCTTCTTGAGGGGGGCGGGTCGATCGTCGTGGAGAACATGCAGTTGTATAACCCGCTTGTCTTCGAGCAGGAGGAAGAAGAGGGGAAAGAGGGCCGGAAGATGCAGGTTGTGCTCGACGCTTCCGGGCAGGCGCCGTCGCGCGATTTTCAGATATTCAGTAAGGGGAACGAAGGAGAATGGATGCTCCACATGGAAGGTCGTCTGTTGCCGGGCGCTCCCGATCCTGAGGCGGGCGAGCGGATCGATCTTGAAAGCCTGAAGGCCAATCTTTCGCCGGCGGATGTGGCGGGCTACTATCGCCAGAGAGCGGGTACAGGGGTTGATCTGGGGCCGTTTTTCCGTACGCTTGGAAGGGTTTGGTCTCGCCCGGGCGAGGCGTTAGGCGAAGTGTCGTTGCCTGAAACGCTGAGCAGGCACGGGCTGGACGTGCATCCGCTCGTGCTGGACGGGTGCTTCCAGGTGGTGGGCGCCGCGCGCAATCTGACAGGAACCGAGGCCGGAGCCACCTATCTGCCGTTCGGTTGGGAGCGGCTGTGGCTGGCGGGACCATTGCCTGATCGAGTCGTCTGCCATGTGCGCCTGAGCGATGCGTCAACCGACGGGAAAACCGGTTCGGGCGAGCCCGCCGAGGTTCTGAGCGGCGAATTGCGCATCTACGATCCGGACGGGGCGCCGCTCGGGCGCCTGAGCGGCTACGCGGTGAAAAGGGCGACGCGCGCCTCGTTGCTCGCGTCGATCGAAAGGGTGCAGGACCTGCTGTATGAGGTGGTGTGGCGCGAGCGCCCCCTTCCACCCGGAATGGCTCCCGCGGATTTCTTCCCGAGCCCGGCGGTCGTCGAGGCCGGCTCGCAGTTATTCGCCGGGTATCTGACAGACGCAGGCGTCGATCCTGAAGACCGGGACCGCTTGCTGGCGGACCTCGAGCGATGGTCCCGCTCCCGCGCGCTTGCAACGCTGGAAGAGCTGGGTTGGCGCCGCCAGGCAGGCGAAACCGTGGACCCGGAGGCGTTGCGAAGCGAGTTGAACGTTCTCCCTGAGCACAGGCGCCTCTTCCGGCGGCTCTTTGAGATGCTTGCAAGGTCGGGGGTGGTGGAAGAAAAGGACGACGGGTTCGCCGTGATTGCGGGACCCGAGGATGCATTGCCTGAGCACATGCCCGTTGACCTTGAGGAGTTTGCTGACCGTATGATGGGGCTCTATTCCCATGGTCAGACCGAGATCGGGCTGTTTCGGCGCTCCGGGTGTGCGCTGGCCGAGGTGCTTCGTGGCCGGGAAGACCCCCTGACGCTTCTTTTCAGCAGCGGAGAACCGACGGCGGCCGATCTGTATCTGAAGGCGCCCGTAGCGCGCGCGGCGAATCAGATGCTGGGAGAGGCGGTCCGGGCGCTGGTGGCTGCATTGCCCGAAGGGCGGCGCCTCAGGGTGATCGAGGTCGGGGCGGGCACCGGATCTGCAACCGCATCCGTGCTTCCGGAACTTCCCGAAGGGCAGTTCGACTACGTCTACACGGATATTTCCGCAGGCTTCTTTTCCGAGGCGGAGGCGCGCTTCGGAGATGGAGGCGGGTGCATTGCGTATCGTCCGCTTGATATTGAGAAGGACCCGATCAGGCAGGGTTTCGACCTCCATGGGTACGACTTGATTATCGCATCCAACGTGTTGCACGCCACGCGGTATCTGGAGGAAACGCTGGGACACTGCCGGGACCTGCTTGCCCCCTCGGGACAGTTGGTCGCCCTCGAGAACCTTAGCGGCCTGGGCTGGATGGACCTGACGTTCGGTCAGTTGGACGGCTGGTGGCGGTTTGCCGACGACTACCGCCCGCATCACGCGCTGGCGAGCCCCGCCGTATGGCGCCAGGCCCTTGGCGACGCGGGTTTCGGGGAAGTGGAATTTCTGGGGGTAGACGAATCCGACTCGGCGAAAACGCCGGACAAAGGCGTGATTGTGGCGCGAGGTCCGGCTGAGGTGATAGAATCGGGAGGCGCGTGGATTCTGGTGGCGGACCAGGAAGGGGTTGCAGAGAAGCTGGCGACCGATTTGGCGGCGCGGAACCAGACCGTCGTGCTGGCGAGCGGTAAAGCCCCCGAAGACGAGCGGTCGGCAGCGGTCGGTCCCGGTGTTTTCAGGGCCGCCGTGGAAATGGATCGGCGCGCGTCCTGGGAGGCGCTTGTGACCGGCCTGCCTGACGATGCGCCGCTCAGTGGCGTGGCGCATCTTGTGGGACTGGACGGTCATGGCGCACAGGCTACGACCGAGGAAATGGCCGAAGACGTGAGCCGGGCGGGAGCGAGCGCGCTGGCCCTGGTTCAGGGCCTCGCAGACGCTGATGCGATTCCCGCCAATGGCGTCTGGATGATCACGCGCGGCGCCCAGGTGCTGGAGCGGGAGCTTGGCGGAGAGCTCGCGGGCGCAGCGCTCTGGGGCTTCGGCAAGGCTATAGCTCGCGAGGCGGTGCATCTGCAGCCCAGGATGATTGACCTGGACCCCGGCGAGATGGCGCCGGAGCCCGACCTCGTCGAGGAACTCTTGTATCCTGATTCCGAAAATCACATCGCGTATCGATCGGGGCGCCGTCAGGTGGCGCGCCTCGTTCGAGCGGGCGACGGGCCGGAACGGCTGACCTTCCCGGAAGAGATGGAATGGGTGCTCGCTCCGGACCCCGCCGGTGCGTTCGACAGACCGTATGTCCAGCCGCTGCCTGCGCGTCCTCTCGAACCGAAGGAAGTTCGCGTTGCCGTCGATGCGGCCGGACTCAACTTCTGGGATGTGTTCCGGTCGCTCGGCTTCATCGAAGAGGGACTGCTGGGCAGAGAGATGTGCGGCCGCATCCTTGAGACAGGCTCCGACGTGTCAACCGTTTCGGTCGGCGATCATGTAGTCGGATTAGGTTTCGGCGCTTTCGGGCCGCAAATGATCACTCGGGAGGAACTGGTGGCGCCTGCGCTATCCGGATTTTCAGTGAGTGGACTTGCGACGGCGCCGAGCGCCTTCGTGTCCGCGGCGCTGTCTTTTGAATATTCGGGGCTGGAGGCCGGCGAACGGGTATTGATTCATGCGGGCGCAGGCGGGGTCGGGCTGGCGGCCATCCAGTTGGCGCAAGCCGCTGGAGCAGAGGTCTTCGCCACGGCAAGCGCACCGAAGCAGGCGTATCTCCGGTCGCTGGGCGTGGAGCACATATTCGACAGTCGCCAGACAGCCTTCGGCCAGGAAATCCTTGAAGCCACGGACGGCGCCGGGGTGGACGTAGTGCTGAACAGCCTGACGGGGGAGGGGTTCATCGAGACGAGCCTGTCCTGCCTCAGGCAAGGCGGCCGGTTTGTGGAAATGGCCAGACGAGACATTTACAGCGAGGAAGAGATGGCGGCGGCGCGTCCGGATGTGGGATATTCCATCCTCGCGTTGGACGTCCTCAAGAAAACCGAACCGGCGTGGGTAGGAAAAGTCCTGCGGGATGTGATGGAGCGTCTTTCGGCAGGGGAACTGAAACCGATTATCCACAGCAGGTGGCCGCTTACCGAAGCCGGGGCCGCATTGAGTTTCATGCGATCGGCCCGGCACCTCGGGAAGATCGTCGTGACGCCGCCGCCGCTCATGACCGGGCGTTTGCGGCGGGATCGAACCTATCTGGTGACCGGCGGTCTGGGAGGGATCGGATGCGCAGTGGCCGACTGGCTCGCAAACCACGAAGCAGGAGCGATCATGCTGAACGGACGCCGGGCGCCGGACGCCGAAGCAGAGGAGACGATCCGCAAGTTGCGGGAGCGCGGCGTGACGGTGGAGGTGGAACTTGCGGACGTGACGGACGCCGCCGCCATAGATCGGATGCTGGAGCGAATTGACGCTACGCTGCCGCCCCTCGGAGGAGTGATCCATAGCGTGGGCGTACTGTCGGACGGCGCGCTGACCAACCAGAGTTGGGAGCGATTCGAGACGGTGCTCTGGCCTAAGATACTGGGCGCATGGCGTCTGCACCGGGCGACAGAGCATCGCGATCTGGACCTCTTTGTCCTTTTTTCGAGCCGGGTCGGCGTGATGGGCAATCCGGGTCAGGCGAACCACGCGGCGGCCAATGCATTTCTGGACCAGCTCGCTGGTCACCGCCGCGCGCGGGGACTCCCCGGACAGGCCATTGCCTGGGGGGCATGGTCAGAGATCGGCGAAGCCGCGGAACAACGGGAGCGGATCGATCGCCGGCGAACGGCGCTCGGGGGCCGCTGGTTTACCCCGCAGCAGGGACTCAGGGCGTTCGAACAACTGGTGCGTCAGGACGCTGCGAATTCCGTGGTGATGTCGATGGACTGGGCAGTGTATGAAGAGGCGGCGGAAGACCGCCCTCCACTGCTGGAGGACTTGCTGTCCGTTGCCTCGGACGCCGAAGCCGATTCCCGAACCTCGTCAGAGGACTTGCTCTCCCGGTTGCGGGAAACACAGGCGGGACGCGAAGAACTGCTTGTTTCTTTCCTGCAGCAGGAAGTGCAGGCCGTGCTGAGGCTATCCACGGCGCCGGCGCCTGCAGTAGGGTTTTTCGACCTGGGGATGGACTCGCTTATGGCCGTGGAATTGCGGAACCGGCTGAATCGGGCCTTTGCCGGAGAATACGCAGCCCCCAACACAGTGGTGTTCGATTATCCGGACATCGCCACGCTCGCCGCCCACCTGGCCGGAGAACTTGGCGAGGTCGGGAATGCGCCTCTGCCGCAGGTCCGACCCGAGCCGCAACCTCAGGTGCAACGCGAGTCAGAGTCGCCGCCTGCAGTGCAACGTAAAGACGACGGCGTTGCAATCGTAGGCATGGCCTGCCGGTTTCCCGGGGCGCCGGATGTTTCCGCCTTCTGGCGTCTGCTCGAAACAGGTGCAGACGCGATCACCGATGGACGCCGGGACAACGATTTATGGAACAATTCCGCCAAAGACGTTCCGCAAAAATACGCTGCGTATCGCAGGGGCGGATTTGTGGAGGGAATCGACCGGTTCGACGCGAGATTCTTTCGAATTTCGCCGATCGAGGCGCGCCTGATGGATCCGCGGCAACGCATGATGCTGGAGACGACCTGGCAGGCGCTTGAGGATGCGGGTATCCATCCAGATCAATTGAGAGGCAGCCGGACCGGGCTATACGCAGGCGTCGCCACGAGCGAATACCGGGACCTGATGATCGCCAGCGACTACGGCGTCAGTTATCTGGGTACGGCTCCAAGCATGACGGTCGGGCGGGTTGCTTTTCTTCTTGGCCTGGAAGGACCGACGATGCCCGTGGAACTCAACTGTGCTTCGTCGCTGGTTGCGGTGCACCAGGCAGTGACGGGGTTGCGGGAGGGCGAAACAGATATGGCTTTGGCTGGAGGGGCGCACGCAGTGCTGTCGCCTGATTTAACCAGGGAAATGGCGGAGTTGGGAATGTTGTCTCGGAAGGGGCGATGCAAAGCCTTCGATGCTTCTGCGGATGGATTCGTGCGCAGCGAGGGGTGCGGGATTATTGTCCTCAAGCGATTGCGCGAGGCAGAAGCCGATGGCGACCGCGTCTGGGGCGTGATCCGCGGATCTGCGGTCAATCAGAACGGGGCGAGTGCAGGGCCGACTACGCCAAACGGGCCAGCGCAGGAACGAGTGATCAAAGAGGCGCTGTCGCGAGCGGGCGTTGTCCCGTCCGAAGTAGATTACCTGGAAGCCCACGGGGGCGCTTCGGAGTTGGGCGACTCGATCGAAGTACAGGCAGCGGCTGCTGTTTACGGCAAGGGTCGCGAAGCAGACCGTCCGCTTTTGATCGGCTCCGTGAAAACGAACCTGGGCCACCTGGAGCCGGCTGCCGGGATTGCGTCTCTGATCAAGGCCGTGCTCGCCATGAAGCGAGGGAAAATACCGAAGCATCTGCATTTTGAAGATCCGAATCCGCATATAGACTGGGACCGGTTGCCGGTGCAGGTCGTATCAGCCCTGACGGATTGGCCGCGCCATTCCGGGCGTCCGCCGCGCACGGGGATCAGCGCCTTTGGAATATCGGGGGCCAATGCCCATGTCGTCGCAGAAGGGTACGGCAGCCGGGATGCAACGCCTGCGGGTTCTCCTCGATTCGTTTTTCTTTCGGGTATGGATACTCCGGGCGAGGAAGAAGCGTTTGCTCCGCGTCAGACGCGGCTCCTGCCCTTGTCGGGGCAATCCGCCGAGGCGCTGCGAGACCTGGCAGATCGCTATTTGTCGTGGCTCGACGAGGTTGCTCCCGAAGACCAGGAACTGCTTGCCGATATGGCCTGGACGGCGGGCGCGGGGCGGAGTCATTTCGATCTCCGGGCAGGCGTCGCATTCCAGGACGTCGCGTCCTTGCGAGAAAAATTGCAGGCGCTCATAGATAGAATAGAGACAGGGCGCAAACAAGCGTCGCATACAGCCGCAAAGGCGGCTTTTGTCTGCGCCGGACAGGGTGGCGAATGGATCGGCCAGAGCAAGGCGCTCTACGAAAGCGAGCCGGTAGCCCGGGCCGCTCTGAACCGTTGCGACAAAGCGCTCCGGGACGAGCGAGGGGCCTCCTTGCTGGACGCGATGTTCGACCAGACAGGCGATTTATCCGACCTGACGCAGCCCGCCGTCTATGCAATGGCGTCCGCGCTTATGGCGCTGTGGTCCAGCGTGGGGGTTCGCCCCGGCGTAGTGGTCGGACACCGCGCAGGGGAAATTGCAGCGGCGCAAGCGGCGGGCGTCTTTAGCCTGGAGGATGGGTTGCGCGTGGCGGCGGCGCGGGATACGGACAATCTGGAGTCTGTCCTTGCGGACATCGCAATCGCATCGCCGTCTCTGATCCTGGCGAGCAGCGTAACGGGAGGAATCGAAGTCCTTGACGCAGCGTATTGGCGCCGGCAAGCACAGGAACCGGCGGCGTCTGGCAAATGGGAGAAGAAGTTGGCCAATCTGGGGATCAATACGCTCCTCGAAATTGGCCCGAACGCGGCGTCAGGTCCAGTAATGGAGGACGGGAAGCCTCCTGCCGTATTGTCGAGTCCAGGGGACAACGGTTTTGCGGAAGCGGTAGGGAAGGCGTACGAAGCGGGACTTTCCGTTTCGTTCGCCGGGCTATTTGCGGGAGAAACGCGCCGCCGTATTTCGCTGCCGGGGTATCCGTTCCAGCGCCAGTCCTACTGGATTCAGTAGCTGTTGCGTCGTCATTTCCTGCCAGAGCGCTTCTCCAGCCCCTGATTTTTGCGGACTTGACCAGCGCCTTCTTGACTTTACGCAGGCTGCGCGCTATTTTTGTTTCGCACCGTAGTACATCCTTTGCAACATCTAACCTTTAAAAAGGAACGTAACCATGGCTTCAACCGAGCAACGCGTCAGGAACCTCATTGCAGAAAATCTGGAAATCGACGGGCAGCCGATCGAACTGCCTGACGATCTGAACATCAGTCTCCAGAAAATCGGAATTTCCTCCGTGGACCTCGTCGCGTTCGCGAAAGTGGTCGCACGGGAATTCGGCGTTGACTTTACTCCCGAGGATTGCGTCAATGTCGAAAGCGTACGGGAAATGGTCGAGCGCCTGGACGCCGCCGTCTGACATCCTCTCCGGACGGAGAACATACGGTTCTTGCAAACAGGCCCTGGATGAAAATTCAGGGCCTGTTTATTTAGGGCCTGGGGATTCGATGCAGGCTCCGCTTATTCGCTCCCCACACCTCGAAAACGCGACATGGGCGCCAATAACCCCGGAGGTTCTTCACGCGTCCGCTACCAGCCCGACGACAGGCTTTCGGCCACGCTCTCCCTTGGCCTTGGTTTCCAGATCGCCGTTCTCAGCATAGCTGGCGTCATATTGATTCCAACGGTCGTGATGCGCGCTGCGGATGCGACCGAAGCCTATCTGTCATGGGCCGTTTTTACCGCAGTCGCAGTCGGCGGCGCGGCTACAATGCTGCAAGCGGCCCGCATCGGCCGAATCGGCGCGGGTTATATACTCGCCATGGGGCCTTCCGCCGCGTTTATTTCGGTCTGCATCACAGCAGTCGCCGAAGGCGGTCCAGGCATGCTCGCTACCCTGGTCGTCATCGCGTCGTTCGTCCCGCTTGTACTTTCCTGGCGGCTTTCGCTGTTCCAGCGATTCCTGACGCCCACTGTGACGGGGATAGTCATCATGCTGATACCCATCACCGTGATGCCGGCCATCCTGAACTTGCTATCGGCCACGCCGCCGGAGGCTCCTGCGCTGGCCGCTCCGCTCAGCGCGCTTGCAACGATAATTATTATCAGCGGCGTTGCGCTAAAGGCAACCGGGGCATGGCGCCTGTGGGCGCCCATCGTCGGCGTTGTCGCCGGATCGATGCTTGGCGGTTTCTTCGGTCTGTACGATATAAGTCGCGTCGCTTCGGCTTCGTGGATCGGCCTGCCCGCCAACGAATGGCCAGGGTTGAATTTGGATTTCGGCCCGACGTTCTGGGCGCTTCTTCCGGCGTTCCTGCTCGTCGCCGTAATCAATGCCGTCCGAACGATCAGCAGCGCCGTCGCCATCCAGCGCATCTCCTGGCGCCAGGCCCGGGCAGTGGATTCCCGGGCGGTGCAGGGGGCGCTGACCGCAGATGGCGTGAGCACCCTGATTTCAGGTTTCGCGGGAACGGTTCCCAACACAGCCTATACGGTGGGCGTATCGGTGACCGAACTGACCGGAGTCGGGGCCCGCAGCGTCGGGATAGCCACCGGGGCAGTATTCATCGCCATGGCGTTTCTTCCGAAAGCGCTCGCTCTGATCCTGGCGATACCCGGTCCCGTGGTCGCAGCGTATCTCACCGTACTCCTCGCGGCGCTCTTCATAGTCGGAATAAAGATAATCGTTCAGGACGGAATTGATCGCCGCAACGGCATGATCGCCGGCGTCGCCTTCTTTACAGGGATTGGCTTTCAGGGCGGCATGATATTTCCCGAATACATTTCGGAGTTTGCAGGCGGTCTTTTGGAGAACGGGATGACGGCGGGCGGTTTCGTAGCCATCCTCATGACGCTATTCGTGGAGCTGACAGCCCCTCGCCGGAGCCGAATCGAAATATCGTTCGATCTTTCCGACCTGCCCAAAATCAGCCACTTTCTTCGCGCATTCGCATCCCGAAATAATTGGGATGCGGCCACGGCGGACCGCCTGGAAGCCGCCGCTGAGGAAACCTTGCTGACGCTTATACCGCAAGCCGGCGCACGAGAGAAAAGCGACAAGCGACGCCTGCGCCTGATTGCGTACAAGGAAGAAGACGAGGCAGTATTCGAGTTCATTGTTTCGCCCGGGGAAAAAAACCTTCAGGATCAGATTGCATTGCTCAGCGAACAGATGGACGAAACCTCTGTGGAGCGAGAAGTTTCTCTTCGGCTGCTGCGACGCCTTGCATCGTCTGTTCGCCACCAGCAATATCGCGAAACCGATATCGTAACCGTGCGCGTGAAAACGTAGCGCCCGGCAAACGGCGAGGCGCGCCATGCGCTCCCGAATCTGGCCAGCGATGCGGCTTGTTCCGCTGCGCCGACCGAAATCAGAGTCCTGCGGCGCCATTCGGGGCCAGTTCATGCGCTACGGCGGCGGCGAAACGGTCGTTGCCCAGATTATCGAGACGCCATCGGACGGTCGGCAGATGAGGAAACCTGAATACGCTCGTACGCGCGCCGAGATACATCCGCCGCGGAATTTCAAACTGCGACATATTCAGGGACAAACCTGTCCCGAGCGCCTTGACCAATGCTTCCTTCATAGTCCAGAGCGCAAAAAACAGGCGGAGTTTTCGATCTCCGCCCGCCAAAGCAAGTTCGGCGCGTTCCCCGGGAGCAAAGATCGTTCTGATTTCTCCCTCAGGGTCGTGGCGGGCAACGCGTTCCTCCACATCCACGCCGAGGCGGCCTTCCGACGCAAATGCAATCAACCCGTGTTTTCCACTGTGGCTGACGCTGAAACTGATGGGCGCAGGCGCATCGTCCAGGATAGCGAATAACTTGCCGTATTTTGATGCGCCGAATGCAAGCTGGTCGTTCCTGCAACCGAGCCGGCCGCATAGCACGGCGCGGAGGGCTGCGCGGCACAAGACGAATTCCCGTCGGGGCCGGGCATGCCGGTAACGGCGCCACCGGGCCCTTTCGGCCCTGTCCAGCCACGACAACGCCTTTGCTGTGCGCGCTGCATTGGGGCTCAGATCGACATGCAGGATAACGACGTTCCCTGTTTTGTCGAAAGGCCGCCACCAGCATTCGTCAAGAGAAGAAAAGGTCATGAGCCTGTAGTCGCCCGACTTCCTGCAACGAGCGCCGCATGAGCGGCATGTTGTTTCTTGTTCGAAAAATCTTCGAACGACGTAACGAAAAAATCCGTCCGAAGTTTAAGAAACCTCTGATTAATTCTGCTTCGATCAGCGCTTCGCGTTCGCGCGTACAGTGACATTATGACGGCGTCGTTGAAATCAGCGGCATACGCTGCGGATTCGGGCGCAGCGGACGCGAAGCGCCCTTCGGGAGGCCGCGAGGGACGCGCTGGCCGCGTCATTCCTCATTATGCGGGGCCTGCCGCATTGCTTCGTCATTCCTTGCCAGCGCGTCCCTCGCAGCCTCTGAACTTTGCAGAATTAATCAGAGGTTCCTTGGCGATATTCTGATTTAATCAGAGTATCCTTTATTTTGCAAAAGGAAATACCGCGAATAGCCCGGAGACATTCGCGCTTCGGGTCCCATGCCCAGCCCCTGCAAGATGGTCAAAGACACGAATCCTGCCCGCGCCAACGTTCGCTACGAAGCAGACGAAAAACCGCCCGCGTCGCTTTCCCTCGGCCTCGGTTTTCAGCTGGCCGCGCTATGCATATCCGGCATCGTGTTCACGCCGCTCATCGTGATCCGGGCCGCGGGCGGAACCGAACCCTACTTGTCCTGGGCGGTTTTCGCCGCCGTCATGATCAGCGGGCTTACGACCATCCTGCAAGCGGTGCGCGTCGGGCGGCTTGGGGCGGGATACGTGCTTTTGATGGGCACTTCCGGCGCCTTCATCGCAGTGTGCATCACCGCGCTGGCAGAGGGCGGCCCCGCCATGCTCGCCACGCTGGTCATCATATCGTCGCTTTTCCAGTTTGCGCTGGCGGTGCGGCTTGCGTTGTTCCGTCGCATCCTGACCCCGGCCGTAACCGGCACGGTCATCATGCTTATTGCGGCCACCGTCATGCCCATCGTCTTCGATATGCTGAGCGATGCGCCGGAGGGAGCTCCGCAACTTGCCGCGCCGGTAACCGCGCTAGTAACCATTCTCGTCATTTGCGGGATAGCCCTGAAAGCCAAGGGGGCCTTGCGGCTATGGGCGCCCGTCATCGGGGTCGTCGTGGGTACGGCAGTCGGCGGGGGCTACGGTCTGTACGACACGGCCCGCATCGGCGAGGCAGGGTGGTTCGGTTTGCCTGACGGCGCCTGGCCAGGCATTGATTTTACGTTCGGCCCCGCCTTCTGGGGGCTGCTCCCGGCTTTCGTGTTCGTAACCCTTATCGGAGCCATAGAAACGGTGGGCGACGCGGTGGCCATTCAGCGCGTTTCCTGGCGACGTCCCCGGGCGGTGGATTTTCGGACTGTGCAGGGCGCAGTCGCGGCGGACGGACTGGGCAATTTGCTGTCCGGCCTTGTCGGAACAGTCCCGAATACGACCTATTCGACCAGCGTAGCGGTCACCGAACTTACGGGGGTGGGCGCGCGGCGCGTCGGCATGGCGGCCGGGGGGCTGTTCGTTATCCTCGCTTTTCTTCCCAAGGCGCTGGCGGCGTTTCTGGCCATACCGAGTCCGGTGGTGGCGGCGTATATCGCCATACTGCTGGCCATGCTCTTCGTGGTCGGGATGCGCATCGTCATTCAGGACGGGGTCGATTACCGCAAGGGCCTGGTGGTCGGCATTGCGTTCTGGGCGGGCGTCGGGTTTCAAAACGGGGTGATTTTCCCGGAATATTTCGCCGAATTCGCAGGCGGCATTTTCCAGAACGGCATGACGGCGGGCGGGCTTACGGCGATTGTCCTGACGCTGTTCATGGAACTGGCGGGCCGGCGCCCGAGCCGCATGGAGGCGGCGTTCGACATATCCGTACTGCCGGAAATCCGGGAGTTTCTGGTCGGATTTACTTCCCGCAGCGGCTGGGACCGGACCATGGGGGACCGTCTTGAAGCCGCCGCCGAAGAAACGTTGCTTACGCTGTTCGATCAGGGCAAGGCAAAGGGCGAACAGCGCCGGTTGCGCCTGACGGCCCGCAAGGAGGGCGACGAGGCGGTGCTGGAGTTCGTGGCTTCCGCCGGAGAGGAGAATCTTCAGGATCAAATGGCGTTGCTTGGGGAGCAAACCGCAATGGAGCCGGTCGAGCAGGAAATCTCGCTGCGGCTATTGCGGCATGTCGCTTCCTCGGTCCGCCATCAGATGTATCATGACACCGACATCGTGACGGTTCACGTTAAGGATACTCTGATTAAGCCTGCTTCGCTCAGTGCTTCGCGTTCGCGCGTATAAGTTATGCCATGACCCCATCGTAAATCTGCGGATTTGGGGCATTGTGAACGCGATGAAGTCAAAACCCCGTGATCGGCGCTTATTCTTCGTCGTCGTCCATGTCCGGAATCACGACGAATTCCGGATACGCCTCAATGCCCAGTTCCGCCACATCCTGCCCCAGTTCCTCGACGTTCTTCGAGATGCGGACCCCCATCGTTTTGTCGATGGCCATCCAGACAAGCCAGGATGCTCCGAACGCAAAGACGCCAATGACCAGAACGCCAAGCATTTGTACGCCGAAGTCGCCGCCCGCCGCAATGCAGACGGCGAGTGTTCCCCAGACGCCGGAGAACAGGTGAACAGGCACGGCGCCGACCACGTCGTCGACCCGGAGGCGCTCCAGCAGCTTCAACCCGCCCGTGCACAGGGCGCCGCCCGCCGCGCCGATGAACACCGCCCATTGATGCGAGACGATATCGGGACCGGCGGTGATCGCCACGAGGCCCGCGAGGGCGCCGTTCAGGCTGGCGAGCAAATCTACTCGCCCTAAAAGCGGACGGGACAGAGAAATGGCGGCAACGAAACCCGCCGCCCCGGCAAGGTTGGTGTTCACGAGAATATTGCTGATCGCTATGGCGTCCGCGGCGCCGCTCAAAGCCAGTTGCGATCCCCCGTTAAAGCCGAACCAGCCGAGCCACAGGATGAACACGCCCAGCGTCACCGCAGGCACATTCGATGGGGGAGTGACCTTGACGTCGCCGTTCTTGCGGAACTTGCCCTTGCGCGCGCCGACGATGAGTACGCCGGCAAGCGCCGCCCAGCCGCCGGTCGAGTGCACGATGGTCGATCCGGCGAAATCCTGAAACCCCATCTCTGCAAGCCATCCGCCGCCCCAGGTCCAGGCCCCGACGATCGGGTAGATGACAGTCGTCAACACGGCGATGAACGCGAAGAAGGACCACAATTTTACGCGCTCGGCCAATGCGCCGGACACGATGGAGGCGGTTGTCCCCACGAACACCATCTGAAAGAACCAGTTCGACATGACCGAACTGCCGTTGCCGATCACTTCGGAGGCCGCTTCGCTCTGGCCGCCCAGCAGGGCGACTTCGTCCGCCGAGGTTCCGTAGAAGAGTTTGAAGGAGCCGAACCAGTCGCCCGGTTCAACCCCCACATACATGATATTGTAACCGATCAGATAGAAAGTCAGTCCGGCGATCGAGTAGAGGCCCACATTCTTCAGGCAAATCACGGAGGCGTTTTTGGTTCGTACGGAACCGGCCTCCAGCATGGTGAAGCCCGCGCACATCCACATCACCAGCGCGCCCCAGACAAGGAAGGAAAAACTGTTCAGAACGAACTGGGCTTCCTCGCCGAGGGCGCTTTGGCCTTGCGCGGCGGAAACGACGACAAAGAATGCGGCTGCGACGGCGCACAAGCCCATGGCGGCGCGGCGCAGCGTCGTACGAAAAGTACCGAATGAATCGAATGACATTAGACCGTCCCCGGTTTGATCAGGAAGGTTCGCAGGATTGTGGCGGTCGCCAATCGCCGATAGCGAAAAGGAGAGCGATTGGGCGCCCTGGTAAAGGTACGCAGAAAGATTCGTTACCTGCAAGTGATTAAAAATATAAGGTTTTGAAATTGAAATCCTTAAAAAGTAAAGTCTGCCCGTTTGGTGCGCCTGGACACAAGGCTTGGTAGGCACAACCTGTAATCTCTCGCACAGGCGCGGGGACCGGTCGGGTTTCGCCCTGCAGGCAATGATCGCCACGCTTGGCGTCCCGGCTTGCTGCTGGACTCCATGACGGCCAGGCTGTTTTCAGGGTTTTTCGGCGAGCGCGACATCCGGCGTCGGCGTTCCGCCGTCCTGCGCGGCGGCGCCTATGTCCCTCAGGCCGTCCCTGGCGCTATCCCTTGCGCCGTCTTGCGCGCCGTTTTGTCCCTGCGCGCTCCATGGAACGGACACCGGAGCGGACAGGCGGCCCGAACCGCGCGGCGCGAAGCGCAAGAACACCGTCTCGTCCTCCGGCAGGCGCTCCAGAGACACCCGAACCCGGCTGCGCGTGTATATCAGCGTCTCGCTGCGGCCCAGCTCCCGACCCTCTCTGTCGTACGCCACCGCCTCGCCCGCGAACGGAAAGTCCTCCGTCTCCACCAGAAACGTCGCCGACGGCGAAGCGCCCGCCGACAACGACAGCAGCTCGGCCCGCAGGCGCGGCGCGGTCGCGTCCGGCGCGTACGCCCCCGGCATCCGCATCGTCACATGCGCCGTACGGCCCTCCGATGCGTCCTCAGGCAGCTGATCCGCGCGCGCATACTGCCGGGGAGACGACGACACGTCGAAAAAGGCCGCGTAGCCTTTATGTTCCATAGCGCGTTGCGCGGAGCGCTGCATGGACGCCAGCGCCTCTTCCCTGATTCCGTACCGCACGACGCGCTGCTCGCCCGGCGTCAGCGTCAATATGCTCGGATAGATATCCACGATCTCCGACAGGTCGCCGAGGGGAGAGGCGGCTGCATCCTCCACTACCGTCTCTCGACCGTCCTCCGTCGCCTCTGCGTACCCGAAGCGCGCAGACACCGACACCTCCAGAGGCATCAGCGACGGATTGGACAACTCGAACGCGCCCGAAGGCTTGTCCGCCGTCAGGAACGCAACGTCCGGGTAAATGCTCAGGTTTTGCTCTTCCGTCAGGGCCGAGGGAACCTTGCGCGACGCGTCGAAGCGCACCCCGCCCGGACCTACCGTGATCACCCGCGCCGCCGGAACGACCGTAACCTGCGCCTCTACCGAGCGCGTCTCCTCGCCCGCGCTCGTGCGAAGAACCACCTCTATGTTCCCCGAATAGCGGCCCGGAGACGCCTCCGTCAGATCCAGGTCGCCGCCAAAGAGGAGCAGGCGACAGTCCGACTCCGAAAGCGTCGCCTGCATGAACGAACCGCCGATCGACTCGGAAGCTTGCTGGTCGCATGAGGCGGCGTATGACCAGCGGGGCGCCAGCGCAAGCGTCTCCGAACTACCTTCGCGGCGAAGCGCGGCGGGCGTAACCAGCTCGATGGACAAGGCCGCTTCGCCGTTCTCTCCGAGCGACAGGTCGTCCGCCGCCGCAAGCGTCATGCGGCCCGCATGGTGCGGACCCGATACGCGGGTCGTTATCTGGTCCGTCAAGGGGTCCAGCGATACTTCCGTGTCCGCCGACTGCGCGCCGAAACGCAAGGCCGAGGCGCTGGCGCGCACGCCGATAGAAGTGGGATCGGCGGAGAAGGCGACAGCGGGCGGCGGGGCGGGCGACTCTGGCCGGTCGAGCACCGTAACGATTACGTCCGCCGTCGCGTCTTCTGCGTTCTCCGCAGAGGCCGTAACGCGGTATTCGTAGCGCGTCGTTTGCGATACCTCGTCCGGCACGGCGAACGTCGGCGAAGCGATGTCCGCCGCGCTCAGGAGGTCCGTATCCGCCGCAGCGCCGCGAGACTCCCATACGTATTCGAAGGCAGAACCC
Organism: uncultured Rhodothermales bacterium; assembly: GCA_964608315.1. Classification (GTDB taxonomy): domain Bacteria; phylum Bacteroidota; class Rhodothermia; order Rhodothermales; family VXPQ01; genus VXPQ01. The sequence goes on along the minus strand of CAZSNF010000021.1, from coordinate 163 downwards.
TCTGGCGCGCCCGACGCTTCGCAGGACAGCGCAACGTCCGGCGATCCCTCGTAGACCGGAGCAGGGTCCGCGCACGTCAGGGTCAGGGCAGCGACAGGAGGAGACGGCGGCGTTGTCGGCGGGGAGGGCGGCTCCGGTCTGTCGAGCACCGTCACCGTTACTT
>CAZSNF010000020.1:0-57865 GCA_964608315.1 uncultured Rhodothermales bacterium | reverse complement strand
GGAATGACGAAGCAGTGCGGCAGGCCCCGCATAATGAGGAATGACACAGCCAGCGTGCTTTTCGCAGCCTCCCGAAGGGCGCTTCGCGTCCGCCATGCTCCGAATCCGTAGCATTTACCGCTGATTTCAACGAGGCCGGCACAATGTCCTGTACCCACGAACGCGAAGCGCTGATCAAAGTAGATTTAATCAGAGTGTCCTTAATTGTCAAGCCAGCGGTCAAAGTCGGGATGCAGCAACTCCTGAATCTCGGCGTCGTCGATGTTGTCGGGGGTCACAAGAATGGTGCGCGTATCCATCCGCTCCGGCACGGTTTCCCCCTGCACGATGGATACGGCGGCTTTTACGCCCTCGTAGCCCATGCCCACGGGGTCCTGCACGACCAGTCCGTGCAATGTCCCGTCCCGCATCGCGTCCAGCAGAATCGGATTGACGTCGAACCCCACCAGCGTCACGTCGCCTGCGCGCCCCGCCGTTTCCAGCGCGCGCAACATGCCCTGCGTTGCGGATTCGTTGGGCGTGAAAATGGCGTCGATCTCCGGAAACCGGTTCAGAATATTCTGGGAAACCTGGAGCGCAAGGGCCATCGTGGCGCCCGCATACATGTTATCGACCAGCAATTCGGCGTCCGGGGCATGCTCGTTCAACGCATCGAGAAAGCCGCGCTCCCGGTTCGTGGTGCTTGCAGATCCTTCCTGATACCGCAACAGAACGACTTTGCCTTGTCCGCCAAGCTTTTCGGCCAGGTATTGCCCGCCAATCCTGCCCCCTTCGTAATTGTTCGACGCAATAAAACTGGATTGCGCATCCGATTCCAGCCCGGAATCAATGACCACCACCGGAATGCCCCGGGCCACGGCGGCCTCTACGGGACGCGCCATGCTGCGGGAATCGAGCGGCGCCAGCACAATGGCGTCCACCCCGCGGCTGATCAGGTTTTGCAGCACCTGGATTTGCAACTGGCGGTCGTCTTCCTTTTGCGGCCCCTGCCAGATCACGTCCACCTCGAATTCGGCGGCGGCTTTCTCTGCACCGGCATGGATGGCCTTCCAGAACTCATGGGTGGTGCCCTTGGGCACGACGGCAATTTCCAGCGGTTCGGCCCCGGCCTCCCCCGATTCGTCGGAAGAAGACGATCCGCACCCCCACAAGAAAGGGATCAGCGCAAAAAAGACCAGGCGGCGAAATGCGCGCGGTACGGAAAAAGAACGGTGGAACATGACGACAGGGGCCTCAAGGGATACGGGTTCCGAAAGAACAGAGACATAATAATACGCAGGCGGAACGAGGCGGGCAATGGCAAAAGATACGTCAGCGGGGATTCACTTGACGAGCGTCATCATGTCCGCCATGACCTTGTCCTGCGCCTGCAAACGGTAAACATACGATCCGCTGGGCAATGAAGCGGCGGGAAAGCGTATTTCATGCCAGCCTGCGGGTTTCAGCTCGTCGACGAGCATCGCCACTTCATGGCCCAGCAAATCGTACACGACGAGGCGCACCGCGCCCGGCTGCGGCAAGGCGTAGCGTATCGTGGTCTCCGGGTTGAACGGATTCGGATAGTTGCCCCAAAGCATCGCTTCGCTCGGCGCTTCGTCGCTTTCCGCATTCGTTACAGGAGGGTCCGTAACCGTCCCCCGGCCTTCCTCCGCAAACCGGTATATCCTGCCGTTGAAAGCGAGGGCGTACAATTCCTCCTGCGCATCGACCCCAAAGGACGAAATAGCCAGGCTGGTGTCCATGATCTCCTCGACCTGCGCCCGGGAGCCGTCCCATGCGAGCGCCCATATGCGCCCCGTGCCGTAATCGGCGAACACATACCGCCCCGCAAGCGAAGGCGCCATCGCGCCCCGATATACGAATCCTCCCGTGATGGAAATGCCGAGATCGTGCGAATATTCCCAGACCGGAAGCGTCAGTCCCGTCTGGTTGCAACCGGTGGATGGCTCATAACAATGCAGCCCCTCCATGACGTCCCATCCGTAATTCGCCCCTTTCTCGATGATATTCACTTCCTCATACAAGTTCTGCCCCACGTCGGCGGCCCACAACTGGCCCGTGGACGAATCGAAGCTGATACGCCAGGGATTGCGCAGGCCATACGCATAAATCTCCTCGCGGCGCCCTTGCGTATCGCCCGCAAAAGGATTGTCCGAGGGAATGGCGTACGGAGACCCCCCGTCTACGTCTATGCGCAAGATGGAACCCAGCAGGGTGGCGGGATTCTCGCCGTGGTCATGCGGATCGCCGCCGCTGCCGCCGTCGCCCAGCGCTACGTACAGGTACCCGTCGGGGCCGAAGACGATTTGTCCCCCGTTATGATTGCTGTACGGCTGGTTTACCTGGAGAATAATCGTTTCGCTGCCGGGCAACGCGCGGTCGGGGTCGTTCGGGTCCACGCGATACCGGGCCACCACGGTTCGGCGAGGGCTGGAAGCCGTGTAATCCACATAGAAATAGCCGTTTGTCGCGAAATTCGGATGAAACGCAAGCCCCAGAAGGCCCTCTTCGTTGCCCTGGTCGCGGACCCGGCTCCGTATATCGAGAAAAACGTCGGCGGAACCAGCGTCGGAGCGATTGTCCAGTACCCGTATGACGCCCGCCTGCTCGACCACGAAGATCCGTCCCGAACCATCCCCCGGTATCTGAAAATCCACAGGACGGCTGAAACGGAGGCTCGGAAACGCCTCTTCGAGCTGTAGCGAAGCGTCCGGATTCGACGAATCGACCAGCTTTTGCTGCCCGCAGGCAGGCAGAACGAAAAGCGGCAGAAAAACAAGAACGGCGGCGAACAATCCGCCGACCGGCGCGAAAAAACGACGAAAGCGGCGCGGAGGCATGAGCAAGGCGGGAATCATAAAGGAACTGGATAGCGGCAGGCCACCGTAACCCGCTCTACTCCAACGCCACCGTACGCCCCGTGCGGGCGGATTCGCGGGCTGCGTCAAGGATACGCGCCACGGTTACATTGTTCCGCAGCGACGAAAGGTCCGTATCGGCAACCTGCACATCGCCGCGCACGACGGCGGCCAGATAGCTGAACGGATCGTCGAAAGGAGCGGGGCGCGGGGCGAGCCGATGCGCCTGTTCCTCATCGTCGCCCGCCCGCCGGATGCGCAATTCCGCGCCATTCGGCGCGAAAAGATACCCCGTTCGACCGTAAACGTGCATATCCTTGCGGTTGAACGGCCAGTTCCAGGACGCCTGAATGATCGCCTGCGCATGCGGCCAGGTCAGAATAATCGTCGCTTCGTCGTCCACGTCGGGATAGATATCCGGCTTGATCTGTTGCGTTACGGCGGTCACCGTCCGGGGCGGCTCGCCTTCCATCAACCAAGTGGCGAGATTGGCCCCGTAGCACCCGAAATCAATGAGCGCACCGCCGCCGTTATACGCCGGGTCGGCAAGCCACTCCAGAAATTCCTCGCTGACTCCGATCTCCCTCGGACCCGGATGTCCGTCTCGAATGACCATCTTCCGAATGGCCCCCAGCGCGCTGTCCGCAATAGCTTCCCGCGCCGCGTACATGGAAGGGTACCAGGTCGTCTCATAGTTCGTGATAACGTGGATGGCGTGCCGCGCGGCGAGGGCGCGCATCCGGAGGGCGTCCTCGATAGCGAACGCCAACGGTTTTTCCACCATGACATGGACGCCGCACGGAGCCGCCGCCTCCACCGCCTCCACATGCTCGGCTATCGAGCCAAAGGCCGCCACGGCTTCGGGCCTTGCTTCGTCGAGCATATCGTTCAGGTCCGCGAAGAACAAGTCCGGGGCCAGGCTGTATCGCCGGGCGAATCGCTCCCGCAACGCGAGATTCGGCTCGTACACGCCGACCAGTTCGATATCCGTCTTGCCGGGCCGGTTGAATATCCAGTGTGCATGACCGTGCGTAAGGCGGGCAACGGCAAGCCGCAGCGGCGCCTGCTCCTGGCCCTGCGCGGAAGCAGGCCAAAGAAACGGCGCAAATGCGACAAGGAACAAAGAAACGATGCGCTTCATGAATCGGCCGGGTCGTAGAGGAGCGGAAAGAAACGACCATGCAAGGCCTCGCCCTTTCCTATGGCGGGTACGCCTGCGAGCAGGGGTGCGTCGGTAGCCGAACGCACGCCGTCCCGCACCACATTGATGACCATGGCGCGACGCGGGCGATCCGTGCGGTTCGCATGAGAACCATGCACCATGAGCGGGTGATGAAACGTGGCTTCGCCCGCCTTGAGTTCTACCGGAACAGGGCGAAACGCTTCCTTCTGCTCGTCGGTCAGGACCTGGAAAATGGCCTCCATATCGTTCGCCAGCCCGGTGATCGGAAGCAGGTTCCATGCGTGGCTTCCCGGAATGTACTGGATGCAGCCGTTATCCGCCGTGGCCTCGTCCAGCCCGATCCAGCATGTGAGATGCGACAGGGGCTGCGTACGGGTCCAGTACGAATAATCCTGATGCCACGCCACGACTCCGCCATGCCGCGCCGGTTTGCAGAAAAGCTGATCGTGCCAGAACCGGACCGGGCCTGCAAGAAGCTGAGCCGCCGGGACCGTAAACGCGGGGTTCCAGAGCGCGTCGTGAAAACCTGGCCGAATCCGCCAGGCGCCGAGGGCGTGAAACAGTACGTTGTCCGGGTCGCCGGATTCGTTCGCATGGTATTCGTGCCACAGTTCGCGCCCTTCGTGATCCGGGTCGAAGAATTCCTGCAATTCCGCCCGCAACGCTTCGACCTGCGCATCGTCCAGAAGCCGCATCCCGGACACATAGCCATGCTCCCGAAAAAAGGCGACCTGCTCGTCGGTCAGGCGGCGCTCTTCCGGGTCCACGCCGGAAAACAGGTCGCTTGCAGCCGTATGCAGGCGGGAAAGATCATTGAACGACATGGCGAAAAAACTGAATGGGGAAACTATGCCACAGCGTAACGTGGTACCGCGTACGGGATTTGAACCCGTGTTACCGGCGTGAAAGGCCGGCGTCCTGGACCCCTAGACGAACGCGGCTAATATTTTCAGGCGCACATCTTTAGCCCCTTAAAAATCAAGGCGCTGCGCGGGTGACCGATGGGGATTGAACCCACGACCTCCAGGGCCACAACCTGGCGCTCTAACCGACTGAGCTACGGTCACCATGTCTCAGCGAATTACAGCCAATTTTCCATAGGCCGTCCCTTCGCCTCCCTCCCCTACGGCAATGACAAGGTACATGCCCGACGGAACCAGGCGCCCTTCCGCATCCCGGCCATCCCATCTGGCCCGCCCCCCGCGCGTCTCCAGACGCGCCACCACATGACCGTCGAGCGTAACGACCCGCAATGTCGTAGCCTCCACAAGCCCCTCCATGGAAATCGACACAGCGGCGTCCGATTCCATGTAAACGGGGTTCGGATAAACTTTGATCTCGCCAACCTGTTCCACAGGAGCGATGGCGTCTCCTTCGTAACTCATCAAACCCTGGTCCGTGGCCAGGTACGCTCTGCCCGATACCGGGTCGATGTCGAGAGCAACCACCATGTTCGAAAAAAGCGGGGAATTCTCGGCGGTGAAGCGCTCCGCCACCTCGTAGCCGCCTTCGACCCGCTGCACCACCGCAACCCCTTCGTTCGTCGCCACCCAGATTCGTCCCGCCGGATCTACCGCCAGATCGTTCACGAAAATTCCGCGCAGGAGATACGCGGCGTCCACCCCCTGCGCGCGCGGCCAGACCGGCACGGCGTTCGCGTCTTCCGCCACGACGCCATTATTGATCACGAAGGCGACGCCCTTGTCCGTGCCGATCCACATCATCCCGTCCCGGTCCTCGGCGACCGAGGTCACCGTCGCGCCGGGCAGCCCCTGCCCGGATCCCCCTTCTTCGTCGAAGAACCGGCAAGCGTCGTCCCCTGCCTCCGCAGGCGTTCCGTTCGCGTCCAGAACGAGCAGCCCGACCGTGTGCCGCAAATTCGCCTCCTCTTTCACGATGATCCATTGCTGATCGAACGCATCGATATAGATGCGGTCAAACGTCAAGCCAACCATGGAGAACGTCCCGCACTGAATCCGGGGAATGGCCGCCCAGGCGTTTTCGTCCGGCTCGTAGACATGCATGGGAGCCAGCGACAGCGGGTTCGCAAACCATAGCCTCCCGTCCTTGTCGGCGGCGGCGCCCGCCACAATGATATAATCGCCCGTTCCGACCGCCGGAAGCAACGACGAATTGTCCGCGTTCCAGCTGCGCACGGTTCCGTCCGCCGCCACCTCCGTCAAGCCATTGCCCGAAGAACCTATCCAGGCGTGTCCGCGCGGGTCCACATACAGGCGATCGTACGTGGTGAACAACTCGGGAAATATCCGCCGAACGTAATTGGTCCAGTCGCCCTCGGCGTCGAAACGATAAAAACCGCTTTCGCCCCCCCGAAACCCGACCGTCCAGAGATTTCCGTTCCCGTCAACCTGAACGTCCGAAAACAGATTGTCCCGCGGTCCATCCGGGAAAATTTCGGACGAAAGAATCTGAACGCTCCGGTCGGAAATATCCGGAAGCGCCGCGGCGATCAGGCCGCCCTGCGCATCGCCGATCCATACGTTGCCGTCCGGGCCGACAATGAGGGCCGACGGATCCTGGTACGTTTCTATGGAGAGCTTGCGACCCTGCGTTCCGGACACGACGAACGGACTGAACCGCTCGACGCCCACCAGGCGATCTCCCGCCACCTCTATATCCCGGACGCCGCGGGCGCTTACTCCAAGCGGAGCGTACGCGCCGGGGGCCGTTCGGCGAACAAGGTCCACGGTCGTTCCGACGTGAATCGCCCCGTCGAACCAGGCGATCGCGCGCAACTCCCGAACGGGAAGCCCTGCTGTCTCGACCGTCCATTCGGCGGGGTCGCTCAGGTTGAACGATCGCATGGAGGCGTATGCGACGCCGGCGTTCGTAGCCGTCCAGATAACAAGTGCGCCGTCCTCCCCCGGCGCAAAGGCAATGTCGAACACTTCCGTACCCGACTCAAGCGATCCCAGTTTGCCGAACGTATCGCGCACCTCGTTGCGCACCGGATCGAACACCACCACGCCAAACGCTGTGGCGACGAATACGGAATCGCCATGCGCCACGACCCGGTTGATATGGCGAGACGGGTATTGTTCGGCGCGGGCAATGTCGAAATACGTTTTTACGACTCCGGTCGCCGGGTTCAGACGTTCCAGTACCCCGTCCGGATAGCCGATCCAGAGCGTCCCGTTGCGCGGATCTGCCGCAATGGCCTCCGCCGCCACGCCATGCAGCCCTTCCCCGGGGCCATACGTTGAAAACGCGCCCGAGCCGATTTCATAGCGGAACAGCCCCCCGGTCGTGGCCGCCCAGACCGCATCGCCCAGCGCCGCCACGTCCGTTATCTCCCGAAACGAGGTGTGCGTCCGCCAGCGAATATCCTGCGCCGACGCATCCCCCGGAAAACCCGCGCCAACCAGCAAGGCGGCAAGGCAAAAGGACAAAAAGAAACGCATGAGAAGCCGCCGAACAGGAAGCGAAAAACGAAAAAAAGGGCGCCGCCGCGCAAAAAGCCGGGCGACCGGAACGCAAGACCCGACAGGGCGACGGCGCGAAGTCATGATCGCCCGACGTCGCGCAACAAATTGACCATCTCGATGGCCGCTACCGCTGCATCGGCGCCCTTGTTGCCCTTCGCCCCGCCGGATCGCGCCAGCGCCTGCTCGGCCGTATCCGTCGTAAGGACGCCGAACGCAACGGGCAAACCAAGGTCCAGCGCCGTGCGCGTCGCGCCGTACGAGGCGGCATGGCACACCGCCTCGAAGTGGGGCGTTTCGCCGCGAATCACGGCGCCAAGGCAAATAATCGCATCGTACGATCCTGTTCCGGCCAACTTTCGGGCGACCAGCGGAATCTCCACCGCCCCGGGACACCACGCCACCGTAACCCGATCCATGTCCGCGCCGCGGGACGCCAGCGCCTCAAGCGCGCCGGCGAGCAAACGCTCCGTAACCGGCTCGTTGAACCGGCTGGCCACCACGCCGAAACGAGCGGCTCCTGCGTCCTGCGAACCTGTTACTATGTCGGGCACGGCTTGTTGTCGGGGAAATATCGAAGCAGGGGAGTGGAATCACTTATGGATACTCTGATTAAATCTGCGAAGTTCAGAGGCTGCGAGAAGCGTTCTGGCAAGGAATGACGAAGCAAGTAGTGTGGCGGCCCCGCATAATGAGGAATGACACAGCCAGAACGCTTCTCGCAGCCTCCCGAAGGGCGCTTCACGTCCGTCATGCCCCGAATCTGCATCGTTTACCGCTGATTTCAACGATGCCATCATGACGTTATTTACGCACGAACGTGAAGCGCTGATCGAAGTAGAATTAATCAGAGTATCCATAGTACGCGAACGCCCGGCAATGTTCCATAGCGCGCCCCATGGAAACACCCCTCGAAAACGAAAGTCGTAACCCCGCAACAGGATAACCTTAAAGGAACCTCTGATTAAATCTGCAACGTTCAGAGGCTGCGAGGGGTGCGCTGGCAAGGAATGACGAAGCAGCATGGCAGGTCCCACGTAATGAGGAATGACACAGCCAGAGCGTTCCTCGCGGCCTCCCGAAGGGCGCTTCGCGTCCGCTGCGCCCGAATCCGTAGCGTATGCCGCTGATTGCAACGACGCCGTCATAATGTCGCTGTACGCGCGAACGCGAAGCGCTGATCGAAGTAGAATTAATCAGAGATTCCTTCAATATTCCGATTCCGGGAATTCAATAATTTCAGAGAGTCCTCAGGAACCGTTCCGGTATCGCCTCGCTCCAGCTCCACTGCCATGATCACTCGCCGCATCTCCACAGAACGCATTCTCGCAGGCCTGCAAGCCAAGGTTGCGCAGCGCCTGCCCATCATGATCGCCAGCGCGGGCAGCGGCCTGGTCGCCAGGCTGCTGGAAGCCGCCGGCGTCGATTGCATCAATACGTTTTCCGGGGCGAGATTGCGCGCCAACGGGATGGGCACCATGTCCATGATGTGGCCCATCCTCGACTCGAACAAACAAACGCTGGATTACACCCGGGAAGACGTCATGCCCGCGCTCGAAGGCAACGCATTCGTCTGCGCCTGCCTGAATGCGAACGATCCGCTCAAGGATATGCGCATGGTCCTGGACGAATGCAAGGCCATGGGGGTACAGTCGGTTTCGAATATCGGCCCCTCTATCAGCTACGTAGACCACGACAGCGAGATATACCGGGTAATGACCAGCGCCGGCGTCACCTATCGGAACGAAATCGAGATGCTGAAACTGGCGAAGGAAGAAATGGACATGGTGACCATCGGGCTGGCGTTCACCCTTGAAGACGCGCTGGCCATGTGCGAACAGGCCCGGCCGCACATCTTCTGCTACCATGCGGGCACCACGAAGGGGGGACTCAAGGGGTACGACAGCGGGTTGACCATCGAACAAACCGCCGAACAAACCGAAGAAGCCTATCAGGCCGTGCGCAAGGTTCATCCCGACGCCATCCTCGTGGCGCACGGCGCGGCCATGGAAAATCCGGTCGATGCGCAATACATGCTGGACCACACGTCCGGACACGGTTTCTGGACCGGCTCTTCCACGGAACGCCTCCCGATAGAACGCGCCGTATCGGCGGCGGCCCGGGAATTCGCGGCCCTTCGCTTCACGAACCCTGCCGGGTAACCTCAGGACCTGGCTCAGCAAACCACGCGATCATGCCGAAAACCATTGCCGTACTGGCCACCATGGACACGAAAGGCGCGGAAGCAGACTTCGCGCGCCAGGAAATCGAAGCCCTCGGAGCCGAAGCCCTGCTCATCCACATCGGCGTGGTGGGTCCCGCCGCCGCGCCTGCGGACATCGACGCCGAAACGGTGATCCGCGCGGGGGGCGGCGACCCGGACGCACTGCTCGCCAACCCCACGCGGGAAAACGTCGGGCCGCACATCGTCCGGGGCGCGCAAAAAATACTCCTCGACCTGGTCCTGAAAAACGAAATCCACGCCCTGCTGGCCATGGGCGGCACCCAGGGCACCTCGACCTGTTCGCAAGTCATGCAGGCGCTGCCTTACGGATTCGGGAAAATCATGCTCTCGACGGCGGCGTCCGGAGATACCGAACCTTTCGTCGATATCAAGGACGTCACCATGATGTTCTCGGTCAGCGACATTCTGGGCCTCAACCCGTTCTCGAGAAAAATCCTGGCGAATGCGGCGGGCGCCGCCGTGGGGATGGCGCAGAAAAGCGAACGCATTATTACTGCCGAAGCGGGCAGCAAGGGGACCATCGGCATGACCAATCTCGGGGTCCTGACCCAGGGCGCCATGCACGCCATCGACCTGTTTCACGAAGCGGGCTACGAGGTCATAACCTTTCATGCGATCGGCGCCGGGGGGCGGGCCATGGAACAGATGATGCGGGAAGGTATCATCACGGCGGTCTTCGACTACGGTCTCGGAGAAATCGCCGACGACGCATACGACGGCTTGCGCGCCTCGCACGATCCGGAACGCCTGACCGTAGCCGGAAAACTGGGATTGCCGCAAGTGATTTGCCCGGGCGGCGCCGAACACATCGGGCTGCTGCTGCATACTCCGAACGAAGCCCCCGAAGCCTGGAAAAACCACGCCTACGTCTTCCACAGCCCGGTTGTGTTCGCCCCCCGGCTCGGGCCGGACGAGATCCGCAAGGTGGCGAAGGAAATCACCCGCCGCCTTGCCCACAGCAAGCAAAAGACTGTCTTCCTTCTGCCCCTGCAAGGGGTCAGCCGGTATTCCATTCCCGGAGGACCGCTTGCCGACAAGGAAAGCGACGCCGTCTTCTTCGATGCGCTGCGCGGCGCCATGCCCGCCTACATCGAATGGCGCGAACTGGATTATGGCGCGGAAGACCCGGCCTTCGTCGAGGAAGCCGTACGAACGCTTGTCCATCTGATCGAACAGTAAACCAACCAGTCGAACGACAAAAACGCCATGCGCAGTTTATGGAACGACCGGGAGGCGGAAGCCTGCACCGGGGACGATCTGGCGATGCGGGTCTATACCTCGCGCCTTCTCGGATCGGAAGAATACCTCGTCATGCACGGCGGCGGCAACACGTCGGTCAAGTCCGTGACGCAGGATTTGTTCGGGGACGATGTGGACGTACTCTACGTCAAGGGCAGCGGATGGGATTTGCAAACCATCGAAAAACCCGGGTTCCCCGCGCTGCGCCTCAGGGAAACGCAGCGGCTGGCCGACCTCGAAACCTTGTCCGACGAGGAAATGACGCGGCAATTGCGCTCGTTCATGCTGGATTCGTCGAGTCCGTCCCCGTCGGTAGAGGCGATTCTGCACGCCATCCTTCCCGCCAGATTCGTAGACCATACCCATGCCGACGCCATGGTTACCCTCACAAACAATCCGCGGGGGGAAGCCATCATGCAAGAGGTTTGCCCCGACTGCCTGATCCTGCCGTACGTGATGCCCGGCTTTATCCTCGCCAGGCAGGTGTACGAAGCGATTCGGGGAATAGACCTCGACCGACGCAAGGGAATCATTCTCATGCATCACGGCATATTCACGTGGGCAGACGATGCGCGGACATCCTATGAGCACATGATCGAACTGGCGAGCCGCGCCGAGGCGTACCTCGCCGAACATGGCCGGACGAAGCGCCCCGAAGCGCGGCATGACGTGGACCTGCTCGATCTGGCGCGGATACGGCGGGCGGTATCCCGGGTGCGCGGGACACCGCAACTGGCCATGCTGGACCAGTCGGCAAGCGCGCAGGGCTTTGCAAGCCGCAAGGACGTGGCCGATATCGCTACGCGGGGACCGCTCACGCCGGACCATGTGCTCCGGGGCAAACGCATCCCCGCCATCGTCTCGAAACAGCCGGAAGAGCGCGTACCTGAAGTGGCCGAATTCGCAAAAGCCTATGCGGCCTATTACGAAGCCCATAAAACCGGGGGGCTGCAAATGCTCGATCCGGCGCCGCGCATGGCCGTCTGGCAAGAAAGCGGAAGCATCGCTTTCGGGAGCAGCGTCCGGGACTGCGGAATCGTGGCCGACATTATGCGGCATACCCGGCAAGCCATTCAGTCGGGCGAATCGCTCGGAGGATGGCGCGCCTTGTCGGAGCAGGAGATTTTCGACGTGGAATACTGGTCCCTTGAACAGGCAAAACTGGGCAAACGAGGCGCGCCCAAAGAACACCAGGGGAAAATCGCCCTCGTCACCGGCGCGTACGGCGGCATCGGCAAGGCGATCTGCGAAGCCCTTGCGCGCGACGGCGCCGCCGTGGCGGGGATAGACATCGACCCCGGCGTGGTCGACGCCCTTGAAGGAATGACCGGGATCGTATGCGACGTAACCGACGACAACGCCGTGCGGGCCGCCGTGGAGCATGTGGTGACTACATTCGGCGGCCTTGACGTCATCGTTTGCAACGCCGGCGTCTTCCAGTCGGGAGAACGAATCGAAGAGCAGGACGACAAGGCATGGAACCGGATGCTGGCCGTCAACCTGACCGCCGCCCAGCGGTTTATGAAGATCGCGATTCCCTACCTGAAGCTGGGGATTCGTCCCTCCATTATCGTGGTCGGATCGCGCAACTACGCCGCGCCCGGACCGGGAGCGGCGGCGTACTCGGTCAGCAAGGCCGGCATTACCCAGTTGGCTCGCGTGGCGGCGCTGGAACTGGCCGCCGACGGCGTGCGCGTGAATGTCGTACATCCGGATGCGGTCTTCGACACTGCCTTGTGGACCGAGGAGGCCCTCGAACGCTCGGCGAAGCGCTACGGCATGACGGTAGAGGAATACAAAACCAGAAACCTCCTCAAAACGGAAGTACGGTCTGCGGACGTGGGACGGCTCGTGTCCGTCATGGCAGGCGATGCGTTTCGGGCCACCACCGGCGCCCAGGTGCCCATCGACGGGGGAACGGATCGCGTGATCTAGGGCCTGTTGCCACTATGCAGCAATGCTCTGTTCCGTCAGGCACGGCGTCAATCAAGGCGCGAGGAGTGAAGTTTGGTGGTTCCAAATGAGCGACGAGCAACGAAGAGTAACGCCGTGACCGGCGGAACCCGAAGGGCGGGGCCTCTTTTCCCGCCATGCGGCGTTGCCGCTCGCTTATGTGGCTGGGCCACACTGCGCTCGCGGCGCCTGGCCTGGCGGGAAAACAGGCCCCGCAGAGCGCCGCTGCATAGTGGCAACAGGCCCTGATCAGACCCGCCCGAAATCGTCCTCCAGCCGAACGATGTCGTCTTCAAGGCACAAGCCCAGTTGCGTTTCGATAATAATCAACGGAGCGGAGCCGTCGTTTTCGAGGCGGTGAATATCCCCCGCCTCAATACAAAGCGCATCCCCGGCCCGAACGCGGCGCTGCGTCGCATTCAGCGTGAAAAGGCCCGTCCCGGACGCAATCACCCAGTGCTCCCGGCGGCGCGCATGTTTCTGAAGAGACAGCCGCTTGCCGGGGTGCACGATAATGCGTTTGACCCGATACCCCGGTTCGTTCAGGTATTCTTCCCAGCGCCCCCAGGGCCTGTCGTCGGAATCCGTCATGCGTCCTTTGCCTCAGGAATGCGCTTGCCGAACGTCCGCAAGCCGAAAAACAGCGCCCCGGCGCCCGCGAACATGCCGATCCACCAGGGCAACCCGAATCCCGTCGGCAGAATGCCCAGCACAATGGCTGCGCCGCCCACGAACGAGGCGTAGGGAAGCTGGGTGCGCACGTGATCTATGTGATCGCACCCGGACGCCATGGAAGAAAGAATCGTCGTATCCGATATCGGGGAACAATGGTCTCCGCAAACGGCGCCCGTGAGTACGCACGCCACGGAAGAATACATAATGTGGTGATGCGATCCGTCCGTCAAACCGTTGATGGCGAGAATGGCCCACGCCAGCGGAAGCACGAGCGGCATGAGAATGCCCATGGCCCCCCAGCTCGACCCCGTGGAAAAAGCCGTCACGGCGGCCAGCACGAAGATCAGCGCAGGCACGACGCCCGGAAGAAGAGATTCCCCCAGGGCGGAAATAAGGTAATCCGCCGTATGGATAACCGTAGTAATCTCCGATAGCCCCCAGGCCAGCACCAGAATAACGCACGCCAGCAACATGGACTTGACGCCCGCGAACCAGGCGTTCACCGTTTCGGTCAGGGTTAGCGTGCGGCGGGCCAGCGACAACGCCACCGCCGTAATCACGCCGAGCAACGACCCCCACATCAGGGCGCTGTACGAATCCGCCGTACCAATAATGTCCCGCAAGGCATCGCCCTCTCCGGTGGCGTACAACCCGCCCAGCACCGATACGACGAGTACGACCACCGGCGCCACGGCGTCCATGGCGTGGTATTTCACGCCGGGCTTGGGCGCGACGGCCTCGGACCCCTCCTCTGCCTGCCCGATGTCGGCGTCCGGGGCCAGCGTTTCCCCGGTCAGGCGAGCCCGCTTTTCCGCGCGGTGCATCGGACCGAAATCCCGTGCGGAAGAAGCCACGCAAAACACGAAGAAAATGGCCAGAATAGGATAAAAACTGTACGGAATCGATTGCAGGAATATCGAATAGGCCGACTCGCCGAACCCGTCGAGGTTTTCTATCGCCACGCCGATCAGGCCGACCTCGTAACCGATCCATGTGGTCACCAGCGCAAGACAAGCGACGGGCGCCGCGGTGGAATCCACGATGTACGCCAGTTTTTCCCGCGAAACGTTGAATCGGTCCGTCACCGAACGCATCGTGTTGCCCACCACGAGCGTATTGGCGTAATCGTCGAAAAAGACGAGGAGACCCATGATTCCCGTAGCGACTTGCGCCTTGCGGGGCGAACGAATCCGGCGAACGAGGCGCTCCACGATGTCCTGCATCCCGCCGTTGCGCGAAATGACGCCCACCATGCCCCCGATCATGAGCGAAAAAAGAATGATGGCGCCATGACCTGGATCGATCAGCGCAGCGAGCACATAGACCTGAAACGTATCGAGCAGCCCCAGCCACAAGGCGCCGAACCCCATGCCGCGGGCCACCCAGGCGCCCACGAGAAGCCCCAGAAACAGGGCGGGAATGACCTGCCGAAGAATAAGCGCGGCGGCGATGGCTATGAGCGGAGGCGCGACAGAAACCCAGCCGGGAATGACGTGCACCCCGGCCTCGGCGACCACCTGCTCGTTGCGCAGCAGGGAGATGGATACGGAACCCGACGACGAAACCCTGACGTCGCGGAGACGCCATTGCCCGTCCGGCGAACGTTCCAGCGGCAGAGGGACCGCGTCGCCCACCCGCACCCGGAACGCCGCCGCCGAATCGGCTTCGACGCCCTCCGCGCGCACGTCGAAGGATTTCCCCCGAAGCGCCACGGAGGGCGCGTCCAGCGACCAGGTTTGCGCCTGCGCGCCGCCGACCCAGCACAGCGCGGCCGCGCATACCCATCCCCATGCCGGGAAAATACGGCGCCGCAAACCGGAAAAAATCCCCTTTCTGCGCCGTTCGTTACCCACGGGGCTGCCGTTTCCGGCTCCGTTTCTCTTCGATGCTGCGCTTGTGCGCCTCATAATTCTCCACCCAGGGTCGCCGCTTGAAATACCCGATCGTCATTTCCCGAACCTTGCCCGACAGGAACAGCATGGCCAGCAGGTTCGGCAGAATCACAATCCCCAGAAAAACGTCGCCAAGCGTCCATACCGTCGTCAGGGCCAGCGTAGCCCCCACGAAATGCATGGCCACGAAAACCGCCTTGTACGGAATCACGCCCTTTTCTCCAAACAGATAATAAGCGCAACGATCCCCGTAATAACTCCAGGCGATGGCGGTGGATACCGCAAAAAGCAGTACGCTGAGTATCACGATGTATCCTCCCCAATCGCCCAGCGGAGCCAGCCCCCGCTGAAATCCGAGTTGCGTCATGGGGGCGCCGTTCTCCACGGCCTCGCCGTACAGCACGGCGTATTCCTCCCCCCCCGCGGCGACGGCGCGTTGCCTCGACGGCTCCAGAACCCCGGTGAACGGCCTGACGTGCTCCGCATCGACGAACAAACGCTCGACGGCCACGTCGTGCCAGGCCAGTTGCGCAAAGCCCGGACCCGTTTGGGACAGCCCATCCACGATGGGAATTTCCTCCGGGGGATCGGCGGAGGAAAAAGCGCCCTCCTCGTCCTGCTGCACATACCCGACGTCGCCCGCCGTCAGGTCCAGCTCCGTAGGCACCCGGTCGTTCCATACGCCAGTGGTGAGGATGACCAGCGCCGTCATCGTGCAAATGACAATGGTGTCTATGAACGGTTCGAGCAACGCCACGACGCCTTCTGAAACCGGTTCGTCCGTCTTCGCGGCGGAATGCGCGATGGGCGCCGATCCCTGCCCCGCCTCGTTCGAAAACAACCCGCGCCGCACGCCCCACATGAGCGTAAGCAAGAACGCTCCCGTGCCGGTCCCGGCCACCCCGGCGCTCGGATTGAAGGCTTCCCGGAATATGAGTCCCAGCGCGTCGGGAAGCTGACCTATGTTCATCACAATGATCAGGAGGGCGCCCAGCACGTATACGGCGGCCATCGCCGGGGCGAGAATCCCGGTAACCCGCCCGATGCGCCCGATGCCTCCGAGGATGACCATGCCTATGACAGCCGAAGTAACGATCCCCGTAATCCAGGCCGCCACGCCGAATTCGGAAGACATCACGTCGGCCACCGTATTGGCCTGCACGGCGTTGCCGGTGAAAAAGGCGGTGATCCCAAGCAGCACGGCGAAAAATACGGCAAGAGGCTTCCAGCGGCTGCCCATGCCGCGCTGGATATAATACATCGGGCCGCCCGCCACCGTGCCCTGCTTGCGAGACGCATCGTCCGCAGGCACCATGTCCCGGTAATGCTGCGCAAGCGTAACTTCCGTGTACTTGGTGGCCATGCCCAGGAACGCGGTAATCCACATCCAGAAAATCGCGCCGGGACCGCCCCAATGGATGGCGATGGCTACGCCCGCGATATTGCCGATGCCCACCGTCGCCGAAAGCGCCGTGGTGAGCGCCTGAAAATGGGATACGTCGCCGGGTTCGCCGGGGTCGTCGTACCGGCCCGACGTAACGGCGAACCCGTGCCGAAGGCGACGAACCTGTATGAATTGCAGCCGGAGCGTCAGGAATACGCCCGTGCCCAGCAGCAGAATAATGACGAGGGGAACCGGTTCGCCGCCGACAGAGGGGCCGAACGACCATACGGCGCTCTCCAGGGCGGAAACGATCCGTTCGAAAATATTCATGATCTTGCTGGCGTCAAAAACAGGGAAACGAAAGAAACGGGAAATCCGGGCGCCTTTATGGAATTACGCTGATTGCGCGCAGCGGCGCTGCAGGCCGCGCCGCCTTCGCCAGCGGCGTTCGTCTTGCAGAATACGCCTGCTCTGTAGTATACGCCGCCGGGCGTCAGGTTGTCAAGGCGCGCACGCGAGGGCCTTCTGTGTTATGAAGAAAGAAGCCGCGCCGAGCGGCGCAGAAGAACTTTATGCACTTTTTGCATAAAAATGCCCTTGTCTATGCATTTTTTGCATAATGCCTGCATGAATAAGGGCGCAACAAAGGGAGCACTATGCGTTTTTTGCATAATAAAGCAGGTTTCTATGCATTTTTCGCATAGATGATCAAAATGGAATGCCCGGCGAACCTTAAACGCACTTATACAGTCTACAGCCCCCCCCCCCCCGCACGGAAAAGCGCGGCGGGCCGTCCCGTGTATCTACCGCGCCAGAATCATCGCGCGCGCATCGCTGAAGCGGCCCGTCTCTACGCGATAGAAACAGGTTCCCGGCGCAAGATTGCGCGCCGCATGCGTTACGCGACAGGGTCCCGGCGCAGGGGCCTGAGCGCACGCGAACGAAGCATCGACGAATGAGCCCTCTGCGTATGCGATGAGGTTTCAGTGCATCCCTACAACGTTTCCGGAGCGACGTCCACGATATTTTTCCCCATGAAGCCCAGCGTACGGGCGGGAAACTGCTTGACCAGGCGATAATCGTGCGTAGCCATAAGCACCGTCATGCCCTGTCGGTGAAGCGCAGCGATCAATTTGAGGATTTCGTCGGCGACCTTCGGGTCCAGATTGCCGGTGGGTTCGTCCGCCAGCAACATCATCGGCTCGTTCACAATGGCCCGGGCGATAGAAACGCGCTGTTGCTCTCCGCCGGACAATTCGTGCGGAAAGTGCTTCCGCTTGTGACTGAGTCCGACGAGGGACAATACCTGCATCGTACGCTCCCGAACAGCCTTGCCCCGCTTGCCGGTTACGTACATGGCGAACGCAACGTTTTCGTGCACCGTGCGATCCGGCAGCAATTGAAAATCCTGAAACACCACGCCAAGGGAGCGGCGCAGGTGCGGGATTTGCGACGCGCGCATCTTGTCCGTCCGGTACTTTCCTATTTCCGCCACGCCGCGGTCCGGCGACACGTCCATGTACAACATCCGAAACAAGGTCGTTTTTCCGCTCCCGGTAGGGCCTACCAGGTACGCCATCTCCCCCTGCTCGATCGTCAGGTCCAGGCGCTCGACCACCGTACGGCGATAGCCGTCGGGCAATACGTGCGAAAGCGATATGTTGGAAAGGCGAATCATGAACCGCTCCGGCGATGCGCTATATCGACAGCAAGGCGGATGGCGTTCGTCATGCTCTCCGCTTGCGCCTTTCCTTGACCCGCAATATCGAATGCGGTTCCATGATCCGGAGAAGTGCGCACGACAGGCAGGCCCGCGGTATAATTGACCCCCTTCCCGAAAGCAAGCGTTTTGAACGGCGCAAGCCCCTGATCGTGGTACATGGCCACCGCGGCGTCGCAGCGGCGCCAGGCGCCTGCGCCGAAGAATCCATCCGCAGGATACGGCCCGGACGCCAAAATCCCGTCCGCCTGCGCCGCGCGCACGGCGGGGCCGATGGCCCTTGTTTCTTCGTGTCCGAGCACGCCGCCTTCCCCCGCATGCGGATTAAGGCCCAGCACGGCGATTTTCGGGCGGGCTATGCCAAAATCCCCCTGAAGCGCGGCATGGACCACCCGGATCGCCGCGCGCACGGCTTCCTGCGTAATGGCGGGCGCCACGGCGCGCAGCGGCATGTGCGCCGTAACGAGGCCCACGCGCAGCCCGTCGGCGATCATCATCATCGCGTACTGGTCGCAACCCGCCAGTCCGGCGATAAATTCCGTATGTCCCGGATGCGCATACCCGGCCAGCGCAATGGCCTCCTTGTGCACCGGCGCGGTGACCATCGCGTCCACTTCCCCGGTCAGACACAGCGCCGCGGCCCGCTCGACGGCCCGCATCGCCTGCGCTCCCGCCTCCGGGGCCACCTGCCCGAACATCGGTTCGAACGCATCCTCTTCCGCCCCGTGCAGCACGACCCATTCGCCGGGGGGTATCCGGGCGGGCAGGGACGTCGCCGCGCGCATATTCGGAATCGCGTTTCCGAGGCGGGCGGCATGCGCGCGGAGCGCCCGCGGAGACCCCACGAGCACCGGCTGCGCAATCCGCAGCCGGGACAGTTCCCGTACGCTTTTGAGCGCAATCTCCGGGCCAACGCCGTTGGGATCGCCCAGCGTGATCGCTATGCGAGGCGGCGCAGCCCGATCCTGCGCCTGCGCGGAACCGCCCATGGCCCCAAAAACGCCCGGGTCCGGCCCGACGGCCGTCGCTATGTCATTCGGAAAGGCAGGCATGCAGAAAATCGACCAGCAAACGAACGCCGAACCCGGTGCCGCCCTTCGGGCGCCAGGGCAACGCATGTTTCAAAAACGACGGGCCGGCCAGATCGATATGAATCCAGGGATAGTTCGTAAAATGCTCCAGAAACTTGGCGGCTGTGATGGACCCGGCTTCCCGGCGGTTGCTGATGTTCTGGATGTCCGCCACCTCGCTCCGCATCAACTCGGCGTAATGCGGATACATGGGCATGCGATGCACCAGGTCGCCGGTCCGCCGCCCCGCCTCTTCCATGGCGCAGAGCCGGTCCTCCGAACCCGGCCTGTCGTTCGTCATGACGGCGGCCACTTCGGAGCCAAGCGCCACCACCTGGGCGCCCGTCAGGGTGGATAATTCGATCACCAGCGACGGATCGTACGCAGACGCCCAGGAAAGCGCATCGGCGAGAATCATGCGGCCCTCGGCGTCGGTGTTCAGCACCTCGACCGTCTTGCCGGAGTGCATCCGGACGACGTCCCCCGGCACGTAGGCGTCCTCGCCGGGACGATTGTCGGTGGCGGGGACCAGCGCCGCCACATGCCGGGGAAAATCGAGGCGAGCCAGCGCCGTCATGGCGCCCACGACCGCCGCCGCGCCCGCCATATCCGCCTTCATGTGGTCCATGGAGTTCGCCGTGAGCTTGAGCGAAAGCCCGCCCGTATCGAACATGACGCCCTTGCCCACGAGCACGACGGGCGGGTCCTGCGGCGCATGATCCGGCTTCCAGGTCATGACAGTGAACGTAGGCGGCTCCTGACTGCCCCGGTTCACCGCCAGCAGCCCCCCCATGCCTTCCTGCTCGATGCGGGCCTTGTCCCATATTTCCACGGAAAAGCCGTGCTGCTTCCCCAGGTCCGCGACCATGCCGGAAAAGGCCGTCGGCGACTTTTCGTCCGGGGAGATATTCACCAGATCGCGGGCCGCCGCCACGGACGCTGCGAGAATGCGCCCGCGCTCTGCGCCCCGGAGCGCCTCGTCCGCATCCCCGCCGCCGGCGTGCACCGCGATGCGCTCCAGCGAAGGGGTTTCCCTTGCCGCGGGAGCAGTCTTGTAGCGGGCGAAGCGGTAGGCGGACAGCATATATCCTTCCGCCAGCGCCTGCGCAGCGGCGAACGCATCTTCCTTGTCGTCCGGCGGAAGCGCAAGGCCCGCCGAAACGATCCCGTGCTTCGCGGCGAGCCGTTCCCCGGCGGCGGCGGCCCGTCGCAACGATTCCAGCCCCGCCTTGCCGGACGGACCCATGCCGACCAGCGCCAGCCGCCGGACCTTGCCGGACGGCGGGTACAGCAGGACGGCGGCGTCCGCCGACCCATCGAAATCCGGCGCGGCGGCGCGCACCGAATCGCCCCATATCGAAGCCAGTTCGTCGAGGCGGGCGGCGGCGCGATCTTCGTACGCCGGCGCAATCAGCAAATCCGCGTCCATCTCCGCAAGCGGAGCGGTCGAGGCCGAAACATCTACAGAAAACATAATCCCGATTATCGTTTGGTGAATCGCGTGCCGGAAAACGCGGCGTCGTCCGCCTCGGACCCGGCGGCGCCCGCATACCGCGGCGCCGCGCGCACAACCTTGCCGAAGACGTCCTCCAGCGGCTCGAACAGAAACGCCCCGGAAGCATTCTTGTGTCCGCCGCCCCCAAAAGCCCTTGCCCAGGCGTCGACCGGAATGTCGCCCTCGGAACGAAAACTTACCTTCGTGCCCTTGGCCGTTTCCAGAAACAGCAAGGCGGCCGCCACGCCGTCGATGGACAAGGCGTAATTAACGAACCCTTCTGTTTCCTCGCTGCTTGCCCCGGCATCCTGCAACATGCGGGGCGTCACGACGATGGTGGCGACGCGCCCTCCGCAATGCAGCCGAACGGTTTCAAGCGCCTGGCCGAGCAAGCGCAAGCCCCCTATGGGCCTGCGGTCGAAAATGGCTGCATGCACTTCCCCGGGGATGATCGCGCCCCGCTCCAGAATATCCGCCACGATGCGGTGCAGCCTCGGAGTAACGCCCTGGTAACGAAACGATCCCGTATCCGTCATGATGGCGACGTAGAGCGCCGTAGCGATGCGGACGTCGATCAGGTCCAGGTCGCACGCGGCGATGATTTCGTAGATGAGCTCGCCGGTGGACGAGGCCGGCGTGGATACGTACTGCACGTCGAACCAGCGTTCCGGGTGGGTATGGTGATCTATCAGCGCCTTCTGCCCGCGCGCGCCGCGAACCGGACCGGCCAGGCGCCCCAGCCGGCGCTCCGCGTTCGTATCCAGCACGAACGCCGCTCCCGCCTCGTCGATGCATTGTCGCTGCGCGAGGGACCCGTCGAAAACGCGCACGTCCCTCATGCCGGGCAGCCATTCCAGGTTGGCGGGCGGCGGATCGCTATTGAGCACGGTCGTCTGCTTGCCCAGTTTCTCAAGAAACGCGGCAAAAGCCACTTCCGACCCCAGCGCATCGCCGTCCGGGCGAACGTGACTGGTCAAAAACAGCCGGTCGTGCTTTTCGACGAGCGCAAGGATATCCGCGGGCGCGCCTTGTGTTACAATGTCGTTACAATGTGATGACAATGTCTATACTTTGTCTATACAATGTTGCACAATTGAGCGCAATGGAGCGTGCGATTCCGTCACGATCCCGATTTGCCCCCCTTGATTCCGCACAACCCGGTTTCGGAAAGCAGATTTACGTCGTATGTGCGAATGCGTCGGTTGCGGGCGCGGTGCCGTTCGAACGCCTCCTCGATCATCCGATGCGCCAGTTCGCCGAACGAAACCCCCGTCGCCTCCCAAAGATAAAAGGAAAACGATCCGGGTATCGTGTTGATTTCGTTGAAATACACGGCCCCGTCCCCTTCGTCGATCATAAAATCGATGCGGGCCACGCCGGAGCATTCGAACGCGCGAAACGCCTCGAGCGCCAGCGCGCGAATGCGTTCGGCGGTTTTTTCGTCGAGCGGCGCGGGCACGATGCGGTCCAGGGACGCCATGCCGCGCCCCGTTTTGGGCTGCCCGGCGCTTTGCGGACCCTGTTTCGGCGCGTCTCCGCGCATATACTTGTCCCGGAACGTGAGCAAACGCTCCCGGTCCATCTGCACGGGTTGCTCCAGTACGCTTGCGACCGCCTGTTCCTCCCCGCCGAGCACCGCGCAATTGATTTCTTTCAGGGGCTGCACGGCGCGCTCCGCCACGATTTTCCCGTCGTACCGAAAAGCATCCTCTATGGCCCGGTCCAGCGCCTTCCGGTCCGCCGCCTTCGCAATGCCTATCGAGGACCCGAGGCGGGCCGGCTTGACCACGACGGG
The DNA here is from genome assembly GCA_964608315.1 of uncultured Rhodothermales bacterium. GTDB lineage: Bacteria > Bacteroidota > Rhodothermia > Rhodothermales > VXPQ01 > VXPQ01. The sequence continues at coordinate 34,913 of CAZSNF010000020.1, read as the reverse complement.
ATATCCCAGTTCCCGCTCGCAGCGATCCAGCCAGGCCTCCTCCCGATCCGCCCAGTCCGATTCGCGAAACGCCAGAAAATCCACCACGGGAATGCCCCGGTCCCGGCACAAATACTTGGACAGCGCCTTGTCCATGCCGATGGCCGAACCGGCGACGCCGCTGCCGGTGAAGGGTACGTTGCACATTTCCAGAAACCCCTGTACGCCCCCGTCCTCCCCGGACCCGCCATGCAAGGCCAGAAACGCTACGTCGATCTCCCGGACGTCCGGGCGCCGCGCAAACAGTCCGCCTCGCTTTCCGCCGACCAGCGACAGCGTATGCGCCTCGCCCGGAACGGCGCGCACCCGAATCGCTTCGCGGCGAATGCGGTCGAGGTCCCGGAACGCCTCGATATCCTTCAGGACGTCCCCGACGAACCAGGCGCCGTCCTTGGCGACGTACACCGGCACAGGTTCGTAGCGCGCCCGATCCAGCGCATGAATCGCATGCTGCGCCGTAATGACGGATACTTCGTGTTCGGGAGCGACGCCGCCGAAAAGCACCCCGACCCGGATCTTTGGAGAAGTCGGATCCATGCCGGTTACGCAGTAGCGTCCGCAGGCGCGAACTGCTTTTTATTGTAGATGGCCCAGGGACGGCCCACCATTTCGGCGCCAATGAACGGGGTGTTGCGGCTTTTCGACCGGATATGCTTCGGCTCGAAGATCCATCGGGTCTCGGCGTCGAACACAGTCAGGTTGGCGACTTCCCCTTCGGCGACGGCGGGAACGGGAAGGCCCAGAATGTCCCGGGGAGCCGACGTGATTTTCCGGACGGCTTCGGCCACGCTCAACACGCCCGGCGCAATGAGTTTCCGTCCGATCAGCCCCCAGGCCGTTTCGAGGCCGAGAATGCCGAACGGGGCCGCAAGAAATTCCACTTCCTTTTCGAACGGAGCGTGCGGCGCATGGTCCGTACAGATCGCATCGATGGCGCCGTCCCGCAGCCCTTCCCTGAGGGCTTCTATGTCCGCCGCCGTGCGCAAGGGAGGGTGCATCTTCGCGTCCGCACTGAAACCGGTGGACTCGACCGCCTCGTCCGTGAGGGCAAGATGGTGCGTACATACTTCTGCGGTAATCCGAACCCCCTCTGCCTTCGCCCGCCGCACCAGATCGACGGCCTGCGCCGTGGAAATATGCGCCACATGCACATGCCCTCCCGTAAACCCGGCAAGCAGAATATCGCGGGCGATCATCACCTCCTCGGCCAGCGCCGGAATGCCGGGCACGCCGAGCCGGGTCGCCACGGCGCCCTCGTGCATATGCCCGCCCGCATTCAGCGTCAGGTCTTCCATATGATTGATGATCGGTTTCCCGAACGCCGCGCTGTATTCGAGCGCGCGACGCATCAATCCGGCGTGTTGCACCGGCGACCCGTCGTCGCTGAACGCCACCGCCCCGCCATCGACCAGATCCCCCATTTCGGTCAGCGTCTCGCCCTTGCGCCCTTTCGACACGCAGGCGATGGGATGCACGTCCACCGGGGTCGCCGCCGCGCGTTCAATAACGAACTCCACGACGTCGCGCGTGTGAATGGGCGGCGAGGTATTGGGCATGCAGGCCACCGCGGTGAAGCCCCCGGCCGCCGCAGCCCGGCACCCGGTTTCGATGGTCTCCTTGTGCTCATGGCCAGGCTCCCGGAAATGGACGTGCATATCCATCCAGCCCGGAGAGACGAACTTGCCGGAACAATCATAGACGGGAACCCCGTCCGCGGCGATATTCGCCCCGATGGATGCGATGCGGCCATCCCTGACCAGTACGTCGGCTGCCTCCTGCGACCCGGACGCCGGATCGAGCAAGGCGCCTCCCCTGAAAAGAATATCGGGCGTCGTCATACGGGGTATCCTGCAAGTCTACAAGTTGTCCACGATATAATTCGTGATGAGCGTATACAGATGCAAGCGTACGCCGCCTCCGTAAATGCCATGGTTTCGGCCAGGGTATATCATAAGATCGAACTGCTTGCCGGCCTGTTGCAATGCGTCCGCCATCTGCACCGTATTCTGAAAATGCACATTGTCGTCCAGGTCGCCGTGTATCAGCAACAAGTCCTGCTCGTCCCGCAAGCGGTCGGCCCAGGTCGCCGGCGCGCTGTTCCGATAGCCTTCCTCGTTGCGTTGCGGCGTGGACATATACCGCTCCGTATAAATGGTGTCGTACTGCCGCCAGCTGGTAACCGGCGCCACGGAAACGCCCAGTTCGAACGTATCCGGCCCGTCGCCGCAGAGCAGGGACATGAGCGTCATAAAACCGCCGTAGCTCCACCCCCACATGCCGGTGCGTTCGGCGTCGATATACGGCAAGGCGCTGAAATGCCGCGCGGCGGCGATTTGATCCTCTGCTTCGAGAATGCCCAGTTTCCCGTAGGTCGCGCTCTTGAAGTCCTTGCCGCGCCCGCCCGTGCCGCGGTTGTCCACGCTGGCGACGATGATATCGTGCTCCTCGACGAGATACGCATGCCAGAGATACCGGCTGCCCCCCCAGGCGTTGCGCACCGTCTGCGAACCGGGACCGCCGTATACGTATAGCAAAAGGGGATATTGCCGCGACGGATCGAAATCCGAGGGCTTGAGCATCCAGGCGTTCAACGGGGTCCCGTCCGCGCCCGGCGCCTCTGTGAATTCGGGTTTCGGCAAATCGTACGCAGCCAGCCGCTCCCGCAAGGCGGCGTTGTTCTCAAGCGCCTTGACGCACTCGCCGTCGGCCCTGCAAAGCGTGGCCGCAAGGGGCGTTTGCGCATCGGTGAAACGGTCGATGTAGTATTGCAGGTCCGGGGACATATCGATCGCATGGCTGCCCGCGCGCTCCGTAATCCGCACCGGAGCCGCATCGGCGTCCTCGAACGAAAACCGGTACAGATGGCGCTCCAGCGGGGAAGCTGCGGTAGCCGTAACGTAAATCGCGTCCCGGTCGAGATCGACGCCGTGAAACTCCGTCACGTTCCAGGCTCCCTTCGTCAACTGCCGCGCCAGCGTCCCGTCATTTTCATAAAGATACAGGTGGCGATACCCGTCTCGTTCGCTCATCCATACGAAATGCCGGCCGTCGTCGAGGTAGGTAATGGTTCCTCCGGCGAGATCGCCGAAACTGGTCTCTACGTCGATCCACGTATCGTTTTCTTCGCGCAGCACAAGGCGGGTGGACATATCCTCCGGGGAGCCATAGAGCACGTCCACCCGATTCTGCGCCCGGTTAAGGCGAAAAAACCATACGCGCGATTCGCCGCCTTCCTCGGGAGTCCAGCCGAGACTGGAGATATATTCCGCGTCGTCCCCCCCGGCGCGCCACGTTCCCGCATCGAAAAACCGCCGCGCTCCGGTCGCGACGTCCACTACGCCAACCCGGATGTCGCTGTTGACCTCGCCCGCTTTGGGATACCGAAATCGTTCGAGTTCCGGGTATTGTCCGCGCAAATCCGCCATGGCGAACTCCCGCGTGTTCGATTCGTCGAGTTGCACGTAGGCGATCCAGGCGCCGTCGGGCGACCAGGCCCATCCGTCCCGCAATCCGAACTCCTCCTCGTACACCCAGTCGGACGTACCGTTGATAATCGCGCCCGGCGCCCCGTCGTCGGTAAGCCTGCGCTCCGACCCGTCGGCCAGATCGACCACGAACAAATCCCTGTTTCGCACGAACGCCACGCGCCGGCCGTCCGGGCTGAACTTGGCGAACATCTGGAAGCCGTCTTCGCGGCGGGCGATCGGCGCAAGGCGTTGCGTCTCCAGGTCGTAGACATAATAATAGCCTTTCGTATCGTATCGCCATACCCGCTCCGAATCGGTATAGACGAGCAGGGAGGAACCGTCCGGGCTGTAGGCGTAGCCGTCGATCCCGACGGTCCGCTCCACATCCGGGGCGTACAGGGTCGCGCCGTCCACAAGGCGTTCGCGCTCGTCTGTTTCGAGGTCGTACCGGACGAGATGCGCCATGTCCCCGTCCTGTTCGACAAAGGTCGTCACTGGCCCTTCTTCGGCCCATTTTCCGCCTTCGAAAAAGGCGGGGGCAAACGCGCCGGAAGCATGAATGGCCTCCAGCGTAAGGCGGGGCGCGTCGGCCTCCTGCGCCATGGCGCCCGGCGACAGCAGCGCCGCCAGCAAGCCGATCGGGATAAATTTGTGCATAATGTCGAAGTTCGGATGAAATCGCGCGAAAGGCGCGGCGTCCCGAAACAGGCAGAAACGATCCCGCAACGCCGCAACCCCTGAATTTATCGACAGGAACGCCAAAATGCGACCCCAAAGGATACTCTGGTTAAATGCGCAAAGTTCAGAGTATCCCTGATATGCGCGATATGCGCGCGACGCACGATTGCGCCGTATATTGACGGTTGTATATTATGGGATACATTGCGCGTCCCCCATCCCGACTCGCTATCTTTCGCCGACGTAGCCGCGGATGTCCCGAAATCCATCTTCCGCCGTCGAACGCTGCGCGCCAGACGCAGGATATGAGCAAACCCGAGCCTGCATCCGCCTGGATCGACTGCGCCGCAACGCAGCGACGTTACGCAAATACGCCGGGAAAGCCCCGCTGATGGCCATCGTCAAGTCCGACGCCTACGGCCATGGCGCCCTGCCCGCAACGCATGCGCTGGCGGAAGCAGGCGTACGCTGGTTTGGCGTAGCCACTGCGGACGAGGCGTTGGCGCTGCGCAAGGGCGGCGTCGAAGCGCGCATTCTGGTCCTGACGGCGCCGCCCCCCGAATACCTGCCTGCCCTATCCGACCATGCGCTCGACGTTACGGTTTCCTCTGAGGAGATCGCCGACGCAATTCTGGCCTGCCCCGGCCGCGCATTCCGCGTACATGTCAAGGCGGATACCGGCATGGGCCGCATCGGCGTCGCCCCCGAGCGCGTCGGACGCATCGTAACCCGTCTCGACCGGGCCTCGCACGTGCGCATCGCCGGCCTGTGGACGCATCTCGCCTCCGCGTACAGCGACGCCGCATTCGCCCGCCTGCAACTGGAGCGCTTCGACCGCATCGTGGCGGAAGTCGGAGACGCCGCGGAAACCATACACGCCACGGCCACGGGCAGCATCCTCCGGTTTCCCGAAGCCATGGCCTGGGATCGGGCTGTCGCGCGGGCGGGAATCGGAGTCTACGGATACGCCGGATTCGACGAAAACTATGGCCTGGAGCCTGCGATGTCGCTCTGGTCGAAGGTTACGCACCTGAAAAAAGTCGCGGCGGGCACAAGTATTTCTTATGGGCGTACATGGATTGCAAACCGCGCTACTTTCATTGCAACCGTCGGGGCCGGCTATGCGGACGGCTACCCGAGAAGGCTGGGAAACCGGGCCTTCGTAGCCATTCGGGGGGAAAGATATCCAGTGGTCGGCGCGGTGTGCATGAACATGTTCATGGTCGATGCGGGACCCGTTCGCCGCATTGACCCGGGCGACGACGTACTGCTATTCGGGGCGGAGGACAACCCTGCCGGGGACGAACCCGACGCGGCGGACCTGGCCGCATGGGCCGAAACCATTCCGCACGAAATACTTACGGGCGCGCCTGCCCACGTACCGCGCATATACCTGCCCTGAGGCGGCTTCTGCATGACTATGCGTTTCATTGCCGAATTTGCCGTATATTATCAGGATAGGGTATTTCGGCGCTGCTCCGGCTACCTCGTCAGACGATCCAAGGCAAATAAACCAACATGAACACACCTGCAAATCCTTCGGATATCAACATTCTCGTTGTGGACGACGAGGAAGACGTCGTGGAAATGGTCTCCCATTTTCTCGAAGAAGCAAAATACAAGGTGCGGAAAGCCTACGATGGCGAGGAGGCCCTCGCCAAGGCTGCGCCCGACACGAATCTCATCTTGCTGGACATCATGCTGCCGAAACTCGACGGCGTCGAAGTCTGCAAGCAGTTGCGTTCGCGTATTTCCACGGAAACGATCCCTATCATTTTCCTGACGGCCAAGACGGAAGAAGAGGATCAGGTCAAGGGGCTCATGGCCGGCGGAGATAATTATCTCATGAAGCCGGTCTCCTCCAAGGTGATTCTGGCGCACGTGCAAACGGCGCTGCGGTTATCGGGTATTCGGGAGCGCCAGTTCATGGAGATCGGCGACCTCAAAATCTACGAGGACGAGCACCGGGCCACGATCGCCAATCTGGACATCGGCCTTACCGAGACCGAATTCAGCCTGTTGCTCTACCTGGTTCGCCACCCCCTAAAGGCCTTCAGCCGCAAGCAATTGCTTGAAACCATCTGGGAGGACGCCATGATGGTCACGGAGCGAACGGTGGATGCGCACATCAAGAACCTGCGCGAAAAACTGGGCGTCTTTGCCCAGCATATTCAGACGGTGCGCGGCGTCGGATACCGTTTCTCGCCAAACCTCGAAGACAACGAATAAGCCGTCGGGCGGGGCCTTCCGGGAAAACGCCGGAAGACGAAACAAGGCGCGAGGGGGACGTACGGATTCAGGCCCGATTTTATCAAGGAACCTCTGATTAATTCTGCAAAGTTCAGAGGCTGCGAGAGACGCGCTGGCAAGGAATGACGAAGCAATGCGGCAGGCCCCGCATAATGAGGAATGACGCGGCCAGAGCGTTCCTCGCGGCCTCCCGAAGGGCGCTTCGCGTCCGCCGCGCCCGAATCCGTAGCGTATGCCGCTGATTGCAACGACGCCGTCATAATGTCGCTGTACGCGCGAACGCGAAGCGCTGATCGAAGTAGAATTAATCAGAGGTTCCTTAAGGATACTGGACCCATGGGCTTGCTGGAGAAATTCGCCTATCGCCTCTATCCCCGTCGCGCTTCGACGCAAACGTGGATGCTCCTCACGTTTGTCGTGTTCGTGGGGCCTCCTGTCGTCATTACGGGATACTATCTGGCGCACGAAATGCAGACGCATACCCGGGCAATGGCGCACGACGCCCTGCTCGACCACGCCCAACGCATCGCCCATCGTATCGGGGAGGCGGACGCGGCGGACGAGCAGCAAGCCATGGTTGCAGAAATCGCCGAACTGACGAACCTGCGCATCGAGGTCTATCCGGCGGATCCTGCAAGCGCCCCTGGATCTTCCCGATATTCTCCAGAGGAATATCCCTCCCGCGACGACCCGATCCGCTTCGTGGAGCGCGCCGGCCCCGACGGGCAGATCATGCTGTGCGCATTGCTTTTTCACGAGCCTTCCGGACTGATCATATCCGTGGGGCAACCGAAATCGCCGCTTGCGTCCATGATCCGCCACATACGCATAACGCTGGCCGTGGGCCTGACCCTGATATTGCTCCTGGCGCTGGCCGGAAGCTGGGTCGCCACCAGGAAAATCACCACTCCGCTCAAGGCCCTGAACCATTCTGCGCGACGCATTGCGGAAGGCGACCTGAGCGAGAACATCGAAGTGGATTCCCGCGCCGTCGAGTTCCGCCTCCTCGCCATGAGCCTGAGCCGCATGTCGGCCGGGTTTCAGCGACAAATCAATACGCTGCAACGCCTGGCGCAATTGCAAAACGAATTCATAGGCAATGTAGGCCATGAAGTGCGCAACCCGACGTTTGCCGTAAGCGGATACCTTGAAGCGCTGGGCAGCGATTCCCTGACGCCGGAAAAACGCCGTCGTTACGCCAACACAGCCCTGGCGAATCTGCACCGGCTCCAGACGCTGTTCAACGACCTCATCGAAATCGCCCGGCTCGAATATCGGGAAGACCTCGTCAAGCCCGCGCCCTTCGAATTGTCCGAGATGCTCCGCGAAATCGGCGATACGCTGGAGGCAGAGGTGCGGGAAAAGGGCCTGCATCTCGAACTGGACAATCCGCCCCGGTACGTTTACGCGGACCCGAATCGCATTCGACAGGTTCTTGTGAATCTGATCGAAAACGCCATCGCCTACACGGACGAGGGCGCGGTCCGGTGTCGTTTCCGACAGCGGCTCGACAAGGTGCGCATTGAAGTGATCGACACGGGACGCGGCATTGAAGAGCATCATCTGGACAGGGTATTCGAGCGGTTCTACCGCGTGGACCCGGACCGCGCGCGGCAAAGCGGCGGATCGGGACTGGGGCTCAGCATCGCCCATCAAATTCTGCGCGCGCACAACGAATCTATCCGCGTTGAAAGCACCTTCGGACGCGGCTCCCGTTTCTGGTTCGAATTGCCCCTCGCCGATCCCGCGTAGTCCGGTTTTTTGGCAATACCGATCGCTTCTTCGTATCTTCAAAAGGATGGGCTATCGTGCGTTCCTGTGGCGAACATGAAGGATCAATCCCTGAAAAAAACATCTTCAAATCGTAAAACGCTGCTCCGCGCCGGGGCTAACCAGGGCAATGGACACGTTTCCCAAACGGCCATGCCCGGCATAGCCTATGCCGAGGACTTGCATGCGGATGCGTTGACCGCCGGCGATTTCGCCGGGCAACAGCTCCGCGACGCCTACCGAACGATGCTGCTGGCCAGGCGGCTCGACGAGAAAATGCTGACCTTGCTCAAGCAGGGCAAGGGTTTTTTTCACACGGGATGCGCCGGACACGAAGCCGCGCAGGCGGCCGTCGGCGTGTACGCACAGCCTGGCCACGATTGGTTCTGCATGTATTACCGGGACTTGTGCCTCTCCCTGTCGCTGGGCATGACGGCGCAAGACACGCTGCTCGCCCATCTCGCCAAGGCCGACGATCCCAGTTCCGGCGGGCGACAAATGTCCCAGCACTACGGCATGCGGGAACGCAATATTTTTGCGGGATCGTCTTCCGTAGGATCGCAGTTCCTGCCCGCGCTGGGCGTCGCTATGGCCGTGCAGCGGCGGGGCGAAGATGCATTCGTGTACGTATCCGCCGGGGAAGGCGCCACGTCCCAGGGTACGTTTCACGAAGCGCTGAACTGGGCCACGCGCATCAAGGCCCCCGTCCTCTTTTTTATCGAGGACAACAAATTCGCTATTTCGGTGCCCGTCGAAGACCAGGTGGCCGGGGGCACCCCGTACAAACTGGCGGCGGGATACGAAGGGCTCAAGCGCATCCGGGTGGACGGCACGGATTTCTTCAGCACGGCGGCGGCGGCCAAACAGGCTATCGAATACATTCGGGCGGGAGAAGGACCCGTATGCCTCGTGGCGGACGTGGTTCGTCTTTTCCCGCATTCCTCATCCGACAACCACGCCAAATACCGCTCTTCCGAAGAATTGTCTGAAGCCCAGGAAGTCGATCCGCTCCTGTTAATGGAGATGACCCTGATCGAAGAGGGCGTCATGGACGCGCATTCGGTGGAGGAAACGGAACAGGAAATTCGCGCGGAAATCGAGGAAGCCGCCGCATGGGCGCTGGAGCAACGCGATCCGGCGCCGGAAAGCGCAACCCGCCATGTCTGGTTCGAAGGCGAACTTGGCCTCCGGTACGAAACGTCGGAACCGACAGGCGAACCCATGGTCATGGTGGACGCCGTGAACAAGGCGTTGAAGGAGGAAATGGCGCGCAACGAACAGGTCATTGTCTACGGCGAAGACGTCGCCGGCGAGAAAGGCGGCGTGTTCAAGGCCACGCGGGACCTGACCGATTCGTTCGGAGAAGATCGCTGCTTCAACTCGCCGCTGGCCGAAGCTTCCGTGGTGGGCACCGCGGTGGGATTGGCCGCCGCCGGCTACAAGCCCGTGGTGGAAATACAGTTCGCCGATTATATCTGGCCCGCAATGCAACACCTGCGCAACCAGGTCGCTCCGCTACGCTACCGCTCGAACGACAAATGGAGTTGCCCCATGGTGATCCGCGTGCCGTGCGGCGGATATATCCACGGCGGCCTGTGCCATTCCCAGAACATCGAGGCTATTTTTGCGCACTGCCCGGGCCTCAAGGTGGCCATGCCCTCCATTGCTTCCGACGCAAAAAGCCTGCTGAAAACGGCGATCCGAAGCGAAGACCCCGTTCTGTTTCTCGAACACAAGGCGCTGTATCGCCTCGCCGCCGCGCGTACGCCCGTAGCGGACGAAAACGGTTACTTGCCTTTCGGCAAGGCCCGCATTGCGCGCGAAGGCAGCGATCTGACCATCGTTACCTGGGGCATGATCGTCCACAAAGCCGCGCATGTTGCGAATCGGCTGGAGCGAGAGGACGGCGTCTCCGCGGAAATCATCGATATCCGTACGATGCTCCCGCTGGACATGGAAACGATCCTCGCTTCGGTGCGCAAGACGAACCGCGTCCTGATCGCTTACGAAGACCATGAATTCATGGGTTTCGGCGCGGAAATCGCTGCGGGGATTGCGGACGAAGCCTTTACTGCGCTGGATGCGCCCGTGCGGCGCGTGGCGGGCGCCTTCACCTATATTCCCTTTGCGGGCCCGCTGGAAAAAGCCGTCTTGCCCCAGGACGAGGATATCTACGCCGCCGCCATCGGCTTGCTGGGGTATTAGCGGAGAAATTATATCCAACCCCGCTCTTGATGTCCACTGCCTCAATCGGTATACTCCATGAACCGTTGGGGGCAGACGCGCTATCGCGGAAAATACGATGCAGGAATATACGTTCGGGGAGGATTACGGGATAGATAGCCACACGAAAATCAACTATCCGGGGCCATTGTTCCGGGAAATCGACGACCCGGCGCAAGAAGCGGGGGGCGCAACAACAACGCTGCCTGTTTCCCGCGTTCGGAAAATTCCGGGCCGCCATCGCCGTAACCGGGAAATCGCAGTTGCGCCATCTGTGGTTTTCCCGGAATCGTCCATCCCGGCTGTCAACGTAGCGCAGGTTCCGCAACGCAGCCCGCTCCGATATCCCGGCGGCAAAACATGGCTCATTCCCCATGTCCGGGCATGGCTTGGAGGTTTGCCCTCCCCCAATCTCCTCATTGAACCATTTGCAGGAGGGGGCGTCGTCTTCTTGACAGCCGTTATGGAAGGGCTGATCAAGCGATGCATAATGATCGAACTGGACAGAGATGTGGCGGCTTTCTGGCATGCTGCGTTGCGTCAGGGAGACGAACTGATCCGCCGCGTGCAGGCATTCGCTCCAACCCGATCCAATGTGCAGGCGCTGGCGAACGCAGCCCCCCAGAACACCGCAGAGCATGGGTTTCGCACGCTTGTTCTGAATCGAACCCGGCGAAGCGGTATCCTTGCTCCGGGCGCATCCCTTTCCAAAAAGGGCGAAAACGGACAGGGCATTGCATCGAGGTGGTATCCTGGTACTCTTGTCAAACGTCTGGAAGCGATCCGTCACTATGCGGACCGTATAGCCTTTTGCGAGACGGACGGAATGCAATTCCTTGAGACGCTCGCTTGCGATCTCAACGAAGATGTCGTGGTTTTCGTCGATCCTCCGTACACTGCGGGGGAAAAACGCGCTGGCTCGCGACTCTATGCGCATAGTGAAATCGACCATGAACGGTTATTCGCCATACTGGCTGAAACCGGGGCGAATTTTCTGATGACGTATGATTGCGCCCCTGAAATCATGTCGTTGATACGCCTGCACGGATTTTCTGCTGTGCGGGTGCTGATGAAGAACAGTCATCACACGCACCTCCCGGAATTGATTATCACCCCACGACCCGTTTTTCACAATCCATCATGAGTGCGTCGCGCTGACTTCGAAACGACCCTGCGCAACAAATTAGAACCTCTTCAATAAACGACATGCGACGATCTGCCATCCTTCTTATGTTTTTTCCCCTGCTCATGGCTTCCTGTACCGGCGCGCCGGACGATGCGGAAGCGCCGGAACCCGCTCCCGGCGTACAGGTCGCTCCGTTCGGCGAGGTGGACGGCGTACCCGTAGAACTCTTCACCCTGGCGAATGCCCGCGGCATGGAAATCCGCCTTACGAACTATGGAGGCGTCGTAACCCACCTGTTCGCGCCGGACGCCGAAGGCGAGGCGGGCGACATTGCGCTGGGATACGATACGCTCGAAGAATATCTGGAATCGTCTCCCTACTTCGGCTCCCTCGTCGGACGATACGGAAACCGGATCGGCGGAGCCTCCTTCGCGCTGGACGGGGAAACCTTCGCGCTAGCCGCCAACAACGGCCCCAATCACCTGCACGGAGGCGAACGCGGGTTCGACAAGGTGGTCTGGGCGGCAGAGCCGTTCGAAGAACCCGGACGACGCGGCGTGCGGCTCGCCTACGTCAGCCCGGACGGCGAGGAAGGCTACCCGGGTACGCTTGACGTGGAAGTAACCTATGCGCTGACGGACGAAAACGCCTTTGAAATCGACTACCGGGCGACGACCGACAAGGCAACCCCCGTCAATCTGACGCAGCATACCTATTTCAATCTGGCCGGGGTGGGCAGCGGGGACATTCTTGGCCATGAACTTGCGCTCCATGCGGACCGGTTCACGCCCGTGGACGAGGGTCTGATCCCCACCGGAGCCCTGCAACCGGTCGCGGGAACGCCCTTCGACTTCACAGAACCGACAGCCATAGGCGCCCGCATCGACGCAGACGATACGCAAATCAAGCGCGGAGGCGGCTACGACCACAACTTCGTGCTGAACGGAGAGCCGGGCGCGCTGAAACACGCCGCCCGGGTCGCAGACCCCGTCAGCGGGCGCGTCATGGACGTGCACACAACCGAACCCGGCGTCCAGTTCTACACGGGAAATTTTCTGGACGGATCCCTTTCCGGCAAAGGCGCATCTTACAGAAAGCGCAGCGGCTTCTGCCTCGAAACGCAGCATTTTCCCGACTCGCCGAACCAGGAAGCCTTCCCCTCGACTATTCTGCGGCCCGGAGAAACGTATGCTTCGCGCACCATTTATTCCTTCGACGTATTGCCATGACCAAACAAGTTCTGGAGCAAGCCACGCTCGGCGGCGGCTGCTTCTGGTGTCTTGAAGCCGTGTTCGAACCGCTTCGGGGGATTCGCAACATCGTTCCGGGCTATGCCGGCGGCCATGCCCTCAATCCGACGTACCGACAGGTGTGCACAGGACGCACAGGCCATGCCGAGGTGGTGCAAATTGATTTCGATCCGTCCGAAATATCCTACCGGGACATTCTCGATGTTTTTTTCGCAATGCACGATCCGACGACGCCGGACCGGCAAGGCGGAGACATCGGACCGCAATACCGCTCCATTATCCTGCACCATGACGCAGCCCAGGCAACCGCGGCGCAAAACGTACGGAGCGAGATCGACGAAAAAGGTATATGGCCCAACCCCGTCGTGACCGAAATCGAACCGCTGGAAACATTCTATCCTGCGGAAAAGGAACACCATGCGTACTACCGGGACAATGCCCGACAGCCTTATTGCCGCATCGTCATCGCCCCCAAAGTCGCCAAATTGCGCAAGGAATACGCAGCCCGCCTGCAATGACTCGCCGGGGCAAGCCCCTGTTCAGGACGCTGAATTACGCCGACCGGACGCTTACCCTGCTTGTTAGGGCCTGTTAATACTATGCAGCAATGCTCTGTTCCGTCAGGCACGGCGTTAATCAAGGCGCGAGGAGTGAAGTTTGGTGGTTCCAAATGAGCGACGAGCAACGAAGAGTAACGCCGTGACCGGCGGAACCCGAAGGGCGGGGCCTCTTTTCCCGCCATGCGGCGTTGCCGCTCGCTTATGTGGCCGGGCCACACTGCGCTCGCGGCGCCTGGCCTGGCAGGAAAATAGGCCCCGCAGAGCGCCGCTGCATAGTGTTAACAGGCCCTAAACCGGCAGCCCCAACTGCCCGGCGGCGTCGCGAATAAGCGCCTGCGCGCGATCCGGCGTTTCCGCCTCGGCGTAGACCCGCAACAAAGGCTCCGTGCCCGAAGGCCGGACCAGCAGCCAGCCCCCCTCGACATAGTGTTTGAACCCGTCGAAAAGATCCACGCGAAGCACCGGCGAACCGGCGATCCTGACAGGCCCGCTTCCCTCCCGAAGACGTTTCAGGATATCTTCCTTGACCGCCGCAGACGTACGAAAATCGATGCGGCGATAGGCTTGCGCGCCGAACTCGTCGTGCAACTCCGCTACGAGTTCCGACAGTTTTTTGCCACGCTGCGCCATCATCTGCATGACAAGGAGACCAATGTACAGGCCGTCCCGGTCCGGAATATGCCCCTGCGCCGCAATCCCCCCGGATTCCTCGCCGCCGAGCAGCACGTCCCCCTGCACGATATGTCCGGCGATGTGCTTGAACCCGATCCGCGTCGTTTCCACGGGAAGCCCGTACGCCTCCCCCATGCGATCAATGATCGAGGTACTCGAAAAGGCCTTCACCACGCGCCCCGACAGGCCCGCGTGTTTATGAAGATATCGAAGCAGCAGGGCAAGCAACGTATGCGAATCCACGAATCGGCCTCGCTCGTCGAAAAGCGCCACCCGGTCCGCATCGCCGTCGTGGGCGATCCCCGCAGCACACCCCTCGGCGACAACGGCCTCGGAAAGTACTTCCAGATTGCGCTCGATCGGTTCCGGCGGCTGCCCTCCGAACCCCGGATTGGATGTACTCCGCAACGCCGCCACCTGCCCGGCTCCCAGCAAGGCAGAGAAAACGCCCTGGCCCGCCCCGAACATCGCGTCGTGCGCCACGCGCAGACCCGAAGCGCGAATCGCCTCGATATCCAGTCGCTCCTGCAAACACGCCAGATAGCCGGTCATAAGGTCTCGCTCCGCAATGGCCCCGCTTGCCCGCAACCGGTCCAGCGACCGCAACGGCGGCAGGCCGTCGGCAACGGCGGGAATGCGGGCTTCCACTTCAGCAACGCTGTCCGGCAGCAGCGGCCCCCCGAAATCCGCCTTCAACTTGAATCCGCTATATTCGGGCGGATTGTGGCTGGCCGTAATGACGACGCCCGCCGTGCATCCGAATTCCCGCGCAGCCCAGCTTACGGCGGGCGTCGGCGCGAACGACTCCGGCAAAAGCGCCTCGACGCCCGCCGAAGCCAGCACGCGGGCCGTATATTCGGCGAAAGCGCGGCCCAGAAACCGCGTATCGTACCCGATGACGACCTTCGGCGCGCTGGACTGTCCGAGGACCCATTCCGCCGTGGCGTACGCTACCCGATGCAGGTTGCGGAACGTAAAATCCTCCGCGATTACGGCGCGCCAGCCGTCGGTTCCAAAACGAATATCCGCCATTACGCCCCTCCCTTGCGGCTGGCTTTCATTAAATCCTGAGCGCTTTGCAGCGCTGCATCCGTAATTTCGTTGCCCGCCATCAGCCCGGCAACCTGTTCCGCCCGCTGATGTTCGGCCAGGCGGCGGATGCGCGTGGCGGTGCGCGCTCCCGACGCGTATTTCTCAACCACGAAATGCGTGTCGCCTTGCGACGCAATCTGGGGAAGATGCGTGATGGCCACAACCTGATGGCTGGCGGCCAGCGCGCGCAAGCTTTGCCCCACCTTGTTGGCCACCGCCCCCGAAATACCCGTGTCGATCTCGTCGAACACCAGCACCGGAAACGCCTCGCTGCGCGCCAGCACCGTCTTCAGCGCCAGCATGATCCGGCTGATCTCCCCGCCGGACGCCACGCGAACCAGCGGACGCAACGTCTCGCCCCGATTCGTGGAAATGTAGAACTCAACGCGATCCATGCCCGACGCATGCGCCGCCACCCGCCGATCCCCTGCGACAATCCATCCTTCCGGATTCTCGTCCATAGAGAACCGAACCTCGAACCGGCAATCGGCCATGCCCAGCTTGCCGCATTCCTCCTCCACGGCTTTTCGGATGGCGCGGGCCACCTCCTTGCGTTGCGCGCTCAACGTTCCGGCGGCCTCGGACAACTGCTCCCGGGTCGTCGCCATCCGCTCCGTCAGGGACGCAAGCGCCGCATCGAAACGCTCCGCCTCCTCGCGGGCTTCGCCGATTTCGCGGCGATGCGCCAGAACCGCCTCCAGCGTACCGCCGTATTTCCGGGCCAGGCTGCGCAGATCGACGAGTCGCGTTCTGATTTCCTCAAGCCGCTCGGGGTCGCAGGTCGCCCTTTCGCCATACTGTTTCAAAAACGAGGCCGTCTCCGCCGCAACAATGCAGGCCGCATCGATCTCGTCAAGCGTTTCCCCGAAAAGGGGATCGATTTCCGCCAGTTCGCGCAGTTCGTCGCGAACATCGATCAGCTGATCATGGATGGAGCGCCCGCCTTCGTACAGGGAGGCTCCCAGCCGAACAGACGCCTCGTGCAAGCGTTCCGCATGCTCCAGTACGCGGCGCTCGTTTTCGAGCAACTCTTCTTCCCCTTCCCGGGGCGATACGCGATCAATCTCTTCAATCTGAAACGCATGCAGCGTACGCCGCTCCTGCATGTCGCGCTGCCGGGCCGCCAGCGCCTCCCGCTCTTCAATCAGCGCCGATAACGTTCGGTAATGCCCTGCGTACGCCTCGCGGGCCGCGCCAAGTCGCCCGAACTCGTCCAGCAAGCCCATGTGCGTGGAAACGTTCAGCAACGACTGATGCTCATGCTGCCCATGCAAGTCGATGAGGCGAGAGGCCACGGCGCGCATCGCCTGTAGCGTAGCCGGCGTGTCGTTGATGAAGCCGCGGCTGTGCGAGGGCGCGATTTCCCGACGCAGGATCATCGCCGGAGCCGGATCCACCGCATATTCCCGGAGCAAGGACGCCATAGCCGGGTCGTCCCCCCAATCGAATATCCCTTCGATCACGGCTTTTGCCGCCCCGGACCGGATGGCGGAAGGCGAGGTGCGTACGCCCAGAATCGCCTGTAACGCGCCGATCAGAATGGACTTGCCCGCGCCCGTCTCGCCCGTAATAACCGTAAGCCCCGCGTCGAACTCGACGCGGAGTTCCTCGATAAGGGCGTAATCGCGGACGTAAAGAGACTTCAGCACGGGAGCGCGAAAAGATTGAACAAGGTTCTCCGGGACAACAGACAAAAAAGTATCCGAAACATAACCCCGGTTCAGGAAACCAGCACCCAACCCTCTGCAATTTTCCGCTCGGCCAGCTTGTACTTGAGCGTTTGGGTTTGCCCGGTAGACGGATTCTGGATGGTCACTTTCTGGTTGCGCCCGATTTTCTGATCTACTACGACGGTCTCCTTGCGGGCGGTCGGGTCCCGGTCGGCGGACGCCGCCTGTCCTCTTCCCGCGCGAGCGCCATAGGTCGGCTCCATGGAATCGTGGCGCGCCCTCGCCCGGTTCGGGTCGAGACGGCGACGCGCGGGAGCGGAACGGGCGGATTGTTCGCCAACGAGCGGCCCGGCCTTGAACACGAACGAAACCACTTCTTCGTTGATCGCCTCCATCATCTCCGCAAAATGCTTGAACGCCTCCATCTTGTATTCGACGAGCGGGTCCCGCTGCCCGTAGGCGCGGAGTCCGATTCCCTCCTTGATTTCGTCGAGTTCCCGGAGATGCCCCATCCACTTTTCGTCGATGATGTTGAGCATGGCGGTACGCTCGAGCGTATCGTTCACGATGCGTCCTTCCGTGCCCACGGCCTCGTCCACCTTCACCACCGCCCGCAACAACCGGCGTCCGTCCGTGAAATCCACGAACACGCGAGCCGGACGCCGCTCCTCGTCCTGCTCCATCACCTGCTGCATCCCCTTGTGGAACGGGCGCGACAGGGCCTCTCGCTTGCTCTGGTAGAACGTTATGGCCGCATCGTATATCTGTTGCTCCACCCCGTCTTCGCCAAGGCGGGCGAAGGCTTCCCGGTCGATCTCGAACTCGAACGCCAGCTTGCGCAGGATTTCCTCGCGCAAGGCGTCGAGCGCGCCTTCCCCGTAGTGCCGCTCCACCATCTTCCCAATCACGTCCTGAAGCATTTCCAGAATCTCCCCGTGGAACCGCTCGCCCTTGAGCGCATGCAGGCGGCGGTCATAGATCACTTGCCGCTGCGAATTGAGCACGTCGTCGTATTCGAGCTGGCGTTTGCGAATGGCGAAGTTGTTCTGTTCGACTTTCTTCTGCGCCCGGGTGATGCTCTTGTTGACCCATGGATGCGTGATGACGGCGCCCTCTTCCATGTTCAGCCGATCCATCACCCTGGCGGCGCGGTCCGAGCCGAAAAGGCGCATCAGGTCGTCTTCGAGCGATACGTAGAACTGGCTTTCGCCCGGGTCCCCCTGCCGCCCCGACCGTCCCCGCAACTGCAAGTCGATCCGGCGACTCTCGTGGCGCTCCGTACCGAGAATGGCCAGTCCCCCGGCCTCGCGCACGCCGTCTCCCAATTTGATGTCCGTCCCGCGTCCAGCCATGTTCGTAGCGATCGTAACCGCCCCGCGCCGACCCGCCTCGGCGACGATATCGGCCTCCGCCCTGGCCCGGTCCCGCCGGGCGTTCAGCACATTATGGCGAATGCCGGATCGCTTGAGCATGCGGGACAGGGTTTCCGATACGTCCACGGAGGTCGTGCCGACCAGCACGGGTCTGCCCGCCTCATGGTACCCGGAAATTTTCTCGATGGCGGCGCGGTATTTCTCGCGCTTCGTCCGAAATACGAGATCGTCCAGGTCGTCGCGCACAATAGGCCGGTTCGTGGGGACCACCACCACGTCCATCTCATAGATTTTCCAGAACTCCTCGGCTTCCGTTTCGGCGGTGCCGGTCATGCCGGAAAGTTTGTCGTACATCCGAAAATAATTCTGAAGCGTGATGGTGGCGTACGTCTGCGTCGCCGCCTGCACCTGCACCTTTTCCTTGGCCTCGATCGCCTGGTGCAGCCCGTCGGAATACCGCCGCCCGGAAAGCACCCTGCCGGTATGCTCGTCCACGATCTGCACCCGCCCTTCCTGCACGATGTACTCCACGTCTTTCTCGTACAGGGCGTACGCCTTGAGCAACTGCTCGATGGCGTGCAGCCGCTCCGCCCTTTCGGAATACAGCGTATACAGTTTGCGTTTTTCTTCTTCCTCTTCCTTGGCGAGCAGGCGCACGTCGTTCATGCGCTTGTTTTCCTTCTTCTCCTCGTCCAGCGACGCATCGGCCTCGATGACCGCCTCGACCTTGCGGCGGCTTTCCTCGTAGCGGCCCTCTATGGAGGCAATCTCGTCGCCCATGTCGGGGAGCACGAACAGGTCGGTGTCTTCTCCGGCCGTCCGCGCCGCATATTCGCGCCCCTGCTCCGTCATTTCGATGGCGTGCTGCTTCTCCTCAAGCGCAAAAAACAGCGGTTCGTCCACGAGCGGCATATGCTTCGCATTGTCCTGCAAATAGAAAAACTCCGTTTTGCGCAGCAACTGCGCCACGCCCGTTTCCTGAAGCAATTTCTGAAGCTTCTTGTTGCGGGGGAATCCTCGGCGGGCGCGCAAGAGCGCCAGGCCAGCCTCGCCCTCCATCTCGGCGGCCGCCTTGCGGTCGCCGGATTCCTCCGCCCGATCCCGCTCGCGCAGCCGCCGCTCCGCCTCGGACGCAAACCCCGCCACCGCCTTCTGTTGCGCATACACCAGTTTCTCGATGACGGGCTGGAGTTCTGCAAAGCGGCTGTCGTTCGCTTGCGGAACGGGTCCGGAAATAATAAGCGGCGTACGCGCCTCGTCGATCAGCACGGAATCCACCTCGTCCACGATCGCAAAATGGTGTCCGCGCTGAACCAGTTGCTCCTGCTGGGACACGAACGAATTATCTCGCAAGTAATCGAACCCGAACTCGTTGTTGGTCCCGTAAGTAATGTCGGCGCGGTAGGCCTGGCGGCGGCCTTCCGAGTGCGATTCGTGCTTGTCGATAACGTCCACGGTCAGGCCGTGAAATTCAAACACCGGTCCCATCCATTCGGCGTCGCGCTGCGCCAGATACGGATTGACCGTCACCACATGCACGCCTCGGCCCGCCAGCGCGTTGAGATAGATCGGCAGGACGGCCACGAGCGTTTTGCCCTCGCCCGTCTTCATCTCCGCAATCCGCCCCTGATGCAACACCACCCCGCCCAGCAACTGCGCATCGTACGGCACCATGTCCCAGGCAATGCGCGTTCCTCCGGCTTCCCACTCCTTGCCCAGCAGGCGGCGGCACGTTTCCTTGACCACGGCGAACGCCTCCGCAACCAGGCTGTCGAGCACGCCTTCCACGATCTCCAGCCATTCTTCTTCCAGCCGGTCGAGTTCGTCAAAAAGCGCCCGGTGCTCTTCGGGCGAAAGTTCCTTGTCCGCCTCGCGCTCGACGCCGTTCCCGGAAAAGGGAGCCAGCGCCCCCGCGTCCGGAAAAGGCGAATCCGGCTCGGGCGCGGAAGCCGCGCTCCCCAGCCGGGCGCGCAGCGCCTCGCGGCTCGCTTCGTTGTCCGCCGCGGTCTCCCGAATGCGTCGCCGGAAATCGTCCGTACGGGCCCGCAGTTCCTCGTCCGAAAGGCCGGACAAGTCCTCGCAAGCCGCATTGATTCGTTCGACGATCGGCCAGAGCCGCTTCAGCTCCCGTACGTTCTTGTCGCCGAACAGCGATTGGAAAAATTTGATCATGGCGCCAGGGCGCGAAAATACAAAGGCGAATCGGTTTGCCGGAAGAAAGGCCCGACAAACTGACAGGTAGCAGAATATCACGCCGAAACACAAAAACCGTTCCTTTCAAAAAACAGAGGGCGGGCTTAATGGTAGCCAGAGGTGGTTCGGATTGATTGGACAGCGTTTTGGGCTTTTAAGGTACAGGATTGCGACCTTGTTCCAATCCAGCCAACCCATATGGAGATATTTCATGCCCAAACGCACCCGCCTGCCTGTCTAAATCCTACGAGCTCGGATACGCGAAATGCAAGGGCGCCCCTCATATTTTTAATCCGCGCCCGCCGGGCCTCCAGGTAATGTCCCAAAACGCGACAAAAATGACCCGCAAGCCCATCTGCCCCATAAGGCGTACGACGCGGCAGATGGCCACCGTATGCCCCCGCGACCTGAGCCGGCTCTTTATGGTGCGCGAGCCGCTCGTCGGACGCTCCATCCAGATGCGGTCGATCTCTTTCATTACGGCGAGGTTCTCTGCGCTCTCTCCTTTGGGGCGATAGTACGCCGTCGAACGGCTCAGCGGCAGAAGCGCGCACTGCCGATATCCACTGAGATTTATGGCCTTCAACCGGGGCGACCTAAATTATTAAGGTTGAAAAATTTGCACTTAAATAATTAAGGATACAATGACGAAGCCGCGTTATACCCCTCCAGCAGGGCAGTCGCCGACACCCCATTCTTCGATTATATACAGCGGAGCGGGGGCGATTACTGCCTGGGAACCATAGCGGAGTCGGAGAGGTAGCGAATCCTGCCTATGCATACGTTTATCAGAATATTTCTCGCCGTCGCGGCGTTGCTGGCGTTTGCGCCATCGTACGCCCTTCTTGAGGCGCAGGCCCAGACGCCCTCCCAACGCGCCGCCTTGAGCGGTTTCGTTACGGACGCTTCGGACGGGCAGCCGCTGGCGGGGGCTACCGCCGTGCTTCGGGAGCTTGGCGCCCCTGCCGGGCAGGTTCCTGCGTACGGCGTCGCCGCGAATGCGGACGGCGTCTATATCGTTTCGGGTATCGCGGCGGGCGCATACGAACTGACCATTTCGTTCATAGGGTACGAGGCGTTCCGGGATACGCTCGCATTCGCTGCCGGGGAGGCCATGCGGCGGCACGCCGCGCTGGTTCCTTCCCAAACGGAACTCGACGAGGTGCTCGTGCAGGCCGGGCGCGAGCATGGCATGGCCCGCATTACGGCAGGGCGGCAGCGCATTCTGCCCGAAGAGATCGAACTGGTGCCTTCCCCGGACATTTCCGCCGATCTGGCGAATTACCTTACGGTGCTTCCCGGCGTCGTTACGACGGGGGACCGCGGCGGGCAGTATTACGTGCGCGGCGGCGAACCCTCCCATAACCTCGTGCATCTCGACGGGATGCTGATCTATCAGCCGTTCCACGTGCTTGGGTTCTATTCCGCTTTTCCCGCCGACATACTGGACCGGGTCGATTTTTATTCTGGCGGTTTTCCGACCCGGTACTCCGGTCGTCTTGCCTCGGTCATCGATGTCGCCGCCCGCTACGGCAACACCCGTCGTTTCGCCGGCATGGCCAGCGTTTCTCCCTTCACGAGCGCATTGCGCATCGAAGGTCCCATCGTACCAGGGCATGCGTCGTTCCTCGTTGCGGGAAGGGAGTCGTTTCTCGAACGCATCGCCGAGCCGCTGATCGACAAGAATTTGCCGTTCCAGTTCGGAGACCTTTTTGCGAAACTGCATGGCCCGGCGACGCGCAACAGCAGGCTTTCTGTCAGCGCGCTCCGAACGCACGACCGGGGGGACGATCGCCGAGGAGGTTGGAGGCGAGGCGCCTGAGGAAGTCCGGTGGAACAACGAGGCGTTCGGAGCGAACCGGGTGATCGCGCCGCGCATTTTGCCGGTCATTATGAACGTGCACCTCTCGCATTCGCGACACCGGACGGAGTTGGGCCCTGCGAACAAACCGCTCCGTTCGTCTCGCATCCGCCATACGCGCTTTTCGATTCATGGGTTGTTCAAGAAAGACCGCGTTTCCTGGGAGGGCGGCTGGGACGGGCTCATCTCTGGCGAGGCGATCAACCGCCTGGACGGGGTGTTTCACCTGCCGGAAGTATCCGCGAAGCCGTTTCTGGAGTTCGGATTCCATGCGCAGTCCTCGTTCGACCTCGGACGGGGCCTGGTCCTTGCGCCGGGCGCCCGCCTGCAATGGTATCAGGTTCGGATCGATCCCTGGCTGGAGCCCCGGCTGCGGGCGACATGGGATCGGGGCAGGCATCATTTCAGCGCCGCCGTCGGCATGTACAATCAGGAGGTGGTGGGGCTTACGGACCGGCGCGACGTGGCCAACGTGTTTACGATCTGGTCTATCGTTCCGCTCCCGGAGGACGACGACAACGAAAGGGATCCGCTGGTGGGGCGGCTGGGCAAATCCGTCCACGGACTGCTTGGCTACCGGGGGACGCCGAATCCCTGGCTGGAGGTATCCGTCGAGGGGTTCTACCGGCGCATGCAGAACCTGTTCGTTGCGGAATGGACCGCGTTTCCCGCGCTTACCACCCGGCTGCACCCGGCGCGCGGACGGTTGATCGGCGTGGAGGCGCGGGTGGAGATGCGCCGGGCGCCGTTCTACGCCTTCGTGAATTACGGCCTTTCGTCCACGCTGTACCACACGAAATACGAGGCCATACGATACTGGTTCGACACGGAATCGCTCGCGTTTCGCCCGCCGCACGACCGTCGGCACCAGGTCAATGCGCTGGCCAGCGTTTCCTGGAAGGGATTCGACGCCAGCGTACGCTGGTCCTTCGGTTCCGGGCGTCCCTACACCCGTGCGGTGGCTTTCGACAGTTTCGTACTGCTGGAGGGCCGGGCAGCGAGCATCTTCGACCTGATGCGCTCGCGCCGCGTAATTTATGACCGTCCGTTCAATGCGGTGCTTCCCACTTACCATCGCCTGGACATTTCCGTGGAGCGCACTTTCCGGCTCTCCCGGGCCGCGCTTACGCTTCAGGGGAGCGTCATCAACCTGTACGACCGGCGCAATCTTTTTTACCTCGATCAGTTTACGGCGCGCCGGGTGGATCAGCTTCCCTTCGTGCCGTCCTTCGGAATCCGGGTAGATTTCGAGTAAGCGGACGTCGCGTTGCTTCCGGATCGGGCGTATGCGGACGCGAGATGTGGTTCAGGTTGATTGGACAGCGTTTTGGGGTATTTCCAGAGGCGCAGCGGGCGCGGATTAAAAAATGAGGGGCACCCTTGCATTTCGCGTATCCGAGTCGTAGGATTTAGACAAGCAGGCGGAATAGGCGGAGGCGTTGCCGAACTTGACACAGCGCCCTCGTAGGCTAAAGTTTTCCGGGAGTGCAACACAATGCAGTGCCTGAATACACAGAGCGCCCTTTGTGCCGTTTTTCTGTTTTTTTTTCTGTGCGTTGCCGGTTGCGAGGAGGAGGTCGCCGGGCCGGGCGAGGTGGACGAGGCTTTTTCACTGTATGGCGTTTTTAATCCCCGGTTGCTTACGCAAACGGTGCTTGTGGCTCCCGTGGAAGACTTGCTTGTCCCGAGCTCCGGGGATCCACTCAATGCGGTCGTCACCTCGACCGATCTGGGCAGCGGCGCAACCTATGTATGGCGGGATTCGGTCGCAGCCAACGCCACGGGGCAACTGGATCATATTTTCCTCGCTGATTTTACGCCCGGATACGGGAGTCGTCATCGTATGGAAGTGATTCGGTCCGATGGAAAAAAAAGTACAGTAACTGTGAAAGTGCCCAGGAAAGTGCGTGTAGAGGATAGCGATGCGGGAAGGCAAAATCTGCATGTACGCATTTTGGGACGCGACGATGAGGATTTTGTTTTGCCGCGCATAGAGACCATATACGATGTTTCTTTTTACGATATAGATGATTCCAATACGGTATGTACGACTCCCCGTCGGCAGTATGTGTTTTCACATAAGGGTACGGAAAATAAAATAGATGGCGGATGGGAATTGACCATTGACATGAATATTTTTTTATGAAACCATGCGGTCATATTATCACGACGATACGGAAATCACATTCTGGAATCCGACCCAGGACGGTTTGGCCTTGTTGCGCCTTCGACTGGCATTCACGGTCGGAAGTCCCGAATGGAATCCACCGGGAGGCGATCCGTCGGGCGAACGCGCACTGGTTCGGCCGGGAACGCTTTCGAATGTGGGAAACGGGTATGGCCTGGTGGTTGGAGGGTACAATGACGAAGCCACGTTATATCCCTCCAGCAGGATAGTTGGCTATACCCCATTCTTCGATTATATACAGCGGGGCGGGGGCGATTACTGCCGGGGAACCATAGAGAAATAGAGAGATAGCCAACGGCGAGCATACTTCAGGAGGCGCCCGCCTGAGAGCTTCGCCCGCCCGACAGGGTCTGCTCCATCGCGTACCTCAACGCAATAACCTTAATTATTTAAGTATCAAATTTGACAGCCTTAATATTTTAGGTTATCCTTTTTTGCCACCGAAGCAGGCGAATGTTCTGACCGCAGCGGACAATAACCGCCTCGCATGCCTCCGGCAACATCAAGCCTGCATCTCCGTTTAACGCCGTATGCGCGTTTTCCTGCTTCGCCCCTTCTTCCTTGCGGCAATCCTTGCCCTGGCCGGAGCGGTCGCCTTTCCGGCGGCGGCCCAGCCCGGCCCACCCACCACCTTTTCCTTCCTGCGGCTTGCCCCTTCTGCGCGCGCGGCCTCCATGGCCGGCGCCTTCTCCGCCGTATACGACGAAGACGTCAACGCCTTCTTCTATAACCCCGCCCTGCTCAACCCGGAAATGCACCGTACGCTTTCCGTAACGTATCTGAACCACCTCGGAGGCATTCATGCGGGGTTCGTATCCCATGCCCGGCATTGGGAGAACGTGGGTACGCTGGGAGCGGGACTGCGCTACGTAACCTGGGGAAACACCGACGGATACGACGCCGAGGGCAACGCCACGGAACCCTTCGGCGCAAACGACGCTGCGCTCACGGCCTCCTGGGCGCGCAACCACGACGACCGCCTGCGGTACGGCGTGAATCTCCATGCAGCCTTTTCAAGCGTCGAAGCAGCCAGCGCCTCCGCCTTCGCCGCCGACGCCGGAGCGCTCTACCTCATCCCCAGGCGGCAACTGACCCTGAGCGCCTCGATGCGCCACATAGGCTTTGTCGCGGATGCGCTCGGCCCGTCCGGGGATACATTGCCCTTCGACGTGCGCGCAGGGGTTTCGAAACGCTTTCGGCACCTGCCGCTGCTCATATCCCTGTCGGGCTACAACCTGAACCGGATCGGCGAAGAAAGCGAAGGGCGAAGCGCGGTTTCGGCGGCGCTGCGCCACATGGCTATAGGATGGGAATTCTTTTTCGGCGACGCCTTCCGGCTCCGCCTTGGGTACAACCACCGGCAACATCAGGACCTGAAAATAAAAAATCGCCTGGACCTTGCCGGCGCAGGAATAGGTTGCGGCGTCCGGGTGGCGACCTTCCGTTTCGACTACGCCTTCAACTCATGGTCTACGCTTGGGGGACTGCACCAGATCACCATACGCACGGGCGTCTGATTCCTGCCGCGTCATCCTCGCGACGCCAGCGCCTCTTCTTCCTGCAATTCCTGCAACAGGCCCTGTTTTCTGAAGGATGCACTGATTAAATCTGCTTCGATCAGAGCCTCCTTAAATAAATAAGCGTGGTTTCCGGCGTGCCGTGTCGCATGCGCGCCCGAACCTCCTCGACGTCCATGCCCGCATTCAGCCAGATAAGCGGGGCGGTGTGCGTGAGGCTATGAGGGCTGACGCCGCTGCGTTTCAGGTTGGCCGCCTCGAGAAGTCCGTTGATCCGGCTACGCACGGAGCGCGTATTCAGGCGTTGGCCGTTCGAACGATGGCCATGCGACACGAATAACGGCTGTTCGGACGATCCGGGCTGGCGGGCGTCGAGGTACGCGTTTATTTTTTCAACGACCGGAGGGTCCAGCGGCGCCCGCCGATCCTTGCCCGCGCGCCCCTTGCCCTGCACCCGCAAAAATCCGCCCAGCAGGGTGTGTTCGACGTCCCGCACATCGGCCCGGATCATTTCGATTTCGCTGAGCCCGGCGTACAGCATCAGATACGCCATCGCCTGATCCCGCTTTCCAAGCAAGGTTGCGTCGTCCAGCACGCGCAGAAGTTCCGCAACGTCCGCCTCCGTAAGCACTGCGCGGGAATGCGTGGACGGACGGCGGCTTCCCCGTACGCGACGCGCCGGATTCTCGTCCATCAGCCCAATGGAAACCAGATACTGGCAGAATTGCCGCAGCGCAGTCAGATAGGTGGAAACGGACGCTTCGCTCAACAAGCGCGCCTCGACGAGATGGGCCTTGTAGTCCTGCACCCCCTCTTCCGAAAAGAAAAACGAATCGGCCTGCCCGGCGAACCACCGCTCGAACTCGTTGAGCGCCCTGCGATAGGTGCCCACCGTATCGGCGCTTTTTTCCCGAAGATACTCCCGCTCGAAATCCTGCAAACGCTTTGCAAGTTCGTTCGGCGCGAGTTTAAGCGGTGCGGCGTGCGGCGAATCCATTATTGCCCATCGTCATTGGGATGTCATTGGGATGTCATTGGGATACGCTGATCAAATATCCTGCGATACCCCACAGAATAACTATCCGACAAGTTAAGGATACTCTGATTAAATACAATAACGGAATTTATGAATACGATCAGGGATATACTTATTATACCGATTACGCCCCGATCAGGGCCCGACGCCCATGGATTCCACGATGCCGACGAACCGGCTCAAAAACGAAGACCCCATGGCCCCGTCGATAATGCGGTGATCGTAGGAAAGGGACAGCCAGGCCATGTTCCGCACCGCAATCACGTCGCCGAGTTTGGGGTCCTCGATCACCACGGGACGCTTCTGAATGCGCCCGACGGCAAGGATAGCTACCTGCGGCTGGTTGATGATGGGCGTTCCCTTGAGCCCCCCGATCGGGCCGATATTCGTGATCGTAAAGGTTCCCCCTTGCAAGTCGTCGGGATGGAGCCCCTTGTTGCGCGCCCGGTCCGCCACGTCCGCCACAGACCGCGCCAGGTCGGCGAACGACTGCCGCCCCGCATTGCGAATAACCGGCGCGACCAGCCCCGTCTTGCCCACCGCCACGGCGATATTAATATGAAAATCGTCCCGCAACACGATCTCGTCTCCGCTCACGGAGGCATTCAGAACCGGATGCTCTCGAAGCGCTTCGATGGCGGCGTGCACGAAAAACGGGGTATAGGTCAGTTTGGCCCCCTCCCGCTTCAGAAACGCCTCTTTCTCCCGTTGAATGAAGGCGACCAGGTTCGTCATGTCCACTTCCGCAAAGGACGTAACATGGGGCGAAGTCGCCTTCGAGCGCACCATGTGCTCCGCAATGATCTGCCGGGTGCGATCCATTTTGACGACCCGCGTTTCGGGGCCTTCGACAGACTCCACAGGTTGCGGCTCCGGAAATCCGGCGCCCTCCGCAGAACGGCCGGCCACATATTCCAGCACGTCCTTCTTCGTAACCCGACCGTCCCTCCCGGAGCCTGCAATGGATTCGAGTTCCGCGTCGCTTACGCCTTCCTGCTCGGCGATGGAGCGCACGAGCGGGGAAAAGAACGCCTCGCTGGCGGCTTGCTTCGGAGCGGCGTCGGAAGGCGCAAACGCATCCTCTTCGGTAATGCGAGCGGGGGGCGGCTGCGGCGACGCAGGCTCAGGCGGCTCGGATTTCGCAGGTTCAGGCGGCTGCGGCGCTTCGCGCACCGGTTCGGGCGCAGGAGAAGCCGCCTCGTCCTTGTCTGCAATCACGGCGAGCAACGTACCCACATCCACCGTTGCGCCCTCTTCCACCAGAATTTCTACCACGACGCCCCCGACAGGCGACGGCACGTCGGTGTCCACCTTGTCGGTCCCTATCTCAAGCAGCGTTTCGTCCTGCTCGATGCGTTCTCCGGGCTTCTTGTACCACTCGACCACCGTGCCCTCGGTGATGCTCTCGCCCATTTGGGGCATGGTGATTTCAACCCTGGCCATATTGCTTTGCAATGGTTGGAAAGACGGGAAGGCGCAAGTGCATGTTACGCGATAAGCGGCGCAATAACCAGCG
The DNA here is from genome assembly GCA_964608315.1 of uncultured Rhodothermales bacterium. GTDB lineage: Bacteria > Bacteroidota > Rhodothermia > Rhodothermales > VXPQ01 > VXPQ01. The sequence goes on along the minus strand of CAZSNF010000020.1, from coordinate 6,432 downwards.
CCACCACCGCAATCAATTTAATCAAAATATTCAAGCTGGGGCCGCTCGTATCCTTCAACGGATCGCCGACCGTATCGCCCACCACCGACGCCTTGTGGGCGTCGCTGCCCTTTCCGTACATGGTTCCGTCTATCGAAATGTTCCCTTCGATCAATTTCTTGGCGTTGTCCCACGCACCCCCGGCGTTGGCCTGGAAAATAGCGAACAATACGCCGGAAACCAGTACGCCCGCCAAAAGGCCGCCCAGCATGCTCTTGTCGATGAACCCGACGACGACCGGCGCCGCGATCGCCAGCAGGCCCGGCGCCACCATTTCGCGAATCGCCGCCCTGGTGGAAATATCCACGCAGCGCGTATGATCGGCCCGCGCCGCGCCCTCGCGCAACCCGGGGATTTCCCGGAATTGCCGCCCCACCTCCAGGATCATGTCTCCGGCCGCCCGCCCCACGGCCCCCATGGCCATGGCGCTGAATACATACGGCAACATGGCCCCGAGCAGCAGCCCGGACAGGATGCGCGGATCGGACACGTCGATGACGGGCACTTGCGCCTGCTGCTTGAACGCCGCGAAAAGCGCCAGCGCCGTCAGGGCGGCGGACCCGATGGCGAATCCCTTCCCAATGGCGGCGGTCGTATTGCCGACGGCGTCGAGTTTGTCGGTGCGCGCGCGAACCTCTTCCGGCAAGCCGGACATTTCCGCAATGCCGCCCGCATTGTCCGAAATCGGCCCGTAGGCGTCGACAGCGAGTTGAATGCCGGTAACCGACAACATGCCCACCGCCGCAATGGCCAGGCCGTACAACCCGGCGAAATGATAAGCCCCCAGAATCGCCAGGGCCAGAATGACCGCCGGAAGACCGGTCGAAAACATCCCCACCCCGAGTCCGGCAATGATATTCGTGGCGGAGCCGGTTACGCTCTGATGCGCGATTCCATGCGCCGGGCGGCTTTGCGTGGAGGTGTAATACTCCGTAACCAGGCCGATCGAGACGCCCGCCAGCAACCCGATCGCCACAGCGATAAACACCCCCAGCGACGTGTATTCCACGCCCGCCGTCTCCCACCGGGTTGGCAACATCCACTGAATGACGAAATACGCCAGCGCGGCCATCAGGCCCGACGCCCCGAATTGGCCCGTGTTCAGCGATTTCTGGGGATTTCCGCCTTCCCGCACCTTGACCGCCATCGAACCCAGCACGGAAACGAGTACGCCGACGCCCGCAAGGACCAGCGGCAGCGTAACGGCGCTGAGTCCATCGACGCCGGCGGCGACGAAGGCGTCGGCGAACACCGCGCCCAGCACCATCGCGCTAATGATGGAGCCCACGAAAGATTCGAACAGATCGGCCCCCATGCCGGCGACGTCCCCCACATTGTCCCCTACGTTGTCCGCGATCGTGGCGGGATTGCGCGGGTCGTCCTCGGGAATGCCCTCGTACACCTTGCCCGCAAGATCGGCGCCCACATCGGCGGCCTTCGTATAAATGCCGCCGCCCACGCGCGCAAACAGGGCGATGGACGAAGCGCCCAGCGAGAATCCGGCGATCACATGAATAATCCTGGCGGCTTCCCAGCCGGCGGCATGGTATCCAAGAAAAAGCCCGCCCAGCCCCAGCACGCCCAGGCCCACCACGCACAATCCCATGACCAGCCCGCCCGAAAACGCTACGTTCAGCGCCGGCGCCAATCCGGTCCGCGCCGCATTGGCCGTACGTACGTTGGCCCGCGTCGCCACGGTCATCCCGATAAAACCCGCCAGCCCGGAAGCCAGCGCGCCGGCCGCGAACGAAACGGCGATAAGCCAGGACGTGTCCGCCGACCTGTTGACCAGCGCCAGAAAAACGGCCACCAGCGCGACGAATACCGCCAGTACGCGATATTCCCGGCGCAGAAACGCCCGGGCGCCGTCCGCAATGTAGCCCGCAATTTCGACCATTTTCTCCGTACCGGCGTCCTGGCGACCAATCCAGCGCGCCCGCGCGAAAGCATAGGCCAGCGCCAGCAGGCCAGAGGCCAGCACGAGCGAAATCATCGTTTCGACATTCATTGGGTTACGTCTTTGTTGAATCGATTCATAGCAACAGAAATGCCCTCGCACACGAACGTCTCGACCGCGTTGCGGGCCCGAACCACCGCCTCGTCCATGGACAAGCGTTCCTCTGAAGAAAACGGAGACAGGACATGCCGCACCTGACCGCCTCGCGAAAAATCGTTGCCCACGCCGATGCGAAGGCGGGGAAAATTCGGGTGGCCAAGACGATCCGCGATATCCTGCAAACCATTGTGCCCGCCCGCGCTCCCGGAAGGACGCAGGCGCAACCGACCCGGCGGCAGGTTGATATCGTCCACGATCACGAGAAGTTGCCGAGGATCCATGCGCCAGATACCAAGCAAGGTGCTAATGGCTTTGCCGCTGCGGTTCATGAACGTCAGCGGCTTGGCGACCCCGACGGGGTAGCTCCGAATGCGTCCCCACCCCAGCAATACGTTTCCGCGCCCATCCTCGAACGTTGCGCGCGCGCGTTCCGCCACCGCATCGGCCACCTCGAACCCGATGTTGTGCCGCGTCGCTTCGTATTCCGGGCCCGGATTCCCCAGCCCGACGATGAGGCGCTTCGATTTCGACATGGCTGGCTGCGACGATCAGGCATCGCCCTCTGCATCCTCCTCTTCGGAATCGGTCGCTTCCTCGCCCTCCGCTTCCTTGACAGCTTCTTCCTCCTCTTCGACGACGCGCGGCTGCACTACCGTGACGACGGTCTGTTCAGAGCGTCCCAGGAACGTAATGTCTTCCTCTTCCAGATCGCCGATATGAATGGTGTCCCCTATGGCCATATCCGAAATGTCCACCTCGATGCGCGAAGGAATATTCCGGGGAAGACAGCGCACTTCCAGTTCGTACAGGATGGCCTGCACCGTACCGCCTTCGCGCTGTCCAACGGGCGTACCCTCCAGGTGAACGGGAACTGTGACGGTCACCATTTCGCCCGTCCTGAGCGCCACGAAATCGGCGTGCATGGGACGATCCGTCACCGGATGCAGCACCGCATCCTTCAGAATGCAGCGAAAGGCCTCTCCGTCCACCCGCACTTCCACAACGTGCGTCTCGGCCGTATAAACAAGGCTTTTCAAATGCTCTTCGGCCAGTTGAAAAGCCAGCGGCTTTATGTGCTGCCCGTACAAAACGCACGGCACATTGCCCGCGCGGCGAATAGCGCGCGCCGCCGACTTGCCAACGGCGCGCTTCTCGACATCGAACGTAAGGGTATCCATGATCTGCGGGATACGGTGAATCGTGGGACAAAGGAAAAAAAGCCGCCCGCCTACTCGGCGAACAGCGTCGAAATGGAATCTTCCATGTAAATGCGGCGAATCGCGTCCGAAAACAACTCGGCGACGCTGACCACGTCGATGCGTTCCGAGGGACGCTTCAGGGGAATCGTATCCGTCACGACCATCTTCGCTATTTCCGAATTTTCTATCCGCTCGTATGCGGGTTCCGACAACAGCGCATGCGTGCAAGCTGCGATAATTTGCTTGCTTCCCGCCTCGCGCAGCGCCCCGGCCGCGTTGGTCAGGGTGCCCGCCGTATCGCACATGTCGTCGACCAGGATGACGTTGCGCCCCTGAACCTCGCCGATAATGTTCATCACTTCGGCTTCGTTCTGCTGCGGACGACGCTTGTCGATCACCGCAAGGTCCGCCCCCAACCGTCTCGCATGCGCCCGCGCCACCTTGATTGCGCCTACGTCAGGAGCAACCACAACTAAATTGTCCAGTTGCAATTTCCTGAGGTAGCTTGTCAGAACGCCAGACCCGTATAAATGATCCACAGGCACATCGAAAAAACCCTGAATCTGCGGAGCGTGCAAATCCATGGTAAGAATGCGATGAACGCCCGCCGTCGCAAGCATGTCCGCCATCAACTTCGCGGCAATGGACACGCGGGGCTGATCCTTCCGATCCTGCCGGGCATAGCCGAAATACGGCATGACCGCCGTGATTCGTTCCGCGGACGCCCGCTTGGCGGCGTCGATCAGCAAAAGCAACTCGATCCAGTGGTCCGCCCGGGGCGGGGTGCTCTGGATAATAAAGAGGTCCGAACCGCGAATGGATTCGCCGTACCGCACGTAAATCTCCCCGTCCGCAAAATCCCGAATGGCCAACCGGCCAAGCTGCTTTCCGTACGCGGCGGCGATTTTCTGCGCCAGCGGCAAATTCGAGCGGCCGGCGAAAATGGAAATAGGAATGTCTCGGACGACAGGCGTGTTCATGGCGGGAAATTCGCTTCAACCGGGCTTCTCTTATTAAAAAGGACCTGTTTAAAAGGACTTGCGCATGTTGCCCGGGGAGGACTCGAACCTCCACATACGGCTCCAAAGGCCGCTGTCCTGCCATTAGACGACCGGGCAAAAGACCGAAACGGAAACAAAAACGCGGTGCGCAAGCGGCCTAATCAACGACGGCTATTCGAAGTGGTTTCTGCAAAGGGCCTTGCGGGCGGATCATATGCCGAAACCCGGGGTTCAGCACACACGAATTTTCATTTGTTTTCTCCTTCCTGCGCCGCACATGCTCAGCCAGGCCGTTGAAGATTACATCAAGGCCATCTACAGGGTCCGGCAACGCGGTGAAACCGCGTCCACCAGCGATATCGCCCGGGCGCTGAACGTTTCCGCCGCATCGGTCACGAACATGACCAAAAGGCTGGCGCAGATGGGCCTGACGGAATACGAACCCTACCAGGGCGTACGCCTGACGGATACGGGCAACAAGGTGGCGCTGGAAATCATCCGCCACCATCGCTTGCTCGAACTCTATCTGCGAAACGTCATGGGCTATCCCTGGGACAAGGTGCACGAAGAGGCAGAACTGCTCGAACATCATATTTCCGAAGAATTCGAGCAAAAAATCGACGAAATGCTGGGCCACCCGACCCACGACCCGCACGGAGACCCCATTCCCACGCGGGAAGGCGAAATCGCCGAGCACAACACCAATCCCCTCGCTGCCGTAGAAGCCGGCCTGCATGTGGTCGTCGAACGCGTGTCCGACGAAGACCCTGCCTTGCTGAATCACCTCGAAAGCCTGGGCCTCTTGCCCGGAGCTACGCTGGAAATCGTCGGAAAAGAGCCTTTCGAGGGCCCCCTGAAAATCCGGGTGGGAGATCGGGAACACATGCTCGGATACCGCATCGCCAGCCAAATTTTCGTGGATGTGCTGACCGACAACGCCTGAGGAATCACCCTGTGGCGGCGAGTGCTTCCAGCGTCGCGTCGTGCAGCAGTCCGTTCGTGGCGACAATGCCCGCATTGCGGTCCAGCTGCGCGCCGCGCCGGAAATCGAGCGGGCGGCCCGCCGCATCCGTAACCCTGCCGCCCGCCTCCTCCACGACGAGAACGCCCGCCGCATGATCCCAGATATTCTCGATATACCCTGACCGGGACGTCAGGCGGAGATAAATATCCGCGTCGCCCCGCGCCAGTACGCCGTATTTCGCCTGACTGTCCATGCGAAGCGAGGGGACCTCCACGCCCAGCCGATCAGCTATCGCGGCCACGTCCCGCCGCGACCCGTGCTGTGATTCGAACGGTTCGCAAAGCCGGGCTTGCGCGCCGGTCGCCACGGTCCGCACCCGGACAGGCCGCAAGGCGGCGGATGCGGCGGCGGCAAACGGAGCCTGAAACGCCCCGCCTCCCCGCCGCGCCGCAAACACAACCCCTGTTTCAGACCCGCCCCGCATGTCGCAAGGCAAATTGGGACACGCCATGGCCGCCGCCGCAATCTTCCCCTCCACAATCAGCGCCAGCGCTACGGCGTACTGATCGCCCCGCAAAAAGCCCTTCGTGCCGTCGATCGGGTCCAGCGTCCAGAACCGGTCTGAATAGGCGACGGCGTTGCCCCGGTCTATCAAGGCGCATACCGAGGCGGGCGTGACGCCGGGCAGCGCTTGCCCCGTCTCTTCGGTCACCTTGTCGAGCACGCTTGCATTCTCGGGAAGGCGCAGCGCGGCGGAATCTTCCTCTCCAATCACAGGATCCCCCGGAAACGCTTCCTGCAACGCATGGCACACGACGGCCTGACTCCCGAAATCCGCTACCGTAACCGGCGAGCGGTCTTCTTTTCTGAGCGCAGACGACCCCAGCGTTTTCTGAACGGACATGCAGACGCGCGCCGCCCTCCGCACCGCATGGACAGCGACATCGAACTCTGCCTGGTATTTCATAGGGTTGAGGATGCTCTGATTAAATCTACTTTGATCAGCGCTTCATGTTCGTGCGTACGGAACATTGCGCCGGCGTCGTTGAAATTAGCGGTAAACGCTGCGGATTCGAGGCATGGCGAACGCGAAGCGCCCTTCGGGAGGCTGCGAGGGGCGCGCTGGCTGTGTCATTCCTCATTATGCGGGGCCTGCCGCATTGCTTCGTCATT